>DATJIO010000001.1:0-97087 GCA_035493215.1 Caulobacteraceae bacterium
GGGGGTGAGCTGCCCCGTCGGCCTGAAGGTCTGAGGGTGGACCTCGCCCGGTTCCACGCCGCCGCCCTGGCCCTGCCGGGGGCGGCCTTCGACGTCAAATGGGGCGCCGACCGGGTCTACACCGTCGGCGCCAGGATGTTCGCCGTGGCCGGCAGTACCGACGACCCCGCGCCCACCTACGGCTTCAAGGCCTCGGACATGGCCTTCGAGCTCCTGGTCGAGGACGGCGTCGCCCGCCCCGCCCCCTACCTCGCCCGGGCCAAGTGGGTGCAGCTCAGGGGGCCCGACGCCCTGCCGGACGCCGACCTCCTGGCCTACCTCGCCCAGGCCCACGCCCTGGTCGCGGCCAAGCTGACGGCCAAAGCCCGGCGGGGATTGGGCCTCTAGTCGGCCGCGGAAACACCCTCCAGCAGCGCGCGGACCTTGCGCACGGCGTGGGCGGCCGGGGAGAAGGCCTGGCGCCAGGCCAAGAGGGCCACCGCGCCCAGGGTGGCGGCGGCGAAGGCCAGGGGGCCGAACAACCAGGCGGTGGCGGCCAGGGCGAAATAATAGCCTCGCACCCCGGCGTTGGAGGCCGACAGGGCCGGGGTCAGCACCGCCGCGGCGGCCTCGGCATAGGCTGTCGCCGCCGGCTCGGGCGCGTCGCGGGGCGCCGCCCCGATCACCGCGGCGCAGTAGTTGAGCTGGCGGATCGCCCAGATGAACGACAACAGCCCCCGCGCCAGGGTCACGGCCACCAGGGCCAGCTTCAGCCCGAACAACGTCGGGGTGGTCTCGGCCAGCAGCGGCGTGGCCTCGATCCGCCGATAGGCCCCTTCGCCGCCGAACAGCACCCCGGCCGCCCCGGCGATAAGGATCAGGTTCGAGGAGGCGAAGAACGAGGCCGTGTTCAGGGCGTGGCCGATCAGCTGGCTGTCCAGCAGCCGCATGGTCGGCCGGTCCATCATCTGGCGCATCCAGCCCCGGCGGACCGCAACCATGTCGCCGTTGATGACGTGGCGGCCCCGCGCCAGCAGCCGCAGCAGCGGCTCGTAGGCCACCCAGCACAGGGCGAACACCCCCAGCGCGGCCAGATCCCAACCCATAACCCCCAGCGCGCGCATCAATCCGTCCTGCCTGTGGCTCGAAGCTCACAATTGATGGGGCGGGTCTGGCCGCGCCCGTTTAGCTTGCGGCATAATGCACCCGCCTGCACAACGGAACACGGGGGTGACGCTTGCTTGACGCCTTTCTGAAGCGGCTGATCAAGGTCGGCGACCTGACGGTGGTCGAAGCGGGCGGCCGCACCGGCCGTTACGGCGACGGCTCCGGCGAGCCGGTCCGGGTGCGACTGGGCCCGGGCGCGGTGGGGCGGCTCGGCCGCCAGCCCGAGCTGGCGCTCGGCGAATGCTACATGGACGGCTCGCTGGTGATCGAGCAGGGCGACATGGGCGTCCTGATGGAGCTGCTCGGCCGCAACATGGGCTCGCGCCGCCGCAGCCGGAACCCCCTGCGCGTCGCCGAGCTGGCGATCAAGCGCCGGCTGCAGCAGATGAACTACCGCCGGCGGGCCCGCGCCAACGTCGCCCACCACTACGACCTCAGCTACGACCTCTACCGGCGCTTCCTCGACGCCGACATGCAGTATTCCTGCGCCTATTTTCCCACCCCCGAGACCAGCCTGGAGGACGCCCAGACCGCCAAGAAGGCGCACCTGGCCGCCAAGCTGCTGCTGCAGCCGGGCCACAAGGTGCTCGACATCGGCTGCGGCTGGGGTGGGCTGGGCCTGTCCCTGGCCGAGGCGGCGCCGGGGGCCAAGGTCACCGGCGTCACCCTGTCCAAGGAGCAGCTGGCCGTGGCCCGGCGTCGGGCGCAGGAGCGGGGCCTGGCCGACCGCGTCGACTTCCAGCTACGCGACTACCGCGACCTGACCGGAACCTTCGACCGCATCGTCTCGGTCGGCATGTTCGAGCACGTCGGCCAGCCCTATTTCCAGGAGTTCTTCGACGACGTCGCGCGCCTGCTCCCCGACGACGGGGTGATGGTGCTGCACTCGATCGGCCGCAAGGAAGGGCCCAGCGTCACCAACCCCTTCATCAACAAGTACATCTTCCCCGGCGGTTATGTACCGGCCCTGTCGGAGGTGATCCCCTGCATCGAGAAGGCGGGGCTGTTCATCACCGACATCGAGATCCTGCGCGTCCATTACGCCGAGACCCTGAAGGCGTGGCGCAGCCGCTTCCTGGCCCGCTACGACGAGATCCACGCGGTCTACGACGACCGCTTCATGCGGATGTGGGACTACTACCTGGCCTCGAGCGAGATCTCGTTCCGCCACCTGGGGCACATGAACTTCCAGATCCAGCTGGCCAAGCGGGTCGACACCGTGCCCCTGACCCGCGACTACATCGGCGAGGCCGAGGCCGCCCTGAGGTCCGTCGTCACCGTCCGCGCCGCCAACACCGACGAGGACGACACGGCGGCGGCCTAGCATCGCCCATCCCAATATAAATTCCGTCGTCCTCCGGCCGCCCAGAGAGGCGGACCGGGGGACCAAGCCACCCGTTCCAGTCCTGCACCCCCGTCACCGCAGCACCAGCCAGCGCCGCGGCCACCGCGGTCCCAGCGCCCGCACCTGGCCCGCGCCCAGCCCCATGGCCTTGCAGGTCCCGGCCGAGAGCGGCGCCACCGCCTCCACCGGCTCGTTTCCGCCCGACGGGCTGGTCGCCACCGCGCCCAGGGCCAGGGCGCTGTCCACCGCCGCCCACTCCGCCCGGTTGCGGTCGTCCCGCGCCACGGCGAAGTACTGGCGCACCGGGGCGGCGTCGCGCCCGGCCTCCACCATCACCCCGATCATCCAGCCGCTGGACACTGACGCCCGCCTCCCTGTCGCATCCGACCCTTAAGCCGTCCCGGCCCGGGGACGAAGCCCCGCCGGGCCCGCGCTTGCCAGTCGGCGGCTTTGCGGCTCAATGTGTTGGCAACGACGGCCGATCAAGGCCGCCCCGGAGGACCTCCCATGACCAAGACCCTGACCCTCGGCCTGATCGCCGCCGCCGCCCTGTTCGCTTCGGCTCAGGCCCAGGTCCCCGCGCCCGGCGGTCCTCCGGGTCCCGGCGGCCCGCCGCCGCCGCCCCGCGCCCGCGGCCCGTCCGCGGCCCTGGCGGTCGAGGCGGCCCAGACCGCCATCGCGACCTGCCTGGCCAATGGCTACAAGACCACCGCCACCGTGGTCGATTCCGCCGGGGTGCCGGTGGTGATCCTGACCGGCGACGGCGCGCCCGAGCGCACCCAGGGGGTCGGCCTGACCAAGACCTGGGCGGTCGTCACCTACAAGATGTCGAGCGGCGACGTGCTGGCCAAGTCCAAGACCGACCCGGCGATGGACGCCGCGATCAAGGCCAACCCCAAGATCGGCACGGTCCGCCAGGGCGCCCTGCCGCTCATGGTCGGCGGCGAGCTGATCGGGGCCATGTCGGTCTCCGGCGCCCCGGGCGGCGACAAGGACGAAGTCTGCGTCAAGGCCGGCATCGACAAGGTCGCCTCGCGCCTGAAATAGGCTGCCGGGCCGGAGTGCGACGGCCTCGTCCTTCGACAAGCTCAGGATGAGGCCGAATGTGAGAGCGGTTTGACCGCCGGCAGGTCAGTAGAAAGCCTCATCCTGAGCCTGTCGAAGGACGAGGCTTTCGGACCCACCGCCTAGCCGAGCGTCCCGACCTCGAGGTCGAGCCGCTCGATCTCGGTGCGCGCGTAGAGCCCCGCCTTGGTGTAGGGGCTGCTGGCGACGAAGCGCTCGGCCTGGGCGCGGTCGTCGGCCTCGAGGATGATCAGCACCCCGACCCGGCCCCCCGCCTCATCCTGCAGCGAGCCGCCCAGCCGCACCCGCGGATGGCTCTGCGCGATGTGGGCGCTGAAGGCGTCATGGATGGCGTGCCGTTGCGCTTCCACCCCCGGTTTGAACGTCGCCTTGAGCAGATAGAGCATCGGGGCCTCCCGCGGTCCCGGTTAAGCGCGGGGGGAGGGCAAGCGTTCCGGCCGTTATTCCGCGGCGTGCGGGCTCTTGCGAACCGGCGTTTGCGCCTGCGACCAAGCGCCCGGCGCCAAGGTCGTCTTGGCGTTCAGAACCTCGATCCCAACCACACGTCCTTCCGCGTCGAGATCGAGCACCACGCCCGGCGCCACTTCCGAACCCTCGTGGGGCCGGGAGTCGGAGAGCGCGATGTACACCGCGTCCGCTTCGGGGTCGTAGGTCAATTCAGGGCGCATACGGTCGCCTCGCGTTCCGGTCGGGGAAGACCGACAGCACCCGAATATGGTCCTGGTCTTCGATGCACGTCACCCGCACAACCCGATCCTGCAGCTCGGGGCGCGATGACGAAGCGGCGCTGCACAGGGGAAACGGGGTCCGGCTCGCTCCACTCGGGCGCTCGCACCCCTCGCTCGACAACGGCCGGTGCGATTCCGTACCGCTCCATTCGCTGGGCGACGTGGCGGGTATATCGGATCGGCTTGTCGTCGGCCGTGGTCAATCCGCGTCCATCTTCAGCGCCGCGATGAACGCCTCCTGCGGGATGTCCACGCTGCCGTACTGGCGCATCCGCTTCTTGCCGGCCTTCTGCTTGTCCAGCAGCTTGCGCTTGCGTGACGCGTCGCCGCCGTAGCACTTGGCCGTCACGTCCTTGCGCAGGGCCCGCACCGTCTCCCGCGCGATGATCTTGCCGCCGATGGCCGCCTGGATCGGGATGACGAACATGTGCGGGCTGATCAGCTCCTTCATCTTCTCGACCATGCCGCGCCCGCGGGTCTCGGCCCGGTTGCGGTGGACCAGCATCGACAGGGCGTCCACCGGCTCGGAATTGACCAGGATGGTCATCTTGACCAGGTCGCCGGTGCGATATTCCTCGATCGAATAGTCGAACGAGGCGTAGCCCTTCGAGATCGACTTCAGCCGGTCGTAGAAGTCGAACACAACCTCGTTGAGCGGCAGGTCGTAGACCACCATGGCGCGGGCGCCGACGTAGGACAGCTCGCGCTGGGAGCCGCGGCGGTCCTGGCACAGCTTGATCACCGCGCCCAGGTACTCGTCGGGGGTGAAGATGGTGGCCTTGATCCACGGCTCGGCGATGGACTCGATCTTCACCGGGTCGGGCACGTCGGCGGGGTTGTGCAACTCGAGCACGTCGCCGTTGGTCAGGCTGATCTTGTAGATCACCGACGGCGCCGTCGCGATCAGGTCGAGGTTGAACTCGCGGGAGAGGCGCTCCTGCACGATCTCCAGGTGCAACAGGCCCAGGAAGCCGCAGCGGAAGCCGAAGCCCAGTGCTGCGCTGGTCTCCATCTCGTAGCTGAAGCTGGAATCGTTGAGCCGCAGCCGGCCCACCGCCGCGCGCAGGTCCTCGAAGTCGGCCGCGTCCACGGGGAACAGGCCGCAGAACACCACCGGCTGCACTTCGCGGAAGCCGGGCAGGGGGTGCTCGGTCGGCTTCTTCTCGTCGGTGATGGTGTCGCCGACCGCGGCGTGGGCCACTTCCTTGATCTGGGCGGTGATGAAGCCGATTTCGCCGGGCCCCAGGTCCTCCATGTCCACCCGGTGCGGGCGGAACACGCCGATGCGGTCGACCAGGTGGGTCGAGCCGAACTGCATCATCTTGATGCGCTGGCCGGCGCGGATGCGGCCGTCGATCACCCGCACCAGCACCACCACGCCCAGGTAGGCGTCGTACCAGGCGTCGACGAGCAGCGCCTTCAGCGGCGCGTTCTCCTCGCCCTTGGGCGGGGGCAGGCGGGTGACGATGGCCTCCAGCACCTCGGCGATGCCGATCCCCGACTTGGCCGAACACAGGATGGCGTCGGAGGCGTCGAGCCCGATCACGTCCTCGATCTGCTGTCGCACCCGCTCGGGCTCGGCGGCGGGCAGGTCGATCTTGTTGAGGACCGGCACGATCTCGTGGTTGTTGTCGATGGCCTGGTAGACGTTGGCCAGGGTCTGGGCTTCGACGCCCTGGGAGGCGTCCACCACCAAGAGGCTGCCCTCGCAGGCGGCCAGCGAGCGCGAGACCTCGTAGGCGAAGTCGACGTGGCCGGGGGTGTCGATCAGGTTGAGGACATAGTCCTCCCCGTCCTTGGCCCGGTACTCCAGGCGCACGGTCTGGGCCTTGATGGTGATGCCGCGCTCGCGCTCGATATCCATCGAGTCGAGGACCTGCTCCTTCATCTCCCGCTGGGTCAGGGCGCCGGTCTGCTGGATCAGCCGGTCGGACAAGGTCGACTTGCCGTGGTCGATGTGGGCCACGATGGAGAAGTTGCGGATGCGATTCAGGGGCGTGCTCATTGCGCGCAGCGTCTAGCACATCCGCGCGGCCCTGCGACCCTCGCTGCTCAATCCCTCCCCGCAGCGAGAGGGACGGGGCCTACCGCCCGGTCACCGTCGTCGACTTCACCGGCTTCTGGCCGGGGACGTGCGACATGGTCTTGGTGCGCGACGCGACGTCGTCGCCGGTCACCTTGGTGTGGGTCTGGGACTTGGCGAAGGTCCCGCCGTCGCGGGCGGTGGCCTTGGCCTGGCCGTTGAGGTTGGGGTTCACCTTGGCCCGGGCGGCTGTCGTGCCGCTCGCCGAGGCGGCCGAGCCGCCGACCCCGAGCGCCGAGCTGGTCTGGCCGTTCAGGGTCGAGGTCCCGCCCAGGCCCAGGGTCGAGGCGCTGTTGCCGCCCACCGCGGCGGTCCCGCCGGTCCCGCCTGTGGCGCTGCCGTTCGGGGCCCCGGTGTAGGCGGTCGAGCCGCCGACCGCGGTATCGGTGCTGCTGCTCTGGGCCAGGGCGGCGGGGGCCAGCAGCAGGGCGGCGCCGGCGATCAGGGCCGCTATCGGAAGAAGGGGGCGCATGGGATTTTCCTTTCGCAGGTCATCGCCGGCCCAGGACGGCGGGCCGGCAGTGGGTTCTGGCGCGATAGGCCCGCGAGGCGTCGCGGGGACAGGCCGCCGGCCCGCGGCGGGCGCCGGCGGGCGGCGAGGTGGTGATCCGCGACCCCGGCGAGCCCGCGCCGGCGAGTACGCTGGGCCCCGCCCCGCTGACCGAGACGCTGCTCGAGGACGCGCCGTCCGCCGAGCGCACGGTGAGCGAGCGACCTGGGCCGGCGCGGGTGACCGCACCTCCCGGTCCGGCCGAGGCCGAGGCGCTCGACGAAGCCTCCGAGGACCCGCGGCCGTCCCAGCGGTCAGTGATGACCGAGCCGTGCCCGGCCTGGACGTTCACGGGCGGGGCCCCGGGGGCGCTGACGCTGCCGTTCAGCGTCCCACCAGGGCCGGCGGTCACGCTGGTGCTTTGTGCGCTGGCGCCGCCCGCGACGAGCAGGAGCGCGGCGGCGAGGGGCGGGACCGTGTTCACGGCTGGACCTCCGGTTTGCGGGTGCGGGCGCGGCGTCGCGGCCGTGCCCGCACTCTCTCAGGACTACCGGTTGTAGGCGGCGTTGTTGCTGCCGTTCTTCTTGCCCTTGGCGGGCGGGCGATGTTGCGCCGCGGTGCTCTTGCCGGCGCCGGCCGACGAAGCGCCCGTGCCGACGGTCGCGCTGGTCGAGCCCCGGCCCGCCGTCGAGCCGCCGGCCGCCAGGGTGGACGAGGCATTGGTCCCGCTCCCGGCGCCGGCCGCCGAGCCGCCCGTGCCGAGGGCGGTGCTGGCCGAGCCGCGGCCGGCGGTTACGCCGCCCACGCCCAGGGTCGAGGCCGAGCCCGCCCCGGCGCCCGAGCCCGCGGCCGAGCCGCCGGTTCCGATGCCGAGGCTGGTGGACCCGTTGCCGGCGGTCACGCCGCCCACGCCAAGGGTCGAGGCCGAGCCGGTTCCGGAGCCCGCGGCGCCGGCCGACGAACCGCCGGTCCCGAGCACCGTGCTGGCCGAGCCGCTGCCGGCGGTGGAGCCGCCGGCCCCGACCGTCGAGCTGGTTTGCGCATAGGAGAGGGCGGCCGACCCCAACAGCAGGGCGGCGGCTGCACTCGATGCCGTCAGTTTCCGAAGAGTCATGATCGTCTCCAATATAGCCCCGCGGTTTCGCGTGGCTTTCAACAAGCGGCAGCGGAACACCCTTGCCCCGAGATTGGTTGCAACGAAGGCTCGTCGAATTCAGAGCTTAGCTATAGTATATGAGGCTCATGTTGCAGTGTCTTGGCGAGGAGCAACAGTAAGTGGCGATACGATGTTATCGCAAAGCTTGACCGCCTCCGTGGCCGCATTTGCCCTGGCGGTTGGGTCGTCCGCCGCTTCGGCCCAAGGCCTCGTCGAGAACGTCGGCGGCGCGGCCGGAGGCGCGGTGGGAACCACGGCAGGCGCCTCGGTCGGTGGACCTGTCGGCGGCGCGGTCGGCGGTGTCGTCGGGGGCGCGGTCGGCAAGGCGACCGGCAAGGTGGTGAACGCCGTCGTCCCTGGCGGCGGCAAGAAAAAGAAGCAGCGCAAGGCCCAGGCTCAAGCCCAGGCCCAGGAGGCGGCCCAGGAGCGGGCCGAAACCCAGCCCGCGGAAGCGGCCACGGTCGCTGACTCCGCATCGCCGGAGGCCGCCGCCCCGACCAAGTGACCGCCCCGTCCGGAGGGCGCTCCTTCACCCCTCGTTAAACATGCGGGCGCCATCGTGCGGCCGGAGCTTTGCGGGGGCGGGCGCCGGGAGCAGGACCCATGGCGATGGACAGACGACACCTCATCCTTACCGGCCTGGCGGCCGGCGCGGCGGGCCCCGCGCTCGCCCAGCAGCAGACCCCCTATCCGCCAATCCAGCCGGCCGAGACCATGCCGCCGCCGGCGCCGATCCAGCCGGCCTACCCCGTCAAGGCGGCCTCCTATTCCAAGGAGGAGCTGGCCAGCGACATCTCCGACTTCTTCGGCACCACCACCGAAGCCGCCGGCGGGGTGGTGGAGCGCATCTTCCACGACCATGGCCAGCCTACCGGCTACATCGCCGGCCAGGAAGGCTCGGCGGCTGTCGGCCTGGGCCTACGCTACGGCAAGGGCCTGCTGTATATGAAGAATCGCGCGCCCGAGCCGGTCTATTGGCAGGGCCCCTCCCTGGGCTGGGACTTCGGCGGCAACGCCAGCCGGGTCTTCACCCTATGCTACAACCTGCAGTACCCGGACGCCGTGTTCCGCCGCTATCCCGGCGTCGAGGGCTCGGCCTATCTCGTCGGGGGCATGGGCGTGAACTACCAGAAGGCCGAACAGATCACCCTGGCCCCGATCCGCACCGGCCTGGGTCTGCGCCTGGGCGCCAACGTCGGCTACCTGGCCTACAGCCGCAAGCGCAACTGGGTGCCGCTCTAACCTACGCACCGCTCGGCCGGCTTCCCCCCACCCCGCGGGGCTGACGCCCCGTCGCCCTCCCCTCCAGGGGGAGGAAAACAAATGCGCGCTGACCCTCCCCCTGGAGGGGAGGGCGACGCGGAACGCGAGCGGGGTGGGGCGCCGGCCGCATGTGGCGCTTTTTGCTCCTTTCAGGCACACCTGGTCCCGTGACGCTTCCGCCCGCCTTCACCCTGCTGCAGGTCACGCCGCGCCTGGACACCGGCGGGGTGGAGCGGACCACCGTGGACGTGGCCGCCGCCGTGGTCGCCGCGGGGGGGCGGGCCATCGTCGCCTCCGAGGGCGGTCGGCTGGAGGACGCCCTAGCCGCCGCCGGCGCCGCCCTGGTGCGCCTGCCCGTAGCCTCCAAGAACCCCCTGACCATCGCCGCCAACGGCCGGGCCCTGAAAGCTCTGGCCGTCCGCGAGCGCGTCAGCCTGATCCACGCCCGCTCCCGCGCACCGGCCTTCTCGGCCCTGTGGGCGGCGCGGGCCGCGCGCATCCCCTTCGTCGCCACCTACGCCGGGGTCTACAACGCCCGTTCGCCCTGGAAGCGCTGGTACAACGGGGTGATGGCCAGGGCCGACCTGGTGATCGCCAATTCCGACTTCACCCGCGCCCACGTGCTGGCCAGCCACGGCGCCGACCCCGGCAGGGTGGCCGCCATCCCCCGCGGCGTCGACCTGGCCGAATTCGACCCTGCCGCCGTCGCCGCCGAACGGGTCCGCAGCGTTCGCCGCGCGTGGGGGATCGACGAGACCGAGTCCCGCCCCGTGGTGCTGCTGGCCGGCCGGCTGACCCGCTGGAAGGGCCAAGCGCTGGCGGTCCAGGCCGCCCGGCGGCTGCGCGCCCGCGGCGTGTCCGACTTCATCCTGGTCCTGGCCGGCGACGACCAGGGCCGCGACGCCTATCGTCAGGAGCTGGAGGCCGCGATCACCGGGGCGGCCATGGGCGAGGCCGTGCGCCTGGTCGGCCACTGCGCCGACATGCCGGCGGCCTATCTGGCCGCCGACCTCGCCTGCGCCCCTTCTCTGGAGCCGGAGGCCTTCGGCCGCACCGCGGTCGAACCCCTGGCCATGGGCCGCCCGGTCCTGGCCGCCGACCACGGCGCCACGGCCGAAACGGTGACGCCCGGCCGGACCGGCTGGCTGGTCGCCCCCGGCGACGTAGACGCCTGGGCCGCCGCCCTGGAGGCGGCGCTGGTCGCCGGGCCGGAGGCTTGGGCGCGGATGGGACAGGCGGGAATGGCCGATGTCCGCAGTCGCTTCTCGGTGACGGCCATGACCAACGCGACGCTGGAGGCCTACGCCCAGCTCCTGGCCAGCAGGGCCTCGGCCGCGCGGTAGGCGGCCTCGACGTCCAGGCAGGCCATGTCGTCGCCGCCGCGCACCACCTGCACCCTCGGCCCCCACGGCGCATAGCGGCGCTCGTCGGTGGGCCCGAACAAGGACAGGGTCGGCGCCCCCACCGCCGCGGCCGCGTGGCCCAGCCCCGAATCCGCCCCGACATAGAGCTTGGCCCGCGCCACCGCGGCGGCGGCGGCCGGCATGTCCAGCCGACCCACCGCGTCCACCGTGCGTCCCGGCCCCAGCCGCTCCAGCAGCGGCGTGGCCGCGCTCGCGTCTCCCGGCCCGCCCAGCACCAGCACCCGCGCGCCCTCCAGCGCACCGCCGGGCCCGCTCAACCGGTCGGCGAGCTCGGCGGACCGCAGGGGCGCCCAGGCCTTGACCGGAACCGCCGCGGCCGGGGCCACGGCCAACAGCGGCCGCGGGTCGTCGCCCAGGAGGGCCGCCGCGTCGGCCCTGGCCTTGTCGTCCAGCCAGAACACCGGGTCGGGGGGAGGGGTCAGTCCCAGCACCCGGCCCAGTTCCACCACCTTGTGGACGGGGTCCCTGGTCTCGCCCCGGAACAGCCGCCGCTCCTTGGCCCGGAGCAGATAGGCCAGGCCGGAGCCGCGCAGGTCGACCACCAGGTCCCATCGCGTCCCCGCCACCTCGCGCCATAGTTTCAGCCAGTGGCCCCGGTGCCCCGTCGGCGACTTGGCCACCACGACGGTCCGCTCGAGATTCGGCGCCGCGCGGAACACCGGCGCGCCCAGCGGTCCGCAGGCCACGGTGATCCGCACGCCTGGCTCGCGCTGCGCCAGATGGCGGTAAAGTCCGGTGGACAGAATGCAGTCGCCGATGCGGGTGGAGGAGATGAACAGGATCCGCTTCATCGGCGGGTGTTTCTCTCCTCGCGGCGCATGGCGTGGGGGCTCGCCTTCCTATATAAGGCAAGACGGCGCCGCGCGATTCCATCGCTCCCGGCGCCGTCCCTTTTGGATCAACAGCCGGAGACGACCCCTATTCGCCGCCCCATGCAAGCGCCGCCGACCAAGGATGGTCCGCGTATCAACGACGAAATCCGCTCCCCGCGGGTGCTTCTGATCGACCATAATGGTGAGAAGCAAGGCATCATGCCGACCTCCTCCGCCATCGAAGCCGCTGAAGAAGTGGGCCTCGACCTGGTCGAAGTCTCTCCGAACTCCGATCCGCCGGTCTGTAAGATCCTGGATTTCGGCAAGTTCAAGTTCCAGGAGCAGAAGAAGAAGAACGAAGCGCGCAAGCGGCAGAAGGTCGTCGAGATCAAGGAGATCAAGCTCCGGCCGAACATCGACGTCCACGACTACGACGTGAAGGCCAAGGCGATGCACCGCTTCTTCGAGGAGGGCGACAAGGTCAAGGTGACCCTGCGCTTCCGCGGCCGCGAACTGGCCCACCCCGAGCTGGGCATGAAGCTGCTGCAGCAGGTCAAGGCGGACTTCGAACCGGTGGCCAAGGTCGAGTACGAGCCTCGGATGGAAGGCAAGCAGATGATCATGATCCTGGCGCCCCGCTAAGGGGCCAGGATCTAACCCTCTCCCACCGGGGAGAGGCGCTCCGTGCGCGCCTTTTTCCACCTCTCCCCGGCGGGGAGAGGCGAGTGCGCGGCAGCGCACCGGGTGAGGGGGCTTCTTCGCAAAAAGCCGCATCGCGGCCCTTTGGCGCCTGTCGCGAACTGGTCTACGACCGGTGACATGGCGCCCGCCCCTCCATCCCAGGACGACAGGTTCCCGCCGGCGCTGATCGCCCTGCTGGCGGTGGTGTTCATCAACATGATGGGCTTCGGGGTGGTGGTGCCGCTGCTGCCCTTCTTCGCCCGGGCCATGCACGCGCCCGAGTGGCAGATCACCGGCCTGTTCTCCGCCTATTCCCTGGGCCAGTTCTTCGCCGAGCCGTTCTGGGGGCGGCTGTCCGACCGCATCGGCCGCAAGCGCGTGCTGCTGATCACCGTCTTCGCCAACGTGATCGGCTACACCGCCCTGGCCTTCGTCGGCGACATCTGGCTGGCGATCGCCGTGCGGCTGTTCACCGGCCTGGGCGCCGGCAACATCTCCACCATCCAGGGCTATATCGCCGACGTCACCTCGCCCCACCTGCGGGCCGGGCGGATGGGCCTGGTGGGCGCGGCCTTCGGGGTCGGCTTCATCGTCGGCCCGGCGCTGGGGGGCGTGCTCGCCCAGCCGGCCGCCGGCCGCCTCGGCTATCAGCTGCCCCTGTTCGTGGCGGCGGGCCTGGCGGCGGTCTCGGCCGTGGGGGTGGTGTTCTTCCTCAAGGAGAGCCGCGTCCACGCGCCGCCGCCGCAGCCGCCGTGGAAATCCCTGGGCGACGCGCGCAGCCATCCGGTGATCGGCCGCGTGCTCCTGGTCAGCCTGATCTACATGGGCGGCTTCTCGGGCATGGAATCGACCCTGGGCCTGTGGGCCCAGGCGCGGTTCGACTGGGGCGCCCGCGAGATCGGCTTCTGTTTCATGGCGGTGGGCATCGTCTCGGCCATCGCCCAGGCCCTGGTCACCGGGCGGCTGGCGCGGCGGTTCGGCGAATCGCGGGTGCTGGCCTGCGGCGTCCTGCTGTTCGGCGCCTCGCTGATCGTCCAGACCCTGCTGCCGACCAGCTTGCTGGTGCCCGTGGTGATGGCCGCCGGCGGCTTCGGCATGGCCCTGGCCATGCCCAACATCTCGGCGATGATCTCTCAGGCCAGTCCCCCCGGCCGCCAGGGAGCCATGCTGGGGCTGAACATGGCCGCCGGCTCCGGCGCCCGGATCGTCGGGCCCATCGTCGCCGGCTTCACCTTCACCTACCTCGGCCCCGCCTGGCCGTTCTGGACCGGGGCCCTGTTGACCGTGCCCGCCGCCTGGGTCGCGATCAACGCCGGCCGCGCCCTCAACCGCTGGCGCGCGGAACAGTCCGCTCCCGCGCTTGCGTCCTGAGGGGTTTTCCAGTACCTGACCCCGTTCTTATCGGAGCCGCCTGGCCATTGGCATGCCATGGCGGCTCGTCATGCTTTTTAGAGGACGGGTCTTAGGGCCCGCAGCGAAATGCCGACAAAGTTGAAGACCAAGTCTGGCGTGAAGAAGCGCTTCAAGATCACCGCAACGGGCAAGATAAAGGCCGGCGTCGCCGGCAAGCGTCACCGCCTGATCAGCCACAACGCCAAATACATCCGACAGAACCGCGGCACCAAGGTGATGTCGGACCCGGACACGAAGATCATCAAGAGCTTCATGCCCTACGGCTGATCGGCCATAACGCAAATCCAATCTGAGGTGATCTGATATGGCGCGTGTCAAACGGGGCGTTACGTCCCACGCCAAGCACAAGAAAGTACTCGAGCAGGCCAAGGGTTTCTACGGCCGCCGCAAGAACACCATCCGCGCGGCCAAGGCCGCCGTCGACAAGGCCGGGCAGTACGCCTACCGCGACCGTAAGATTCGCAAGCGCATGTTCCGCGCCCTGTGGATCCAGCGCATCAACGCCGCGGCGCGCCTGGAAGGCTTCACCTACTCCCAGTTCATGCACGGCCTGGACCTGTCCGGCGTCGACATCGACCGCAAGGTCCTGTCGGACATCGCCGCGGCGGACCCGGCTGGCTTCAAGGCCATCGCCGACAAGGTGCGCACCGCGCTGGCTTGAGATTTCGGGAGTTCCGCTCCCTGATCCAGTTCAAAGCCCTCCGGTGTGAACCGGAGGGCTTTTTGCTGACCGTTCCGTCCGCTAGACGAGCACCATGACCGATCTATCCGCCTTGGAATCAGAGCTGACAGCCTCCGTGGCCGCCGCCCCGGACCTCGCCGCCCTCGACACCGTGCGCGTGGCCGCCCTGGGCAAGCAGGGCTCGGTCTCGGCCCTGCTGAAATCCCTCGGCTCCATGCTCCCCGACGAGCGCAAGGAGCAGGGGCCCCGGATCAACGCGCTGCGCGACCGGGTCGCCGCGGCCGTCGCCGAGCGCAAGGCCGTGCTCGAAGCCGCCGCCCTGGACGCCCAGCTGGCGGCCGGGCGCCTGGACCTCAGCTTGCCGGCCCCGCCGCGCCGCAAGGGGACCGTCCACCCGACCCTGCAGGTGATGGACGAGATGATCGCCATCTTCGCCGATCTGGGCTTCGCCGTGGCCGAAGGGCCCGACATCGAGGACGACTTCCACAACTTCACCGCCCTGAACTTCCCGCCCAAGCACCCGGCGCGGGAGATGCATGACACCTTCTTCTTCAACCCGGGCCCGGACGGGGAACGTAAGCTCCTGCGTACCCACACCTCCCCGGTGCAGGTCCGCACCATGCAGGCCGGCAAGCCGCCGTTCCGCATCGTCTCCCCCGGCCGCACCTACCGCTGTGACTCGGACCAGACCCACACGCCGATGTTCCACCAGATCGAAGGCCTGGTGATCGAAAAGGCCGTGCACATGGGCCACCTGAAGTGGACGCTCGACACCTTCATGGCCCGGTTCTTCGAGACCGAGGGCGTGGTGACCCGCTTCCGCCCCCACCACTTCCCCTTCACCGAGCCCTCCGCCGAGGTCGACGTGCAGTGCGACCGTTCCGGCGGCGAAATCCGTATCGGTCAGGGGACCGACTGGCTGGAGGTGGCCGGCTGCGGCATGGTCCACCCCAACGTCCTGAAGAACTGCGGCCTCGACCCCGACGAGTGGCAGGGGTTCGCCTTCGGCCTCGGCGTGGACCGCTTCGGGATGCTGAAGTACGGCATTCCCGACCTGCGCGACATGTTCGCCGGCGACGTGCGCTGGCTGGCCCACTACGGCTTCTCGCCCTTCGCCACGCCCAACCCCGCCAGCGGGTTGAGCTGACCGTGCTACGACCCACAGAACGGCGCCTATGAAATTCACCCTCTCCTGGCTCAAGGACCACCTCGACACCGAAGCCACGGTGGCGCAGGTCGGCGACGCCATGACCATGGCCGGGCTCGAGGTCGAGCACATCGAGGACGCGTCGGCCAAGCTCGCCCCCTTCACCGTCGCCAAGGTGGTCGAGGCGGTCCAACACCCCAACGCCGACCGCCTGCGCGTCTGCCAGGTCGACACCGTCGACGGCATGAAGGAGATCGTCTGCGGCGCCCCCAACGCCCGCGCCGGGATGACCACCATCTACGCCCCCATCGGCGCCTATGTGCCGGGCCTGGGCGTCACCCTGGTGGAGAAGCCGGTACGCGGCGTGGTTTCCAACGGGATGCTCTGCTCGGGCGCCGAGCTGGAGCAGGACAGCGACGCCGACGGCATCCTCGACCTGCCCGGCGAGCTGACGGTCGGGACCCCGGCCGCCCGGTTGTTCGGCTCGGAGGCCGTGATCGACTTCGAGGTCACCCCCAACCGCCCCGACTGGCTGGGCGTGGCCGGCATCGCCCGCGACCTCGCCGCCACCGGCCTGGGGACCCTGAAGACTGCCGAAGTCGTCCCCGTCGCCGGGACTTATCCCTGCCCCATCGACATCCGCATCTCCGCGCCGGAGGCCTGCCGCGCCTTCGCCGGCCGGGTGATCCGCGGGGTGAAGAACGGCCCGTCGCCCGCCTGGCTGCAGGAGCGGCTGAAGTCCATCGGCCTGCGCCCCATCAACGCCCTGGTCGACGTCACCAACTACCTCTCCTACGACCGCGACCGGCCCCTGCACGTCTACGACGTCGCCAAGTTGACCGGCGGCTACGTCGAGGCCGCGGCCGGCGCGACGTTCCCGGAGGCGAGCCTGGAAGCTCTCGACGGCAAGGCCTATCCTATCGCCTCCTCCGACTGCGTGATCGCCGACGCCTCGGGGCCGATCGGCCTGGGCGGCGTCATGGGCGGGACCTCGACGGGGGCCAGCGAGACGACCACCGAGGTCTTCGTCGAGTCCGCCTATTTCGACCCGATCAACACCGCCGAGACCGGCCGTCGCCTCAGCCTGTTCTCCGACGCGCAGTACCGCTTCGCCCGCGGCGTCGACCCCGAGGGGCTTGTCCCCGGCCTGGAGCTGGCCACCCGGTTGATCCTCGACCTGTGCGGCGGCGAAGCCTCAGAGGTGCGGCTGGCCGGCGCGGCGCCTGCACGCCTGCCGCCCGTCCACTTCGATCCCGGCCACGTGCGCCGCCTCACCGGCCTGGAGGTCGCTCCGGACGCGAGCGCCGCCATCCTGAACCAGCTCGGCTTCGAGATCGGAGGGCAGGGGATCGACCTTTGGCGCGTCGCCCCGCCGTCCTGGCGCCGCGACGTCGACGGCCCCGCCGACCTGGTCGAGGAGATCGCCCGCATCACCGGCTTCGCGGCCCTGCCGCCCACGCCCCTGTCGGCGGTCGAGCCCAGGCCCGGCGGCGTGCTCACCGCCCGCCAAGCCCGCGCCCGCGTCGCCCGCCGGGCCCTGGCTGCGGCGGGCTACGCCGAAACCGTAGGCTGGTCGTTCGTCTCCCGCGCCGCGGCCACCCTGTTCGGCGGCGGCGACGAACGGCTGGTCCTGGCCAACCCCATCGCCTCGGACCTCGACTGCATGAGGCCCTCGGCCCTGCCGGGACTGATCCTGGCGGCCGGGCGCAACGCCGCCCGCGGTTTCCCCGACGCGGCCCTGTTCGAGATCGGCCCGGTCTTCGCCGGCGACCGCCCCGCCGACCAGCGCACCGCGGTCGCCGCGATCGTCGCCCCGCACGCGCCTCGCCGCTGGGACGGCGGCAAGGCCGACGACGTGTTCACGGTCAAGGCAGACCTGATGGCCCTGCTGGAAGAGCTCGGCGCTCCCGTGGGTTCGCTGCAGCTGGTGCAGGAAGCCTCGCCCTGGTGGCGGCCGGGCCAGTCCGCCCGCCTGCAACTCGGCCCCAAGGCCGTCCTGGCCGAGTTCGGCGCGGTCCACCCCTCGGTGCTCAAGGCCCTGGACGTCGAGGGCCCGGTCTACGCCTTCGAGCTGTGGCTGGAGGCCGTTCCCGAACCCAAGCGCAAGGCCGCGAAATCCCGGCCGGCCCTGGCCCTGTCCCCCCTAATGCCGCTCAGCCGCGACTTCGCCTTCGTGGTCGACAAGAACCGGCCCGCCGGCGAGCTCGTCCGGGCCGTGGCCGGCGCCGACAAGGCCCTGATCGCCGGGGTGCGGGTGTTCGACGTCTACGAGGGCCCCGGCGTGCCCGAAGGCTCCAAGTCGGTCGCTATCGAGGCGATCCTCCAGCCGCGTGAAAAGACCCTGACCGAGCCCGAGATAGAGGCCCTGTCGGCCTCCATCGTCGCAGCGGCGGGCAAGTTGGGCGCGCGCCTCAGGACCTGAGCCATGGAACGCGCCGGGCGCCTCGCTTATGACGGTCAGGATCTGGCTTGGCGGCGAATCGACGGCTTGGGCCCCACCGTGGTCTGGCTGGGCGGCTTCCGCTCCGACATGACCGGGACCAAGGCCCAGGCCCTGGCCGACTGGGCCGCCGGCAAGGGCCGCGACTTCCTGCGCTTCGACTACTCGGGTCACGGCGAATCGTCGGGCGACTTCGCCGAGGGGACCATCGGCGGCTGGCGCGCCGACGCCCTGGCCGTCATCGACCAGTTGACCGAAGGGCCGCTGGTCCTGGTCGGCTCCTCCATGGGCGGCTGGATCGCCTGCCTGGCGGCCCTGGCGCGGCCCGGGCGCGTCGCCGGCCTGGTCCTAGTCGCTCCGGCCGCCGACTTCACCGAAAAGCTGATGGAGCCGGCCTTGTCGCCCCAGGCCCGCGCGGCGCTCTCCCGCGACGGGGTGTGGGTGCGCCCGTCCGACTACGACCCGGCCGGCTATTCGATTACCCGCCGGTTGCTGGAGGAGGGGGCCGCCTGGTCGATCCTGCCCGGTCCGGTCGCCATCGCAGCCCCGGTGCGCATCCTTCAGGGCGGCGCCGACGCCGACGTGCCCTGGCGCCACGCGCTGGCCCTCTACGACGCCCTGGCCGGGGAGGACGTGGCCTTCACCCTGATTCGCGACGGCGACCACCGCCTGTCCCGCCCGCAGGACCTGGCGCGGCTGGTGTCGGCGGTGGAAGAGCTGGTGCGGAACCACGACGCCGGCCGCACTTGAACCCACCCGCCCTTTCAGGCATACACCGCCGCTCAGTCGGCGGCCGAACGGCCGCCGCTTCCGTTTTCACGTCTCCAAGGCTGGAAGTTCTCCAATGGCCGTTCCGAAAAGAAAAGTCTCGCCCTCGCGGCGGAACATGCGCCGCTCGCACCATGCCCTGAAGCCCAACAGCTTCATCGAGGACAAGGAAACCGGCGAACTGCGCCGGCCGCACCATGTCGATCTGAAGACCGGCATGTACAAGGGCCGCCAGGTCATCGAGCCCAAGGGCGAATAGCCTTTAAATTCGTCATCCTCGGCCAACGAGCCGAAGGCGAGGCCGAGCCGAGGGCCCAGCCGCACCACCAGATCAGCTGGGTCCTCGGGTCTCCGCTACGCTACGCCCGAGGATGACGCGATTGATACCAGCACGGCGCGTGGGCTAAGGCTCCCGCGCCGTTTGCATATCCGGAGACCCCCATGACTGAGATCATCGACATCGTCGCCCGCGAAATCCTGGATAGCCGCGGCAATCCGACGATCGAGGTCGACGTGACCCTGGAGGACGGCGCCACGGGGCGCGCCGGGGTGCCTTCGGGCGCGTCGACCGGCGCCCACGAGGCGGTGGAGAAGCGCGACGGCGACAAGCACCGCTACGGCGGCAAGGGCGTGCTCAAGGCCGTCGACGCGGTCAACGGCGAGATCTTCGACGCCCTGTCCGGCTTCGAGGCCGAGGACCAGCGCCGGCTCGACAAGGTGATGATCGACCTCGACGGCACGGCCAACAAGAGCCGCCTGGGCGCCAACGCCATCCTCGGCGTCAGCCTGGCGACCGCCAAGGCGGCCGCCCTGTCCGCCGGCCTGCCGCTCTACAAATACGTCGGCGGGGTCTCGGCCCGCACCCTGCCGGTGCCGATGATGAACATCATCAACGGGGGCGCCCACGCCGACAATCCCATCGACATCCAGGAGTTCATGATCCTGCCCGCCGGGGCGCCGACCTTCTCCGAAGGCCTGCGCATGGGCGCCGAGATCTTCCACGCCCTGAAGAAGGCCCTCAAGGACGCCGGCCACAACACCAACGTCGGCGACGAGGGCGGCTTCGCCCCCAACATCGGCTCGGCCGAGGACGCCCTGGCCTTCATCGTCAAGGCCGGCGAGCAGGCGGGATACCGGGCCGGGGAAGACTTCTGGCTGGCACTGGACGTGGCCTCCACCGAGTTCTTCAAGGACGGCAAGTACCATCTGGAAGGGGAGGGCAAGACCCTCGACCCGGCCGGCATGGTCGACTATCTCGCCAACCTGTCGGTCAATTTCCCCATCGTCTCCATCGAGGACGGCTGTTCGGAGGACGACTTTCACGGCTGGAAGCTGCTGACCGAACGGGTCGGCGACCGGGTCCAGCTGGTGGGCGACGACCTGTTCGTCACCAACCCCGCCCGGCTGGCCGACGGCATCGCCCGCGGCCTGGCCAACTCCATCCTGGTCAAGGTCAACCAGATCGGCACCTTGAGCGAGACCCTCGAGGCCGTCGAGATGGCCCACCGCGCCGGCTATACCGCGGTGATGAGCCACCGTTCCGGCGAGACCGAGGACGCCACCATCGCCGACCTGGCCGTGGCCACCAACTGCGGTCAGATCAAAACCGGCTCCCTGGCCCGCTCCGATCGGCTGGCCAAGTACAACCAGCTCCTGCGCATCGAGGAGGCTCTGGGCGACCAGGCGGTGTACGCGGGCAAGAGCGTGCTGAAGGTGAAGTAGCCCAAAGGCGCCGTCATCCTCGGGTTTCCGCTGCGCCCGAGGATGGCGGGAAAGGGAAGGAGAGAAGGGGATAAGCGAGAGGGTTTCTTAACCACGTCGCTTCAAGCTGCCCGCAGTTTCCCGTTACGATTCCGCGGAGTGCGTCGGTGGTCGCAACCTTTCGGCCCTATATCCCCACGGCCCTGTTCGCGGTCTTCATCTTCTACTTCGGCGTCCACGCCCTGACCGGCGACCGCGGCCTGCTGACAGGGGGGCGCCGCGAGGTGACCCTCACCGCCCAGGCCGAGACGCTCAAGCGGCTGCGCGCCGAGCGGGCCGAGCTCGAGGTCCAGGTGCGGCTGCTCAGCGACGGCGCCCTGTCGCGGGACCTGCTCGAAGAACGGGCACGGGTGCTGCTCGGCTACGCCGATCCCCGCGACTACGTCATCCGCACCGGAACCGCCGTCGCGCGATGAGCTTGGCCGCGGGCCGGCCATAAGGTTTCTACGGCTTCGATAACGACGCCCCCTCTTCCGTTGACGCGGCTGGGGCTCTAGAACCGACCCGCAACGGGAGGACTGTTCATGGCGCTTGCGCGTAAGGGGAAGGCCAAGGCGGACGAAGCGCCGTCGAAGAAGGCCGGCCCCGGCAAGGACGAGCTTCTCACCTACTACCGCCAGATGCTGTTGATCCGCCGCTTCGAGGAGCGCGCCGGCCAGCTTTACGGCATGGGGCTCATCGGCGGCTTCTGCCACCTCTACATTGGCCAGGAAGCCATCGCCGTCGGAATGCAGTCGATCGCGGTCAAGGGCGACCAGGTCATCACCGGCTACCGCGACCACGGCCACATGCTGGCCTGCGGCATGGACCCCAAGGAAGTGATGGCCGAGCTGACCGGCCGCGCCTCGGGCTCCAGCCACGGCAAGGGCGGGTCGATGCACATGTTCTCGACCGCGGCCGGGTTCTACGGCGGCCATGGCATCGTCGGCGCCCAGGTCAGCCTGGGCACGGGCCTGGCCTTCGCCAACCGCTACAAGCAGAACGGCTCGGTCAGCTTCACCTACTTCGGCGACGGCGCCTCCAATCAGGGCCAGGTCTACGAGAGCTTCAACATGGCCTCGCTGTGGAAGCTGCCGGTGGTCTACGTCATCGAGAACAACCAGTACGCCATGGGCACCTCGGTGGAGCGCTCCTCGGCCGAGGTCGAACTGTTCAAGCGCGGCCTCAGCTTCGAGATTCCCGGCGAGCAGGTCGACGGCATGGACGTCATGGCCGTGCGCGACGCCGGCGCCCGCGCGGCCAAGCGCGCCCGCGAGGGGGGCGGCCCCTTCATCCTGGAGATGAAGACCTATCGCTACCGCGGCCACTCCATGTCCGACCCGGCCAAGTACCGGACCCGCGAGGAGGTCGACGAGGTGCGCAAGACCCGCGACCCGATCGACCACCTGCGCGAAAAACTGGAGGCGCTCGGCTTCGCCGACGAGGTCTCCATGAAGGCCATCGACGCCGAGGTGAAGAAGATCGTCGCCGACGCCGCGGAATTCGCCCGCACCTCGCCCGAGCCCGACCCGAGCGAGCTCTACACCGACGTCTACCTCGAGGCCTGAACGTAATGAGCATCGACGTGCTGATGCCCGCCCTGTCCCCCACCATGGAGGAAGGGACGCTGGCCAAATGGAACATCAGGGAAGGCGACACTGTCAGCGCCGGCCAGGTGATCGCCGAAATCGAGACCGACAAGGCCACCATGGAGGTGGAGGCCGTCGATGAAGGCGTGGTCGAGGCCATCCTCGTTGCGGCCGGAACCGAAGGGGTCAAGGTCAACACCCCCATCGCCCGGCTCAAGGGCGAAGGGGAGGCGGTCTCGACCGCCCCGGCGCCGGAGCCCGAGGCGGCGCCGCAGGACCAGGTCCCGTCGTCGCGGGCCGCCGCCAGCGGCGACCCCGTCCGCACGGCCGTCGCGGCCCCCGCCGCCGCTTCGCTCGCCGACCCGGACATCCCCGCCGGGACCAAGATGGTCAGGGTCACCGTGCGCGACGCCCTGCGCGACGCCATGGCCGAGGAGATGCGCCGCGACCCGTTGGTGTACCTGATGGGCGAGGAAGTCGCCCAGTACCAGGGCGCTTACAAGGTCAGCCGCGGTTTGCTGGAGGAGTTCGGCGACCGCCGGGTGATCGACACCCCCATCACCGAGCACGGCTTCGCCGGCGTTGGTGTCGGCGCGGCCATGGCGGGCCTGAAGCCGATCATCGAGTTCATGACCTTCAACTTCGCCATGCAGGCGATGGACCAGATCATCAACTCCGCCGCCAAGACCCTCTACATGTCGGGCGGCCAGATCCGCTGTTCGGTGGTGTTCCGCGGCCCCAACGGCGCGGCCGCCCGGGTCGGGGCCCAGCACAGCCAGGACTATTCGGCCTGGTACGCCAACATCCCCGGCCTGAAGGTGGTGGCGCCCTATGACGCCGCCGACGCCAAGGGCCTGCTCAAGGCCGCGATCCGCGACCCCAACCCGGTGATCTTCCTCGAGCACGAGATGGTCTACGGCACCGAGTTCGACGTGCCGGAACTCGACGACTGGATCGTGCCGATCGGCAAGGCCAAGGTCCGCCGCCTGGGCAGGGACCTGACCATCACCGCCCACTCTCGCATGGTCGGCATGGCCCTGCAGGCGGCCGAGAAGCTGGCCGAGGAAGGCATCGAGGCCGAGGTCATCGACCTGCGGACCCTGCGTCCCCTCGACCACGAGACGGTCGTCGAGAGCGTCAAGAAGACCAGCCGCCTGGTCACGGTGGAGGAGGGCTGGGGACCCATGGGCGTCGGCGCCGAAGTCGCCGCCCGCGTGGTCGAGCACGCCTTCGACTACCTCGACGCCCCGCCGCTGCGGGTATGCCAGGAGGACGTGCCGATGCCCTACGCGGCCAACCTCGAAGCCCTGGCGGTGCCGTCGGTGGACAAGATCGTCAAGGCGGCCAAGGCCGTCACCTACCGCGCCTAGGGTTCAGGGAACGCCATGACCGACATCCTGATGCCCGCCCTCTCGCCCACCATGGAGGAGGGCAAACTCGCCAAGTGGAACATCAAGGTTGGCGACACCGTCGAAGCCGGCCAGGTGATCGCCGAGATCGAGACCGACAAGGCCACCATGGAGGTCGAGGCGGTCGACGAGGGCGTGGTCGAGGCCATCCTGGTCGAAGCCGGGACCGACGGCGTCAAGGTCAACACCCCCATCGCCCGGCTGAAAGGCGAAGGGGAGGCGGCTTCTCCCGCCCCCACTTCCCCCCCTCAGGCGGCTACGCCGCCAGCTCCGCCGCAAGCGGGGGAGCTGAAGACGGCGCCGCAGCCCCCATCGCCTCCCCCGCAGAGCGGGGGAGGCGGGGGCTCCCCAGGAGCCGACGGAGGGGGTAAGCGCGTCCTCGCTTCGCCCCTGGCCCGTCGCATCGCCGCCCAGAAGGGCGTCAACCTCGCGTCGGTGAAGGGCACCGGCCCCCACGGCCGCATCGTCAAGGCCGACGTCGACGGCGCCAAGCCGGGCGCGGCAGCTCCGGCATCTTCCGCCGCCCCCACCGCAGCTTCCCCGGTCAAGTCCCTGGCTCAGCTCGGGATTCCCGACGGGAGCTACACCCTCGTCCCGCTCGACGGTATGCGCAAGACCATCGCCCGGCGCCTGACCGAGAGCTTCCGCGACATCCCCCACTTCCCCCTTACCGTCGACATCGAGATCGACCGGCTGCTGGACAGTCGCGGCAAGATCAACGCCGCCCTGGAGAGCCAGGGCGTGAAGGTCTCGGTCAACGACCTCCTGATCAAGGCCTCTGCCATGGCCCTGAAGGCGGTGCCTCAGGCCAACGCCTCCTTCACCGCAGAAGGCGTCGCCCTGCACCACCACGCCGACGTGGCGGTGGCGGTGGCCATCGAGGGTGGGCTGATCACGCCGATCATCCGCGAGGCCGAGAACCGCTCCCTGTCCGACATCTCCAAGGCGATGAAGGACCTCGCCGCCCGCGCCCGCGACCGCAAGCTGAAGCCCGAGGAATTCCAGGGCGGGACCTTCTCCCTGTCCAACCTCGGCATGTTCGGCATCAAGTCCTTCGCCTCGATCATCAATGAGCCGCAGGGGATGATCCTGTCGGTGGGCGTCGGCGAGGAGCGGCCCGTGGCCCGCAAGGGCCAGCTCGCCGTGGCCACGGTGATGACCGTGACCCTGACCTGCGACCACCGGGTCGTGGACGGCTCCACCGGCGCCAAGTGGATCCAGGCCTTCAAGGCCTATGTCGAAGACCCAGTGACTATGTTGGCGTAGCGGGCCCGAAAGCCTCGTCCTTCGACAAGCAGGATGAGGCTTTCCACCCACCTTTCAGTAGGCCTCTTCCGGAGCTTGTCGAAGGACGAGGCCGTCGTACAAACGAAAGTCCAGGCTCGCTTCAATGGCTGACACCTTCGATCTCATCGTCATCGGCGCCGGCCCCGGCGGCTATGTGGCCGCCATCCGCGCCGCCCAGCTCGGCATGAGCTGCGCCATCGTCGAGCGAGAGAACCTGGGAGGCATCTGCCTCAACTGGGGCTGCATCCCGACCAAGGCCCTGCTCAAGACCGGCGAGGTCTACGAGAAGCTCTCCCACCTTGGCGACTACGGCCTGGCGGCGACCGGGGCCTCGTTCGACTTCGACAAGGTGATCCAGCGCTCGCGCGGGGTGGCCAAGACCCTGTCGGGGGGCATCGCCTTCCTGATGAAGAAGAACAAGATCGAGGTCGTCGACGGCGAGGCCAAGCTGGAGAAGGGCGCTCCCGCTCCCAAGGTGGTCGTGGCCCTCAAGGCCGGCGGCTCGCGCACACTCACCGCCAAGGCCGTGATCGTGGCCACCGGCGCCCGCGCCCGGGTGATCCCCGCCGTGGGCCTGGTCCCCGACGGCGAGCGGGTCTGGACCTACCGCGAGGCCATGGTCCCCAAGGCCGCCCCCAAGTCGCTGATCGTCGTCGGCTCGGGCGCCATCGGCATCGAGTTCGCCAGCTTCTACAGAGCCTTAGGGGCGGAAGTCACGGTGATCGAGGCCCTGGACCGCATCCTGCCGGTGGAGGACGCCGAGGTCTCCGCCGCCGCCCAGAAGGCCTTCGAGAAGCGCGGTCTGAAGTTCCGCGTCGCCGCCAAGGTCACCAAACTCGCCAAGGACAAGTCCGGCGTGACCATCGACCTGGAGGCTGGCGGCAAGGCGGAGACCCTCAAGGCCGAGGTCGCCATCGTCGCGGTGGGCATCGAGGGCAATGTCGAAAACCTGGGCCTGGAAGGACTGGGGGTGAAGGTCGACCGCGGCCACATCGTCACCGATAAGCACGGCGCCACCAATGTCGTCGGCCTCTACGCCATCGGCGACGTCGCCGGCCCGCCCTGGCTCGCCCACAAGGCCAGCCACGAGGGCGTCCACTGCGTCGAGCACATCGCCGGCAAGGCCGGTCCGCAGGTCGATTCGCCGATCCCCGGCTGCACCTATTCCGACCCCCAGGTCGCCTCGGTGGGCCTGACCGAGGCCCAGGCGAAAGACAAGAAGCTCGACGTCAAGGTCGGCCGCTACCCGTTCAAGAACCACGGCAAGGCCATCGCCTCAGGCGACACCGAGGGCTTCGTCAAGACCGTGTTCGACGCCAAGACCGGCCAGCTCCTGGGCGCGCACATGATCGGCCACGAGGTCACCGAGATGATCCAGGGCTATGTCATCGCCATGACCCTGGAGGCCACTGAGGCCGAGCTGATGGGCACGGTCTTCCCGCACCCGACCATGTCCGAAGCCATGCACGAGGCGGTGCTCTCGGCTTATGGGCAGGCCATCCATATGTAGCTTCCTCGTCGTCCTCGGGCGGACCCTCGCGAAAGCGAGGGGAGACCCGAGGATGACGGGCTTTGCTGCGGCAGCTAAACTCCTCCCATGCTCGACCTCGACCGCCTCGCCGCCATCCCGGCTTCGCCCGCACCCTTCACCCATATCGAGGCCGAGGGGCTGCTTCCCGAAGGCGAGCGCGAGGCCCTGGCGCGGGATTTCCCCGACCCGAAGAAGACCGGTTTTTTCCCTGTCGAGGAGATGACTTACGGCCCTGCCTTCGCGCGGTTGCTGGAGGACCTGCGCGGCCCGGAACTCTCCCGTATCGTCGGCGCCAAGCTCGGGGCCGAGCTGGTGGACCGGCCCAAGATGATCGTGGTGCGCAAGTGGTCGGCGACCAAGGACGGCCGCCCCCACACCGACGGACTGGACAAGGTCGCCACGGCGCTCGTCTACCTCAACGACGCATGGAACCCGGACGAGGGCGGCGCTCTGCGCTATCTCGAGAGCCCGGACCTCGACGGTCCCGGCTCGGCGCCGATCCCGGCCTCCTACGGCGCCTTCACCGCCTTCGCCCGCTCCGACAGCTCCTGGCACGGCCACAAGCCGTTCGCCGGCGAGCGCCGGGTGGTGCAGCTGTTCTGGCTGGTCGACGAAGCCGCCGCCGCCCGTAAGGACAAGCGCCACAAGCGCACGGGCATCCTGAAAGCGCTCTGGCCGTTTTAGCTAGCTCCTCCCTCGCGCGGTTCGGCGCGGGGAAGAGCTATTTGACCGGGGCCGCGGCCACCACGTAGCCCGCCGCCCGCGCCTCGATGAATTCGCCCGCCCGGGCCAGCCAGCGCCGGCGCACCGGGTCGGCGGCCAAGTGCGGGGCCGGGCCCTTCACTCCCAAGGGCTCGAACCGGCAGCCGCGGATCGCCCGGCAGGCGCCGCGGCTCTGCGCCGCCGCCCCCGGCTGCGCCAGTATCAGCACCGGAACCCCGATCCTGGCCAAGGCCTGCGGGTCACGGGCGGCCGCGACCGAGCGGTTGTAGGCCGCCAGCCACCCCAGGCTCGCCCCACCCGCCCGCAGGGGCGCGTTGGCCCGCATCCAGGCCTGCCCCACCGCCCCCCGGCCGTGGCCCCGGGCGTCGGTCTCGCGCCAGGCGTGTTCGCCCGGCGCCAGCAGTCTTCCCAGCCCTAGCCTGGCCGCCCATTCGGCGCCGGCCTGGCCGTCGATCGGCCCGGGCAGGACCACGGTGCGGGGGCTCAGCATCGGGTCTCCCAACACGGCGCCCTGCACCCCCGGCAGGCCCGCGCTGAGGGCTCGCAAGGCAAGTTGCGCCCCCAGCCCGTCGCCCATCAGCACCAGGGGCGGGCCCGACGGCGGCCGCACCACCTCGCCCACCATCTTGCGGATCGCGGCGAGGTCGAGGTCCATCGACGGGACGTAGGTCCGGTCGCCCGCCGCCCACCACCGCCCCGAGCCGCCCTGGCCCGCCCAGTCCACCACCCAGACCACGCAGTTGCGGCCCACCAGGTCCGAGGCCGTCTCGAACCAGGCTTCGGCCGGCTCGCCGGCGTCGGGCAGGATCAGCACCTGGGCCCTGGCCGCACGGTCGGGACTGGCCACGCCGTAGCGGATCGGCGGGGCGCCCTCGACCGCCAGCCGGCCCCAGGCCCAGCTCTGCGGCGGATAGAACCGGCTCTGCAGTCCCGCGGGGATGCGGCTTTGCGCCGGCTCGTCCGGCTTGCGCTGGCAGCCCATAAGCCCGAGCGCGACCGCGCCGGCGCACGCCAGCACGCGCGCGGCTTGATAACTTCGCCTATCCGTCCGATCTAGGGGCGAGGGCAGGGGGTAAGGCTCCATATGGTCACGGTCGTCGACACTACCCGGTTCCGCACGGCGTCCCGCCACCCGGAAAAGCAGGCGCGTCCCGATACCGCGGTCCTGCCCAAGCCCGCGTGGCTGCGCGTCCGCGCGCCCGGCTCGGCCGGCTATCTCGAGACCCAGGCCATCGTCCGGGCCAATAAGCTGACTACGGTGTGCCAGGAGGCGGCGTGCCCGAATATCGGCGAGTGCTGGTCGCAGAAGCACGCCACCATGATGATCATGGGCGACACCTGCACCCGCGCCTGCGCCTTCTGCAACGTGCGGACCGGCTTGCCCGAGGCGCTGGACCCGACCGAGCCCGACCGGGTCGCCGACGCCGTGCGTCAGATGGGCTTGGCCCACGTGGTCATCACCTCGGTCGACCGCGACGACCTCGAAGACGGCGGTGCGGCCCACTTCGCCGCCGTGGTCCGCGCGATACGGCGCGAGGCTCCGGCCGCCACCGTCGAAATTCTGACCCCGGACTTCCTGCGGAAGCCCGTCGCCCACGCCGAGGGCCTGATCGACGCCGGCCCCGACGTGTTCAACCACAACCTCGAGACCGTGCCGCGCCTCTACCTCAAGATCCGCCCCGGCGCCCGCTATTACCACTCCCTGCGGCTGCTCGAGCGGGTCAAGGAGCGCGCGCCCCAGCAGTTCACCAAGTCCGGCCTAATGGTCGGCCTGGGCGAGACCAAGGAGGAGGTGATGCAGGTGATGGACGACATGCGCTCGGCCGGCGTCGATTTCCTCACCATCGGCCAGTACCTGCAGCCGACTCGCAAGCACGCCGCCATCGACCGCTACTGGGAGCCGGACGAGTTCAAGGCGCTGGAGTCCATCGCCTTCGCCAAGGGGTTCTTGATGGTCTCGGCCAGCCCCTTCACCCGTTCGTCGCACCACGCCGGTGAGGATTTCGCCCGGCTGAAGGCCGCCCGCGCGGCCGCATAGGCCCGCGGCGCCGTGCACAGCCACAAGGTCGTCCACCACCTGCCCTACAAGCCGGAGCAGCTGTTCGAGTTGGTCGGCGACGTCGACCGCTATCCCGAGTTCGTGCCCTGGATCACCACCATGCGCGTGCGCAACCGCCGCTGGGAGGCGCCCGGGGTGGACCTGGTCGACGCCGAGGCCGCGGTCGGCTTCTCTTTCCTCAAGGAGCGGTTCGCCACGCGGGTGCGCCGCGACGCCGGCGCGCTGGAGATCCGCGTCGACCTGTTGCACGGCCCGTTCCGCAAGCTCGCCAACCGCTGGACCTTCGAGGCCGAGCCCGCGGGATGCAAGGTCGGGTTCGAGATCGACTTCGAGTTCAAGTCCCGCCTACTCGACTCCCTCCTGGCCGCCAACTTCAACCGCGCCGTGGACAAGCTGATCGGCTGTTTCGAGGCGAGGGCGGCGAAGATGTACCAGCCGGTCGGGGCGACCGGCGGCTGATCGCTTCGCCGTGCGTCCGGCATCGGGGGCCCGAAAGCCTGGCCCTTCGACAAGCTCAGGATCAGGCATTCTAGTGCGCCGGCGCCAAAAATCGGCCTCATCCTGAGCGTGTCGAAGGACGAGGCCGCACCGCCTAAGCCTCCGCCGCCTCCAGCAACATCTCCAGCGCCGTCCGGACCGCCGCCGCCCTGACCGCGCCGCGGCCGATGGCGCCGTAGCGTTCCTCCCGCACCACCGTGTCCTCGCCGCCGCCCGCCACCGCGAACCACACCAGCCCCACCGGCTTGTCCGCCGAGCCGCCGCCCGGCCCCGCCACCCCGGTGACCGCCACCGCCAGGTCCGCGCCTGAGGCCGCCAGGGCGCCCTGCGCCATCGCCCGCGCCGTCTCGCCCGACACCGCGCCGAACCCGGCGATCAGGGCTTGCGGAACCCCCAGCATCCGGATCTTGGCCGCATTGGCGTAGGTGACGAAGCCGTATTCGAACACGTCCGACGACCCGGCGATGGCGGTCAGCGCGCCGGCGACCAGTCCCCCCGTGCAGCTCTCGGCCGTGGCTACGCGCAGGCCGCGGACCCGCGCGGCCCCAAGCACAGCCGTTGCAAGATCATCCATATCCGACAGCAACACGCACCCTCCATTCTTCCGGCGATCTTCGGCGCCATTGTCAAAATCGCCGGCTTGACCGCAAGATCGCACCGACTCAACTGGACCGGGCGCCCGGATGACGGCCGTCGCCGCTACGCCGCACCACGCAGTCGCGCATCGGGCGCCGGCCGTTTGGCTGTTCGTCGGGGCCGTGTTCGTCTCGGCCGCCCTGGTCTTCCTCGTCGAGCCCCTGGTCGGCAAGCTGCTTTTGCCGGTGCTGGGCGGATCGCCGGCCATCTGGAACACCAGCCTGGCCTTTTTCCAGGCCGCCCTGCTGGCCGGCTACGCCTACGCCCATCTCCTGCAGCGCCTGTCGTCGGTGCGCAAGCAGATGGCCGTGCATCTCTTGGTCCTGGCCGTGGCCGCCCTGGTGCTGCCGCTCAGGGTTTCAACCCTGCTGGGCGACCCCTGGCAGGGCGCGCCGGCCCTGTGGCTGGCCGCGGTGATGGCGCTGTCGCTGGGCCCGCCGTTCGCGGCGCTGTCGGCCACAGCCCCCCTGCTGCAGGCTTGGTACGCGCGGCTAGCCCCGCCGCCCGCGGCCGGCGCCCGCAACGCCTACGCCCTCTACGCCGCGTCCAACCTGGGCAGCCTCCTGGCCCTGGCGGCCTATCCGGCCGTGGTCGAGCCCCTGCTGGGCCTGTCGCGCCAGGCCAGCCTCTGGAGCCTCGCCTACGCCGGCTTCGCCCTCCTGATGCTGGCGCTCACCGCCGGCGCCTGGCGCAGCCCCACCGCCGCCGCCGTCGCGATCGCCGCCGTGCCCGCCACCCGCGCAGTCTGGCGCGAGCGCATCGTCTGGCTGCTGCTGGCCGCGGCCCCGTCGAGCCTCCTGATGGGGGTCACCGCCCACATCACCGCCGATATCGCCTCGGTCCCGTTCCTGTGGGTGGTCCCGCTGGAGCTCTATCTCCTGACCTTCGTCATCGCCTTCGCCGGCCGCGGCAGCGCGCCCTCGTCCTGGCTCCTGGGGCTGCAACTGCTGGTCGTCCCGGCCTCCCTAACCATGCTGTTCGACCTCACCACCCCCTGGCCTGAGCAGCTGGTGGTCCATCTGGCGAGCTTCTTCGTGGTGGTGCTGGTGTGCCACCGCACCCTGGCCGCCCGGCGGCCCGATCCGGCGCGACTGACCGAGTTCTATCTGTGGATGTCGATCGGCGGGGTCGTCGGCGGCGGCTTCAACGCCTTCCTGGCCCCGGTCCTGTTCCCGGGCGTGTGGGAGTATCCGGCGGTGTTGGTGTTGGCCTGCCTGGCCCGGCCGTCCACGTCCGCCCGGCTGGAGGGCCGCGACCTCGGCTGGCTGGTCGCCGGCCTGGTCTGGATAGCACCCCTGCTGGTCCCGCAGCTGCGCCTGCCCGACTACGTGCGCGGCGCCCTGATGCTGGCCCCGGCGGTGCTGGCGGTGATGCTGCGCGACCGGGCCTGGGCGGTGGTGCTGCTCTACGCCGCCATGGCCCTGGCGGGGGAGGTGCAGGGGGTCGGGCGCTACCGCGAGCACCACCGCAGTTTCTTCGGCGTGGTCCACATCACCGACATCCCGGTCCGCGGCCTGGGCCAGACGCGCATCATGGTCCACGGCACCACCTTGCACGGGGCCCAGGCCCTGGCCCCGGGGCGGGCCTGCCAGCCCACCGCCTACTATTCGGCCCATACGGCGATCGGCCGCTTCTTCCGCACCGAACAGGCGCGAAAGCCCGCCCTGCGCATGGCCGCGGTGGGGCTGGGCGCCGGCACGGTGGCGACCTTCGTGCGGTCGGCCGATTCCATGCGCTTCTTCGAGATCGATCCCCTGATCGCGCGCCTGACCCTGGACCCGGCCCGCTTCTCGTTCGTGCGGGGCTGCGCCAAGGGTCCGGTGGACGTGGTGCTGGGCGATGCGCGCCTGTCGCTGGCCCGCGAGCCGGCCGGCCGCTACGACCTGGTCCTGGTCGACGCCTTCTCCTCCGACAGCGTGCCGACCCACCTGCTGACGGTGGAGGCCCTGCGCGGCTACCTGGGGCTCCTGGCCCCTGGCGGGGTGGTGCTGCTCCACCTGTCCAACCGCAACCTCGAGCTGGTCGGTCCGGCTTCGGCCGCGGCCCGGGCCGCCGGCGCCCACGCCCTGGAAGGCGAGCACTGGGTGGAGGAGGGGACCTCGCCCTATGTGGAGTCCGGCGGCATCGTCCTGCTGGTCGCCCCCGACGCGCACGCGCTGGACCGCTACCGCGGCTTGCCCGACTGGGGCCCGCCCAAGCACGCCGCCCGCCCCTGGACCGACGACTACACCAACGTCTGGGGGGCGATGATCGCCCGCTTCCGGGGCGAATGAGGGCCGTCCGCCGTTTCACCCGTTAAGCTGGACCGGCCTTCCGGGGCGATTATTCAGGATGAACGGGTTTGCAACCATAACGGGCGCCGCGCTCCCCGGTGGAAAAGACTCCATCGATATCAAAAGCTTGTGGTTCCGGAGCGCGAGGGCTTTTGGACAACTCGTCACACGGGCCGGATTAACCGTGCCTATACACTCCATTCCGATCGGCTTGTGAAACTATTGGGGCATCGGATGTGACCAACCCCGGCGGACCAGATGCTTAGACTGATCATGTTCCTCTGCGCTGCCGGCTACATCTACAGTCTTGGGCACAATTCAGCCGTCGCCTCTACAGAAGCGGCGCCCCCGGTCTCCGGCATAGCGGCGGTGGCGCAAGCCGGAGCCGGGTGGGTGGCCCGCGAGGTCCACGAGCAGACCGCCTGGGCCGCCGACAAGGCGCCCGCCATCCAGCCCGCAGATGCGGTGCTCGCCGTCGCCGAGGTCCCCGCCGCCGCGCCGGCCGCGCCGGTCGTACCCGTGCGCCGCGGCCTCCAAGTCGTGTTCGAGCCGGAAATCACCCTCGCCTCCCGCTGAGGGCGGTGCGGAGCCGAGGGTCAGGGGAGGGCGCGAGCCCTCCCTTTTTCGTTTCCGAAACTGGTCACCCCGCCGTCTCCACCGTCGCCACCGCCTGGGCGGCCAGCCCTTCCTCGCGGCCGGTGAAACCCATCCCCTCGGTCGTGGTCGCCTTGACGCTCACCCGGTCCAGGGGAAGCTGCAGGATCTCGGCCAGCCGGGCGCGCATGACCTCCCGGTGCGGCTTGATCCGCGGCCGCTCGCAGATCAGCGTCACGTCGACATTGACCACCTGTCCCCCCTTGGCCCGCACCAGGTCCAGGGCGTGGCGCAGGAAGCGGTCCGACGAGACGCCGCGCCACTGCGGGTCCGACGGGGGGAAGTGGTCGCCGATGTCGCCTTCGCCGACCGCGCCCAGCAGGGCGTCGGTCAGGGCGTGCAGCCCGGCGTCGGCGTCGGAGTGGCCGACCAGGGTCTTGTCGTGGGCGATCTCCACCCCGCACAGCCATACCGACTGGCCGGGCCCGAAGCGGTGGGCGTCGTAGCCGAAGCCGGTGCGGGTGATCCGCGCCGCGCTGACCGCCAGCCGTTCGGCCATGGCGAAATCCTCCGCATAGGTGAGTTTCATCAGCATCGGGTCGCCGGGGGTGCGCGCCACCCGCCCGCCGGCGCGCTCCAGCACCGCGGCGTCGTCGGTGGGCGTCTCGTCCGCGGGCCAGGCGGCGTAGGCCTCGAGCAGGGCGGCGAGGCGGAAGGCCTGGGGCGTCTGGGCGCGGAACAGGCCCTCGCGCGGGGTGGTGGACAGGCCGTCGACCCCGTCGCGCTTGAGCGTGTCGCTGACCGCCAGGGCCGGAACCGCGCCGGGGGCGTCCGCCAGGGCGGCCAGCAGGGCCTCGACGTGGCCGGACTGGACGAAGGGCCGCGCCGCATCGTGGATCAGCACCGCCTCGGTCCCGCCGTCCAGCGCCGCCAGGCCCGCCCGCACCGAGTCCGCCCGCTCCGCGCCGCCGGTCGCCAGGGTCCACCCCTCCAGGCCGGCGAAGGCGGCGCGCGCTCGCGCCTCGTCGCCGGGGGAGACCACCACCACCACGCCCCGGGCGCCGGCCGCCAGCAAGGCCTCCAGCGACCAGCGCGCCACCGGCCGTCCGGCCAGCGACCTCCATTGCTTGGGCGTCCCTGCTCCGGCGCGGGCGCCTTTGCCTGCGGCGACGATCACGGCCGAGAACTTCATGGAACGTCTTTCGACCGGGGGGCGTGCATTTGTCCATAGACGAACGGTGCGACATATGCCTAAAAAGATAGCGACGAAGATGCTCATAATTTAGGCGGCCACCTCGCGCCTGGGCCTCCGTCGAGAGGGGATGTAGTGCCCGAGACGATCAGCTTGTCCGATGTGGAGGCCCAGGCCTTGCGGGCGGCGGCGTTCGAACAGAGCCCGTCGCCGGCCCTGATGTTCTCCGTGAGCGGCGACCTCCTGACTGCGAACGAGGCGGCCGAGGCCCTGTTCGGGCACGGCCTGGCCTTGCTGGCGAGGAAGCGTCTGGTCCAGGGCGCCGCCGACACGCCGTTGGCGGTCCTGCTCGACCGCGCCCGCACCGCCGACACCCCCGTGCGCGAGCGCCGGCTGGAGATCAGCCTGCCGGGCCACCCCGTCATCGAGGTCGAGGCCACCGCCACGCCGCTGCCGCAGGGGCCGATCCTGCTCAGCCTGACGGTGAGGGCCCCGCCCACCGGCTTCGACCGTTCCACCGACCTGCGTTCGGTGGCCGGCATGGGGCGCACCCTGGCCCACGAGATCAAGAACCCCCTGGCGGGCATCCGCGGCGCGGCCCAGTTGCTGAAGACCGGGGCCCCGCCGGACGACGCCGCCCTGGCCCAGTTGATCGTCGACGAGACCGACCGGATCAAGCGCCTGGTCGACCGCGTCGAGGCCTTTTCCGACGACCGCCAGATCGAGCACCGCCCGGTCAACATCCACGCCGTGCTGGATCGGGTGCGCGCCCTGATCGCCAGCGGCGTCGGCGCCGGCATGACCCTGAAGGAGAGCTACGACCCCTCGCTGCCGCCTGTCTGGGGCGATGAGGACCAGTTGATCCAGATCTTCCTCAACCTGGCCAAGAACGCCGCCGAGGCCGCCCACAGCCGCGGCGACGACCGCGGCGAGATCACCATCTCGACCGCCTATCGGCACGGGGTCCGCCTGCGCTCGCCCGGCGGCCGCGACCCCCGCGGGGCGCCCCTGGAGGTGAAGGTCCAGGACAACGGCCCCGGCGTTCCCCTGGACCTGCGCGAGTACCTGTTCGACCCCTTCGTCACCACCAAGCCCCAGGGCTCGGGCCTGGGGCTCACCCTGGTGGCCAAGCTGGTGGCCGACCACGACGGGATGATCGATTTCGACTCCGAGCCGGGGCGCACCGTCTTCCGGGTGCGTCTGCCGGTGCAGCCCCCCGAGACCCCCGACCACACGACCCAAGAACCCGCGACCTAAGGCAAAAAAAATGAACACGCCCCACAAGGTCCTGATCGCCGACGACGACGCCTCCATCCGTCTGGTGCTGAGCCAGGCCTTCACCCGGGCGGGGTTCCAGGTGCGCGCCACCGGCGCGGCCGCCACCCTGCTGAAGTGGGTGCAGGAAGGGGAGGGCGATCTCGTCGTCACCGACGTCATCATGGCGGACGAGAACGTCTTCGACGTCCTGCCGCGGATGCGCAAACAACGCCCCAAGCTGCCGATCATCGTCATGAGCGCCCAGAACACGCTGCTGACTGCGGTCAATGCGGCCGAGACCGGCGCCTTCGAATACATGCCCAAGCCGTTCGACCTGGACGACATGGTCGCCGCCGCCCGCCGCGCCCTCGCCAAGCCGGCCGCGCCCGAGCCGGCCAAGACCCAGGCCCTGGCCGCCCGCGACGAGCGCCTGCCGCTGATTGGGCGCTCGGCCCCGATGCAGGAGGTCTACCGCACCCTGGCCCGCCTAGTCGGCGCGGAGCTGACCGTGTTGATCCTGGGCGAATCCGGCACCGGCAAGGAGCTGGCCGCCCGCGCCATGCACGACCTGGGGCGTCGGCGCGACGGGAAGTTCGTGGTCATCCACCTCGCCGCCACCCCCCGCGAGCGGGTCGAGTCCGAGCTGTTCGGGACCGGGCCCGACTCCACCGGCAAGCTGGTGGAGGCCGACGGCGGCACGCTGTTCCTGGACGAGATCGGCGACCTGCCCCTGGACGCCCAGACCCGGCTCCTGCGGGTGATCGACGGCTCGGAGCGGGCGGTCAACCCGCGCACGGGCCGCCGGGCCGACGCCCGGTTGATCGCGGCCACCAATCGCGACCTGGGCGCCCTGATTCGCCAGGGCCTGTTCCGCGAGGACCTGTTCTTCCGCATCAACGTGGCGCCACTGCGCCTGCCGCCCCTGCGTGAGCGGCTGGACGACATCGCCGACCTCGCCCGCGCCTTCCTCCTGCGGGCCCACCGCGAAGGTCTTCCTGCGAAGACCATCGACGCCCAGGCGATCGAGCGGCTGAAGCGCCATACCTGGCCCGGCAACGTGCGCGAGCTGGAGAACCTGATGCGTCGGGTGGCGGCCCTCTACACGGAGGACCCGATCACCGCCCGAATCATCGACCGTGAGATCCAGGAGCACACCACCGCCCCCACCGCGTCGGAAGGGGCGCCGACCTTCGAGACCTTGATCGAGCGCGGCCTGTCGGGCGAGTTCATCGGCGGTCCCGACGGCCTGCCGAGGCCGGGCCTCTACGACCGGGTGCTGGAACAGGTGGAGCGCCCCCTGATCACCATGACCCTGGCCGCCACCCGCGGAAACCAGGTCCGCGCCGCCGAAATCCTCGGCCTCAACCGCAACACCCTGCGGAAGAAGATCACCGACCTGGGGATCAAGGTCAGGGGGTAGGGCCGCCTGGCTGTCACGTCCGAGATGACGCGGAGGTGAGTGCAAAAAAGCGACAAGGCTGTTGCGCCTAGGGCTCAGCCCCCCTTACCCTGGCGCCGATGAGCGAAGCGTCGGCTTACCGCGACGAGACCGCCCCCGAATCCGGCGCAGCCCCCCTGGGCCCGCGCCGGCGCGGCCCGGGCTATTACGCCTCGGTCGGGGGGCTGGTGGTGGCCGCGGGCGTCACCGCCCTTTCCATCGGCCTGACCACCACCGCCCCAGGGGTCCGCTCCCTGGGCGCCGCCAGTCAGACCCTGCTGGTGGTCCTGACCCTCAACCTGCTGCTGATCCTGGGGCTCGCCGCTTCGGTCGGCTGGCGCATCCTGAGGCTGTTCGGCCCCCGGTCGGGCGACGCCGGCGCGCGCCTGCACCGGCGCTTCGTCGGCCTTTTCGCCGTGGCCGCCGTCGCCCCGGCCGTGGTCATCGCCCTGTTCTTCGGGGTCCTTGTCACCCGCGGAGTGGAGGAGTGGTTCAGCCAGCGGGTCCGCACCGTGGTCGAGAACGCCGCCACCGTGGCCAAGTCCTACGTCGACGAGCAGACCACCTACATCCACAGCCGCATCGTGCCGATGGCCGACGACCTGAACCGGTACGAACCGGCCTTCCGGTCGAGCCGCATCCGCTACTCGAACTTCCTGGCCGAGCAGGCGGTCTATCGCGACTTCCTGGCCGTCTACGTCATCGACAGCGAGGGCCGGGTCCTGGCCCGGGCCGAACAGACGGGCGCACCGGCCTACCGCGCCCCGGCGCCCCAGACCCTGGGCACCGCGGCCCGCGAGGTGCCGGTGAGCTTCGACGAACAGGGCGACATGGGCCGCGCGGTCTACAGGCTCGCGGCCTATCCGGACGCCTACCTCTACGTCGTCCGCCCGATCGGCCAGGGGATCATGAGCCAGCTTCGGCGCTCCGAGCAGGCCGTGGTCGCCTACCGCGAGGCCGACGCCAGCCGGGTGCGGATTCAGGCCATCTTCGTCCTCGCCTATGTCTCCACCGCCCTCCTGGTCCTGGTCGGCGCGGTATGGGTCGGCGCCTCGGCCGCGACCCAGATCGCCGGACCCGTGGCCCGCCTGGTCAAGGCGGCCGACCAGGTGGCCTCGGGCGACATGACCGCACGGGTGCGGACCGATGAAGACGTCGAGGAGATCGCCGTCCTGTCCCGTGCTTTCAACAGGATGACAAGCGATCTTCAATCGCAGCAGACCGCCTTGCGCGCCGCCAGCCTCGACGCCGAATCCCGCCGCCGCTTCATCGAGGCGGTGCTGTCGGGCGTCAGCGCCGGGGTGATCGGGCTCGACCCGTCGGGGCGAATCTCGGCGGTCAACGCCCGGGCCCTGGCCCTGCTCGGCCTGGGCGCCGAGCCGGTCGCCGGCCAGCCCCTGGCCGAACTGGCGCCGGAACTGGAGGCCGTCGCCGCCCAGGCCGCCGCCCACGGCCACGACGCCGAGGCCGAGGTCGACCTCTCGCGCCGGGGCGAACAGCGGCGTCTGCGGGTGCGGGCCTCGCGCCGCGACGACGGCGGCCTGGTCCTGACCTTCGACGACATCACCCGCCTGGTGGCGGCCCAGCGCAACGCCGCCTGGCGCGACGTGGCGCGCCGGATCGCCCACGAGATCAAGAACCCGCTCACCCCGATCCAGCTCTCGGCCGAGCGGCTGCGGCGCAAGTACCGCGGCGAGATCACCTCCGACCTCGAGACCTTAGACCGTTGCACCGACACCATCGTGCGCCAGGTCGGCGACATCGGCCGGATGGTCGATGAGTTCTCCGCTTTCGCCCGTATGCCGGCGCCCAAGTTCGCGCAGGAGGACGCCGCCGAACTGCTCCGCCAAGCGGTGTTCGCCCAGCGGGTGGCCTATCCGGACGTGGCGGTCGAGCTGGACGAGGGGAAGGGGGCCGCGCCCCTGCTGTGCGATGGGCGCATGGTCGGCCAGGCCCTGCTCAACGTGCTGAAGAACGCCGGCGAGGCGGTCGCCGCCCGCTGCGCCGCCGACCCCGGCGTGCGGGGGCGCATCCTCGCCCGCCTCAAGCGCGAGGACGGCGAATTGGTCATCGAGGTCGAGGACAATGGCGTAGGCCTGCCGGCCAAGGACCGCGACCGGCTCACCGAGCCCTATGTCACCACCCGCGAGAAGGGCACCGGCCTGGGCTTGGCCATCGTCAAGCGAATCCTCGAAGAGCACGGCGGCGAGCTGATCCTCACCGACGCGGCCAACCTGCCCGGGGCCCTGGCCGTCATGCGCTTCCCGCGCGGGGGCGCCGCCCTGCAGTCCGATCCCCATTCCGTTTCCGGAGCCGCCGCGTGAAACCCATGGCCGCAGACATCCTCGTCGTCGACGACGAGGCCGACATCCGCGACCTCGTGGCCGGCATCCTCGAGGACGAGGGCTATTCGGTCCGCACCGCGCCCGATTCCGACGCCGCCCTGGCCGCCATCCGCGCGCGTCGGCCGTCGCTGCTGATCCAGGACATCTGGATGCAGGGCGGGGGCCTGGACGGGCTGGAGCTGCTCGACCTGGTCAAGACCATGGACCCGGAGATGCCGGTGGTGATGATCTCCGGCCACGGCAACATCGAGACCGCCGTTTCGGCCATCAAGCGCGGCGCCTACGACTTCCTGGAGAAGCCGTTCAAGTCCGACCGGCTGCTGCTGCTGGTCGAGCGCGCCCTGGAGGCCGCCACCCTTCGCCGCGAGAACCGCCGGCTGCGGGCCCAGGCCATCACCCCGGACGGGCTGATCGGCAAGTCGGTGGCGGCCCAGGCGTTGCGGGCCCTGATCGCCAAGATCGCGCCGACCAACAGCCGGGTGCTGATCGCCGGGCCTCCCGGTTCGGGCAAGGAGCTCGCGGCCCGGCTGATCCACGAGGCCAGCGCCCGGTCCCGTGGCGAGTTCATCGCCATCAGCGCCGCCGGCATGACGCCCGAGCGCATGGACCTGGAGCTGTTCGGCGAGGAAGGGGAGGAGGGGCGCCCCAAGAAGATCGGCGTGTTCGAGCGCGCCCACGGCGGCACCCTATACCTCGACGAGGTGGGCGACATGCCCCGCGAGACCCAGAACCGCATCCTGCGGGTGCTGGTCGAACAGCGCTTCCGGCGGGTGGGCGGCGACCAGGACGTGCAGGTCGACGTGCGGGTGATCTCGTCCTCGTCCAAGGACCTGCGCGAGGAGATCGCCGCGGGCCGGTTCCGCGAGGACCTGTTCCACCGCCTCAACGTGGTGCCGGTGCGGGTGCCGGGCCTGACCGAACGGCGCGACGACATCTGCGAGCTGGTGACCTATTTCATCGAGCGGATCAGCGAGGCCACCGGCCTGCCGCGGCGGGTCCTGGGCGAGGACGCGGTGGCGACCCTGCAGGTGCATGATTGGCCCGGCAACGTCCGCCAACTGCGCAACAACGTCGAGCGGCTGCTGATCCTGGCCTCGGGGGACCCGTCCGAAGTAATCACCGCCGAGATGCTGCCCTCCGAGGTGGCCGGGGCCGGCGCAGCCGGGGCGATGGGGGCCGAGCGGATCATCGCGCTGCCGCTCCGCGACGCCCGCGAGGTGTTCGAGCGCGAGTACCTCGCCGCCCAGATCCTGCGCTTCGGCGGCAACATCTCGCGCACCGCCACCTTCATCGGCATGGAGCGCTCGGCCCTGCACAGGAAGCTGAAATCCCTAGGCGTCGCCCCGCTGAGGGCCGGCGACGAGGTCGAGGAGGAGTAGTTTCCCTTCTCCCGCAAGGGGAGGAGGGAATCTTTTGGAGAGCCCATTGTCGCGCATCGCCTATGTCAACGGCCGCTTTGTCCGCTACGCCGAGGCCGGGGTCTCGATCGAGGACCGGGGGTTCCAGTTCGCCGACGGGGTCTATGAGGTCTGGGGCGTGCTGGGCGGGCGGCTGACCGACTGGGACGGCCACGCCGAGCGGCTGGAGCGCAGCCTGTCGGAACTGAAGATGGCCATGCCCATGAGCCAGGCGGCCCTGCTGACGGTGCTGCGCGAGACCGTGCGCCGCAACCGCGTGGTCGACGGCATCGTCTACCTCCAGGTCACCCGCGGCGTCGCCCGCCGCGACCACGCCTTTCCCCGGCCGGGGACGCCGTTGACCGTGGTGGTCACCGCCAAGAGCGTGGATCTGGCCGCCGAGGAGGCCAAGGCCGCCAGGGGCGTGGCCGTCGTCACTCAGCCGGACATCCGCTGGGGGCGCTGCGACATCAAGACGGTGGGACTCCTGCCCAACGCCCTGGCCAAGCAGGCCGCCCGCGAGGCCGGCGCCTACGAGGCCTGGCTGGTCGACCGGGACGGCTACGTCACCGAGGGCTCCTCGACCAACGCTTGGATCGTCGACGGGGAGGGGCGCCTGCGCACCCGTGACACCGGGGCGAACATCCTTCGCGGCGTCACCCGCAAGACCCTGGTGACCCTGGCCGCCGAGCTGCAGCTCCCGGTCCTGGAGCGGCCCTTCACCGTGGCGGAGGCGCTCGGCGCCTCGGAGGCTTTCCTCACCGCGGCCACGGCCTTCGTCACCCCGGTCGTGACAATAGACGGCAAACCCGTCGGTTCCGGACGTCCGGGTCCTGTCGCCGGCCGCCTTCGCTCCCTATATCTGCAGCAGGCCAGAAACCGCTCCCGTTAACGGGGTTGGCGATTGCCGCGGCGCAACATCGCGGCGTACCATGGCCTTGTGTGTGGAGGGGTCTTGCCCTCCGATCGGCTACGAAGGACGGCCTATGTCTAACGATAAGAAGCAGAATCTGCAGGATACCTTCCTCAACAGCGTGCGGCGCTCGAAGACGCCGCTCACCATTTTCCTGGTCAACGGCGTCAAGCTGCAGGGCGTGGTCACCTGGTTCGACAATTTCTGCGTGCTGCTGCGCCGCGACGGCCAGTCGCAGCTGGTCTACAAGCACGCCATCTCCACCATCATGCCGGCGCAACCGGTTCAGCTGTATGAACCCGGCCCGGACGCCGACATCGAAGAGTGAACCCGTCCGACAAGCCATGGGCTGAGCCCGTCCCGGGGGGACCCGCGGACGGGATAGACCAGCGCGCGCCGATCGTGCACGCGCTGGTGGTCCACCCCCAACGCGCCGACCATGGGGTGCGGCGCGACGCGGCCGGTCGCCTGGCCGAGGCCGTCGGCCTGGCCGAGGCCCTGGACCTGGAGATCCGCGGCGCCGACATCGCCAACCTGCGCGCGCCCCACCCGGCCACCCTGTTCGGCAAGGGCAAGGTGGAGGATATCCGCCTGCGCGCCGAGGAGCTCGACGCCGAGGTGGTGGTGGTCGACGACGCCCTGTCGCCGATCCAGCAGCGCAACCTGGAGAAGGCCTGGAACGCCAAGGTGGTGGACCGCACCGGCCTGATTCTGGAGATCTTCGCCCGCCGCGCCCGCACCGCCGAAGGCAAGCTGCAGGTCGAGGTCGCCCGGCTTTCATACGAGCGCTCGCGCCTGGTGCGGACCTGGACCCACCTGGAGCGCCAGCGCGGCGGCATGAGCAAGACCGGCGGCCCCGGCGAAACCCAGATCGAGCTCGACCGGCGCATCATCGACGACAAGATCGTCAAGCTGAAGAAGGAGCTGGAGGAGGTTCGGCGCACCCGCACCCTCCACCGCGCCCAGCGCAAGAAGACCCCGTTCCCGATGCTGGCCCTGGTCGGCTACACCAACGCCGGCAAGTCGACCCTGTTCAACCGGCTCACCGGGGGCGACGTCCTGGTCAAGGACATGTTGTTCGCCACCCTGGACACCACCCTGCGCCAACTGCACTTGCCCGACGGCCGGCCCGCGATCCTGTCCGACACCGTCGGCTTCATCTCCGACCTGCCGCACGAACTCGTCGCTTCGTTCCGCGCCACCCTGGAAGAGGTGCAGGAAGCCGACGTGGTCCTGCACGTGCGCGACATCGCATCGGAGTCCTCGGACGAGCAGGCCAGGGACGTGAAGACGGTGCTGAAACAGCTTGGATTCGAAGACGAAACTGGCAAGCGCCTGATCGAGGTTTGGAACAAGATCGACCAAGTGGCGCCCGAGGACCAGGCCATCCTGGCCACCCGCGCCCGCCGCTCGTCGGAGACCGGGGGGCCGGAGTGTTTCCCGGTTTCGGCCGTGACGGGGGAGGGGTGCGAGGCCCTGCTGGCCCGCCTGGCCGAACTGGTCGACACCGCCCCGGCCATCGACGTGTTGCTGTCGCCCAGCGACGGCCGGGCCCTGGCCTGGCTCTATCAGAACGCCCGCGTGGTCGACCGCGCCGACGTCGACGACGGGTCGGTGCGGCTGTCGGTCCGCCTGGACGAGCAGGCGATGGGCCGGTTCGAGCGCCAGTTCCCGCAAGCCCGGCTGAAGGCGGCGGCGGAGTAGTAGGAACCGTCATTCTCGGACGGAGGCTCGAAGCGCCGTAGACCCGAGAACCCAGCAGATCCGGCCCTCAACGCTACACCGTGGCGCGGCTGGCTCCTCGGGTCTCCGCTTCGCTACGCCCGAAGATGACGAAAAGGGGGAGGGCGCTAACCCTTCTCCACCCGCTTCGCCTCGATCCACAGGCCTTCCATCTCTTCCAGGGTCGAGTCCGCCGGCCCGCGCCCATCGCCTTCCAGGGCGCGCTCGATGAAGCGGAAGCGCCGCGCGAACTTGGCGTTGGCCGCGCGCAAGGCGTCCTCCGGGTCGAGGTCCAGCTTGCGCGCGAGGTTGGCGCAGACGAACAAGAGGTCGCCCAGCTCCTCGCGGGCCTTGTCCCGGTCGCCGGCGGCGATCTCCACCTCCAGCTCGGCGATCTCCTCGCGCATCTTGTCCAGCACGGCCGCGGCGTCGGGCCAGTCGAAGCCGACCCGACCGGCGCGCTTGGTGAGCTTGACCGCCCGGGCGAGCGCGGGGAGCCCCGGCGGCACGTCGGCCAGCACCCCGCCGCCTCTGGCCTTTTCCGCGCGCTCGGCGGCCTTGATCGTCTCCCAGCTCTCGGTCTGGGCGGCGATGGAATCGTATCTTTCCCCCGCAAAGACATGAGGATGCCGGCGAATCATCTTGTCGCATATGGCCTCGACCACGTCGCGGAAGGCGAAGTCGCCGCGCTCCTCTGCGATGCGGGCGTGGAACACCACCTGCAGCAGCAAATCGCCCAGTTCGTCCTTCAGGTCGGCCAGATCGCCGCGCTCGATGGCGTCGGCGACCTCATAGGCTTCCTCGACGGTGTAGGGGGCGATGGTGGCGAAGGTCTGGACCTGGTCCCACGGGCAGCCGCCGTCGGGATCGCGCAGCCGCGCCATGATGTCGAGGAGGCGCTGGATCGGCTCGGTCACGGCAGGGCCCGGCTGGAGGGATTCGAGGGCGCCAGCTTGCCCGGCGACGGCGGCGCGGGGAAGCGGCGTGTTGACAGATAAAACTACAGATGTAACCGTACGGCCGGTTTACAAACGTAGATGGAGGAGGGCCCAATGTCCCACATCAGGTTCGGCGCCGCGTCCGTGTCGATCCTCGTCCTGGCCGGCGCAGGGCCGGCCCTGGCCCAAGAGGCGGTCCACTACAGCTTGGTGGCGCCGGAGCTGCGGCTGACGCCGGTCAAGGCTTTCGGGGATGCGGCGCCCATGGTCAAGCTGGTGATGGGGGGACTGCTGCTCGCCTCCGTCGCCGCCGTGGCGATCTGGGCCCAGCAACTGGTTCGGCTCAGGCGAGGCGAGGCGGTCCAAACCGCCTTCCTGCAGGGCCTGGCGGCCGCCGGGCCGCTGCTCGGGCTGTACGGGGCGGTCTACGGGCTCCTGAACGGTTTCCTGGGCATCTCCAACATCCGGCCGGCGCCGACGCTGACCGTGGTGGCGCCGGGGATCGCCGAGGCGCTGCTGTGCCTGGGGATCGGTCTGTTCGCCGCCTGGATCGCCGTGATCTGCCGCTGGCAGCTCGAAGGTCGGATCAGCCGGGCGAGAACGGCCTGACCCGCAACGCCTCTCTCGGCCTGCAAGGGTCGGGAGAGGCGGCTTTCGCCATCCCAAGAGCCATGTCTTGTCTACGCCGGGTAGAGAAGACACTTTCTGTCACCGTTAGAGATGGCACAAACGGTTGGTGTCGGGGCGGCGGGCGGGCGCGGAGCCCTGCCATCGCGCAGAGCCCGAACGCCGCACCGGCGCACTGACCGTGAAGCTTCGTCCTTGTTTTCCGAGTGCGCCGCCAGGCGTGCGAGGCACGTAGGCCCGACGCGAATTGCTCCGCATGGCTAGGTAGGCGAAGTTGGCCAGATCGCGATCACCGATGGGGAAACGACCGTGCTGCCAGCAGATCTCATGGAGAAGGTTAGGCAGCTACATAGCGGTGCCGAGCGGGGTTATCACAGCTGGAGCCATCCCCAGGCGCTGCTCCGTTTCCTTGTCGATGTCCAAGATCAATTGAACGATCCGCTTGCGGTCGAGTGCGCAATCGTCCTGCACGACGCGATCTACGAGCCTACGAGGAGTGACAACGAAAAGAGAAGTGCAGCCCTCGCGAAGGAAATGATCTGCGGTGTGGTCCCGGACCCCACGGTTGGGCGAGCGATACAACTGATCGAGGCGACAGAGCGCCATCTAGTCCCAGAAAATTCATCGGCGGACGAGGCCGAGGACTGTCGCATCTTCCTCGACATGGATCTCTCGGTTTTGGGCAGCAACGACGAGGTGTTTGACGCCTATGAGGCGGGGGTTCGCCACGAATACCGGCACGTCCCAGAGAACGCGTTCAGGCAGGGTCGAGCCGCAATACTCGAGCGCTTTCTAAGCCGGGACCGCCTCTACATGTCTGAGTGGGGCTACGAGCGGTTCGAGGCCAAGGCGCGGGAGAACTTAGGGCGCTCCCTGCGGGCGCTACGAGAAGCTTAGGTTACAGGCCCGGAGCCCGCCAGATTGGGAACACTTGGTTGGAGGGGCAGGTCATCGCATTGATCATGGCTTGGTGGTCGCATCCGGGAAGCGCCATCAAGGCGTCCACGACGTCCTTTTCGCCTGTCGAGCCTTGCGGAAACGCGACGGCCACCTTGTCGTCTTTGCCGAATAGGAGCCACCAAACGTCGGCTCCCCAAGGCCCAGTGTCGTTGGTTTCTACCGCGACCCCGGTCAGTTCGCTGAGCTGGACGCGCTGGGATTCGCCCTCCGGAGCAGTCAACTCAACTGCGCCATCCCGAAGAGAAAGCACCCAGCGGCTCTCAGGGTTTAGGCGCTCCTCGCGCTTCTTCTTGAACAAGTTCCAAAGCGCCACGGGAAATCTCCTTCAAGCTGAGCCTACGTCAGAGCTGTCCGGCGTCAAACATTGAACAAGTGGTCCGCCTGCGCCGTTCGCGCCGGTGCCTTCTGGCTTCTCAGCTTTGGCGGCAGCTCGGCCTGCATCGCGCGGCACATTTCCAGAGCCTCGCTGAGCCGCTTGTTCTCGACGATGGCGCCCTGATCGACCCGCGTAATCCGGTCGAAGGTGCGGTAGGGCAGGGCCAGACCCTGATGGCGGACCTCGATCCGGCCGTCGGGGAAGTCGTAGACGGTGACCTTCTTCCTCGGCAGGGCGCGCGTGATGTCGTTCGGTTCGAGGATAAACATCACCCGGTCGTACTGCACCGTCAGCGAGTTGGTGACCGTTCGCTCGACGCGCCAGGCGAAGCTGCTGTCCAGATCCTCCAGCGGTGCGAGCGGCCGATGCAGATCCTTGTCGATCCGGGCCGGCTTGGCGAAACGACGGTTGTAATCGGCCATGAAGGCTGGGAGCAGGGCGTTGCCGGCCTCGATGTCGTTTGCGCCGGCCAGGCGCAGCTCCTTCACCAGGCGGTCCTGCAGAGTCTTGTGGGCCCGCTCGACCCGGCCCTTGGCCTGGGGCCGTTGGCGCACAGGATGTCGATGTTGAGCTCGTGCAGGGCGCGGCCGAACCGGGTCATGCCGCCTTCAGCCTGCTCTGGCTTGTTGGTGCGGAAGACCGAATGCTTGTCGCTGTAGAGCGCGATGGGCTTGCCGTGATCCTCCAGATAGACCCGCGCGGCCTGGAAATAGGCGAAGGCGCTCTCGCTGGCGAGGAAGCTGAGGTGCATGAGGCGGCTGGTGGCGTCGTCCACAAATACCAGCAGGGTGCATTGCGGGCCGCGATCCTCGAGCCACCAATGCTCGCAGCCGTCGACCTGGACCAGCTCGCCCAGGCAATCGCGGCGGTGGCGGGGCTGGTGGACGCGCTTGATCCGGTCGAGCGGGCGAACCCAGATGCCGTTTTGCGCCTAAGATATATTATCGGAAATCATGGGCGGACGTTCCGGGAACAGGCGTATCGACGAGGTTCTTTCCACAGTCGGCTGACCTTGCTCATATTTCCACGCTGAACCGCATACCGTCGTATGCCGGTTCGACGCCGGCCGGCAGCCGTGCTTTCAGCGCGTTGTAGTCCAGGTCCACATGCAGGTTGGTCAGGATGGCGCGGGCCGGCCTGACCCGCTCGATCCAACCCAGGGTCATCTCGACATGGGCGTGGGTCGGATGCGGCCGGTCGCGCAGCGCGTCGACGATCCAAACCTCGACGCCGGCCAGGGCCGCGTAAGACGCCTCCGGCAGGCCCACCACGTCCGACGAATAGGCCACGGGCCCGAAACGGAACCCCACCGAGCGGATTTCGCCGTGGTCCTGGTCGAAGCCCAGCACCGGGACCGGGCCGGACGGCCCCTCGATGCTCCAGCCGACTCCGTGCGGGGGCAGCGGCAGCGGGTCGCAGATGGCCGGATAGCCGCCCCTGGTTTCGAAGGCATAGCCGTAGCGCTGCAGCATCTGCGCCTGAGTGAAGGCATCCATGTAGCAAGGCGTGCGCACCCGGTTGCGCAGGTAGAAGGCGCGCAGGTCGTCGATGCCGCCGACCTGGTCGGCGTGGTCGTGGGTGTAGAGCACGGCGTCGACCCGCTTTACCCCTGCCGCCACCGCCTGCAGCCGCAGGTCCGGCGCGGTGTCGACCAGCACCGTGGTCGCCTCGTCGGCCGAAACGCCGGGCCGGCGCACCAGCAGCGAACAGCGCGAGCGCCGGTTCCTCGACTCGGCCGGGTCGCAGTCGCCCCAATCACCGTCCGCTCGCGGCACCCCGCCGGAGGAGCCGCAGCCCAGGATGGTGAACTCCAGGCCCCCGTTCATGACGGCTGGGGGATGCGGTCGAACAGGGCGAAGAAGGCGGCCTCGGTGCGCGCCTCGGCCTCCTCCCGGCCCCAGCCGCGGATTTCAGCCAGCTTGTCCAGCACGTGGGGCAGGTACGACGGCTCGTTGCGCCGGCCGCGCATCGGGACCGGCGCCAGGTAGGGGCAGTCGGTCTCGACGATGATCCGGTCGGCGGGCATGTCGGCGATCACCGCCCTCACCGTTTCGGCAGCCTTGAACGTGGCGATGCCGGAGACCGAGAAGAAGGCGCCCATAGCCGCAGCCCGTCGGGCCAGCTCCGGTCCGCTGGTGTAGCAATGCAGAAGCAGCTTGAACGGTCCTGTTTCATAAGCGGCTTCAAGCATGGCGGTCATGTCGTCGTCGGCGTCGCGGGTGTGGACCACCAGCGGCAGGCCTGTCGCCCGGGCCGCATCGATGTGCACCTGGAACACGGCGCGCTGAACGTCCCGCGGGCTGAGGTCGTAGAAATAGTCGAGCCCGGTCTCGCCGATCCCCACCACCCTGTCGCGGCCGGCCAGCGCGACCAGCTCGGCCGTGGTCAGGCCCGGGTTCTCCTTGGCCTCGTGCGGGTGGGCGCCTACCGTGCACCAGATGTCGGCATGGTCGCGGGCGATGGCGTAGGTCGCCTCGAAGCTCGACACCCGGTCGCTGATCTCGACCATCAGGCCGACACCGGCGGCGCGGGCGCGGGCGATCACCGCGTCGCGGTCCTCGTCGAACTGGTGCGCGTGCAGGTTCACGTGACTGTCGATCAACATATGGCTGCAACACTCTTAAATCAAACGGGAAACGGCCGAGCCCTCGCAGCGCGGCGCAGCGCCTCCAGCGCCGACCAGAAGGCGTCCGCGCGGTCGAGGTTCAGCGCCTCGACCTGGCCGGGCAGGGCGTCCAGCCTTCCCCAGGCGCCGGCCCAGGCCTCCACCCCCTCCCCCGTCTCGCCCGCCAGGGCGGCGGCGGTCGCCGCCCTGCGCACCCGCTCGGCCAGGCGCTCGAGCAGGAGGGCGAACCGCGCGGCCCCCTCCCCGCCGCGGAAGCCGTCGGCCAGGGACACCAGCTGGGCCTCGTCGGCCTGGGGCAGGCTGGCGAGCAGGCGCCGGGCGGCGGCGTCCACCGCCAGGGCCCCGCCGGCGGCCAGGGCCAGGGCGCGGCCGGGGGCGCCCTTGGCCATGTCGGCGATCCTGGCGGCGTCTTCACCGGCCAGGCCCGTGCGCGCCTCGATGAAGGCGGTCAGGCGCGCCTCGTCCCAGCCCTGGAACCCCAGCCGCCGGCAGCGCGAGCGGATGGTGGGCAAAAGCCGGCCCGGGGCGTGGGAGACCAGCAACAGCACGCCCCGCGACGGCGGCTCCTCCAGGGTCTTGAGCACGGCGTTGGCGGAATTGACGTTGAGGTCGTCGGCGGCATCTATGATCGCCACCCGGTACGGCGCCAGCGCCGGGGTGTTGGCGAAGAACTCCGGCAGGCGCCGGGCCTCCTCGACGGAGATGGACTTCTTGTCGGCCTCGCGCTCCAGCACCAGAAGGTCCGGATGCGAGCGCGAAGCCACCAGCCGGGCCACCGGGTCCTCGGGCGAGGTCCCCAGGGGGCCGTAGGCCGGGTGGCCGGCCGCGCCCAGCAGCCAGCGCGCGGCGCGGTAGGCGAAGCTCGCCTTGCCCACGCCTTCCGGCCCGGTCAGCAGCCAGGCGTGGTGCAGCCGTCCCCGCGCCGCGGCCGCGGCCAGGGCGGCGGCGGGGGCCTCGATGTCGTCGAGGCGGTAGCTGTCCCTGGGGTGGAGGACGTCCTCGGCCATGGGCTCAGCCGGGCAGGTCGAGTCGAGCCGCCACCGCCGCCCAGACCGCCCGCTCCACCGCGTCCATGTCGGCGCCCGCGTCGATCACCACGCAGCGGTCGGGCTCGCGCGCGGAGATGGCCAGGAAGCCGTCGCGCAGGCGCTTGTGGAAGGCCTCGCCCTTGCCCTCGAACCGGGCTTCGCCCCCGGCGCGGGCGGCGGCGCGGGCCAGACCCGTCTCCACCGGCAGGTCGAACACCAGGGTCAGGTCGGGGCGGTCGCCGGCGACCACCGACCGCTCGAGCTGGTCGATCAGGAGGCTGGAGACGCCGCCGCCGGCGCCCTGGTAGGCGCGGGTGGAGTCGGCGAAGCGGTCGCACACCACCCAAGCGCCGCCGGCCAGGGCCGGACGGATGGTCCGCTCCAGGTGGTCGGTGCGGGCGGCGTACATCATCAGGGTCTCGGCGGTGGCCGACCAGCGGTCCGCCGCGCCCTCGAGCAGGAGGGCGCGCAGGGCTTCGCCGCCGGGAGAGCCGCCGGGTTCGCGGGTGAGCACGACCTCGCGGCCCAGAGCCCGCAGGCGCTCGGTCAGGCGGCGGGACTGGGTGGACTTGCCCGCCCCCTCCCCGCCTTCGAAGGTGATGAAACGCCCGCGGCTCACGGGACCCACATTGTCCGGTTCGCGGGCGGACGCAACCCAATCCGCTGGAGAGAGGCGTCTAGAACGCTTTGACCACGCGGGCGTCGGCGAAGCCGAGCTGGGCGACCTGTTCGCGGGCGGCGCGGGCCTGGGCCTCGTCGCGCCACGGCCCCACCACCACGCGGTATAGCTGGCGGCTGGCCACCGCGACGGGGCGGACGGCGGCGGCGCCGGCGCTTGACAGGGTGTTGGCCACGGTCTCGGCGCGGGCGCGGTCGGCGAAGGCGCCCGCCTGGACGGCGTAGCCCCCCTGCCCCGCCCCCTGGGCGGCCGCGCCCGCGTCGGCGACGCGCCAGGCCGAGGGCGAGGCCGGCGCCTGGGGCGCCTTCCCGGGGAGGACCAGAGCCGCCTGGGGCGGCAGCAGCGGGGATTCGGTGATTTCGCCCTGCCGCAGCGGCGGGCGGATGTTGGTGCGGGTGTCGGCCGCGACGTAGAGCGGCTCCAGGCTGCCGTCCATCCTGGCCGGCCCGACGTAGCGGACCCGCACCTTGGCGGTGCCCTTGTCGGCATAGCCGAGCTCTTCGGCCCCGGCGCGGGACAGGTCGATGATGCGCCCGGCCTTGAATGGACCGCGGTCGTTCAGCCGCACCCGGATCGAGCGCCCGTTCTCGAGGTTGGTCACCTCGACGATCGAGGGCATGGGCAGGGTGGTGTGGGCGGCGCTAGCCGAATGCTTGTCGAAGATCTCGCCGTTGGCCGTGGGCTTGCCGTCGAACTCCTCACCGTACCAGGAGGCGACGCCCACTTCGTCGTAGTCGGGCTCCTCGGCCGGCACGTACCACAGGCCGGCGGCCTGGTAGGGCGCGCCCAGCTTGTAGCGGGGCGCAGCGGCCGCCGGCGGCGCGGCCGTGGCCACGGCCGGTGCGGCGACGTGGGGCCGCACGCCCCGGGCCGCCATCTCCGGCGTGGTGCTGGCGCAGGCCGCCAGGCTCACGCCCGCCGTCAAGGTCGCGAAAAGCCCACGCACGTCCGAACCGCGGAAGAACGCGCCCGTCGACACCCGCACCACCATCTCTTCACCCCGCAACTTGCCGCCGGCCTTTTGCCGCCGATCGCGGGCGCGCCCCGTTGGGGTTCGCGCCGTTTCGAGCATCAAGGTAACCGAGGCGTTTGAAAGTGAGCTTAAAGGACGTGGTTAAGCCGCGTGCACCACTTTGGAGCCGGTGCTCGCGCCGCCGCCGCGCGCCTGCTAAGAGGCCGCGTCGAGGATGGGTGGCCGAGCGGTTGAAGGCAGCGGTCTTGAAAACCGCCGTGCGTGCAAGCGTACCGTGGGTTCGAATCCCACCCCATCCGCCAACGACTATTGTTCTTATTGGACTCTTTGTGGCCTTTTGGGTGTCGGCCCACATAAGAATCCACGTCGAACATGCGGCCGATGCGATCGAGCAGGCATCGCCGAGGCTATGCGTGGCGGGCCATCCCCGCCCCAACATCGGAGTTGCATATGAAGGCCAGGAGTCGACCTCAAAAGGAGCAAGCCAAAGATCAGCTTGTGGGTGGTTTAAACTTTGGCTTTCTCGAAAACTCGGTCACCTTCCACCTTCGCTTGGCTCAGACTGCCGCTGCCCGCAGATTCGCCGTGCGAACGGGGGACAACACAATGGCCCCTGGCTGGCTGTCCCTGCTTCACCTCATCGGCAAGAATCCAGGCATCGCCCCAACGGCCTTGAGCATGGCCAGCGGACGGGAAAAATCCACTTTGACCCCGGCCATGCGCGTGATGCGCGACCGTGGCTATCTTACTCTCGGCCAACTCACGAGCGACCGGCGGCGCTACACCTTGGAACTTACTGCCGCCGGCTACGCGGAGCTCGCCCGATTGACCGAATACGCCATGGAAAACGAACAGCTGGTCGACACCGTCCTCGGTGAAGACAAAGCACTGATGCTCCAGCTCCTCTATAAGTTGGAAAAAGCCTTCGAGATCACCAAGTCCGACTCCGGCGCATCACGACCGAAGCGCACGCGCCACGCCAAATAGCGATCCTCGACCTTCTTCATCCCTACCGGCGCCCTCGCCTATCGCCGCGCCGCGCCGCGCCGCGCCGCGCAAGGGCGACGCCGGTAGCCGCAGGCGTTGGCAACCTACAACCACAAGCTCGCGCATCGACCGGGCGACGTTCTTGCAGGTGTGTATGTCGCGGGCGGCGGCCACCTAGAGACCCCTTCGCCGCCAGGGTGTAGGCGACGGCCAGCCATATCCGGCTCGGAGCCGCCGCCTGGAAGTCGCGGCTAAGCCTGGCGGGGGCGTCCGAGATACACCGAAAACCCCTCCCCAGCAGCGTCTTGCAAACCAAGGTCGATCGCCTATAATGGTACTGCGCAAAACCACTTTGGGCACACCTTATGGGTCCGACGCTCCCATAGACGGTGGAAAAGATCACACATGGGGAAACGATGAGCAGGATCAGCCGAGTTCAATGTGGGATAGGACTTTTAATCGCGAGCGGATCGCTCGCATACGCTCAGACGCCTCCATCCAGTACAGGCCCGGCGCAAGCTGGCGGCGCACAAGGTGCGTCATCAAGTACAAACGGCGCACAGCTTCAGGAAATCGTAGTCACGGCTACCAAGACCGGCGAAACTGATCTTCAGAAAACTCCGCTTGCGATGTCCGCGGTATCGGGGGCGGCGCTCGAGCGAGGCGTCATCAACGACGTGCGCGATCTTTCCAGGGTCACCCCCGGACTGGTGGTCAGCCAAAGTTCTGACAACGCAAAAATCTACATACGCGGCATCGGATCCAGCAACGTGTATAATGGCTCGGATCCGAGCACGGCAGTGCAGGTGGATGGTGTATATATTTCTAGACCGTACGCGCAATTTACCGATTTTCTTGATGTCAGCCGCGTCGAAGTTCTTCGCGGGCCCCAGGGCACGCTGTATGGACGCAACGCTGTCGCCGGAACGATCAACATCATTTCGCGCCAGCCCAGCGACCGCTTCGCCGCTGACGAGCAACTCGTTGTTGGAAATTATGGGACCGTCCAAAATCAGGCCTACCTCAGCGGCCCGATAGTTAAAGACCTGCTCCAAGGCAGTATTTCAGTCAACTACATTCGGCATGACCCCTATCAGACGAACATATACCCCAATAGCACCGGAGTGAACAGCGCAAACCGTGGCGGTGTTCGGGTGCAACTTCGGGCCGAACCAAGCAGCAAGCTCGACGCAACGACGCGTCTCGATTATTCTTACGATGCTAGTAGGCCAAACGGAATTTTTACTCTTATTTCACCCATAAATTCCCTTACAAATTCAATACTTGGAAATTACCATAAGGTTGCCCTCAATACGCCTGACCGCGGCCGGATAGTTTCGCAAGGAGTCTCTGAAGAGGTCAACTACCAAGTCAACGACAATTTAGCTGTAAAGTCTATCAGCGCATATCGTCACAATACTAATTTTGTGTATACCGACGCTGACGCCAGCGACGAGAATAAGCAAAGTTTATACCTTAAGGAGAAGGAAGAGCAAATATCCCAAGAATTCAACGTGACTGGCCATTTTGGGGCGCTTACGGGTGTTGGAGGGATATACTATTTTCATGAAAAAATATCGACTGTACTGCAGTCTTCTATTTTTACCTCCGCCTTAGCAGGCTCAAATCGTTTGTATATGCCATCGTCGTCTGCAGATTCGGCGGCAGTATTTTCACAGCTGACCTACAAATTGCCCACAAACGTCGAATTTGTCGGCGGAATTCGGTATACGACAGAGCAGAAGGTATACGATCAACTGGCCGGGACGACGTCCATACCGGGCAACTCGGTCATCGGGACTCTCGGCGCCTACCACCTTATCGGGCGATATCATGCGCTTACGCCGAAATTGGGGATCAACTGGACGCCGACCAGCAATATCTTGCTGTATGCGTCAGCGACGGAAGGCTTTAAGAGCGGCGGTTTCAACGCCACCGCAACGACCGCCAGCGCGGCGCCTTTCGATCCAGAAAAACTCTGGAGCTATGAAATCGGCGAAAAGGGCGAGTTTTTCGACAAAACTCTCCGATTGAACCTATCCGCTTTTAAATACGATTACTCCAATCTCCAGGTGCAACAGACAATTAGTGCGGGCGTTGTAAAGATAACTAACGCAGCAAATGCGGACCTCTACGGCGTTGAGGCTGACGCCGCCTGGCTTCCTGCCCGATGGATCGAAATCGGGGCAAATGTCGCACTGCTCCACGCCGAATATTCACAGTATCCTAACGCCGCGTTCACCGGCGGCGGGACGGGCGACGCTTCAGGCAAGATCCTCAATAGCGCCCCTAAATTTTCGACGAACGACTATGTCGAGATATATTACTATATGCCCGGCGATTCTCAGGTTAGCTTCCGTGTGAACTACAATTATAAGAGCAGAATATACTACGACCCAAGCAATAGAGCCTTGCTAAGCCAGGAAGGCTTTTCCCTTGTCGACATGGATGTCCAATGGCGATCAGCTTCTCGCGCTTGGACATTAGCGTTTTTTGTCAAAAATGTCGCCAACGAGCAATATCTGACCTCCCTTACCAGTCAGAGCGGCGGGATTATTCAGGGCATTGCCGGAGATCCCCGTACGTTCGGGATTCGCCTTGGCCGCCACTGGTAGCGGGGAACGCCTTGAAGCGCCGAGCCAGCGATTTGACACCCGTCCAGACCTCGGCGGACAACCCGGCGGCTTCCGAATGCGCACGGGCCTTGAACCCAGCACATTCGGAACCGAGGCGCGCTAACGCTCCGTCGCTCGCCTGGATCGTCGCGGCCTCCTCCCTCGGCTCGCTGATCGAGTGGTACGACTTCTATCTCTACGGAAGTCTAGCCGTGTTCTTGGGTGGTCAATTTTATCCTGATCGAGCCGGCAATTTCGGCATTCTGATGAGCTTGACGACCATGGCTGTGGGGTTCGCCATTCGCCCTCTGGGCGGCCTGGTATTTGGCAGACTTGGGGACGGCGTGGGGCGCAAAAATGCGTTCGTCCTGTCGCTGGTTCTTATGGGCGCGGCGACGACCTGCACCGGTCTGCTGCCAACCTATAGAACCTGGGGCTGGATGGCTCCCCTGTTGCTCATCACGATTCGATTGCTCCAAGGCCTCGCTGTGGGCGGCGAAGTTGGAGGGGCGATGACCTATGTGGTGGAGCACGCTCCCGAGCGGAAACGCGGATTTTACACCGGTCTTCTGAACGTAACCGGGCCCCTGGGCATCGTATTGTCTCTGGTGGTTATTTATGCCTGCCGATCTATTGTGGGTGAAGAACATTTTCGCCAATGGGGGTGGCGAATCCCGTTCCTCCTTTCCAGCGTCTTGTTGCTGTTGTCGCTTTATTTTCGGCTGAGCCTGCGCGAAACCCCAGTCTTCGAGCGCCTAAAATCGTCGGGGCGGCTCAGCCGTCAACCTCTGCGCGATACGCTCCTGGATCCCAAAAACCGGGCGACAATCCTCGCTGCGACCTTTGGCGTGACAGCGGGTCAAGCGGTGATGGGGGTCACCAGCAACGTCTACGCCACTCAGTTCATGCAGGCGGTGCTCAAGATCGACATCCAAACTGCGACATTCATATCGACGGTGGCGCTCGTCTTTTCGATTCCAATCTACATCTTGTCGGGCTGGCTCTCAGATATAGTCGGCCGGCGCAAGCTGATGATCGCAGGCATGGTTTGCGCAATCGTATTCTACGTGCCGATCTACATGGCGATGGAATTCTTTTCGCGCCCTGTCAACGTAGCGGCTTTGTGCCTCTTATGCTGGATTCAAGTCAGCTTCACGGCATTGATTGTTGGCTCTACATTCGCATTTCTCACTGAAATATTTCCGACCCGCGTGAGGACAACCTCCGTCACGATACCGTTCAATATAGGCAACGGAATTATTGGGGGTTTTTCACCCCTCATATCCCTTTGGCTGACTTTCGCAACCAAGATTGCTTATATCGGGTTGCTTTATCCTATCGCTGTTTTGCTCGTAACAGTCTGCGTCAATCTCGTGTTTATCCGTGAGACCTTCATGAACCGAATCTTGGATGAGGTGAATGAAGTCAGTGAATCTTGAAGCCTCTTTGTATCCAGAAGGATTGAGAATGCCCCAAAGATCGCCCTACCATATTTCCAAAGACGACATTCCCGCCGTGGACATGGCTCCCCCGGGCGATCATTTGAAAGGGGGGGCGCTAAAGGCCCAGATGGTCTTCGGTACCGATACCAGCATGATGTTTGCGGCGCGCGAGACTGGATATCATTCCACGCCGCACTGCCATGACGCGGAGCAGATGAATTATGTCGTCGAAGGCTCCATTTGGTTGTTTATCGGGAACGTGGCGATCTTGGCCTCCAAGGGCGATATCGTCCGCATTCCCCGCAATGCTGTTCATTGGTCCTGGGTGCGCGAGCCGGGAGGCTGCGTGCTTCTGGAAACCCACACACCGCCTTTGATCGGCGACGACAAGATGAAGAATGGCGCGGTGTCGCTCCTTGCACCAGACGAGGACCGAGCCAAGGTCACCGCCGTCGAGAACATCTTCACGACATCCGCGGGCATGGAAGAGATCGAAGCGCAAGCCATGGCTATGGCCATGGGCATAGCCACACCCGTCTAGGGGCCTCCCCAACATGAGGGCTTGGCGCGCAATTTCTAGCTCAAGATGGAGTGAGCAATGCTTAGTCGAAGACACCTGATCCAAGCTGCCGCGGGCGTTACGGCAATGGCGGCTGAAGGCGCGGCGAGAGCGCAGGTCCCACCAGCGGCGGCGCGCCGTGGCAAAGTTATCGATGTACACACACATATGTATACGACGGCCTTCTTGACTGCTCTTCAAGCAAGCGGTGATTCAAATTTCAAGATCGGTCAGGGCCCGCAATATCGACGCATCGAATACCGAGGCCGTCCAATCGCCAATCTGTACCCGGCGATGACGGACTGGGCCATGCGCCTGAACGCTATGGACCATGATGGGATCGACATCGCTGTTATCAGCCTCACAGCGCCCAACGTCTATTGGGGAACAGCAGAAAATAGCCGGCAAGCAGCGAAGGTCATCAACGACGAATATGCTGAGGCGCAAGCTCGTTATGGCGAGCGAATCCGCTGGTACGCTTCGCTGCCGTGGGACGACGCCGAGGCGGCCATACGCGAGCTGCATCGGGCAAAGGCGCAAGGCGCCGTCGGCGTTTGCACCCTTACAAACATCCTCGGCCGTCCCCTGACCGATGAGCGCTATAGGCCGGTCTGGCGCGAAATCGAGGCCCAAGGTCTGCCGACTTTCGTCCACCCCACGGACCCGGTCGCGGAAGGACTTGGTCTCGAGCATTTCGGACTCGGCACCACAGTCGGGTTCACCAGCGAAACCAGCCTTTGTTTTGCACGAATGATCGTCAGCGGATTTATGGACGAGTTGCCAAACCTGCAGATGATCGCGTGTCACGCCGGCGGTGGGCTGCCTTATCTTATCGGTCGCCTTGAATATTTCTGGCACAAGGATTCTTCGGAAAGGCAAAGCGCCATTTCACCAAAGAATTACCTGAGCAGACTCTGGTATGACGCCTTGGCCTATGATCAACCGACGATGAATTTCTTGGTTGAACAGGTCGGCTATGACCGGGTGCTGTACGGGTCTGACTATCCATTCTTGATTGCAGATCCGGTCGGCGTACTTGAACGCACCAGCGCGTTCAGCTCCGTGCAGCGCGAAGCCATCCTCAGCGGCAACGCCGCCCGCCTGTTCAAGCTTTAAGGGGCAAACGGCCGGGGGCAACGGGCAGAGCTGCCGCGCCCTTCCCGCAGCCGAGCGGACGGGATGGCGCGCAGGGCGGCGCGGTCGGTGGTCCCCGGGGGCTGGAGCAGTGGCCGGCGACCACACCAGCGGGCTGACGGAGGGCTCCCCTCCCCCGCTCCGGATCGCCCCGAACCCGGGGCGGGCGCGCCAGGCGGCGTGGGTCAGCGCGGCGCCTCGGCGTTCGGGTGGGGCTCGAGAACCGTGCCGTCCGCCTTCACCACCTTGATTAACCGGCCGCCGGGCCGGCCGTCGCGCAGGGGCCGGCCAGTGATGGACACCTTGTCCCCCGCCACCAGTGAAGACTTGGCGATTCCAGAGCGCAGGAGGGTGGAGGGACCGTCGCTCTCGAAACTCCACCGCACCGCCTTGCCTGCCGCGCCAGGCACATCGACGACCAGCCAGGCGTGCGGGTTGGTGTATTCGAAATCGACCACGGTGCCGTTCACCGTCACCTGTTTGCGGGCTTCGAACATGGCGTTGGAGTGGTGGGCCAGGGCCGAACCGGCGAGCGCCGCGGCCAGCACGCCGGCCGCCGCCGGCAGACAAGTCCTCTTCATGGTGCGTTCCTCGTTCGTCGCCCAAGGGTGCGCCGGCGCTCAGGGCGCGGCGGTGTAGGTCAAAGTCCCGTCGCGGTTGCGCCGCCACTTCTTCATGTAGTCCCAAGCCAGCTGCGCCTCGCGCGGGTCGGTCGCATGGGTCAGGTCCACCCCCCACACCAGGGTGAGCAGGTTCAAAGGTTTGCGGTCGGCGCTCATGTATTCGTAGACCTTGAAGCGGCCATCCGGGTAGGTCTTGTCCACGCCCGCCCGCGAGGGCTTTCCCTGTGGGATCACGTAATCGTAAGGCGCCGCGTGGATGCTGTTGATGCGCTCCACCTTGTCGGGAGTGGTGACGTTGTTATAGGCCTTGAGCCCCTCGAATACGGTCCTAAGCTGGCCGCGCGCGGGCATCTCCCCGTCGACCGAGGTGGCCGCATCGACGGCGCCGTACATCAGGATCATGGGAATGCGGATCTTGCGCTGGGCGACCTCGTCGACCCGGTCCTGGACCTCCTGCGCGAAGGGGTTGAGCGCGCTCATTGGCGCGATGGCGGCGAACATCTGCGGACGGGTCAGGCCCATCAACTGCGTCAGGCCGCTGCCCTGCGAGAAGCCCTGCATGTAGATTCGGGTGGGATCGGCGCCGTAGGTGGCGATCACGTCCTTGACCAGGAGTTCGATGAACTTCGGGTCGGGGCCGTCGGGCGTGCGGTTGAGCCAGAAGTTCCGCGGTCCCTGCGGGTAGACGGTGATGAAGCCTTCCTTCTCGCCGACCTCGTCCATCCTGATCTGGTTGATGTACAGCCAGGCCGGCTGCACGCCGCCGTGGGCCGAGACCACCACCGGAAGCGATTGCCCCTTCCGATAGGACGACGGCAGCTTCACATAGTATTTCGAGGCGCGCCCCTCCCCCAGGTCGATGGTGCGCTGCTCGAACGCCTTGTCGATCTCCGCCTCGGTGCGGAAGGCGGTCAGGTCGCCGTTGGGCGCCGACGGCCAGCGCACGACGCGGGAGAAGAAGTCGGTCCACAGGGTCGAGGCCATGGTCTCGCCGTAGCGGCCCTCCAGCGGCACGGCGCTGGTGCGCACCTCCTGGGCCGGGTTGGCCGGGTTGCGGAACACGGTGGCGCGGAAGCCGCCGATCTCGCGGTCGGCGCCGGGGCCGGCCACGCCGTTGCTCTGCTTCCAGTACTCGGCCTGTTTGGCCTGGGCCGGAGTGGCCGCGCCGGTGGTGAAGAGCCAGGCAGCGAGCGGAACCTGCTTCTTCAGCTGGGCCACGTGCGGCGCGACGCTCTCGTTCTTGACCCGGTTGTGCAGGAAGAAGGCCTGGGCCGGTTCGTCGCCCTTGAGGTAGGCGGCGTCGAACGCCACGCCGTCCAGGGTGGCGATGGCGGCGATACGGCCCGGCTGGTCGATGGCGAACTCCTCGGCCACGATGGCCCCGGCGCCCACGCCGGTCAGGTAGCGCAGCGGGTCCGAAGCCGGCACCCGCGTGGGCCCGCCACCTCCGCCGGCCGGGTTAGCCGGAGCGCGGTCGCCGGGAAATCGCGACACGATCCCGGTGCGGGCGTGTTCGAAGACGGCCTTGAGGTATTCCGCCTCGCCGCCGCTGTTGGCGGCCCAGGTGCGGTTCGCGGCCTCGGGGAAGACCACGGCGAAACCGCCGTCTTCGGCCACCTTCATCCAGCCGGACTGGACGGCGAATTCCTGGGCGGTCTGGCCGTTGTCGTGAAGCGCGAACACCACCGGGCCCCCGGTCCAGCTGTTGGCCTTGGACGAGGCGAAATAGGAATAGCTCCGCTCCACGCCGCCGACGCTGATCGTGTTGCGCACCAGGGCCGGAGCCTCCGGCACCGCCGCCGCCGCATCGGCGGCCCGCACCTGGGCCGGTCCCATTGCCGCCAGCATGACGGCCAGAGCCAGGGCCGCAGCCGACGCTCCCGTCCGGACCCTGCCCCGCATCGTCATAGCTCCCACCCCGGTCATGCCTTCAGGTCTCCGCCTACTCTTGGGTTTATTCAGGAAGATCAAAACCGTAGCGCTTCCTCGCGCCCAGCTCGGTCTGGATGACAAGATTTGCGTCCGGCGTGTCGCGATTGTTCTCTGGGCAGATGTCCTCGATCATCTCCCCGCCCGGCGACAGGGTGTAGGTCAGGCTCATCCGCACCGGCCGGGTCATGGCCTTGGGGTCTTCGAGGACGACCTCGATGGTCAGGGTCTGAGGGTCGACGCGGGTGAAGCGTTCGACAACGTGCAGCCGCTCGGAATGCAGCAGGCCCACGTTCGAGAGGGTGGTCTCCCGTCGGATCCCGACCGTATCGACGATCAGGGTCGCACCCTCCCACCGGCCGATGGAGTGGCCGTCCAGGGTGAAGCCGCTTGGGTCCAGCTTCGGGTGGCCGCGGCCGTCGGTGTAGATTCGCCGGACCGAGCCGAACTTCTCGTGCACCAGCTGCACGCGGCCCGGCGTCTGGGTGATCTCGAACGGGGTGTTGGCGGCGACGTAGGCCCGCACCAGACCGGGCGGCCAACATGAGGCGAGCGGGTCGCCGAAGGGCCGGCCTTCGTCCGAGGCCTTGCGTCTGGCCTCGTCGGCGGCCCGCCACGCCGGGGTGTAGGGCCAGTCGTTCTGCAGCCCGCCTTCGCGCCGGAGCGGGATGCCGTCGAGGAAGCTGTACTGCTCGCGAGCCACCCCCGACGCCGGCCGCCAGAAACCGGAGATGTCGGGGCTGGAGGGGTCGGCATAGTAGATGTCGGCGGAGGGCGCGGGCGGCAGGGTCGCGCCCTCCGCCGCCGGCGCAGGGCCGGCCGAGGCTATGGCGAACATCGCGCACAGGACCAACGGCCGTCCGACGCCGCACAGGCTCGCCATCAACTCTTCCCTCCCTTGCGGCGCCTTCGCGAGACGCCGGCGCTCCTCCGGACACGGCCTTGCCGCGAGGGGGCGCTTCAACCGATTGTCGATATGTTTCCGGCGCCGCCGCTTCATCCGGGACCTTAACCGCGGGCGGCGAAGTCCGGTCGCCAGGGCTATGGCGCGCAGGCGGGCCTGTCTAATTCCATGCCGTAATACCCTTCATTTCCAGGCGACATGGGCGGCGCCGCGGCGCGCCCATCAATGACGGTGATGAAGCCTATCAGTCTTCGAAAGTTGACGCCCCGGGGGTATCGCCCACAACTCCGCAGGCTCGTTGAACGATCGAGGCTGCATTGGGGCGGTCCAGTCGAGCGCTCTCCCCGGCTGACACCTCGCGGCCAGGCCCAGGGGCAAAAAGCACAACAAGGGCCGGCGGCCGGCCGGCGGAGGTCACGCTTGTCGTTCTTCAGGAAACTCTACGTCCAGGTCCTGATCGCCGTGGCGCTCGCCATGGCGTTGGGGATGGCCGCGCCGTCGTTGGCGATCCAGATGAAACCCCTCGGCGACGCCTTCATCTCGCTCCTGCGCATGATGCTGGCGCCGATCATCTTCTGCACCGTGGTCACCGGGACCGCGCACGTGCGCGACATGCGCCAGCTCGGCCGCCTCGCCGCCAAGTCGCTGATCTACTACGAGGTGCTCACCACCCTCGCGCTCGTGCTGGGCTTCGCGGCGGTGAACATCTTCAAGCCCGGGGTGGGGCTGCACGCGACCCAGCTGGCGACCACCGCAGCGGTGGTGCAAGCGTCGGAGGTCGGCAGCCAGTTCTCGATCGTCGGCTATCTGCTGGACATCATCCCCCACACCATGGTCGACGCCTTCGCCAAGGGCAGCATCCTCCAGGTGCTGTTCATCTCACTGCTCGTCGGCGCGGCGCTGAGCGTCGGCGCTGAGCGCAACTCGGGACTGCTGAAGGGGATTGAAGAAGCCCAATCGGTGCTGTTCCGGATCATGGGCTTCCTCATGCGGCTGGCCCCCATCGGCGCGTTCGGCGCGGTGGCTGCGGCGATCGGGGCCTATGGCGGGGATACCCTGATCTACCTGGCCAAGCTGGTGCTGCTGTTCTTCGCCACCTCGGCGCTGTTCGTGTTCGTGGTGCTGGGGGCGGTGGCGGCCATGGCCAAGCTCTCGCTGTTCAAGCTGATGAAGCTGGTCCGCGACGAGGCGGCCATCCTATTGGGCACCGCTTCGGCCGAGACCGTGATCCCGCGGCTGATCTACAAATTCGAGGAGGCCGGTTGCGATCGGGCGGTGGTGGGCTTCGTCGTGCCCTCCGCCTACAGTTTCAACCTCGACGGCACCGCGCTCTACATGGCCATAGCGGTGGGGTTCATCGCCCAGGCCACCGACACGCCGTTCTCGCTGATGGAGCAGATCGGCGTGCTGGGGGTGATGATGCTCACCTCCAAGGGCGGGACGATGATGGCGGGCGGAGCCTTCGTGAAGCTCGCCGGGACCCTGCAGGCGACCCGCGCCCTGCCGCTGAACGGCCTTGGGCTGCTGTTCGCGATCGACCGCTTCATGGCCACCTGCATTTCGCTCACGAACCTCTACAGCAACACCGTGGCCACCTTCTTCATCGCCAAGTGGGAAGGCGGGTTCGACCAGGCCAAGTTCGACGCCTACCTCGCTTCCGAGCGGGTCCCTGCGGCTGGCGCCGCCGAAATCGCCGCCCCTGAATCCCTGTCCAACTGAGAACGATCATGCGTGAGATCAACCACCTCATCCACGGCCAGAGCGCGGTGATCCCCGGCGCAACGGGGCGGGACGTCTTCAATCCCTCGGTGGGCCTCCCCCAGGCCGTCGTCCGGCTCGCCAGCCGCGAGACGGTCGAGGCGGCGGTGGCTTCGGCCCTGGCCGCCCAGCCGGCGTGGGCCGCGGTCAATCCCCAGCGGCGCGCCCGGGTGATGTTCGAGTTCAAGCGCCTGGTGGAGGCCCATCGCGACGAGCTGGCGCTGCTGATCGCCTCCGAGCACGGCAAGGTGATCGACGACGCCCACGGCGACATCCAGCGCGGCCTCGACGTGGTGGAGTTCGCCTGCGGAATCCCGCACCTGCTCAAGGGCGAATACAGCCAGGGCGCCGGTCCGGGCATCGACGCCTATTCGATGCGGCAGCCGTTGGGGGTGGTGGCTGGAATCACGCCGTTCAACTTCCCGGTGATGATTCCGCTGTGGATGCTCGCGCCGGCCATCGCCTGCGGCAACGCCTTCGTGCTGAAGCCGTCGGAGCGCTGCCCGTCGGCCCCGGTGCGCCTGGCCGAGCTGATGCTCGAGGCCGGGTTGCCGGCCGGCGTGCTCAACGTAGTCCACGGCGACAAGACCGCGGTCGAGGCGATCCTCGACCACCCCGACATCCGCGCCGTGAGCTTCGTCGGCTCCTCCGACATCGCCCAGGCGGTCTATGCCCGCGGCTCGGCCGCCGGCAAGCGTATGCAGTGCATGGGCGGGGCCAAGAACCATGGCGTGGTCCTGCCCGACGCCGACCTCGACCAGACGGTGGCCGATATCCTGGGCGCGGCCTACGGCTCGGCCGGCGAGCGGTGCATGGCCCTTCCGGTCGTGGTTCCCGTCGGCGAGGCGACCGCCGAAGCGTTGCGCGGACGCCTGGTGGCCGGGATCTCCTCCCTGCGCGTGGGCGTCTCCACCGACCCCGACGCCCAATTCGGGCCGGTGGTCAGCGCCGAGCACAAGGCGCGGATCGAATCCTATATCCGCCTCGGCGTCGAGGAAGGCGCGGAGCTTGTGGTCGACGGCCGCGGCTTCAGCCTGCAGGGCCATGAGAACGGTTATTTCCTCGGGCCGACCCTGTTCGACCACGTGAAGGCGGGGATGAAATCCTACACCGACGAGATCTTCGGCCCGGTGCTGCAGATCGTCCGCTCGGCGTCCCTCGACGAGGCGATCCAGCTCGCCTCCAGGCACCAGTACGGCAACGGGGTGGCGATCTTCACCCGCAATGGCGAGGCGGCGCGGGAATTCGCCGCCAAGGTCGAAGTCGGGATGGTCGGGATCAACGTGCCGATCCCGGTGCCTGTGGCCTATCACAGCTTCGGCGGGTGGAAGCGTTCCGGCTTCGGCGACCTGAACCAGTACGGCGTGGACAGCGTCCGCTTCTTCACCCGCACCAAGACGGTGACCCAGCGCTGGCCCAGGGGCGGCGGCGTCGCCGACCAGAGCTTCGTCATTCCCACCATGGCCTGACCGATGCCCCCCCTCGTCAAGCCTCAAGTCCGCAAGGCGGTCCGCGCATGATGCGGATCGATTGTGTCGTGCGCGGCGCCAACCGGCTGGGGGAAAGCCCGGTATGGAGCGTCCGCGAGCAGCGGCTCTACTGGGTCGACAGCCGTGCGCCGGCCGTGTTCCGCCTGGATCCGGCCACAGGCGTCGTGGAGGACCTTTCCCTGCCGTCCATCGTGGGCAGCATCGGTCTGCGGCGAGGCGGCGGGCTGGTCGCGGCCCTGCAGACCGGGCTGCACCTGCTCGACTTCGATTCCCGCCGGCTGGATTTCGTCGCCGACCCCGAAGCCCACCTGCCGGAGAACCGATTCAACGACGGCCGATGCGACCGGCGGGGACGGTTCTGGTCGGGCACGATGAACGACGCCCGGCGCGAGCCGACCGGATCGCTCTACCGCCTCGACCCCGACTTCACGGTCGCCAGGATCAGGGACGACGTCATCGTCCCCAACAGCATCTGCTGGAGCCCGGACGACACGGTGATGTACTTCGCGGACACCTATCGCGAGCAGATGATGGCCTACACGTTCCACCCCGACACCGGGGAGCTGAGCGGCCTGCGGCCGTTCGCGGACGATCGGCAGGGCCCCGGCCGCCCCGACGGATCGACCGTCGATGCGGAAGGCTTCCTCTGGAACGCCAAGTTCGGCGGGGGCCGGGTGGTCCGCTACGATCCAAAGGGCCGCGTGGACCGGATTCTCGACCTGCCGGTCAGCCAGCCTTCGAGCTGCGTCTTTGGCGGCCCCGACCTGCGCACGCTCTACGTCACCAGCGCCACTCAAAGACTTGACGACGCCCAGTTGGCCGCACAGCCCCTCGCCGGCGGCCTGTTCGCCGCCGACGTTGGCGTGGCGGGCCTTCCCGAGCCGGAATTCGCCGGCTGATGCGGCGTCAGTACTCAAAAGGACGGAAGCTATGATTCTCGAACAGCGGACCTACACTGTCCACCATGGGGGGATGGAAGAATACCTTGAGCGCTACGAGCGGGACGGTCTGCCGATCCAGCTCCGGCACCTGAAGACCTACATCGGCTCCTACGTCTCCGAGATCGGCCCCCTCAACCAGGTGGTCCACCTCTGGACCTACGACAGCCTGGCCGACCGCGAAGCGCAGCGGGCGGCCATGGCGGCGGATCCGGACTGGGTCGCGTTCAAAAAAATCAACGGCGGGACCTTCGCGGCGCAAGAAGTGAAGATCCTGAATCCCGCCCGCTTCTCGAACCTGCGTTGACGCCGGCATGTCCGCTGCACCCGGAAGACCTGATGGGACCCCGATGAATTCCAGCCCGCCGACCCTGGGGAAGCTGCCCGACGAAGCGTTTGGAATGAGGGTCCTGCCCTCGATTCCAGCCGAGCTCATGGATGGGTTGCGGACCCTTCCCGACCTGACCGGCATGATCTCCGACGCCCTGGACGAACTCGGCATCCGCGGCGCGATCCCGGGCCACCTGCTCAAGCCGACCGACCCCACGGCGCGGATCGTCGGGCGCGCGCTCACCGTGCGCAACGTCGAACGCGAAGAGTCGGCCGAGGACGCCGTGGCGTCGGGCAAATCGCTGCTGGCCGACGTCGAGGCCCACAACCTGGCCGAGCCGGGGGACGTTCTGGTCCTGCAGGGGGTCGATTACGTCTCCAACATGGGCAGCATCCTGGCCAGCATCGGCCTGCGCCAGGGGGAGCTTGGGGCCGTCGTCGACGGGGCCGTGCGGGACGTCGACCATTCGCGGGCCATCGGCTATCCGATCTGGTGCCGCAGCGTCAGTCCGATCACCGGAAAGTGGCGGGTCCGGACGGTGTCGATCAACACCAAGGTCGAGATCTGCGGCGTGCCGGTCGAGCCGGGGGACATCATCGTCGCCGACGAGGTGGGCGTGTGCGTGATCCCGCGCCTGCGCGGGGCCGAGGTGCTCGCCCGGGCGCAGCAGATCGCCAGCAGCGAGGAGAAACGCCAGGCCGCCATCCGTGCGGGCGCGCCGATCTCCGAAGTGATGCGCCGCGACGGGCCGCAGCGCTGACCGCCCGGGGACGCTGAAAGCCGCCATGACCGAATCCAAACGCGCCCGCCTGCTGGTGGTCGGCAACATCGCATCCGAAGTCCTGCGGATCCTGGGCGAGAGCTACGAGTTGGTCCGGGACCAGGATCTGCCGCCAGGCCCCCTGCCCGGCTTCGACATCGCCCTGACTAACAGCATGTTCGGCGCCGACGCGGCGCTGATGGACAGCCTGCCCGACCTGAGGTTCATCGCCTGCCAAGGCGTGGGTCTGGACCAGATCGACCTGCCCGAGGCCCGGCGCCGCGGGATCGTCGTCTGCCACACCCCGGATTCGGTGACCCGGGACACCGCCGACTTCGCCATCGCCCTGATGTTCGCCGCCGCCCGCAGGCTGGCGGAGGCCGACCGCTTCGTCCGCTCCGGCCAGTGGGCGGGCCAACGCTTCGCGCCGACGCGCCGGGTGTCGGGCAAGCGGATGGGCGTGGTGGGCCTGGGCAAGATCGGCGGGCTGATCGCCCAGCGCGGCGCCGGCCTGGACCTCGAAGTCGCCTACTGCACGCGGACCCCCAGGCCCGAACAGCCATACCCCCACTTCGCCTCGGTCCCCGAGCTGGCCGGCTGGGCCGACTACCTCGTCATGGCCTGCCCCGGCGGGTCCGAGACGCGCCACCTGGTGAACGCCGAGGTGCTGGAGAGACTGGGTCCCCAGGGCTTCCTGATCAACGTCGCACGGGGATCGGTGGTGGACGAGACGGCTCTGATAGCCGCCCTTCGGGCCAAGACCATAGCCGGGGCCGGCCTGGACGTGTTCGAGAACGAACCCAACATCGACCCGGCGCTCCTGGAGCTGGACAACCTGGTGCTCACCGCCCACGTCGCCGCCCAGACCTACGAGACCCAGGCCGACATCGCCGGCCATCTGCGGAGCGGGATCGACGCGTTCCTGGCCGCCCGCGCCGGCGTGTAGCCCGACTACTTCTTCAGCCGAATGGCCGTGGCGACGAAGACCACGGGCTCGGACCCCAGGTTGGCCCACATGTGCTGGGTTCCCTGGGCGTTGACCAGGGTCGATCCCGGACCATAGGGGGTTGGGGCCCCGCCGTTGCGGGCGTCGGTGAGGACGCCCGACAGGATGCGGACGATCTCCGGCGAGCCGGTATGACTATGCCAGGCCCAGCCGGCCCCGGGGGGCACGGTCATGAGCATCTGGGCGAACTCGTATCCCTGCATCGCCGGGAATTCCGCGCCGAGGTCGACCGAGGCCATGACCTTAGGGGCGGGAGGATCGACAGGCGCGAGCCTTTGCGGTGCCCCGGTCTGGGCGAAGGCGGGCGCCGCCAGCAGCAGAAACGAAACCGACAGCACCTTGATCTTCGTCATGACCTTCATCCCCTATTGGCCGAGGGTGCGTCCGTCGGCGAACACCGCCCGCTTGAAGGCGCCGCCGCGGCGTCCGTCCCTCAGCCGGTTGACCGTGACCTTAACCCGCTCGCCGGCTTTGAACGAGTTGCGGTCCCACCCCTGGCGCTCCAGCGCGCTGGGGCTCCCGCCCTCGATGCTGAACTCGACCGTCTTGCCGCCCTCGATCACGTCCAGGTGGATCCAGGTGTGGGGGCTGGTCCACTCGAACTCCCGGACCGTCCCTTCGATCACCGAGTCCTTGGTGCGGTCGAACATGGCGAAGGAGTGATGGGCGCTGGCGAAGGGAGCGGCCGCCAGGCCGAGCGCCAGGACCAGCCCGAAGACCGCCGCCTTGCTGTTCAGGATCATCCTAACCTCCGACATCTCGTTGCTTGGCCTATTGCGGCAGGTCGTAGCCGTAGCGTTTGTGGGTCCCGATCTGGGTCTCGACGACCAGGTCGGCGTTGGGCTGGTTGCGGTTGTTCTCCTCGCAAATCTCCTCCGACATCCGGTCGTCGAGCCAGAGCTTGTAGAGAAGCGTCGTCCGCACCGGCTGCGTCATGGCCTTGGGATCGTCGAGGATCACCTCGATGAGGAGGGTGACCGGATCGACGCGCGTGAGCCGCTCGACCACGTGAAGCTTCTCCGAGTGCGGCAGGCCGGGGGCTGTCGACAGAGTGGTCTCCCGCCGCAGGCCGACGCTGTCCACCACCAGGGTGTCGCCGTCCCAGTGTCCGACCGAATGGCCGTTCAGGGTGTATTCGAGCGCCTCGCCCTCGGGATGGCTGGTCCCGTCGGTGAAGATCCTGCGCACCGGGAAGGCGCGCTCGTGGTTCATCTGCACCCGCCCGGGGGTTTGGGTGATCTCGAGCGGCGTGAGCGCGGCGATGTAAGCCTTATACAGTCCCGGCGGCCAGCAGGAGGCGGTCGGGTCCCCGAACGGCGCTCCCGCGCGATCGGCCGCGCGCCGCGCCTCGTAGGCCGCCCGCCACTCCGGCCGATAGGGCCAGCCGTCCTGGCCCGTGTCGTCGCGCAGAGGCAGGGGCGTCCCGTCGAGGAAGGTGTAGACCTGCCGCGCGACGCCGGGCGCCGGCCGCCAGAACCCGGCGATGTTGGGCGCCGAGGCGTCGGCGTAGAAGGCGTCCAGCCGCTTCAGGTCCACCGACGCCGCGTCGGCGGGCCTTGCGGCGTCCTTCTGGGCGGCCCACGCCGCACCGGCCATGGCCAGGAGCGCCGCACAAGCCGCGCCGACCGCCGCCAGGGACCACGCGACCTCGCTGCGCCTACGCATGGCGAGAGCCGAGCAACAAGCTGAGCAGTGCGCTCGGCCGGTAAGGCGAGAACGACACCGTGTCGCCGACGGCAGCGTAGCGGGGACTTTCCGAGTGGAACTGGGGCCAAGCCGCCCCGTCGACGCGCTTTGGGACGCCCGTCTTGGCGAATTCGACGAAGGCGTGTTGCATCTCACGGGATATCTGTCGATCGACGTCGTCGTAGAGACCTTCCCGGAAGGCGTCGTCGTCGGGGCTGGAGTGGTTGGGGTCCGCCTGGAAGTTGGGGATGAGATTGCCGAAAACGTAGTAGACGTCGGTTCCATGGAAGGCCAGGCGGTTGCTCATCCGGCGCCCGGGCGAGACCCGCGAGAACTCGTAGTGGAAGACCTTGCGCCCTTCGCGGTCGGCGCGTTCGAGGGCGCGGTAGGCCCCTGCCCGATGGCCTGAGGTCGTGAAGAGCCGGTCGAGCTTCGCCAGGGCGCCGCCGCCTTCCGCGTTCAGGATGCGCAGGGCCTCCTCCCCGTTCGCGCCGGCGGTCTGCCTGACCGTGGCTTCGACGACCGCAGGCGGAAAGATATCGTCGGGGAGCGAGCGCTGCGCCTGGAGCGGATCGAATGTCCATCGCCCCTCGTTCGCGCAGTGTGAAAAGATGGCCGGCACATCCGGTCCCCAGGCCGGAAAACTGTCGCTCATGAGCATCTTGTCATCATCGACAGGGCCCCAGAACAACCGGGCGGCCGGCCGAGCGCCCCCCTCAAGTGTCGGAAGGCCCCTGCCTCCCTCCCCGCCCGCCGGCACAGGGTCGTTGCGCATTGCGTCGGACGCGACCAGCACGCGCTCGGCCGGGACGGCGCGCAAGGCGGCGTAGTCCGTGGTCCCCAAGTCTCGGAAGAGCCTTTCCGTCGCCACCCTCGACCCGGGTGGGGGACGCGGCCCGGCCGGTCGCGCCGCCGGTTCGCCGCCCCCGCTCTGGCTTACGCAGCGATGGAACAGCCCCTTGGCCAGGGGGCTGCGCAACAGGTTTCGGACGGCCTGCGCGCCGGCCGAATAGCCGAACACCAGCACGCGCGACGGATCGCCCCCGAAGGCGTCGATGTTGTCGCGCACCCATTCCAGGGCGGCGACCTGATCCAGAAACCCGAAGTTCGCTCCGAGCACCGGGTCGTTGAGATAGCCGAACGCTCCCAACCGATAGTTCGGCGCCACGACCGTGACGCCGAGTTTGGCCAGGTTGGAGCCGTCGGTGAAGCCCTCCGACCCCGCGCCTCTGAGATTGCCGCCGCCGTGCAGCCAGACCATGACCGGCTGCCTGGCCGTCCTGGACAGGCTAGTCGTCCAGACGTTCAGGTAAAGGGAGTCCTCCGACATCCCGTCGGCGCGCAGGCACGGAAGCAACGGCCGCCTTTGGTAGGATGCGGCGCTGAAGGCCTTGGCAGGTCGCACACCTGACCACGCCGCGGCTCGTTGCGGCGCCCGCCACCTCAGGTCGCCGACCGGCGGAAGGGCGAAGGGCACGCCGCGGAACTGCATCACCCCGCCCGCCTCGATCCCTTCCAGGACGCCCTGTTGGGTCCGCACGGCCGGGCCGGCGGCCGATTGGGCCGCCGACGCCGTCAGACTGGAACCCGCAGCCGCGACTGCGACGGAAGCCCCGGCTATGAAGTCGCGCCTATCCATGGCTTGCCGCTCCAACAGTTTGGACGTCCCGGCCGGTCAAGACCGCGCTAGAACGCGAACCGCACCCCCATCTTGTAGAAGCGGCCGACCACGTCATACGGGTTGCCCGTCTCGATGGCCGGTCGCGACGCCGTCGGCGGGTCCTTGTCGAGGAGGTTGTTGACCACGGCGAAGACCTGAAGCCGGCGCTTGTCGCCCGTGATCAGGTCGTACTGCGCCGACAGGTTCCAATACAGGCTCGCCGGGAACAGGTTCCGGTTCACGCTGTTGGGCAGCTTCGGGTCGTAGTTGGGATCGTTCGGCCCGATCAAGGTGGCGTCGACCTTGATCGGCGAGGTGTAGCGCGCCTGGAGCGAGGTCGAGAACCGGTTGAGCGCGTAGGTCGCGGTGACGTTTGCGGTCCACTCCGGCACGCCGCCGTTGCCGGCCCCGGCCCGGTCGATGCTGCCCGACACGTCGGTGGTGGTGAGATCGTCTACCCAGGTCGCCAGGGCGCGGAGGTCGAGCCGCCCCGGGAGGTTGAAGCTGCCGATCGGCACGCGGTAGCTCAATTCCAGATCGAGGCCGCTGGTCACCAGCTTGTTCAGGTTGAGCGGCGCCAGCCGGATCGAGGCGATTCCGAAGGCGGTGTTGTCCAAGGCGATGAGGCTGCAATACCTCTGGTCGCCGTTCCGGCACTCGCGGACGATGTCGGCCGGGACCGGCGTGGTGATGACCCCGTCGACCTTGATCCTGTAATAGTCCACCGAGGCGCGCAGACCCGATGCCCAGGACGCGGTCGGCTGGAACACCACGCCGGCGGTGAAAGTGTCCGCGACCTCCGGGACCAGGCTCGTATTGCCGCCGGAAATCGTCCGCAGGAAACCGGTCTGGCCATTCAGCAGGTTGGCGAAGTTGGTGAGGACCGACGATCCACCGGCGTTGTACAGCTCCAGCAGGCTCGGCGCGCGGATGTCCCGGGACCGCGTCGCCCGGAACCGCCAGGACTCGTTGGGCTCGTAGGTCAGGCCCACCTTCCAGGTCGTGACGGCGCCGCTGGTGGAATAGTCGGTGCGGCGCACCGCGCCGTTCAGGTCGAGCGCCTTGGCCCAACCGAGGTCGCGAGCGAGCGGGACCCCGATCTCGGCGTAGCCTTCCTTGACCGATACCCGCCCGGCGTAGGTGGCTCCGTTCGAGGCCGCGAACGCGCCGATCTGCGAGAGCGGGTCGGCGAGGCTGCTCAGCCGTTCGCGACGGTATTCCGCGCCGACCGCCAACTGCACCGGCCCGGCCCAGGTCGAAAACGGCTCACCCGAAAGGTTCAGCGCCGCGACGTCCTGATGGTAGTCGACGGCCGTGTCGTAACGGCCCGCCACATAGTCGAGCGCGGCTTGCGAGGGACGCCCGGCTCCGAACAGGTCGATCGGCACGCAACCCGGCTGCACTTGGCCGATGGTCGCCGCGGTCAGGTTGGGATTGGTCGCGAGCGGGCCGCAAACGGGCGTCCCGTTGGGGCCCACGACCGCATAGGACGCCGCAGCCACGTTCGCCGTCAGGGTGGCGGTCCGCCTGTTGTGCCCGCTCGTCTGGCCGGTCTGGTAGTAGGCGTCCCACTGCCAATCGCCGAAGACCCGCCCCTTGAGGCCGCCGACGAAGCGGGTGGTCTCGGAGTAGGCCTGCACCGGGGTTCCGCCGTACTCCGTATGCAGCCGCCCCATGGTGAAGGACGGGATGTTGGCGGCGATCATCTGATTTCGCAGCGAAGCCGGCAGGAACGGGTTGTCCCGCAGGATGGTGAGGCTCGCGGTCTGGGGATAGGACGTGAAGCCGTCCATGTCGTTGCGGCCGTAGCTGCCCTCGACGAAGGCCGTCAGGTCGGGCGTGACCTCGTAGTTCGCCAGGGCCAGGGCGGAATAACGCTTGTGCGGCAATTCCAAAGGCCAGCTGCCGGACGGGTTCCCTGCCGGGTTCGACCCGCCGATCATCAGGTTCGAGTAAACCTGACCGTATTGGAACGGATAGGGTTGGCCGTTGGCGTCGAAGGTGATGCCCTTCAGCGCGTTCGGAGAGTTGATCAGCCCGCCGGGCGCCTGGGCGGAGAAGGTGACGTCGGTGACATATCCCTGCGCCGGCAGTCCTGCCGCGCGGTTGGCGCCGAAGACCACTACGCCAGGATTTTTGGCCCATTCGCGGGAATCGATGTTCCCGACGCCCTTGTTGTCTGCGTAGTCGCCGCCCACGACGACATGCCCCCGTCCGCCGGCGAAACCGAACCCGCCCGCCAAGCTGGCGGAAGGCTCCTTGCCGTCGCCGCGACTGGAAACGCCGTACTGGACGTTGCCGCGGACGCCTTCGAGGCGGTCGGCGAGGATGACGTTCACCACTCCGGCCACGGCGTCCGAGCCGTAAGCGGCGGACGCGCCCCCGGTCACGACCTCGACCCGCTGGACAAGGCTGGTGGGGAGGAGGCTGAGGTCGATCGTCCCGTTCGGATTGGTCGGCACGAAGCGCCGCCCGTTCACCAGCGTCAGGGTGCGCTGGACACCCAGCCCTCGAAGGTCGGCGACGCTCTGGGCGCCGGTCGGCGCCCTTTGCAGCTGGGTCGGACTGGTGGTCTGGCGGAAGGCGGGCAGCTCGTTCAGGACCTCGCCGATGACCGTGGCGGCCCTTTGCTCGAGTTGCGCACCGCCGACCACGGTGACGGGCGTAGGCGCGGAGAAGCCGCCGCTGAGGCGCGACCCGGTGACCACGATCTCGTTCAACTGGCTGGGGGCGGCGCTGTCCGACGCCGTGGGCAGAGCCGGCGCGACATCTTGCGCCACCGCCGTTTGCCCGGCGAGAAGGCTCAGCGCGGAGCTCGTAAGCAACAACGCGTAACGACTTGATATTGAGTTCACGTCACCATCTCCCCATGTATTTGCTTGCTGGCATCAGGCCTGAATATAGGCCTCAGACAGACACCTAACGGACAAGGCGCAGTGCTTCATCGACAGCCACGGAGTTGCCTCCGAGACTTATCTGCGCTCGACCCCAGCGATTTTTCTATGGGTAGGACTGGCGAACAGGCTTGTCTAATACACTGATAAAATGGGGCTCATTCGTGAACGATATGGGCTTGGGGCCTGAGCCGCCGGTGGAGGCTCGACGCCCCCGCCCGGCCCCAGCCGGTGAGCGCAGCCACAGGTTCCGTGGGCTGGATATACTTGCAAGTCCGCGTATTCCGGACGGCTTGCGCAACATACGGCCGCCGGGCGGTCGACCGGCGCCTCGGGTGGCCAAATACCGCGATCTGTCTTAAGCCCGTCCACAGAGCGAACATCGGAGGCCGCCTCGGCGCGCACGGGCTTGAAACGGACCGACCTGAACCTGCTCAACGTGTTCTACGCCATCATGGTGGAGCGCAGCGTCACCCGCGCCGCCCATCGGCTGGCCATGACCCAGCCGGCGGTGAGCAACGCCCTGCGTCGGCTCCGCCACATGCTCCAGGACGAGCTGTTCATCAAGACGCCGGGAGGCATCCGGCCCACCGAGAAGGCCCTGGAGATCTGGCCCACGATCGAGGAGGCGCTCGACAAGATTCTGGAGGTCACGCAGCCGCTGACCTTCCGCCCCGCCGACACGCGGCTGACCTTCAACGTCGCCGTCACCGACACCCTGGTTTCACGCGTAGTCCCCGTCCTCGCCACCCGGCTCGCCGACGAGGCGCCGAACTCCAGGACCAACTTCCACCCGCACTCGGACCCGGGATCGACCGCGGGGCTCGAGCGCGGGATGCTCGACTGTGCGGTTGGCATGTTCCCGAACCCGCCCCAATACCTGCAGATGGAAGGCCTGTTCTCCGACGACTACGTGTGCGTCTTCCGCGCGGGGCATTCACGCCTGGGCGCGCCGCTGTCGCTGGATCAGTTGGTGGACGCCAAACACGTCCTGGTGAAGCAGGCGACCACCCAGATCGGCATCGTCGACGCCTGGCTGAGCCTGCAAGGCCGCAAGCGCGACATCGTCATGGTCGTCAACAGCGCTGCCGAGGCGATTTCGGTGGTCTGCCGCACCGAATTCACCACCATGACTCCGCAGTCCTATGTGATGCACGCGGCCCACGACTTCCCGCTGGAAGTGGCGCCCCTTCCCTTCGAGCACCCCAAGATTCTCTACAAGCTGGCCTGGCACGAGCGGACCGAGCGCGACCCAGCGCGGCGCTGGCTGAGGACGGTGATCCGCGACGTCGTGCGCGCCACCTGCACGCCGGCGGAACAGGCCGCGGTTGGCGGTTGACGCCGGCCCCTGCGGCGGCAATTCGTCGTCGATCCCGCCAAGCACCGCGCAAACCCCATGCGAGGGAATTCTCTGGACCTACAGTGCAGGTCGGGTAAGTTGGCGGCGAGAAGCAGTCCGGCCCGAACAGGCTGGCGCGAGCGGTCCGACACAAGCAGTCCGACACAAGAAAAAGGCGCGACCAGACCGGCGCATTGCCGATCAGCCATCCGCCACCCTTGTCCTATTGAAGCTTATATTCCAACGCGTGGTTCGTATTGATCCCGATCAAAGCGGGGTTTTGAAAAGTAGAGATTATCGAATAGGGATATTTTAGCGGGGCCTATAAAATGAAGAATTCCGCGGATAGCTCGGGGAATAACTTCATTTCGCTGGGCGGCAGAAGCATTTCCCTTGGATCGGCCTGGGAATCCGCACGGTTCGATCTTGACGGCCGCCGGATTCTGCGTGAATCTTTTCTGAACGCAAAGCCATTTCCGCATCTTGTTATCGAAGACATATTTAACCCAGAACTTCTTGAGCTCATTCATGATGAGTTCTCTCAAGTCCGCCCTCAGGCGTGGCGACACTCGAAATCTGACAACGAGTCCACGCACAGATCAATGCGGGACGCCATAGTTACTCCTGGGGCAGAATTCTATTTTACTATTATATACTCCCGCGCATTTCTGCGATTTTTGACGGATATCACTGGAATAGGCGGCCTAATTCCCGATCCGGAACTGATCGGAGGCGGTATGCATGAGAGCAGGACCGGAGATTGGTTCAATGTCCATGTCGATTTTGCGAAACACCCTACAACATTTCTAAGTAATGAAATTGTCCTTCTGACCTATCTTAATAGGGATTGGCGCGACGAATACGGCGGGTCGCTGGAACTTTGGGATCGAGAGTCGCGAAGTTGCGTCAAGACCATCACGCCAAGTTTTGGGCGAACCGTCATTCTAAAGCACAGCAAGGCCAGCCTCCACGGCCACACCAAACCGATATGCGCGCCGGACGGTCGGCCGCGTCGGTCGGTGGCCGCCTATTACTATGGCCAGCACGACAAGGTGGTCGTGTCGGACGAGGCGGAACTTGCAAGCATTTTCCTGACGCCGCGGAAGACGATGCTGTCTCAAGTCAAAGGGTTTGTCAGGGCGATCAGTCCGCCGATATTCGTGCAAGGCTTCAAGCGGATGCGACGCATGATGAACTTGAACAAGGACTGGAACAGCTCCGCCAATCCCCTCTAGCGATTGACGCCATCAATGCGGCCGCAGAAGCTCTTTTCCTCACTTCATGGTCCGGCCTCGCTGCTTGGGCCCGGCGCCTTCAGGCTCTTTCTCGCCCTCGTCGTATTCGTAGACCACGCCAGCCGCCTGGCGCTGGGGCCGGCGGCCGTGAAGATCTTCTTCTGCCTCAGCGGCTTCTGGATCTACAGGATGTGGACGGAAAGGTACGTCCGCGCCGTCAGTCCGCTCTTCACCTATCTGGCGTCACGGGGTTGGCGCCTCATCCCGACCTTCGCCCTGATCGCGCTGTTCACCGTCGCGTTTCAGCACTTTCTGCTCGGACGATCGTGGGTCGATCTGAAGGGGTCCGCTGGCTGGCCCCAATTCGTCGCCTCGCACCTTCTGATCTTCGGGTACGGCGGCCTGCCCGTGCAGCCGCTCATGCCGGCGTGGTCGCTCGACGTGGAGATGCAATTCTACCTTGTGGCCCCGGTCCTGATCGCCCTGGCGGCCAGGATCGGAACGCCGGCCTTCCTCGCCATGGCGGCGGCCGTGTCCATCGGTTGCGCCTTGTGGCTCGCGCCCCACGTCAGTCCGACATTCGCCGTGTTTTTCGCTCTGGGGATCGTCGCGGCCCGCCAGGACTGGCGCCCGAGTTCGCGGTTGGCGACGGCGGCGGGGATTGTCGCCGTCGGCGTTGTGATCGGCCTCGTCCTCTCACCCTGGCGCGGGACCATATTGGGAGGAATCCATCGCGGCCCCCTCTTCCGCTACACCGAGATCGTCACCACGGTCGTGGCCCTGGCGGCTTTTCCCTATGCGATCTTCACGACGCGTCAGCGCGGCGGCTCGCGCGACGGGGTCTTCGCGGACTTCTCCTATATCGTCTACCTGTTGCATTGGACCGCGATCGGTTGGCTGGGGACCGTGGCCGGCCTTCCGACCTTCGCCCGCCTCGGCTGCTTCGTCCTGGCCCTCACGGCGACCTTCGCCGCGGCCTGGGTCATCTGGAGGCTTTACGACAAGCCGCTCAACCGGGCCCGCGCCCGATGGGTCGCCGCACGCCTCAATCGATCGCCCCAAGCGACTCAGCCGGAGAGGAAATTCCCTCGCCAATGTCCGGCAGCGACATCTCCACCGTCGCCCTAGACCAAAGCTCCGCCGCAAGGTCAGCCGCTGTCGCCACACTAGAAGCCAACTGGAGCCGAAAAAGCTGCTCGCCCGGTCGCTCGGCCGGAGGTGGCGCCAACTAGTCCGGCTCAGCTCGCCCGGGCGTCCGAGGCCGCCGCCCCGCTCGCGCATCCCAGCAGTTCGGCGTAGCACTCCAGCATCGCGGCCCGCCATGTGGCCGTGGTGTTGGAGAAGAGGTGGGCGTGCTTCATGGCGAGCTGGCTCATGCGAGCGACCGCGACGTCATCGTCGAGGCGCCGCAGCCCCTCCACCAGGCTCGAGACCTCCCGGGGCGGGACCACGATCGCAGCGCCGAGCTGGGCCGCCTCCCGGCAATCGACGTCCTCGAAGGCGACCACGGGAACCCCGCTGCGCATCGCCTCGTGCGCCACCAGGGTGAAGGTCTCGGGCATACGGCTGGGCAGGATCACAGCCCGGGCCTCGCGGATCAGCTCGCCGATCTGGGCATGGTTGCGCCAGCCCTCGAACACCACTTCCGGATAGCGGCTCTGGATGGCCTGGCGCATGTCGCCGTCGCCGACGACCCGAAGGCGCCAGCCGGCCCGGCGAGCGGCCTCCGCCGCCAGGTCGACGCCCTTCTCGTGCACCACCCGCCCTATGAAGAACAGGTCGCGGTTCGCCTCCGCCCGCACCCGTTGGCTCGAGTAGGCGACGGTCGGATTGCGCACGACGCGCAGGCGCTCGCGGGGGATTCCACCCCGGGTGAAATACTCGAGCATGTCCGGGTGGATCACGCCCACGGAGGCGCGGGTCTTGGAGACGTCCATGAACCACCGGCGCTCGATCAGCCTGCCGACCCGCCAAAGCTTGTGCAGACGCGAGCGTCGGTCGCAGGCCGAGGCCAGGCAGGCGGGGCTGAGCGGCGTCAGGCGACACGGCCCGCCGGCTTTCATGTTCGAGTAGGACAGGGTCGGGCAGACCATCGCGTAGTCATGCGCCGAGATGAACAGGCGGGCGCTCACCTTGCGCAGCGCGAGGAAGACGGCCGGCGAAAGGATCTTGGACCAGTTGTGGAGGTGATAGACCGTGCCTGGGGTGTCCCGGGCCGCGATGAAGTCCTGCAGCAGGCGCCGCGCCCGAGCGTTATAGAAGCCGACGGCACTCTGGCGTGCGTAACGCCCTTCGTGGGGCGGGCTCCCGCCCAGGGCCAAGACCTCGATTTTAGAGCGGTCCAGCGGAAAGTCCTCGGCGTCGTCCCCGGCGATGAAGGTGACGGGGATTCCGGCGGAGGCCATCTGCTCGGCTGACAGTAGCGCCATTATTTCGGCGCCCCCGATGCGGCTGGAGCGGTCGTTTATCACCACGACACGCTCAAGGGCAGAGCTACCGGCGTCGAACATCAAATCTCGCCTCGAGCCGAGGGCCGGGGGAGCCCTCTGCAGGTATTCTGCATAATGCCCCATCCACGAAGGGCAACACTCTGGGATGAAGTCGATTTCAGCCTAGCGCCCCACAACAGCCTCTTCCAGCGGCAAATTTCCGTTTTTTAATCTATGCCGAAGGGCCTCGACAAAGGTCCCGCGCGACCCCCCATCCGGCGCGTCGCCCGCATCAGGCCCCTCGCTCCGGTCGCGGCCAAGAAACGAGACCCCACGGCGAAGGTGAACTCGCCGTTAAGCTTGACGAGGTCTAATCGCTCGACTTCAGGGGGATTGAGCCTTGCTAGGGTCGGACATGGCGGGCGCCCAGCGCCTTTCACAGCGCCAGTTGGACGCCGTGCTGACGCTGCACGAGCGGCTGGTGGGAGGGCGTCCCGGCGGCAAGCGGGCCTGCCTGCGGTTCCATGACCTGTCGAGACTGGACCTGGGCGGACGCAACCTCAGCGACGTCGACTTCGCGGGCTCCCTTTTCCATGGCGCCTGTCTGGCCCGCAGCGACCTGAGCCGCGCCAACCTGTTCGGCTGCGACTTCACCGGGGCCGACCTGGGCGGCGCGATCCTGAACCGGGCCGACCTGCGCGGCTGCAGGATGCATGGCGCCAACCTGTCCATGGCCGACCTGCGGCAGGCCGACTTCCGTCCCGGCCAGATCACCATCGAGGCGCGGCCCGGCCTGATGAAGGGCGGGAGCGAGACCCGGCACAGCGCCCTGGACCGCGCCAACCTCTCGGGCGCGACCCTGGACGGCTCGCAGCTGACCGGCTCGTCGGCCTTCGCCGCCGACTTTTCGGATTGCTCCATGCGAGGCGCTGAACTGAGCGGGGCCAACCTGAAACAGGCCAACCTGTCGGGCGCGATCATGGAGGGGGTCAACCTCCGGGGCGCCAATCTGGAGGGCGCCAACCTCGACCGGGCCATGCTCGGCGGGGTGGACACCTCCACCACCCAGTTGAGCCGCGACGCCCGCGCCAAGCTCGCCCTGGCCTCGGCGGACCAAGAGCCGGACAAGGCCAAAATCCTGATCGAGCGGGCGCACGCCCATCACGCCTGGTGCACGAGCGGCGGCGTCTCGGGCGCGGCGGCGATCTTCGACGGCGAGGATCTGAGGGCCCTGGCCGGCCACTTCGCCGGCGCGAAACTCACCGCCGCCTCGTTCCGCAACGCCTGCCTCGTCGGCGTGGACCTGTCCCGGGCCGACCTGCAGGGCGCCAATTTCGAAGGGGCCGACCTTCGCAGCATCGACCTCAAGAAGGCCGACCTGCGCGGGGCCAGGCTGGCGGGGGCGAACCTGACCGCCGCCGACCTGCGCGGCGCGAAGCTGGGACCGCTCAACCTGCCGAGCGGGCGGCTGGCCAGGGTCTCGCTCCTCGGGGCCAAGCTCCGTTACGCCCTGGTCGCCGAGGCGGACTTCAGCGGAGCCGTGTTCGCTCAGGCGGACCTGCACGGAACCGATTTCGCCAAGGCCGTGGGGGTCGACCTGGCGGACACGCCGCGACCGCCGGACGACCGCGCCGCCTAGCTCGGCCCTAAGGGCCGCCGCGACCTCAAGGCTCCCCCTCCAGCTTGCGCAGACGAACCTCGACGCCGGGCGTGGCTTTCATGGCCCCGGCGAAGTCGGCGGGGTCGGCGCCCTTGTAGTGGTAGGGATAGACGATCTTCGGGCGGAACGCCTTAGCGCATTCGGCTGCTTCGAGGGGCGACATCGTCCGGGGCGGGTTCATGGCCAGGAACGCGACGGTGATGTTGCGCAGCGCCTTCATCTCCGGCGTGCATTCGGTGTCGCCGGAAACATAGACGGCGGCGTCGCCGAAATTCAGGACGTAGCCGCCGCCCACACCCTTGTGGTGGTAGACGGTCCCGCCTGGGGGACCGTTCTTCAAATTGTACATGGCCACGCCCTGCAGGGGGACGCCGGCCACCGTCTTCTTCTCCCCATTGTTGACGGGCACGAGCTGGCCGCACATGGGCGCGCAATTGAGCGTGTCGATCACCGCGTCGGGGCCAACGATCACGGTCCCGGCCTTTTTCAGCTGCTCGACCATCGCCCGGTCCAGGTGGTCGGCATGGGTGTGGGTGATGACGATGAGGTCGGCCATCGGCAAGCCCGTGTAGTCGGCGGCGCCCCAGGGGTCCACGTAGGTCTCCTTGCCGCCGAACTCGAGCAGGACGCTGCCGTGGAAGAGGGGCGTTACGCGCAGCTCGCCCTGCGATGTCGCAACGACGTCGGTCACCCGGTTGGGTGGACTTTTCGCCTGCGGCGCAGGCGCGGCGGAAAGGACCGGCGCGTGCAAAACCGCCGCCAGGAAGCAAAGCAGGGCGGCCGGTCGAAGGGATCGATCAAGCATGGAATGGGTCCCCCAGAATGCGGTTCGAATCCGGTCTACACGTCATACAGCCGCGCTTTCGGCGGCCAGTTCCTTGCGCTTGAAGAATCCGGCGCCCAGCACCGCAAGGCAGGCCGCCAGGGCCAGGCCGGCCAGGACCGGCGGAAAGTGAGCGGCGCCGCCGACGGTGGCCAGCAGGACGCCGCCGACGAGGGACCCGGCGATCGCGCCGAAGCGCCCTGCCCCCATGGCGGCCCCGACCCCGGTCGCCCGCAAGGTCAGCGGATAGAAGCCCGAAGCGATGGCGACGACGCAAAGCTGAGCGCCCAGGCCGAAGAAGCCGCCCACGATGCTGAAGACGAAGACCGAAGCCCGGGCGTCTGGGCCGAGGCCGATGGCGAGAATCCCGACCGCCCCGAGGACGTAAGCCGAAGCCACGACCCCGAAGGCGCCGAATTTGTCGATCAGCCGCCCGATCACGAGCGAACCCACGATCCCGGAGATGTTGAAGAGGGCCGCCGCGGCCGCGCCTTTCGACGGCGTATGGGTCTGGGCGACGGCGATGGCCGGAATCCAACTGATCAGGAAGAAGACGAGCAACAGGCTCAGGAAGAAGGTGCTCCAGAGGCAGAGGGTGGCCGGCGCCCGTCCCGATCCGAGCAAGGCGCCGATCTTCGCCGGCGGGTGCGCGGACGCCTGCTCGACGACGCCGAGCGGACCGGCGGGCAGGTGCGTGCGCCGACGGATGGTCTCGGCCTGCTCGGTCCTGCCCTGCGCCTTCAGCCAGCCGATCGATTCAGGCAGGCAGACGGCGAGCGCCGGCAGCAGCAGCAGGGGCGCCACCCCGCCGGCGAGGAAGACCGCTTGCCAGCCGAAACGCTCGATCAGCGGCACCGAGGCCACCGCTCCCACCACGGCGCCCAGGGGAATTCCGCAGAACATCGCGGTCACCAGGGTCGCGCGCAGCTTCGGCGGCGAATATTCGGCCGACAGGGCGACAATGCTGGGGATCGCGCCGCCAAGGCCGATGCCGGTGATCACGCGGTAGATGTTCAGGTCGACCAACCCCTTCGACAGCGGGGTCAGGAGGGAGCCGACGGCGAAGATCGCGGTCGTGACCATGATGGTCATTCGCCGGCCGCGCCGATCGGCGACGACCCCGCAGGCGATGGAGCCGACGATGCCGGCGAAAAGCCCGATCGCGAAGACCGGTCCGAACCGCGCCACCGGCACGCCCCAGTCCCGGGCGATCACCGGCGCCACGAAGGCGATCGCCTGGGTGTCGAAGCCGTCCAACATGGCCACCAAGGCGCACAGGCCGATCACCAGGGCCTGATAGCCGCTGAACCGGCTTGCGGAGCCGTCCGTCGAAGATTCCGTAACAGCCATGGCAAGCCTCCCCTGGTCGCCGCCGAAGGACAGTTTCAAGCGCCAGGAACCGGCTCCGCGACAGCCCGGTTCGGCACGTTCAAGGTCGGATAGTCGAGAAGTCCGCGCCCCGTGCCCGAATAGACCGTGGTCGGGTCCAACGGATTGAGCTCGGCGCCGGTGCGCACGCGCTCCGGCAGGTCGGGGTTGGCGATGTACAGCCGGCCGAACGCGATCATGTCGGCCTTGCCGTCGCGGATGTAGGCCTGCGCACGCTCCGGCGTGAAGCCAACGTTGGCGATATAGAGCCCACGGAACAGCGGCCGCAGCAGGGCGTGGTAGTCGGTCTCGATGCTGTTGTCGGCCACGTTCAGATAGACCGCGTCCTGGTCCGACAGGGCTCCGGCGATGTAGCCGAAGGTTTCTTGCGGGTTGTCGTCGACCACCGTGCCGTACTTGTTGAATTCGGGCGAAATCTTCACCCCGGTCAGGTCCCGTCCAAACACCGGCGCGACCGCCTCGTAGGCCTCGAGCAGGATCCGGCAGCGATTGGCGACGCTGCCGCCATATCGGTCGGTCCGGCGGTTGGTGCGCGAACTGAAGAATTGCTCCATCAGATAGCCGGAAGCGGCCTGGATTTCGACGCCGTCGAACCCCGCCTCCACGGCGAGCCGGGCCGACCGGGCGTAGGATTCGACGATGTCCTGGATCTCGGAGACCTCCAAGGCCCGCGGGGTCACGCACGGGACCGAGCCGGCGACCGTGCGCACGGCGCCGCCCCAGGGCACCGCGGAGGCCGAGACCGGCTCCCCGGAGTCCGGCAGGATGTCCGGATGCCCGCCGGCCCCGGAATGGAACAGCTGGGCGAAGATCACGCCGCCGGCGGCGTGGACGGCGTCGGTGACCAGACGGTAGCCGGCGGCCTGGGCAGGCGAATGCAGGCCCGAGCTGTGCGGGCTGCAGGCGGCGTTCGGGGAGATGCGGTTGTTGCCGGTGACGATCAGCCCCGCCGTGGCGCGCTGGGCGTAGTAGGCGGCGTGGATTTCGCTCGGAACCCCGTCCAAGGCGCAGCGCTCGCGCGTCATGGGCGAAAGGACGAACCGGTTCTTTAGCGTGAGCGGCCCGAGTTGGACGGGATCGAACAGAGAACGCATACCTTCTTGGCTCCGCGGCCGCCTGGCGTTTGGACGCTAGATAGTGAACTTGTGTTCTATATGGCCGGGCCGTCCTAATGCAACAGCATCTGTGGCTAATAAGTGTGCGACCCGGCCCTTCATGCCGCCGGGATGATCGTCCTTTCGTCGACGATGAAGCTCTTGATCGCGCCGATGAAGGTCTCGCTGTCCTCGACGATCACCTTGTTGATCGGCGACGCCCATGACGCCTGGAACGCCTCGATGTCATCGAACCAGAGTTCGACGATGCCGTCGATCTCCCCCTCGATCGCCCCCAGGGGCGTGGGCCTTTCGCTGACGATATGGGACTGCACGTAGCGCCGGATCGCGGGATTGCGCCGAAGAAGAGGCGCGTGGACCTTCTCCCAGTGCTCGACGAATTGCGCGTGCGTCAGGCCTTCCTTCCGGCGCAACAGGGAAATGATCTTGATCACCTAGGCTGCGCCGAGTTCTTGCAGGACGTACTTGCGCGTCTCGACCTTCTCGCAGCCGCAGCCGCGGAGATGCCCGTCCTTGCCGTACCAGATCAGCGTCGGCAGGTTCAGGTGCTCGCGGGTGCCGATGCCGTTGTCGGCCATCAGTCCGCGCATCTTGTCCGCAAAAGCCTGGCTTTTCTTCACCAGGGCCGCACGTTCGGGAACGGTGTCCGCAGGCAGGCCCTCGGCCGTCCAGCTCGAGGTTGGGATCGCCGTGAAGCGCTTCCAAGTCGCCCAGCTGCGGTTCTTCCACAGCTCGGCGACGCCCGCCCGCTCCTGCGGCGTGGAACTGGAGGCGCGCGCATACATGATCACCCGCGTGTCCACGCCCGCGGCATGGAGCTTGGGGAAGTCCTCACGCTCGTAGACGATGCAGGGCGGGCAGGCCTGCCAACTGACCATATAGAGCACCTTGGTCTTCGACAGCCCGGGCGAGACCCAGCCAGCGTGCTCCAGCAGGCTCTTGATCTCGGCTTCGTGGGTCAGGGTCTTGGGACGGTCCTTGATGTCGTCCGCGCCCCAGCCGTACCCGGCGACGGACAGGACGGCGACGGCGATCAATCCCAGCAGGACGGGCTTGGCGGGTTTGCGCATCGAGCACGCTCCTCCTTGGCCGGCGGACGCCGGGACCTCAAGCGGCCATCCTAGCGCGATGCGGCCTGCTGGAGAATGCCCGGGTTGCGGGCGGCCACGATCTGCGTGTCCCGCTCTATCGCCTGTTCGTCGGATATGCGGGCCACACCCTCGACGGCGGCCGCGTTCACCCCCGCTTCCGCGGCGGCGAAGGGGGCGGGCGGCGAGGTGGGAGAAGCCGTGCTGGTCTCGCCCGCGCCGGTCTTGCCCATGATGCTTTCCAGCAGGGCCAGGCGCTCGGCCGATTCGACGGCGAGATTGAAGCCGCGCGAAGGCAGGCCGGGGGTGATGTAGCTCGGATCGAGCGCGCCCTGGGTGAACCTGCCGTCGACCACCAGGCCGCGGTACAGGGCCGCGGCGGCTTCGTATCGGCCGGTCCGGGCATAGGTCGCCGCGAGGTTGAAGCGCGCCTGGGGCGTAGGCCGTTCGGCCACGGCCTTTTCCAGCAGGTTCGCCGCCGACCAGTCCAAGCCCCAAGCGGAGGCGGAGCGCGCCCGCACAGGCTTGCCTTCCGTCCTTTGCGGGGCGGCCCGCAGGGCCGCCGCCGTATCCTTCAAGGCCGACTGTTCCGAGGCGTGGGCCCCGCCACAGATGAGAAACGCGATGGAAACGATTCCAGCGAAGTAACGCATGGCCCCTCCTCTCAGACGCGGCCAGACCGGCCACGCTCTGACAATAGTGAAGGGGCGCCCCGCGGCCCCTCCGTCATACGTTAATCCTTTTTAGAGTCTTCAGTTCCACCGCGACGGCGGTTCGCCCGACGGCAGGTCACGGCGCGACGACTTTCCTGCCCTCAGGGGACGGCGGTCTCGGCGGCGAAGGCGACGTCGCCCGTCAGCGGCTGCATCGTCATGGGCGACGGCGAGGGCGGCGCGGCGCCATCGAACATGGCCAGGGTCTCGCGCACGAAGCGGGCGTGGGTCACGATCCCGATGCCCAGCCGCTCGTTGTTGAGCTCGACCTCCTGGGTCAGGATGCCGGCGATGAACTGCCCCCCCTCCCCCTGGTCGCCCGCGGGCTTGCCGCGCCCGGACTTGGCGACGAACACCGGGCCGCCGGAATTTCCCGGAAACACGCTGAAGTCCATCAGGAAGGTCGGCGCGTTGTCGGACGGCCCCAGCGGATAGGACGCCACGCGTCCCGATCGGAGGATCGCGAAGCCGGCGTTGTTGGCCGCCAGGCCACGGGGGAACCCCAACGCCATCATCTCGTCGCCCAGGCCGACGTCGTTGTTGCTCAGCGTATCCTGCTCGGCGAGGTAGTTCAGCGGAATGGCCGCCTTCGCCAGCTCGGGGGGCACGTTGACGACAATGGCTGCGACGTCTCGGGTCGGGTGGCTGGTCCAGAGCGGAAGCCCCCGCGGGTCGCGAATCTCCACCGCCTGGGGGGTGTAGGTCCAGCTATTGTCGGGCCCCTTCGCGCGGAAGCCGAGGCTAGCCTGGTCCTTCGGCATGGATTGCAGGACATGCTTGGCGGTGACGAGCATCACACGCGGCCGGCCGTCGGGGGTCGGGTCGCTGACCAGGAAGCCCGTGCCGACGGCGCGACGGCCGTCGGCCATCGGCTGCTCGATCTTCACGGTGGACTGGATGAGGTCGACGGACAAGTCCCAGACCATGACCCTAAGCCCCCAGGTTTCCGAAGGTTCGAGTCTGTCGCCAATAAGATGACGAATTGGTTCACCGCGGTTCGCAACGGTCGCGTCCGGCCTTGCCCGCTACAGCGAAAGAAGCCGCCCATAGCCTTTCGCGCGGCCGTCGAGGCCGACGAGCCGGGCTCCCGCCCAGAGCGTGTGGGGCATACTCGCGACCACCGGCGTCCCGCACCGCTTTTCGAGGGGCGCCAGCAAGTCCAAGGTGTTCAGGCCTCCGCTCGACACGAATAGCGCATCGGCGCGGGGAGACGAATCCGACAGTTTGGACACGAATTCGAACAGGCTTTCGGGGGTGACCTTGCCGGCGCTGCCGGTGTCTTCGAGGCCGAGGCCCTTGATGACCAAGGGGTCGAACCCCTCTTCCCGAAGGAACCTGTCCAGGCGACCGTTGACCTCGGGGTTGTAGGCCGTAGCCACGACGACGCGCCGGGCCTTCAGCCTGCGAAGGCCTTCGACCACCGCGCTGCTCATGGTCACGCACTTCAGGCCGCTCGCCTTCTCCACGCGCTCCGTCAGGGTCCGGTTGAAGGCGGCGCCCTGGTAGAAGCTCAGGGATGTCCCCAGCAGGACGACCCCATCGACGCCGGCCCCCGCCAACCGCTCGGCGGCGGGAGCGATCCGCTCCAGGACCGAATCGAACCCTTCCGGAGTCATCTTGGCCAGGCCGATGCCCTCGACCCGGTACCGCATCCGCCCGGGGTACATCTGTTCGGCTTCCGGCGGCGGCGACGGCGGCGGGGACGGCGCGTCCGGCGTGATCAAGCCCAGAGACGGCTGCCGGGCGCCGGCCGCCATCAGGACCGGCGCCGCCAGCGCCGCCTGCAACAATCTCCTCCGGCTGGTCATGATCCGCCCCGCTCTACGAGCCGAGGTGCTTGAACACGGGCAGCTTGCCGATGGTGCCGAAGCGCGACTGGATGAAACCCGGGCCGCACATGTACTGCTCGATGCGTTCGTTCGGGTACAGGGTGAAGGTGAAGCGGACCGTCCACGGCTTGGAATACATCTCGGGGTCATCGACGGTGGCGAGAACCTCCAGCGTCTTGGCGTCGAGCTTGTGCAGGCGTTCGGTCAGCCTCAGCTTCTCGCCGTGCGGCAGGCCGGTCCCGTCGAGATATGTGCCGGGCTTGAAGAGACTGCTCTCGACCACCAGGGTGTCGCCCTCCCAGCGGCCGACAGAATTGCCCACGTAGCCGGGATCGGCCGTCTCCTCGTTCACCCTCTCGTTCATGTAGACGAAGCGGCGCATGTGATCGAACTCGTAGGCGATCGAAACGACGTTCGGCTCCTGGAGAATTTGGAAGGGGAAACCCGTGCCCCAGATGTTCGGAGGGGGCGGAGGAATGCAGCGCTTCATGTTGCCCAGACCGGGCAGCTTGCTGTTCATCGCCCGGGCCTCGGGTTTGTTCTTGGCGTATTGGGCCGCGCCTGCGGCGGTGAACGGGATGGCCCCGCCGCCCACGGGACGCACGGCCGTCACCTTCTGCTTCGACCACCACACCCCCGAAATATCCACGTGAGTCCCCGGCTCGGCGGCGTGCGCCGCCGTCGCTAGGGCAAGTGACAAACCGAGGCCGACAACGACTTTCATTTCCCGTTCCCCTGGATCATTTTTCTGTTTCGCCGCGTCAGCACGCGCGGCGGCGCCCTTGCGGACGGTTGCGGCTACTGGTCGTTCAGGTCCACCAGGTCCTTCTCGTTCTCGGCGTACACGCTCTCCTGGATACGTTCGTTGGGGCGGCGGTCGTAGACGATCTTCAATTGGAAGGGCCGGGTGAACGCGACGGGATCGTCGAAGTCGACGATGTTCTCGAGGGACTTGCCGTCGTTGACCAGGCGCAGGCGCATGGTCGTGTGGGTCTTGTCCGACATCTGCACGTTGTTGAGCGCGGTCATGCCGTTGTAGCCGATGGTGTCGACCACCAGGGTGTCGCCTTCCCAGTGCGCGACCGAATCGCCGAGGAAGCTCGGCTTCACGTTCGCCGGGTGCTTCGCATCGATATGGAAGATGTCGTACTGGTGATCCTCCTCGAAGAAGAAGGTCATCTGCTTGGGCTGCTGGACGATCTTGAAGTTGAAACGGCCCCGTGACGCCTGGATGAAACCCTTGGGCCAGCCCACCATGGTGTTGTGGACGACGAACTTGCCGTCGTCCTCGCGCTTCTGGAGATAGTCGAACTCGGCCTTGGCGGCCGGGGCCATCGGCAAGGGCAGGCCGTCCACCGTGCGGATCCTTTCCTCTCCGGTCGAATAGTACGGCTGTACCTGCCAGACGCCCGAGAAATCCGGGGCGGCGCTGGCCGCCGTCCCGAGCAACATCGCGGCGGCGCCGGTCGCAGCAGCGGCGATGACCTTCAGGTTCTTCATTCCAACTCTCTCCCGTCGCCCGGCTCCGGAAGCCGGATTCTTTCCTGAAAAGACAGCGATCCGTTCGTAGCGATCATCGCCTCGCCGCCGCAAGGGCGGGACGCGCGGCGAGGTAGGTCAAGGACCCGTCGGGGTTCCGCCGCCACTGCTTGAAGTAATCCCAGATCATCTGGTTTTCGCGGGTGTCGCCGCCGTGCATCATGTCTGAGACCCAAATCCAGCTGAACAGGGGCAAGGGCCTGGGGTCGGCGCTCACATAATCGTAGCGAAGGAAACGGCCGCCCGGATAGTGGGCGTCGACCCCGCTTTTCGTCAGCTTGCCGCCCAGGACGACGACATCGTAGGGGGCGACGAAATCGCTGTCGAAAGCTTCCACCCGATCCGGCGTGGTGATGTTGTTGTAGGCCTTCAAGTAGTTGATTTCGTTGCTCAGCGCGCTTTTAGCCGCGATCTTGCCGTCGCTCGAACCGCCGTCCGTCGTGCCGACGATGACCAGGGTGGGGAGGCGGATGTCGCCGGGCCCCTTGGCCTGGGCGACCCGGGTCTTAACGTCGGCGGTGAGCTCGGGCATGATGCCGCTGGTGGGCGACACCGCGGCGAAGGCCCGCGGGTTGGTCATGCCTGCAGCCCTGGTCAGGCTGCCGCCGACCGAGAAGCCCAGCATATATATCCGTGTCGGATCGACGCTGTAATTGGCCTCCGCCTCGGCGATGACCTGGTTCACGTACTTGAGGTCGGGGCTGTCGGCGGTGGTCGGGGTCCAGGCGTTGTTGAAGCCGTTCAGGTAGAGGGTGATGAAGCCCTCCTTCTCGCCGACCTCGTGCATCCTGATCTGCTGCAGGTACATCCAAGGCGGGTAGGAGAATCCGTGCGCGGCGAGGACCAGCGGCATGGCCTGGCCCTTGCGGTAGCTGGCCGGGGTCTTGACGTAATATCTGTAGGTGCGGTCGCCGACCTGGGTCGTGCGGACCTCGAACATGCGATTGACCTCGTCTTCGGTCATCATCGACATGAGCGTGCCGTTCGGCGAGTCGGTGGCGCGGGCGACGCGGCGGAAGAACTGGCTCCAGATCGTCCCGGCCAGGGCCTCGTCAAACTTGGCGCCGGCGGGCAGGACCGTGGTGCGGACCTGCTGGGCCGGGTTGGCGGCGTTGGCGTAGACGGCGGTCTGCACGCCGCCCACGACCTGGCTCTTGGCCGCGGCGGCGACGCCGTCGGCGCGCTTCCAATAGTTGGCCAGGGCGGCCTGGCGGGCGTCGGGCGCGCCGGTGGTCAGGAGCCACGCGGCGACCGGGACCTCCTTCCGGGCCGGGCGCCATTGCGGCACGATGCTCTTGTCGCCGCGCTGGTTCACGAAATAGCCCTGGGCCGGCAGGTCGCCCTTGGCGAGGTCGGCGCGATAGACGGTCCCGTTCAGGGTCGCCACGCCCGCGAACAGGCCGGGATTGGCGATCGCGAAGGCTTCGGCCACCGCACCGCCGACGCCGTCGCCGGTGATGTAGTGGTACGAATTGTAGGTCAGGAAGCGCTGCGGGTTAGGCCCGGGGAAGCTCAGGTTGGCGGGGATGCTGTCGAACAGGAGCTTGAGGTAGCCTTCCTCGACGTTGGCGGAAAACCAGGTCTTGTTCAGGGCTTCGGGGTAGACCACCACGAAGCCGTAGTCCTCTGCCACCTTGCTCCAGCCGGTGCGGGCGGCGAACTGTTCGACCGTCTCGCCGTCGTCGTGCAGGGCGTAGACGATGAAGTTGTAGGAATGGGCGTTGGCGACCTTGGTCGAGGCGTAGAACCAGTAGCTGCGCTTCGGCGACGCGCCGGCGAAGACGCCGCCGACGGCGGTTAGCTCCACCTTTCGCAAGGCGTAGGGCGCGTCGGCCGCATGGGCCAGGCCCGGCGCCGCCCCCACCATCAGGATCACCACCGCGGCGGCCAGCGAACCCTTGACCCCCAGCGCCACGGCGCGCGCCAGCCCCCTCCACGACCGCCAGTTCAACCCGGCTGCGACTCTCATTTTTCCGCCCCTATGAAAGCTCGTGGACCGCCGCGGAAGCTGCGCCTACAGCGCCTGGCACATCAGGAAGACCTGGGAAGGATCGCCCTCCGGAGCCGGGAAGGTGTTCTGGCAGAAGAAGCTCCGGTATCCCGGCATCAGGAAGAACCGCGCCGCGCCGTTGGGAATCGCCTGGACCATGATCGGCGTCAGCGCCGGCAAGCCGCCCTTGACCGCGTGGGCGCAGGTCACCTCCATTGGGGAATTCTTCTTGTAGGCCGTGTGCTTGCAGAAATAGGCCGTCCCGCCGATCCCGATCCAGGCCTGCCCAGGCAGCAAGGCCGAGATGAACGGCGCCGTGGGCGACGCCGGCATGTGATCGCCCTGCGCGGGGTTGTCGGCGACGGCGCAGGTCTCGGCCCCCTTCCCTGTCTGGCGGCAATATTCCACCTTTCCGGCGCCGCCCGGCGCCCAACGCCAGCGCTCGGTGAGGGCGCTGGCCGGCGCCTTGACCGCGACGGAGTTCGGCCGGTCGGGCGCGGGCGCAGGGGGTATCAGCCCATCGACCCCTACCGCGTCGTCGGCTGAGGTGCGCGGAAAGGAGATCGATTCCACGAAACGGATCGTCTCGAGCGAGTGCTCCGCCGCGTCCGGGGGCAGGCTCTTGCCCTCCATGACATAGAGGCGCTTGCGCACGGCGAATATCTGCAACGCCGACTCGCTGCGGTCCCGATGGACGACGTCGATCTCACGCCCAAAGGAACGGTGGTTGAGGGGCGGGTTCCCGGTCCTGGACGGCACGTCCAGCCGCACCACGCCGGTCCGGGTGAAGGTCCGGGCGGCCAGGTCGATCGCGGCGTCGCCGTCGATGGCCCCCTTGGAAACGTCGACCACCGTCACGCTGTAGGTGACCGGCCCCTGGCGCACCGTGTGGACATGCGACGGATACTTGGAACCGTCGGCCATGGTGAAGACGTCGTTCCGAACGGTCGGAACGCCGGGAATGCTGACGGTGAAGGCGTCGCCTTCGGACGTATAGCTGTTCCAGGCTTGGGCCCGGACGGGACCGGCGGCGAGCAGAGCCGCCGCGACGGCCAGGACGGCTGAGGTGGGCGCCATTCGTCAGTTCTTGCCGGCCGCGAGGGCCTCGGAGATGGTGTTTGGCCGCGTCCCCTGCGCGAGGAGGTAACCGTCGGCCAGGACGGCGGAAATGAAGGAGCCGCCCGGTCGGTTGTCCCTCATGGGGTGCATGGAGACGGTCACCTTGTCGCCGGCCTTCATGGTGTGGCCAGGCTTGGTCGAATCCGAAGTCAGGCCCATCTCCTCGACCTGATGGGGTCCGCCCATCTCGATCGACCAGACCACCGGCTTGCCGGCCTTGCCCGGCGCGGTGATCATGAGCCACGAGTGCGGATTGGTGAGCTGCAGCTCCTTGACGGTGCCCTCCAGCTTGACCGTTTTCTTCTGGTCGAACATCGCGAAGGAATGGTGGGCCAAGGCGGGGCCCGAAGCCGCCGCCGCCACGCCCAAAGCCCCGGCCGAAGCCAGCGCCAAGCGCCAGCGCCCGGCGATATTGGCCCGTTCCATGACGTTCCTCCCGTCGTTCTTGTTGCCCTGATCTTCCGGCGCCCGCCCCGGCTAGGCAAGACGCTTGTCGCCTGGTGCGCCGTCGCGGGCGGGCTTCAGGTCGAATGACCAGGTTTTCAAGTCATTCATGCCGGCCGTTTGGGGGCGTCGTGCCCCCGCATCGGGAGGGACATGCCCGACCCGCCGGCCTTGGCACGCACGCTGCAGTTCGCCCCCGGACGGGAACTGGAAGGGCGCCAAAATGCTACGGGCCGAGATCATCCGACCATCAGAGCTTTCGCCCGGGGACCGCGAGGCCTGGGCGGCGTTCCAGGGCGAGACGCCCGCCTTTCGCAGCCCGCTGCTGTCCGCCGAATTCGCCCTGGCCGTGGCCGAGACCCGCGAAGACGCCGCGGTCGCGGTGTTCCGCCGCCAAGGCGCGGCGGTCGCCTTCCTGGCGCACCACCGGCGCCCCGCCGGCCTCGCCCGCCCCATCGGCGCCGCCTGGTCGGACTATCACGGGCTGATCTCGGCCCCCGACGCCAATCTCGACGGACGCGAGGCCCTGCGCGCGGCCGGGTTGTCGTCCTTCCGGTTTCACGGCCTGATCGACCCCCACGGCGCTTTCTCGGACGCGGGCGGCGACGACCACGAGGCCTTCCTGATCGCCGGCGACGGCGGCGGCGAGGACTATTGGGAGAGCCTGCGCGCGGCGAGCCCCAAGCGCTTCAAGAACATGCGCCGGCTGGAGCACAAGCTGGCCCGCGAGGTCGGCGAACCCGTGCTGGACGCCCCCGACCACGACCAGGCCGCCTTCGACCGGCTGATCGGGTGGAAGAGCGAACAGTTCCGCCGCACCGGCCTGCACGACGTGCTGGCTTCGGTCGAGAGCCGCCGGCTGATGCAGTCGCTGTTCGAACGCCGCGAGGGCCCGCTGCAGGGCCTGCTGATCTCGTTGAAGATCGGCGGCCGCCCGATCGCCGCCCAGTTCGGCGTGCGGATGGGCGGCGCCTTCCATCCCTGGCTGGCCGCCTATGACCCGGCGCTGGCCGAATACTCCCCCGGCATGACCTTCATGTCCGAGGCGATCCGGGCCATGCCGCGGCTCGGCCTGGCCAGCTACGACCTCAGCGCCGGCAGCGACCACTACAAGCGCCCGTTCGCCTCCGAGACGGTCGTCGTCCGCGAGGGCGTGCTGCGCACCGGCTTCGCCGGCGTCTCCCTCGGCCGGCTGACCGAGGTGCTGGGCCAGGGCCCGGCGCGGACCGTGCGCCGGGTGGGGCGCCGCCTCGACCACATCGCCGCCTGCGAACTGTCGCTCACCGGGCGGATCCACGGCTTCGCCGCCGCGATGGCGGCCAGTTCCCGCCGCCTGGACGCCCAGGCCGCCTACGGGGAGGATTGATCATGTCCGGCCCGCTGATCCACGACTGGAGCGACGCCAAGGCCGAAGCCTTCGGCCGCGAGACCCTGGCCTTTCGCCACGGGCTGCACGAGCGCGCGATGTTCTCCGACGAGGGCCTTGTCGAAGTGCTCGACCGCTATCCCCGCGACAAGCTCGGCGTGTTCACCATGGGCGAGGATCCGGTGGAATGGCGCACCTGGCGCCGCGGGACCGCCGAAGGCCTCTCGGGCGCCGAGCTGCTGGAGGCGGTCAAGTCCGGCCGCATCTGGCTGAACCTGCGCGAGGTCAACGCCGTCCTCGACAGCTACGCCGGCCTCGCCCGCGAGATCTTCGGCGACATCGAGGCCCATACCGGCGTGAAGACCTTCCGCCACGACGTCGGCCTCTTGATCTCCTCGCCCAACGCCCAGGTGTTCTACCACCTGGACGCCACCCCGGTGACCCTGTGGCAGATCCGCGGACAGAAGCGGATGTGGGTCTATCCGCGCCAGGCGCCCTTCGTCACCGACGAGGAGATCGAGCGCATCGTGCTGCGCGAGACCGCCGAGCAGTTCCCCTATCGCCCCGAGTTCGACGCCGGCGCCCAGGTGCAGGAGATGACGCCCGGGGTGATGGTCAGCTGGCCCCAGAACGCCCCGCACCGGCTGGTCAACGGCCCGACGCTGAACGTCTCCCTGTCGATCGAGTACCTGACCCCGCCGGCGATGCTGCGCGCCAACGTGATCTACGCCAACGGCCTGATGCGCCGCCGGCTGGGCGCACGGCCGCGGCTGAGCGACGGCTACACCCCGGCCAACCTCGCCAAGTTCGGCCTGGCGCGGACGGCCAAGGCCTTGAAGCTGCACAAGGCCGGCGCGACCAAGGCGGCCCCGAGCTTCCGGTTGGGACATGCGGGCGTGGTCGCCCCGCTCTAGGGACGATCCGGCTCAGCTGAGGAAGCGCCCGCCGTCGACGATGACGCGGCCGCCCGTGCTCGCCTTCAGCAGGGTCGCGCAGGCCAGGACGGCGCGCGCTACGTCCTCGGGCTCGACCACGCGTTTAAGCGGCGTGGCGGCGGCCAGCTTCTCCAGTTGCTCGCGGCCACGGCCGGGCAAGAAGTCGGTGGCCACCGCGCCGGGCGAGACGCACAGCACCCGGATCTCCGGCCCCAGCACCCGCGCCAAGGCCAAGCTCAGGGTGTCGAGGGCGCCCTTGGCCGCGCAATAGGCGATGCTGGAGCCCGAACCGGTGAAGCCGGAGATCGACGAGACGTTGACCACCACCGCATCGCCGGTCTCACGCATGAGGGGGGCGAAGGCGCGGATCACCGTGAAAGGCCCCCGGGCGTTGGCGATCAGCACCCGGTCGAACAGGTCGTCGTCCAGGGCTTCCAGGTCGCCGTGCGGCACGGCCTTGGTGAAGCCGGCGGAATTGACCAGGACGTCGCAGCGGCCGGACCGGGCGCGGACCTCGGTGGCGGCGCGGCGGATGCCGCCGGCGTCCTCCAGGGTGATCTGCACAGGCCAATGGCCTTGGCCGGGCAGTTCGGCGGCGAGGGCCCGGGCCCGGTCCAACCCGTTGTGGTAGCCCACCGCCACCGTCGCGCCCTGGGCGGCCAGCAGCCGGGCGGTCGCCGCGCCTATGCCGCTGCTGGCGCCGGTCACGACCGCGACCTTGCCCTCCAGTTCCGAGTGTTCGGCCACGTTTCCTCCTTCGCCGCGTCCAGCGGTTCCCTGGCGTAAGTCCTAGGTCGTGGCGCCGCAAAGGGCCAGAACCCGCTTGTGTCGCCAAGCCCCAGCCGCCAAGCTCGCGCAAGCAACGCCGAGCCGTCGTCGAACGACGGAAAGGCGCCGGGGAGGACGACGATGGAACGACGCGAGCTGTTGATGCTCGGCGGCTTGGCCCTGACGGGCACGGCCGCCGCCGGGGCCGCCAGGGCGGCGCAGGTCCAGCCTAGTCCGGCATGGACCAGTTTCCTGCACATCTGGACTGACGTGAACGGTGTCGGCCACGCCGAGGTCGTACCCCTGTCGGCCAAGGTCAAATCGGTCCCGATCGTCCGCATCGCGATGCGCCCCGAACCGTCGGGCTTCGCCGATTGGCGCAACTCCGGCAGCAAGCAGTTCGTCGCCACCATCGCCGGCGAAGTCGAGGTCGAGGTCTCCGACGGAACGCGGGTGAAATTGCCGCCGAGCGGCCTGGCCTATCTCGAGGACATGACCGGCAAGGGTCACATAACGCGCAGCAAGGACGTGCTGAACATCCACATGCAGACCCCCCCGGACTTCGACGTCCGGGCGTGGGCGCGCGGCGACGCTTGAGCTGGAAGGGACCGACAATGGAACGACGCGACGTCCTCAAGCTCGGCAGCCTGGCCCTCATGGGCCTCGCCATTCCGGAATCCGCCCCCGAAGCCGCCCCGGCCCAGGACCTTTCGGGCGACGCCACCACCTTCCTGCACTGCTGGGCCGACGAAAAGGGCGTCACCCACGTCGCGATCAAGCCGATCTCGAAGGCGGCCAAGCCCCTGCCCTTCGCCAGCCAGATGGACCTGCACTTCGACGGCGTTCCCCTCCATCCCCAGCACAAGTCGCCTCACCCGCAGTTTGTCGTCACCCTGCAGGGGGAGTTCGAGGTGGAGGGCTCGGACGGGTCCCGCCTGAAGGCTCCGGCGAGCGGCCTGACCTATATGGAGGACACCACGGGCGAAGGTCATACCGTGCGGCTGGTGAACGCGGTGAACATCAATCTCCCCGCTCCCGAAAAATTCGACGTGCTGGCGTGGGCCCGGGGCGAAGGCTGACCGAGGCATGGTCGATTCATGAGTTCGGCGCGGGGGG
>DATJIO010000002.1:0-4155 GCA_035493215.1 Caulobacteraceae bacterium
GCGATCTTGATGTTGGGGAAGGCGGGGTTGGAGCCGAGGGCGTCCGAGCCCTTGTTCGCCTGGCGCACCACGCCATAGACCTCGCCCTTGGGCCCCACCACCTTGGCGAAGATGTGGGTGAAGTAGCCGCCGCCGGGGAACAGGTCGGCCACCCGGTCGCCGGGTTTGACCTGGGCGAACTCGACCACCGCGGCCGCCTTGCGCGCGTCGTCGCGCGCCTTCTCTTCCGGCGAGCGGGCCGGATCGGCGAGGGCCGCGACCAACGCGGGCGAGGGGGCCGCTGCGGCGGACGCCGCCGCCAGGGCCAGACCGCCTCCAAGAGTCATGGCCGTCAGGGCCAGCATCAGGGTTCGGAACGGATGCGCCATGACTTTCCTCCGGGGGCGTTTTCGAGCGCCTTAGGGCCACGCTAACCGAGGGCGAGGTTTTCGTCGCCCCTACCGCTACGCTTTTTCCGGGCCCTGCCGCTCCGCTACATGAGGGCGAGGTCTTGGTCGCCTTCCGGCTCCGCGACTACAGGGTTAGCCGCTCCAGGGCTGCAGCGCGCCCCACAATAGGAGGATCACCCCGAACGCCAGGAAGATCAGGGCGGTCATGCTGAAGCGCAGCTTGCGCCACGCGGTCCAGCTCTCCACCCGCCGTCCGCCCTGCCAGACCGCCGGCAGCATCAGCACCTGGCCGAGGCTGCACAGGCTCGCCACCAGGGCGCAGGACGAGCCGATCACCACCCAGGCCCCCGGCCACTCGGCGAAGGCCGCGCCCGGGTTGATGAGGCCGCGCAGCGCCCACCAGCCGAAGCCGCCGACGGCGACGAACCAGAGGATGGCGGTCGAGGTCTGGATGGCGCTGGCGCGGCCCTGCACGTCGGTCTGGCGGGACTCGCGGCGGTCGCGGGTGAACAGGCCGACCAGGGTCGCGGCCGCCGCCAGCAGGGCGAGCCCGGTCGCGGCCAGCAGCACGCGGCGGCGCCACCACCAGCCGACCCGGGCGTAGGTGTTGGCGCCCGACGGATCGAGCCAGCGTTCGGCGACCTCGTCATTCATCTGGAAGCCGGCCAGCGATCCGGCCCCGCCGGCCTCGCGGAACTGGTTCGCCTGGCCGGTGGGGACGAAGGCGCGCCCGCCGTCCTGGCCGCCGGCCACCAGCAGCCGGCCGTCGGGGGCGACGTCGATGCGCACCCGGTCCCTGAGCAGGGCCACGAACTGCTCCAGCCCGCCGTAGCGGCGATCCTCGTTCAGGTAGTCGCCGGCGTAGGCGTTGCGCTGGGCGTAGAGGTCGGGCGCGCCCGCCGCCGGGGCCGCGGGGACGGCGTAGAAGCGCTCGACGATCTGTGCGGGCAGGCCCTCGACCAGGGCCCCGCCGCTGTCGCTGTTGACGGCGATGAACACCCCGAGGTTCAGGGCCGGCACGGTCACCAGGTTGGAGCGGAAATTGAGGGTCTGGCCCGCGTGGCCGAAGCCGTCGAAGCCGCCGGGCAGGGGGCGCTCCCAGAAGCCGTTGGCCCAGCCCGCGACGCCCGGCCCCGAGCGCAGGGCCACGGTGCGGAAGGCCTGGGCGGTGGCGGGGCTCCAGATCTGGGTCCCGTCCAGCGTTCCCCCCGCCAGGATCAGCTGCATGAAGCGCGCCATGTCGCCGGCGGTGGACGACGCCGCGCCGGCCGGGGCGATCTGGCTGACGTACTCGTAGGGCTCGGCGTCGAAGGCCCCGCCGTCCCAGCGCAGGCCCTGGGCAGCGTCCGCGGCCAGGGCTTCGGGCATCGGGGCCGGCAGGCCGGCCGTCGCCGGATAGGGTTCGCGGAAGGTGGTGTGGCTCAGGCCCAGGGGGCGGATGATTTCCGTCTCCGTCAGGTCCATGAACGGCTTGCCCTCGACCTGGGCCACGGCGGCGCCCGCGAGGCCCGCGCCATAGTTGGAATACTCCGGCATGCTCCCGGGGACGCGCACCCGGCGGGGCCGCTCCTGGCGCAGGTAGGTGTCGAGCGGGCGCACCCGGTTCGGCTTGACCTCGAACAGGCGGCCCAGGGTCTTGCTCTCGAAGCCCGCCGAATGGGTCATCAGGTCGCGCAGCGCCACCTGACGCACATAGCCCTGGTCGCGCACCTGCAGGCGTTCGGGCAGGTAGAGGTTGACCGGGGAGTCGAGCTTCATGCGCCCGCGCTCGACCTCCCTCATCACCAGGGTCCAGGTGAACAGCTTGGAGATCGAGCCGACGCGGAACAGGGTGCGGTCCGGGTCGACCGGGCGCGCGGGCGCGACGCCGGCCAGGCCGTAGCCCTTCTTCAGCACCACCTGCCCGTTCTGCACCACCGCCACTGTGGCGCCGGCCACGTGGCTCTGGGCCAGGGCGGCCTGCACCGCCCCGTCGACCAGGGCCTCGAGCTCGGCCGGCGGGATCGGCGTCCCCGGCTCGAGCCGCGCCTTGGCCGCAGGCGGCGGCGGGGCCGCCTGGGCCTCCGGCTGCGGTTCGGCCGACTGGGCGGGCGCCGGAGCCTCCGACGAGGCCGTCGCGGCGGGAGCCGCGGGCGGCGGCGGACGGCGTACGGCCGGGGGCGCGGGCGCGGGCAGGGCGGGCGCCGCCGGGACCGCGGCCGCGGTGTCGGACGCGTCGGCCTCCTGGGCGCGCGGGCGGACCGGGCCGCCCAGAACGAGGCAGGCCGCCGCGGCCAGGGCCAAGGCCTTCTGGCCCCGCAGAACCGGGCTGGAACGCACCACGCCTCCTACTTGCTGAATGTGTAGAGCGGCAGCATGGGCCGCAGCCCCGCGCCGACGGAGATCTGCGGTTCGGAGGGCGGCTTCATCCCGGTGGCGACCTCCTTGGCCGCCACGCAGTCCTTCGTCGTGGTCGCCAGGGCCTGGAAGTCGCCGACCTTGGGGAACGACGACAGGATGCAGTCGTCATAGTAGGGGTAGCGGTCGCTCTCGCCGCAGCCGAACGAGGTGCGGTCCGGCCGGGCGGCGGTGAACACGGCCCGGTTGACGTCCGACACCGGCTTCACGAACACCCCGGAGAAGCAGGCCGACAGGATCACCACCGTCGGGCGCGAGCCGCAGGCCCGGTCGACCATCTTGGACAGGGCGTCGGGGCTCAGCAGCACCGCCTGGCCGTCCGGCGTCTGGCCGACCACGATGCCGGTCGGGGCGCCATGGCTGGAGAAGTAGAGCAGGCAGCCGTCCTTGGCCTGCTGGGCCAGGGCGATCAGGGCGTTGTCGATCAGCGCCGGATCGGAGGGCTGCAGGTTCTCCCCCGGATAGTTCTGCGGGCGCACCGAGAACTGCTGGACGTGGCTGGGGTCGAAGCCGGCCTTGACCAGGGCCTGGGCCACGTCGTGGCGGGCGTTGTCGAAGGCCTCGCTGGGCGCGCCGGAGTGGGCGTGGAAGTCGCCGGCCACCACCACCGCGGCCCAGCCGGCGAACGGGCTCGCCGCGGCGGCCGCCGCCATCGGCAGCGCCGCCAGGCAGAGGGCCGTGATCGCCCCCACGATCGTGGCCCCCGGGCTGCTCACCGTTCCCCCATCCTCATGTCTCCCCTAGGTCCCCCGACCCCAATCCCCGATCAGGCCGCTATTTCTTGCGGAACTGGTCGAGGGAGACGACCTTGGGGCCGTCGCCGCCGTCGGGCGGCCCGTCGCCGCGCGGTTCGGCGGGCTCGTCCGCCTTGGCCTTCTTGGACCGGGGGGATGGCAGGGCCGCCGGGGGCGTGTCCTCGGCCTCGAGCTCGGCCGGCTCGGCGGCCTCGAACTGCAGCAGGAACTGCACGCTGGGATCGTAGAACCGGGTCACCGCCGCATAGGGGATCGACAGCCGCTTGGGCTGGCCGCCGAACTTGAGGGTGACGGTGAAGAAGGTCTCGCCGGGCGCCAGGTCCTTGTACTGGTGCTGCAGGACGATGGTCATCTCGTCCGGGTACTTGCCGAGCAGGTCGGGCGGCGCCGAGACGCCCGGGGCGTCGGTCTTGAAGGTGATGTAGAAGTGATGCGCGCCCGGCAGGCCGGCGGGCGAGGCGGCGCGCTTCAGGGCCGCGCGCACCACGCCGCGCAAGGCGTCCTGCGCCATCGCCTCGTAGTGCATCAGATCCTGCGGCTGGTCGTCCTGGGGCATGAAAATTCCGTCGCTTGAAGGGCGAACCTAGCGCCTCCCACGCGAGCCGCAAAGACGG
>DATJIO010000003.1:0-12086 GCA_035493215.1 Caulobacteraceae bacterium
CCACTTCCTGATGAACGCCCTGTCCTACGGCTACGGCTATACCGCCGAGCCGTGGGTCGACCTCGACGGGCACGCCGTCGCCATCGACTATTCGAGCCCGCCGCAGATCGCCCAGGCGCTGGAGGCCCGGGCCGACGACCCCCTGCTGCGGCTCGTGAAGTCCCATCACGCCGCGGGCCTGTTCGCCGGCGAGCTGGAGCGGGTCACCCGCGACTACCGGGTCTTCTACGTCTATCGCGAGCCGGCTTCGGTGATGGTTTCCCTGTGGCGGCACCTGAACGGGCTGGCGTGGGACGAAGGGCCCAAGGTCGAGGACCCCCTCGCCCTGGCCAGGGCCGCGCCGAGCGGACGGCTGACGCGCTACCAGGCCGGGACCCATGCGACCATGCTGCAGCGCTGGGCGGCCCATGTGGAGGACTGGCTGGCGGCGGCGCAAGGAAACCCGCGCATCGTGCCCGTGCGCTACGAGGATCTCGACGGCCATTTTGAACGGACGGTTTCGGCCCTGGCCGGCGTCGTCGGGCGCAGTCCCCTGACGCCGCTGTTGCGGCCCCCGCGCGACGTCAACGTCATCGCCATGGGCAAGACGGCGGAGGCGGCGCCGGTCGCGCCCGCCCATCTTGCCGCCCTGCGCGCCTATTGCCAGGCCGAGGTCGGCGACCTTCTCCGCAGGCTGGGGTACTGACCCCAAACCCCGCCGCCTTTTACTTCGACGGCAGGCTCGCCAGGGCTGGATAGAAGGCGGCGGCCCTCTGGGCCTTCAGGAACTCGACGGCGATGTCTTGCGCAGGCCGGTCCGGGCGCTGGGCCGCCGGCGCCTGCCAGGGTGAAAGCTTGCGGTAGGCGGACCAGGCCGCCGTCGCCGCCGGGCCGAGGTCGCGCTTCGGGTCCTGGGCCTTGCGCAGGTCCAGCCACCAGGCGCCGGTCATGAGGTCGTGGGCCAGAAGCTGCAGGGAATAGTCCACCGCCTTCTGGGCCTTGGCGATCTTGATCGGTGTGTTGCTCTCGAGGTCGCTGGTCGACTGGACGTCGCTGGCGATCCCCTGCGGCGGCGCCGGGTTCATCACCGCCTCGACCTCGCCGAAGACGGCGATGGCCGTGGTGCCGTTTCCTTGCGGCGCGGCGGCGGCCCGCACCTCGGCGGAGAGGACGGTGTTGGGGTCGATCCCCGTGTGGAAGGGGTTGGAGAAGCGGAAGGTGCGCTGGAGCACCGCCACGTCGAGGTTGGCCAGGGCGATGGTGAAGGCCTCGACCCGGTTGGCCAGGGGATAGGGGTCCCAGTTGGCGGTCGAGACCACATAGCCGGACTTGCCGCCCGAAAGGGGCCCGCCCTTGACGTAGTACTGCATCATCTGCGGCGTGGAGAGCTCCCACGAATCCGTGGGCTTCAGCCCGACGCGGACGGTCGGGTTGTGGTCCGAGGAATTGATCTGGACCAGGGCCGCGTCCTTCAGCTCGGACCAGGCCGCCCAGGCCGAGGCGCCGCGGATCGACGAGGCGCGCAAGGAATCCGGGTCCTGGATGATCCGCTTGGGATCGGCCTCGAGCAGGTAGCTGCCCTTCAGCATCCCCAGGATCCTCGCCGCATGCCAGTTCAGCCATGGCTCCGGGCGGTTGAGCTGGGTCGGCGCCGCCAGGGGCGTGATCGACGAATTCATGCCCAGGAGGTCGATGGCGTAGACGAGGTCGGTCCACTCCAAGAGCGAGCGGGCGTCGTAAGCCAGCATCGCCGCGCGCGACGCCAGGTAGGCGTTGGTCCAGGCCAGCGCGATGTTGTCGACCCCGAAGGGTTGGATCGGCTTCAGCCCCGCCTTGGCCAGGGCGTCGGCCGCGGGCATGCGCACGCCGTCGAGATAGGCCTCGCCGCGGCCGACCAGGGCGCCGCCGACGGCCTGCATCACGCCGATATCGGCCTCGCCCACCGTGCCGGTCGAGGATTGCACCACCGGGGTGATGCGGTGGTTGAGGAGGTCGACCAGCCCCTGCATCAGCTGCGGGCTGGGCGCGTCGTAGCTGATGGTGTTGGCGCGCACGGCCATCATGGCCCGCACCGCCGCCTCGTCCTCCTGTTCCGGGCCGGCGCCGGCGCGGGGCCCGTTCTGGAAGGCGCGAAGCTGGTTGGCCTCGAGCCGCGCCTTGTTCTCCGGCGCTGTCGGATCGCCGGTGAAGGTGACGTTCTCCCGCCCGTTGCCGCCGCCGCGGTTGAACAGATAGACCGCCACGCCCTCGGCCGCCGCCTCCAGCAACAGGCCATGGGTGTCCCTCGCCCGCGCCACGGCCTCGGGCGCCAGCTGCACCTTGGCCCCGTAACGGGCGATCTCCACCAGCTGGTCGAGGGTCAGGTCGTGGCCGGTCAGGGTGACCGCTCGCACGCCCGCGGCCGGGACGATGGGGGTGTAGGCGGCGGCCGAGCCGGCCGCGGCCAGGGCGAAGACGGCCCCGATCACGGCCGCCGCGAGGGAGCGACGCGGCCTCCTTGTGTGAAAGACCATCGTATCCCCCGTGCTGGCTCGGCCCTACTGCTGCGGGCCGAGGTAGGTGGTGGTCGGCCCGGCCGGCGTCGGCTCGCCCGGCGGCATAGCGATCGGGCTGCGGTAGAAGGTCGAGGCAGGCGTCGCCTTGATGAAGTCGTAGGCCAGCTCGATCGGATTCTTGCCCTCGGGCACACGGGCGTCGGTCGGAACCACCTTGCGAAGCGCCGCCAGCGCCGCGGTCGGCGCCTGGCCGAACTGGCGCGAGGGGTCCTGGGCCTTGCGCACGTCGGTCCAGAAACCGCCGGTCAGGAGGTCGATCGACATCAACCGGTACATGTCGTCGATCATGGCCTCGGTGCGACGGGTCTTGATCTTGGTTTGGGCCTGCAGGTCCTCGACGGTGGCGACGATGGCGTTGCCCTCGGGGGAGACCGGGTGGATGTTGGCCTGGATCTCCTGCATCAGATCGGCCGAGAGATAGCCGCCGAAGCCGTAGCGGGCGCCCGCCATCTGCGCGGGCGTCATCACCTGGCCTGGCGTGATCACCGTGAAGAAGGGGTTGGAAAAGCGCTCGATCCGCTGGGCCACCACCACGCCCAGGTTGGCCAGCGCGATGTTGAAGGCCTCTAGGTCGTTGGCCATGGGATAGGGGTCCCAGTTGGCGTTCGACAGGATGTAGCCGGACTTGCCGTTCGAGAGCGGCCCGCCCTTGACGTAGTATTTCATCATCTGCGGCGTGGAGAGCTGCCAGCTGTCGGTCGGCTTCAGCTCAGTCCGCGTCGCCGGATTGTGGTCCGACGAGTTGAGCTGGATCGTGACGGTGTCGCGCAGCCGCGCCCAGGCCTGCCAGGTCGCGCCGGTCCGCTGCGGGCTGGCCCTCATGCTCTCCGGGTCCTGGATGATCCGCTTGGGATCGTCGTTCCACAGGTAGGAGCCCTTGACCATGTCGAGCACCTTGGCCGAGGTGTAGTTGATCCAGGGGAACGGCCGGTTCGACTGCACCGGCAGCGACATCGGCGTGACCGACGAGTTCATCCCCAGGATGTCGATGGCGTAGGACAGGTCGGCCCACTCCAGCAGCCTCTGGGCGTCGTAGACCGCCAGCGCCGCCTTGGCCGTGGCGTAGGCGTTGGACGAGGTGAGCGCGTTGACGTCCGCGGCGAAGGGCTGGATCGGCTTCAGCCCCGCCTTCTGCAGCGCTTCGGCGGCGGACATGCGCACGCCGCCGTAGTAGACCTCGCCGGCGCCGACCATGGCCGCGCCGATGTTGCCCAGCAAGGAAAGGTCGCCTTCGCCGAGGGTGCCGCCCTCGCGCACGATCGGGGTGATGCGGGCGTTGATCAGGTCGACCAGCATCTGCATCAGCTGCGGGCTGGGCGCGTCCAGGGTCATGGCGTTGGCGCGGTGCGCCATCATCGCCCGGACGATCTCCTCCTTCATCACCTCGGGCGGGAAGCCGCCGGCGGCGCCGCCGCGGAACTGCTCCAGGTTGCTCTTCTCGAGCATGGCCTTGTTCGCAGGGTCCATGGCGCTGCCGTGGAAGATCTCCACCTCGCGCTCGGAGCCGGCGCCGCGGTTGAACCAGTAGACGGGAACGCCCTCCGCGGTCGCCTGGAGCAGCAGGCCGTAGTGGTCGTTGGCGCGCTGACGCGCCTCCGCGGTGAGCTGGACCTTCGCCCCGTAGCGGGCGACCTGCACGAGCTGTTCGATGGTGAGGGCTGCGCCGGTCAGCACCACCGTCTGGCCCGCCATCGAGGGCGTGATGGTCCGGTAGCCGGAGGGCGGGGCCGCCGCGGCGGCGGGAAGGACGCCGGCCAGAACCCCAAACGCGAGGACGGCGCCCAGCACGAAGCCGCACCGCTTTACCTGCCGGTCATGCATTTTTCTAATTCCCCGCGCCGAAAATCTTGCCGCACGCGTCAGCTCGGCGCGGCCACCGCGCCGAAAGCTTGGAATGTCTGGATCCAGGCGCTGAATACACGGCCAGTACTCTGGCCACGCTGCACCTTGCGCAGCCAGGGAGTCAAGCAGGGAACAGTAACTCCTGGGAAGAAATTTTTCCTCTGGCAACAACGGTCTCGTCCGCCCCCAAGCGCGACGCCCAGGAAAAAGGGAGGGCCGCTCCGCGACGGCCCTCCCCCTTGTCGGTCCCGCCGACCGGCCTCAGCCGACGGCGCTGCGGCGCTTCTTGTCCGGGTCGTAGAAGGGCAGGTTGTGGGCGCTGGCCTTGACGCTGGCGCCGCCGGTCCTGACCTCCAGCGGCGCGCCGTGCGTCGCCACCGGCACGTCGAGGCGGGCGAGGGCCATCGACTGCTTCATCAGCGGCGAATACATGCCGCCGGTGATCGTCCCGACCTTCTTGCCGCCGGACCAGACCTCGTCGCCGCCCTGGGCCACGGTCTCGCCCTCGAGCAGCACGCCGAAGATCTTGAACCGCTCGGCGCCCTTGGCGCGATAGTGGGCGTCGGCGCCCTTGAAGCCGGTCTTTCCGGGGCTGACGGTGAAGTCGAGCCCGAGCTCCCACAGGGTGTCGCCCGAGGCGTCGCCGTCGATCGGATACAGCTCCGACATGTCGAAGGGGTAGAACATCAGGGCGCTCTCAACGCGCAGCCAGTCCAGCGTGGTGAAGGCTGCCGGGACGATGCCCAGGTCCTTGCCGCCGTCCAGGATTCCGTCCCAGATCTCCACCGTGTCCTTGGCGCTGGCGAAGATCTCGTAGCCGCGCTCGCCGGTGTAGCCGGTGCGCGACAGGGTGATCGGCTTGCCGAACAGGGTGGTCTGCATGTGGGTGAAGTACTTCATATCCCGCACGCCGGGGATGTGGCGCGCGAGGAAGTCCACCGCCGCCGGCCCCTGCAGCGACATGTCGTGCAGGTCGTCGTCGAACAGCATGGCGACGTTGCGGCCGACCACCGCCTGCGCCAGGATCTCCTGGCCGTAGCCGCCGCCGTGGACCACCATCCAGTTGTTGGGGCCCATGCGGTAGAGGATGCCGTCCTCCTTGAACTTGCCGTCGTCGTCCAGCATCGAGGTGTAGGAGCACTTGCCCGGCATGATCTTGGTCGCCTCGCGGGTGGTGACCATGTTGAGGACGCCGGTGGCGTGCGGTCCGACCAGGTGGATCTTCTTCAGCCCCGAGACGTCCATCAGCCCCGCTTTGGTGCGGATGGCGATGAAGTCGTCGCCGACCTCTTTGTCGTAGGTCCAGGCCGTCGGCGTCCCGTTCCAGTCTTCGAGGGTCGAGCCGAGCGCCCGGTGGCGGTCGGCGAGGACGGTGGTTCTCCAGGAATTGGCCATTTTGGTTTCTCGTTCTACCTGACGTTGCGGGGTCGGATGCGCTGCGAGGCGGTCGTGCGAGGCGGTCGTCAGTAGACCGCGAGCGCGTGGGAGATGAACAGGACCGCGATCCCCGCGGCCACGGTGAGATAGGGCAGGTAGCCCGCCTTCTTGACCAGGCCGCCCTCGGCGCCGTGCAGGTGCATGTCCTCCAGCATCGAAGCCGGGAAGACGCCCTTGTCGGTGACGTAGTGGCGGAACAGGAACACCGGGATGATGCCCATGGCCACGATCAGGCCGGTGACCAGGGTGCCCTTGCCCCAGATGTCCGCCCCCATGCCCAAAAGGACCAGGTTGACGAAGGACAGCACCGTGCCGGCCACCAGCAACGGCGTCTTGGCGCGGTAGGGGCGCTCCCAGTCCGGCCGGTCCTTGCGGTGGATCCAGGCGGCGTTGAGGTTGAGGAAGTTGAAGATGATGTAGCAGACGTTGGAGATCGCCAGCACGAACACATAGTCCGACATCATCAGCAGGATCAGGTTGAAGGTGAGGTCGGTCCACATCGCCCGGGTCGGGGCGCCGTTGTGGTTGGTGTGGCTGAGGTACTTGGGCAGCCAGCCGTCCATCGAGGCCTGGTAGAGGGTCCGCGACGAGCCGGCCATGGAAGTGATGATCGCCAGCAGGAGCGCCATCACCAGCATGGCGACGATGATCCGCTCGAACCCGCCGCCCAGGTGCAGCATCCCCGACATGGCCTTGGCCACGCCCATGCCGCTGTAGATGTCGCCGTTGAGGATGCCGGAGTAGACCGCCGGGCTGATCACCTTGCCGGCGGCGTCGGTCACGGCCGGGGTGACCAGTTGGCCGACGCCCAGCACGCCCTGGAAGGCCAGGGGCACGATGGTGAAGACCAGGATGCACAGCAGGCCGGAATAGAGGATGGCCTTGAAGGTGTCCTTCTTCGGGTCCTTGAACTCGCGGGTGTAGCAGACCGCGGTCTCGAAGCCATAGGTCGACCAGGCGGCGATGAACAGGCCGCCGGCCATCAGGGTCACGCCGGCCATGTTCCAGGTCCCGTCGACCACCCGCCCGGCGGCGTCCTTGGCCAGCGGGACGATGGGCAGCAGGTTGGACACGGCGACGTCGCCGAACAGCAGGGGCACGACGCCGACCAGCAGCAGGGGCACGAGCGCGATCAGCCCCAGCACCACCTGGGTCTTGGCCGTGCCGCTGATGCCCTTGTGCTGGATGGCGAAGGCGATCAGCAGCAGGAACGCCCCCAGGATCATGGTGGCGTTGATGCGCAGCGACAGTCCGGATTTGAGCCAGTCGAGGTGCACCAGGGTGAGCTGCCAGCTGTTGATGCCGGCGTCGGTCCCGAACAAGGTGATCAGGATGTAGCCCGCCGCCAGCCCCGACCCGATCGCCAGGACCGGCGACCAGGCGACCCAGTTGCACCACACCGAGAAGGGCGCGAACACCTTGGAATAGCGCACCCAGGCGATGGCCCCGTAGACCGAGGCGCCGCCAGACTTGTGCGGAAACAGCCCGGCGATCTCGGCGTAGCTGAAGGCCTGGATGAAGCCGAAGCAGATCGAGACGATCCAGACGATCCAGGACGCCCGGCCCACCGTGGCCCCGATCGACCCGATCGAGAACAGCACGAGCGCGGGCACTCCGCTGGCGATCCAGAAGGCGCCCGTCCAGCTGATCCCCCGATGGAGACCCTCCTCGTCGGGGCCCGGCACGGCGGAGTGCTCGGCGGCGGTCATTGCGGCTCCTTCGGCGGCTCGGCCCGGAAGTTCTTGATAGGAAACTATATTGTCAAGAGAGAAACGCCGCCACGGCGCGGCGGACTGGCCAGCTTGGCATAAAAGTGGCGCAAGGACGGCCTGCCGAGTCAAGGCGCGCGGCGCTGTGCCTGCCTGCGTGCTTCGAGACGCCCGAGTTCCTCGAGCGTCTCGAAAGATGCACAACGGCATTGCAACGCTCCCGAAGGCGCCCCTAAGCCGCCGGCTCCGGTTCGCGGGCCGGGGCTGGCGCCCCCTTCAGGCCCTCGACGCTCGGCAGGTCCAGGCCGTTCTCGCGGGCGCAATCGACGGCGATCGGGTAGCCGGCGTCTGCGTGGCGCATCACCCCGGTCGCCGGGTCGTTCCACAGCACCCGGCCGATCCGCCGGGCGGCCTCCGGCGTGCCGTCGCAGACGATGACCATGCCCGAATGCTGCGAGAAGCCCATGCCGACCCCGCCGCCGTGGTGCAGCGACACCCAGGTCGCGCCCGAGGCGCAGTTGAGCAGGGCGTTGAGCAGCGGCCAGTCCGAAACCGCGTCCGAGCCGTCGCGCATGGCTTCGGTCTCGCGGTTGGGACTGGCGACCGAGCCGCTATCCAGGTGGTCGCGCCCGATCACCAGGGGCCCGATCTCGCCGCGGGCGACCATCTCGTTGAAGGCCAGCCCGAGGCGGTCGCGCTGGCCCAATCCGACCCAGCAGATGCGGGCGGGCAGGCCCTGGAACTGGATCCGCTCGCGGGCCATGTCGAGCCAGCGGTGCAGGTGCGGATCGTCGGGGATCAGCTCCTTCACCTTGGCGTCGGTCCTATAGATGTCCTCAGGGTCGCCCGTCAGCGAGGCCCAGCGGAACGGCCCGACCCCGCGGCAGAACAGAGGCCGGATATAGGCCGGCACGAAGCCGGGGAAGTCGAAGGCGTTCTCGACCCCCTCCTCCTTGGCCACCTGGCGCAGGTTGTTGCCGTAGTCGAAGGTCGGGACCCCGGCCTGCTGCAGCTCCAGCATGGCGCGGACGTGGACGGCCATGGACTTGCGCGCCGCGGCCTCCACCGCCTTGGGATCGGTCTCGCGCCGGGCGTCCCATTCGGCCACGGTCCAGCCGATCGGCAGGTAGCCGTTGACCGGGTCGTGGGCGGAGGTCTGGTCGGTCAGCATGTCGGGGCGCACGCCGCGGCCGACCAGCTCGGGCAGGATCTCGGCGATGTTGCCCAGCACCCCGACCGACACCGCCTTACCGTCGCGCCCCGCCTGGGCGATGATCTCCAGCGCCTCGTCGATGTCCTTGGCGAAGACGTCGAGGTAGCCGGTGCGCAGGCGCATCTCGATGCGGCTGGCGCGGCATTCCACCGCCAGGCACGAGGCCCCGGCCATGGTCGCCGCCAGGGTCTGGGCCCCGCCCATCCCGCCCAGGCCCGCGGTGAGGATCCAGCGCCCCGAAAGGTCGCCCCCGTAGTGCTGGCGGCCTGCTTCTACGAACGTTTCATACGTGCCTTGGACGATGCCCTGGCTGCCGATGTAGATCCACGAGCCGGCCGTCATCTGGCCGTACATCATCAGCCCCTTGCGATCGAGCTCGTGGAAGTGGTCCCAGTTGGCCCAGTGCGGCACCAGGTTGGAGTTGGCGATCAGCACCCGCGGCGCGTCCGCGTGGGTCTGGAACACCCCCACCGGCTTGCCCGACTGCACCAGCAGGGTCTGGTCGCCTTCCAGGCGCCTGAGGGTCTCGACGATGCGGTCGAAGCTTTCCCAGTCGCGGGCGGCCCGCCCGATGCCGCCGTAGACCACCAGCTCCTCGGGGCGCTCGGCCACCTCGGGGTCGAGGTTGTTCATCAGCATCCGCAGCGGCGCCTCGGTCAGCCAGCTCCTGGCCTGCAGCTGCGTCCCGCGGGAGGCGCGGATGATCCGCGTGTTGTCGATCCGGGTCATGCGGTGTTCCTTGCTCCCGCGAACTGGCGGGCGGCGTCGAGACTGGCTTGGATGACCCGGGTGAGCACCGCGCGCATGGGAGCGGCGACCTGAGGGTCGTAGGCCGGCGGCCAGGCGGCCGGGTCGAAATCGGCGGGATCGTCCATGTAGCCGCGACAGGCGAGCTCCATCTGGATCGCGTGCACGCCCTCTTCTGGCCGGCCGTAGTGGCGGGTGGTGTAGCCGCCCTTGAAGCGGCCGTTGACGACGGCGCTGTAGTCGGAGGCCGCGCAGGCGCCTTCGACCGCGGCGGTCAGCCGGGGGTCGCAGCTGGCGCCGCTGTTGGTCCCGATGTTGAAGTTGGGCAGGTCGCCGTCGAACAGGCGCGGGACGCGCGAGCGGATCGAATGGCAGTCGTAGAGGGCGACCGCCCCGTGCCTGGCCTTGAGCCGGGCCAGCTCGCCGGCCAGGACCGCGTGATAGGGCTCGAACCAGCTGGCGCGGCGCTCGGCCACCTCGGCCTGGCCGGGTTCCTGGCCGTCGCGGTACAGGGGTTCGCCGTCGAAGGTGGTAGTGGGGCACAGCTCCGTGGTCGCCTGGCCCGGATATAGCGAGACCCCCGACGGGTCGCGATTGCAGTCGATCACGGTGCGCGACATCGTCGTGCGCACCAGGGTGGCCCCCAGGTCGGCGGCGAAGTCGTAGAGCCGGTCGATCCACCAATCGGCGTCCTTGCGGCCGATCCAGGGCGAGACGAGCTTGGCCTCGATCTCCGGCGGGATGTCGGTCCCGGTGTGGGGGAAGCTCAGCACCAGGGGCGCGTCGCCGCGGCGGACCTGGAGCCAGTCGGACGCGCTCATCGGCCCCTCCAGACGCGGGAATACAGGCTGTTGCGGCCCAGCCAGTAGACCAGCTCCGCCGGCCGCTCGACGTCCCAGATCGCCAGGTCGCAGGCCTTGCCCACCTCCAGCGTGCCCAGGTCGTCCAGGCGGCCGAGCGCCCGAGCCGCCTCGCGGGTGACGCCGGCCAGCACCTCCTCCACCGACAGGCCGAACTGCACCGCCGCGAAGGTCATGGCCGCCTGGAGCGAGACCAGAGGCGAAGTGCCCGGGTTGCAGTCGGTGGCCACCGCCATCGGCACCCCGGCCGCGCGCAGGGCCTCCACCGGCGGCCGGTGCTCGTCGCGCAGGACGAAGAAGGCGCCCGGCAGCAGCACCGCCACCGTCCCCGCCTTGGCCATGGCCGCTGCGCCCGCTGCGTCGGTCCGTTCCAGATGGTCGGCGGACAGGGCGCCGAACTCGGCCGCCAGGGCCGCCCCGCCGCCGGCGGTGATCTGGTCGGCGTGCAGCTTGACCGGGATGCCGTGCGCCTTGGCCGCGGCGAAGACCTGGCGCACCTCGCCCGCGTTGAAGGCGATGGTCTCCATGAAGGCGTCGACCGCGTCGGCCAGGCCCTCGGCGGCGGCCGCGGGAATGATCTGGTCGATCACGGTCCGCAGGTACGCCGCCCGGTCGGCCTTGAACTCCGGCGGCACGACATGGGCCGCCAGCAGGGTGGTGACGATTTCGACCGGGCGGGAGGCCCCCAGGCCGCGGGCGACCCGCAGCATCCGCAGCTCGGTCGCGAGGTCGAGGCCGTAGCCCGACTTGATCTCCACGGTGGTGACGCCGTCGGCCATCATCCGGTCCAGCCGGTTCCCGGCGGTGCGGGCCAGCTCGGCGTCGTCGGCCTTGCGGGTGGCGCGCACCGTCGAGGCTATGCCGCCGCCGGCCTGGGCGATCTGTTCGTAGGTCGCGCCCTGGCGACGCATCTCGAACTCGTCGGCGCGGTCACCGCCGAACACCAGATGGGTATGGCAGTCGATCAGGCCTGGGGTGACCAGCCGGCCCTCCAGCTCGACCACCTCGCCGGCGGTCCAGCCCTGCGGCAGGCTCGAAGCCGCGCCGGCGAAGACGATCCTGCCGCCCCGGGACGCCACCGCCCCGCCCTCGACCAGGCCGAGTCCGGGCGCGCCGTGCGAAAGGGTCGCCAGGCGTCCGCCCCGCCAGAGCCTATCGAAGGTGCGATCCACGAATTTGCACTTGGTCAATCAAGGTTATGTCTAGGCATATTTGCGCGGTCTGCCATTGTCCAGCAATGGGGGCGGAGACGACCATGCGGCGCACCTTCTTCTTCGATCGTGCCCTTTTGCCGGGCGGCTGGCGCCGCGGCGTGCGCCTTGAGGTCGAGGACGGCCTGATCGCGGCGGTCGGCGACGGCGGCCAGCCGGCCCCCGGCGACCAGCGCGAAGCCCTGGCCGTCCCCGGCCTGCCCAACCTGCACAGCCACGCCTTCCAGCGGGCCATGGCCGGGATGACCGAACGCCACGGGCCGGGGCAGGACAGCTTCTGGAGCTGGCGCGAGACCATGTACCGCTTCGCCTCGCGCATGGGACCGGACGAGGTCCAGGCCATCGCCGCCTACGCCTATGCCGATATGCTGGAGGTCGGCTTCACCACCGTCGGCGAATTCCACTATGTCCACCGCGACCCGGACGGAGCCCTCTACGCCGACCCCGCCGAGATGGCCCTGCGCCACCTGGCGGCGGCCGAGGCGGTCGGCCTCGACATCACCCTGCTGCCGGTCTTCTACGCGGCCTCCGAC
>DATJIO010000004.1:0-49026 GCA_035493215.1 Caulobacteraceae bacterium
GGCCGCGACGAGGCCGAAGGTCTCGCAGTCGCAGCCGTGGATCAGGGCGTCGGCGCTGGCCAGCATTGCGGCCAGCAGGGGCCGGTCGCGGATCGGCGCCACCAGCTGGACGTGCGGGTTGCCGCCGACGGCGCGCTCCACCGCGCCCCGGTCCACCCCGTCCCCGACCAGGACCAGCCCGGTGGGAAGCTCGGCGCCGATCCCGGCCACCGCGCTCACGACCAGGGGCCAGCGCTTCTCGGCGTGGTGCCGGCCCACGCCCAGCAGCAGCTTGGCCGAGGGCGGCAGGCCGCAGCCCGCAAGCAGGCGGGCGCGCAGGGCCTCGTCGCGCAGGGTGGGGGAAAAGGCGCTGCGGTCGACCCCCAGCCCGATCACCTCGACCGGACCCACCCCATGGGCCTGCAGCCGCCCGGCCAGCCAAGCGCCCCCGGCCACGACGCTGTCGAAGCGGGCCGCCAGCCGGTGCAGATAGCGCCAGAACCATTCGAACAGCCGGTCGATCTGCTCGCGGCTGCTCACCGGCCCCAGCCAGCGGTGGGGATAAGAGGCCACCGGGTCGGCGTGCATGAACATGGCCCGGGGGGCGTCGCCGGCCCAGCTGGCGGCGATCCAGGCGCCGCGCCAGGGTGAAGAGGCCTCCACTAGGTCCGGCCGCAGCCGGTCGAGCTGCGCGTGGACCGGGGCCGCGTCCCAGAACATGCGGTAATTGGCGTCGAACGGCAGGGCCGGCGCCTTGATCCAGACCACTCCGCCGCCGGGGCGCGGCTCGAAACCGTCCCGCAGGCCAGGCGCCAGGACGAAGAGCTCGTGCCCCAGGACCGCCGCGGCCGCGAACTTCCTGTCGATGTAGGTCCGCACGCCGCCGCCGTTGGGCGCGTAGAACTCCGCGATCTCAGCGATCCGCATCGAAGGCCTCCAATCCGACCGCCCCGACCCTAGTCGACAAGTCGGTCAGGCGCCGTGGGACGAAACTTACAAAGCTGTGGGACGGCCCGATCGTCATGAGGCGGTTACCAGGTGATGGCGTCTGTGGGATGACCGGTCGGCGACCGAGTCGCTTGCACAGGAGCGGACATGCCGCTGGATGGGTACTCATCGACGTCGATCCCGGCGCGGCCGCTGCGGATCGCGCTGTTTTCGGGCAACTACAACTACACGGTCGACGGCGCAAACAAGACGCTCAATCGGCTGGTCGGCCACCTGGAGCAGGTGGAGGGCCATCAGGTCCGGGTCTACTCGCCCACCGCCCCCGTCCCCGCCTTCCCCGCCACGGGCGACCTGGTCTCGGTCCCCTCGGTGACCATTCCGACCCGTCCGGACTACCGGATCGCGCTGGGCCTGCCGGCGGTGATCCGCCGCGACGTCGAAGCCTTCGCGCCGGACCTGGTCCATCTTTCGGCCCCGGACCTGCTGGGAATGGAGGCGCTCAAGCTCGCCCGCCGGATGGGCGTCCCGGCCGTGGCCAGCCTGCACACCCTGTTCGACAGCTACCTCGACTACTACGCCCTGGGCTGCCTCAAGCCGATCCTCAAGCGCCGGCTGCAGCGATTCTACAGCGACTGCGACTATGTCCTGGCCCCGACCCGCGCCCTGGCCGAGCAGCTGGAGGCCGCCGGCCTCGAGGGCCAGACCCGCATCTGGGCCCGCGGGGTCGACGGCGACCTGTTCAGCCCCGCCCGGCGCGACCCTGCCTGGCGCCGCGCGCACGGCTTCGACGACGCCCAGCCGGTCATCGTCTTCTTCGGCCGACTGGTGATGGAGAAGGGCCTGGCGGTCTTCGTCGAAGCCGTGCGGCGGCTCGAGCTGTCCGGCGGCGCCGTGTCGGTCCTGGTCATCGGCGACGGCCCGGCGCGGAGCTGGTTCGAAGAGGCGTTGCCGGACGCCGTGTTCACCGGCTTCCTGCAAGGCGAGGCCCTGGCGCGGGCGATCGCCGGCGGCGACATCTTCCTCAACCCTAGCGCCACCGAGACCTTCGGCAACGTCAACCTGGAGGCGATGGCGTCCGGGCTGGCCCTGGTCTGCGCCGACGTCCCCAACAGCCGGGCGCTCATCCGCCACGACCGCACCGGCATCCTGTGCGACGCCAGGGACGCCGGCGCCTACGCCGGGGCGATCCGGGCCCTGATCGACCAGCCGGCCGAGCGGATGCGGCTGGCCCGCGCCGCCCTGGTGGAAAGCACGCTCTACCGCTGGCCCGAAATGCTGGGCTCGGTGGCTCGTGTCTATCGCGAAGCCCTGGCCAGCCATCAGCCGGCGCTCCGGGTGCGAGGCCGGGAATACGCCCTCATGGCCGGCTGACCTTCGGCGGCAGGCGGGTCCGGACGGCGCGGACCAGCGCGTCGGCCGCGTCCGAGACCGCGGTGAACGGCGTCTGCCCGGGACGGACGACGCTCTGCCGGAACAGGACCGTGGCAACCGCGGCGAACAGGACGAAGGGCAGCCAGATGGCCAGGGCCACGGGCGCGCGTCCCATGTCGACGAGGTCCTGGCCGACGTCGATGCTGTTTTCGTACAGGAACAAGGCCACCGCGCAGACCACCGCGCCCAGCGCGCGGCGTCGGCGCTTGGCCGCCATGCCGGCCGGCACCGCCAGCAGGGGCAGCAGCGGCACCGACAGGGTACGGACGATTCGGGTATGGAATTCCGACGCGGCCCGCAGCCGATCCTGCTCCGGACCCGTGCGCATCCGGGCGGGGAGTTCGAACATCGTCAGTTCGCGCGGCTCGGGCCCGCGGCCCCGGAAGGCGCCGGTCCGGCCGGACAGGGTCACCTCCACCGCGAGTTGCGAGAACTTGCCGACCAGGGGCGGGCCGTCCGACCGCTCCTGCAATTGCTGGCCGTCGGTGAGGACCACCGTCAGGCGGGTCTGGTCGGGCGAGGTGACCAGGGCCCCTTTTTCGGCGGTGAACACCTCTTCGGTCCCGTCGGCGGCGACTCGGCGGATGAAGACGCCCCGCAGGGCGCGGCCGGACGGATCGACCGCGTCGGCGCTGAGCACCACGTCCGCGCCGGCGCCGATGAAGGTCCGGGGCTGGGCCCGGGCGTCCCAGGGGGCGTGTAGCGCCACGTCGAGATGGGAATGGAAGCCGTAGTGGCCCAGGGGCTGGGCGAACCCCAGCAGGGCGATGTTGAACACCGCCACTACCAGGCCCAGCGCAACCAGCGGCAGGGTGAGGCGGGTCATGGAAAGACCGCTGGCCAGGATGGCGTCGATCTCGCTGGTGTCGCCCATGCGGGCCACGACCAGGAACATGGAGATGAAATAGGCCCCCGGCGCGGCCAGCCCCAGGTACTGGGGGACGAGGTCGGCGATCATCTGCGGGACGATCCCGAACCGGGCGCTGCTCCCGGCCACGTAGTTGAATATCTCCAGGGCGCGGAACAGCAGCAGGGCGATCAGGATGACCGTCACCGCCGCCGCCATCGGCGGCGCCAGCTCGGCCAGCAGATAGCTGTCGAGCAGCTTGGGCCGAAAGCCCAGCGCCCGGGCGCCGGATCTGCGGCGCGACCGCCTATGCATGCCGGGTGGGCCGTCGAAGCCGGGCGCGATGCGGCCCGGCTGGATGACGCCGCCGGTCATCCGGGGCCGCAACGGGGGACGACCCGGCCAGTCTCATGCCTCTGGACGACGGCCTTCCCGGACCACAGCGCCGCGATCGGCAGGAAGGCTTGCAGGCGACGAACAACCCATCCTCCCCGTCGGTCCGACGGCTCGTCCCTGTAGGTTCTTGCCTGCGTTGTCCAGCCGAAAGCCGGGCGGCGAAGCCTCAGGCCGGCGTCCGCCGCGGCTGCGGCCTGGCCGGCGAGAGCGGCACGACGGACGGGCGTCGCAGGACGGCGACCTCGTCGAGGTCGAGCCAGAGGACCTCCAGGCGATCGAAGACCGCGCGGTGGGCCGGCTCGCCGAGCCACCGCGCGAAGGCCAGGCCCTGCGCGACGGTGAGGCCGCCCGCCTGCACCCGCACGAGCCAGTCGGCGGCGGCGGCTTCGGCCCTTTCCGTCCTCAGGTCCAGTGCCGTCTCGGTCATCGCCCGCCGTGCCCGGCCGCTTGATTGCGGCGCCCCTCAATTGACGCCGCAGACGCGAGATCGCCTCCACAATCTCCGGCGCGGCTCCGCGTTCAGGGGCGGGTCGCCCGCAGCAGGCGCCTCAGGGCCCGGCTGATATGCTTTTCGACCGAGCTTCGGGAGACGCCCATGACGGCGGCGACCTGGGCATGGCTCAGGCCGTCGAACTTGTGCAGCCGGAACGCGCGCTGGACCTGGGGCGGCAGTTCTTCGAGGGCCTGGACGATCTGTTCGAGGCGCCGCTTGGCGTCGATGGCGGCCTCGGCCGAGGGCTCCTCCATAACCGTTTCGGTCCCCACCCGGGCGGTGACGGTCTCGGTCCAGTGGCTCTCGCGCGCCGCGGACCGCCGCGCCCCGCGCCTGGCGTCCAGCATCAGGTTCCAGCCGACGCGGTACAGGTAGCCGATGCCGTTGACCACGGGGGCGTCTCCGTCCAGGTCGGCGATGCGGACGTAGATGTCCTGCACCAGGTCTTCGGCGGCGGCGGCCGAACCGGTACGGGCGCTGAACAGCCGCACCAGCATCGGCCGGTGCTCGACATAGCTCGCCACCAGCCCGTTCAGGTCGCGTGCGGCCTCACCCATGGGCTCCGCCTTCCAGATCATCGTCGACGGGGGGAATGGTCATGGGCGGACGATTCGGGTCTGGCGGCTTCCCGACGCGACAAGGCCGAGGAGACGCAGGATGATTTGCACAGGTCGGGATCACCCCCGCCTGACCCGTATGTTGAAAATTTGTAAGGGACGCGTCGGAAGGGACACATTCGGATATTTCGACCCGCCGGCGGCGTTTTCCGGGGCCCGACCGCTCCGCGCACGGACAATAGCCCGTCGCCGCGTCCGGTGAGACTGTGGGCCCATGCCCCTGAGCCTGCGCATCCTCGCTGCCCTCGTCGCCGGCCTCCTGGTCGGCGCGGGCCTCGCCGCGGTCCACGGGCCGGCGACCGCGGCGGTCGCCGGCATCGCCCAGACCGTGGGCGGCCTGTGGCTGGACGGCCTGCGCATGACCATCGTGCCCCTGGTCTTCAGCCTGGTGACCACCAGCGTCGCCTCGACCACCGGCGCGGCCGCGGGCGGACGCCTGGCGGCGCGGACCCTGGCCCTGTTCGCGGTCCTGCTCCTGGCCGCGTCCGCGATCGGCGCCCTGACGGTCCTGGGCATAGTCCACGCCGCGCCGATTCCCCCGCAGGCCGCCGATGCCCTGCGCGCCGGGCTGGGCCAGCATTCGGCCATCCCCGCCCTGCCGCCGGTCGGGGACTGGCTGCGCAGCTTCGTGCCCACCAATCCGGTCGCGTCGGCCGCCGGCGGGGCCATCGCGCCGCTGGTGACCTTCGCCTTCGTCCTGGGTGTAGCCGTCACCCGCATCGCCGATGAGCCCAGGCGGCTGATCCTCGAGGTGCTGACGGCGCTCACCGACGCCATGCTGGTGATCGTGCAGTGGGTGCTGGTGATCGCGCCCCTCGGGGTGTTCGCCCTGGCGCTGCAGATGGGACTGTCCGGGGGTCTCGGGGTCGGCGGCGCCCTGATCCACTATGTGGCGACCATCTCCGCGGCCTGCCTCTCGGCGACCCTGCTGGTCTATCCCCTGGCGGTGCTGGCGGGGCGGGTCCCCCTGGGCCGGTTCGCCCGGGCCGCCGCGCCGGTCCAGGCCCTGGCCATCAGCACCCAGTCCTCCCTGGCCTGCCTGCCGGCCCTGGTCGAGTCGGCCCAGGGCCCGCTCGCCGTCCCCGAGCGGGTGGCCAACCTGGTCCTGCCCCTGGCGGTGTCGATCTTCCGCGTCGCCACCGCCGCCGCCAACGTCGGGGTCGCCGTCTACCTCGCGGTCCTGTTCGGCGCCCCCCTGCCCCCCTTGACCCTGGCGACGGGGATCGTGGTCGCCGCGGTGGTCAGCATGGCCACCGCGGGCGTGCCCAGCACCGCCTTCTTCATCGCCACCATCGCGCCGGTCTGCTTGGCCATGGGCGCACCGATCGAGGCCCTGCCCCTGTTGCTGGCGGTCGAAACCGTGCCCGACATCTTCCGCACCATCGGCAACGTCACCGCCGACCTCGCCTGCGCCGCCATCGCCAAACGCTGGGACGCCCGTGAAATCGCCCGACCCAATGCTGACCCGGCGCCCTGAACTTCAGCAAGCGGCGGTCGGGGCCAAGCGCTCGGCCGCCGTTTCGGCCTTTCTGTCGCAGTGGTCACCTTGTGGCCTTTAGCAATCTATTATGCTTCCCATATTCCAGTAAGGGACCGGAACCGGGCCCGATTCGAATCGGAACTACGGCAGGATGGCCGAGGTCTTGCCTGAAGGGCGAAAGACTGTGGATGGACCAGTAAAGCCGCTGCGGCGGCAAGCCGACCTGAGATGACCGTTTCGCTCAACAAGCGCCAGGACATCAACCTGGACACCCTTTACCGCGTGGCCTGGCAGGGTGAGGGCGTGCGTCTTTCGCATATCGTGCTGAGCCGGATCGCCGCCAGCCGCGAATCCTTCCTGGACCTTATCGAGAACGACAGCGAGGTGGTGATCTACGGTGTCACCACCGCCATGGGCGAGTTCGCCAGCCTGCGCCTTACCCCCGAGCAGCGCGACCGCCACGCGCGGATCAAGCCCTACGCCGCCGCCACCGCCTTCGGCGACGACCTGCCCGACCGGGTGGTGCGCGGCATGGTCCTGGCCCGGCTGGCCAACTTCATCGAAGGCCATGCAGCGACCTCGCCGCGGATCGCCATGGCGGTGGCCGACATGCTGGACGGCACCACCCCCCTGCCCAAGATCGCCGCGTCGGGCCACGGCGGCGCCGGGGAGATCCAGGCCCTGTACCCCCTGTTCGCCGAGCTTTCGGCCCGGTTTGACCTGGAGGTCCGCGAGCGGGGGTCGCTGATCAACGGCTCGCCCTGCGCAGCGGCCCTGGTGGGGGACGCGGCCCTGGCGGCGCGGCGACGCTACCAGACCGCGCTGAAGACCTTCGCCCTGTCGATCGAGGCGTTCCGCGCCCCGCTGGAACACTACGACGCCGCCCTGGAGGACCTGTGGGGGGACGAGCACGAGGCCGCGGCCCTGCGCCACCTGCGCGAACTCCTGGCCGGGGCCGGCGACGGACGGCGCAATTACCAGGCGCCGGTCAGCTACCGCATCGCGCCCAAGGTGCTGGGCCAGGCCCACCGCGCCGTGACGGCGGCCGAGCGGGCGGCGACCGTGTCCCTGTCCTCGGTGTCGGACAATCCGATCTACCTGCCCCCCGACAAGGCGCATCCGCGCGGCCGTTGCATCTCGACCGGCGGCTACCACAACGCCATGGCCGCGCCGGCCCTGGACGACCTGGCGGCGGTGTGGGCGGACCTGTGCCAGTTGGCCATGCGCCACTGCGTCAAGCTGCTCGACGGCCGCGCCTCGCACATGCCCGACATGCTGCTGGTCGGCCGCGAGCCGGGCGAGAGCGACGGGCGCGGCAACGTCGGCTACCTGCCCTGGGCGCTCGCCGGCTACATCGAACAGGCCAAGGCCGCCGCCCAGACCACCTTCATCCCCTCCACCGACACGGGGGGCGCCGGCCAGGACGACGTCGGCACGCCGGCGTTCCACGCCTTCGCCAAGGAAGCCGCCGCCGCCCGCTGCCTGGATGCGTCCCTGGCCATGCTGGCGGTGATCTCGGCCCAGGCGCTGCACGTGACCGTCCGCCCGGTCCCGCCGCGCCTGCGCAGCTTCGTCGAACGGGTGCGCGGCTTCGTCCCCCCCGTGGTCGAGGACCGGGTGCTGGGGCCGGAATTGAGGCGGCTGACCGAGGTCTTCACCGAAGACGCCTTCGCCGTCGACCGCCCGCTGGAGCAGGCCGCGGTGGCGTGACCCGCGCTTATCCCCCCGGCGTGGGGAGGGATAAGGCGGCGCCCCTACAGCTCCCCCACCGGGATGTGGCACCATATCTCGTGGCCGGGTTCGGCGCCGGGGTGGAGCGCGGGCTCCTCGCGTTCGCACACCGGGCCCAGTTTGCGCGGACAGCGGGTGTGGAAGACGCAGCCGCCAGGCAGATCGATGGCGCTGGGGATCTCGCCCTCCAGCCGGACCCGCCCGCCGCTCCCGCCGTTCAGGACCGGCGCCGCCGACAGCAGCGAGGCGGTGTAGGGGTGGTGCGGGCCCGAGAACACCCGCTCGGACGGGCCGATCTCCATCAGCCGCCCGAGGTAGAGCACGGCGATCCGGTCCGCCAGGTAGCGTACGGTCCCCAGGTCGTGGGAGATGAACAGGTAGGCTGTCCCGCGCCGCGCCTGCAGCTCGGCCAGCAGGTTGAGGACGGACGCTTGGACCGAGACGTCCAGGGCCGAGGTCGGCTCGTCGCAGACGACGATGCGCGGCTCGCCGGCGAAGGCGCGGGCGATGGCGACGCGCTGCTTCAGCCCGCCCGAGAGCTGGGTGGGTTTCAGCTCCAGATAGCGGTCGGCGAGCTGCACCGACCGGGTCAGGCCCAATAGCCGGGCGGCGCGGTCGGGCTTGCGGACCCGGGCCAGCCGGACCAGGGCGCGGCCGACCAGGCGGCGCACACTGTGGGCCGGGTTCAGGGCCGAATCCGGGTTCTGGAACACGATCTGCAACGCCTTGCGCTGGTCCGGCCGCCGCGCCATGGCCAGGGCCCGCCCGTCCAGCGCGACGACGCCGCCGGGGTCGGGCGCGACCAGCCCGAGCAGCAGCCGGGCCAGGGTGGTCTTGCCGCTGCCGGATTCCCCGACCAGCCCCAGGGTCTCGCCGGCGTGCAGCGCCAGCGAGACGTCGTGCAGGGCCCGCACGCGCCCGAAAGTCTTGCCGAGCCCCCTCGCCTCCAGGATCGGCGGCCCGCTCCGGTCGGGGACGACCGACGCCGGCAGGCCGTCCGCCGCCGCCCGCGGCAGGGACGCCGCCAGGTCGGGGTAATGGCAGCGGCTGAGGCGGCCGCCCAGGTCGTGCAGCGGCGGGGCCTCGGCGCGGCAGCGGTCGGTCGCCAATCCGCAGCGCGGGGCGAAGACGCAGCCGCCGGCCCCCTCCCCCGGCGCCGGCGGAAAGCCCGGGATGACATCCAGCCGGCCGTGGTCCTTGCGCCGGCCGCCCTGCGGCAGGCAGCGCATCAGGCCGACGGTGTAGGGGTGGCGCGGGGTGTCGAAGACCTCGCGGGTGGGTCCCTCCTCCACCAGGGAGCCGGCGTAGAGAACGCCCACCCGGTCGCACACCCCGGCGACGACCGCGAGGTTGTGGCTGATCAGCAGCAGCGCGGTCCCCAGCTCGGCGCGGACCTGGGCGATCAGCTCCAGAATCTCGGCCTCGACGGTGACGTCGAGCCCGGTGGTCGGCTCGTCGAGGATCAGCAGCCGGGGATCGGTCGACAGGGCCATGGCGATGGCCACGCGCTGCTGCATCCCCCCCGACAGCAGGTGCGGGTAGCGGTCGGCCACGGACGCCGGGTCGGCGATCCGCATCCGCGCCAGCATCTCGACGGCCCGGTCCCGCGCCCGAGCCGGCGGCAGCCCCTGCAGACGGAAGATCTCGGCGACCTGCTCGCCCACCCGGATCGACGGATTGAGCGCCCGGCCGGGGTCCTGGTAGACCATCGAGACCTCGGTGGCGCGCAAGCGCCGCAGCGCCTCAGGGGCCAGGCCGTAGAGGTCGCGCCCCGCCACCAGGACCCGCCCGCCCAGCACCCGGCCATTGGGCGGCAGGTAGCGCACCGCGGCCAGGGCGACGGTCGACTTGCCCGAGCCGGATTCGCCGACCAGGCCGTAGGATTCCCCCGGGCCGATGCGAAGGGACAGCCGGTGCAGGACGCTCACGTCCCGGCCACGGACCCTGTAGGCCAGGTCGAGGTCCTCGATGGCCAGGGCGGGGGCCGGCGTCATGTCGCCAGGGCTTCCTGAACCCCGTCGGCGACGAGGTTGACGCCCACGACCAGCGAGGCGACCGCCGCTGCGTTGGCGAGCACGATCCACCAGATGCCGCCGCCGATCAGGCCGTAGTTCTCCGAGATCGCCAGGCCCCAGTCGGGCGACGGCGGCTGGATGCCGAAGCCGATGAAGCTGAGGGTGGCCACGGTGAAGACCGCATAGCCGAGGCGGACGGTGGCCTCGACCAGGATGGGGCCGGCGACGTTGGGCAGGATCTCGACGAACAGGATGTAGGGGCCGCGCTCGCCCCGCAGCCGGGCCGCCGCGACATAGTCCAGCGCGGCCTGCGACAGCACCGCGGCCCGCACCGTCCTGGCGACCAGCGGCGTGAACACGACCCCGATCACCACCACCACCGTGGCGGTCGAGGCCCCGATCGCAGCCAGGGCCAGAAGGGCGATGATGACCAGCGGCAGGGTCAGGAGCACGTCGACCAGCCGGCTCAGGCCGTTGTCGACGGCGCCGCGGTAATAGCCGGTGACCAGGCCGAGGACGACGCCGCCGGCGACGCCCAGGGCGGTGGCCAGGGGCGCCACGACCAGGATGTCGCGGGCGCCGACGACGACCCGGGAAAATACGTCGCGGCCGAGCTGGTCGGTCCCGAACCAGTGCCGGGCCGACGGCGGGGCCAGGGCTCCCAGGATGTCGGTGGCGTAGGGGTCGTAGGGGACGAGCTGCGGCCCGGCCAGGGCGCACACGACCCAGAACAGGATGATCGCCGCACCGGTCATCACCGTCGGCGAGCGCAGGAGTAGACCGCGGCGTTCGCGCCGCGCCGCGCCGGCGGCGTCAGGAGCCGGTGCGCTCACCGGCTCGCGCCGTGGCGGATGCGCGGGTCGAGCAGGGCGGCGACCGTGTCCGCGGCCAGGGCTGCGACGGCGTAGATCGCGCCCACCGTCAGGACCCCGGCTTCGAGCAGCGGGAAGTCCTTCTGGCGCGCGGCGGTGAAGATCAGGCTGCCGATCCCCTGGTAGCGGAACAGGACCTCGATGACGACGAGGCCGCCGATCAGGGCGCCGAGTTGGGTCGCGATCACCGTGACCGTCGGTAGGAGCGCGTTCCGCAGGACGTGGCGCCACAGCACGGCCCGCCACGGCAGGCCCTTCAGGACCGCGGTCCGGGTATAGTCGGCCGCCAGGGCCTCGATGGTCCCCGCCCGCGCCATCCGCGCCAGATAACCGAACAGGGCCAGGACCAGCGGCAGGGACGGCAGGATCAGGTAGCGGAGTTGGGTCAGGGGGCCGGCGCCCTCCGGCCAGTCGGCGGTGATCGGCAGGACCCTCAACCACACCCCGAAGACCAGGATCAGGACGATGCCGGTGACGAATTCCGGCAGGATAGTCGCCGACAGGCCGACGAGGCTGACGACGCGGTCGATCGCGCGCCCGGCGTGCAGGGCCGCCCACACGCCCCCGGCGATGCTGAGGGGGACGACCAGGACCAAGGCGACGGCGCCGAGTTTCAGCGAATGGCCCAGGGCCGCGGCGATGAAGGGAGCGACGGGGCTGCGCAGGGCGTAGGACCGGCCCATGTCGCCGGTGACGAAGCCGCTGACCCAGTCCCAGTATTGCACCACGGCCGGCCGATCGAGGCCGAACTGGCGGTTGAAGTTGGCGACCGCCCGCGGGTCGGCCAGGGGGCCCAGCATGGCCCGCGCCACGTCCCCCGGCAGCAGCTGTCCGCCGGCGAAGACGATAACGCTGAGCAGCCACAGGGTGATCAGCGACAGGGCGACCCGCTTTGCGAGAATCCGGCCGAGCACGGCGTGTCAGTAATAGCCGTGGGACGAGGCCGTCATGGGCTTGGGCTGCTCCACCCCGTCGATCAGGATCTTGTCGACGAACTCGTCGTAGAAGGCGACCAGCCCCTTGATGCGGGCCGATTCATGCACCGGCTCGGCATAGTACCAGACCACATTTTCGTGTCGCTTGCCCGCGACCGTTACATTATAATAGTTCGCCAACCCCTTGTAAGGACAACGGGAAATGTAGCGACTTGGACTGAGCAAATCGAGCCGTGTGTCGGCGATCGGCATGTAGTAGCGCGTGGTCAACCCTGTCTCGAACAGGAAGGTGGCGCGCCGGGTGTCGGCGACGACCTCGCCGCCCAGGACCACCTGGACGTGCCGGGAGGACGGCAGGGTGTCGATGCGCCGGAACGGGTCTCGGGCGTGGACGAAGACCTCCTCGTCCTCCTCGTACCAGTGGTTCATCTTGTTCCAGTAGAACGCCATGTAGCCGGCGATCGGCGGGCAGCCCGGCGGCGGCTCCAGGTAGCGCCAGCCCGCGTCCTCGACCAGGGTGACGCCGGTGTTCAGCGAATAGTGCGTCGCCACGCCCTTGAACGGCGAGCGCGTCTCGGTGGCGCTGGACATCAGGAACTCTTCCCGCACGTCCTTGATCGGAAAATAGTAGACTGGAAGGTGGTCGGACTCGAACATCACCATCGCCTCGATGGTGTCGGCGACGACGATGTCCCCCACCTTGACCCGAAGCCGCTTGGGCGAGGGCGTCATGAAGACGACATAGCCCGGCGCGTCCTCGAACTGCCGGATCTCGTCGAGGATCGGGAAATGCGGCCCGCGGCCGCGCAGGTGGGGCTTGCGCACGATCAAGGTCGCGACACCCGGTCGAGCAGCAGGCCGGCGGCGATCGGCGGCAGGCCCGCGACCCCCTTGCGGACCGGCACGAGCAGGTTGGGGAAGTAGCTGATGATCACCGGCGTCTCGTCGAGCAGCAGCCTCTGGATGTCGCCGGCGGCGCTGCGTTGCGCCTCCAGGTCCAGCGCCTTCACATAGCGCGAGACCATGGCGTCGTAGGCCGGATTCTTGAAATGCGCGGCGTTCCAGCCGCCGTCGCTGCGCAGGGGGTCGCCCAGGATGACGTTGGGCACGCTGCGATGTGCGTAGTCGGTGATGCCCAGCGGGCTGTCCAGCCAGTCCGACCGGCCGGGAACCGACTTGCCGTAATAGGCCGCCTGGGATTCCACCTTAAGGTCGATCCGGATGTCGATCGCCTTGGCGAACTCCTGGACCAGTTGGGCGTACTGGGGGATGTCGGTGTACTGCTCGGTGGTCAGGGCGATGTCGAAGCCCTTCGTCATACCTGCGGCGACCATCAGCTGCCGGGCCTTGGCGATGTCCTGGCTGCGCTGAGGGACCGTCGGGTCGGTCGACGGGAAGAACGGCGCGAACGGGCTGTCGTTGCCCACCGTCGCCATGCCGCGGCACAGGCCGTCCACCAGCTTCTTGCGGTCGAGGCTGAGCGCCAGGGCCTGGCGCACGCGCTTGTCGGCGAACGGCCCCCGGTCGCATTTCATGTGCAGCTGCCGCTGGTTGGCGGAGAGCACCTTCAGCAGGGTGATGTCGGGGTTGCGTTCGAGCGCGGGGCTCAGGACCACCGGGATGGCGTCGAGGATGTCCACCTCGCCGGCCTGGAGCGCCAGGATGCGCGGCTGGGGCTCGGAATAGAACTTGAACTCGATCCGGTCCGGCAGGGCCTTGGGGCCCCAGTAGTCCGGGTTGCGCACGAAGCTGGCTCCCACCCGGGGCCGGTAGGATTCGAGCCGGAACGGCCCGGTCCCCATGAACTCGGCCTCGTAGTTCCCGGCGTAGCCGGCGGGCAGGATCACGGCGTTATAATTGTCGATCGCCACCGCATAGGGAAAATTGCCGTTCGGGGCGTCGAGGTGGAAGGCGACGGTATAGTCGTCGACCTTGCGGGTCCCGCCCTTCGACAGCAGCCCCTTGAACACCGACAGGGCGTTCGACGACCCCTTGGGGTCGGACAGGCGGTCGAAGGTGGCCACCACGTCGTCGGCCTTCATCTCCTGGCCGTTGTGGAACTTCACCCCCCGGCGCAGCTTGAAGGTCCAGACGCTCCCGTCGCCGTCGTGCGTCCAGCTCTCCGCCAGGACGGGCTTCAGGGTCAGGTCGGGCTGGGTGACGCAGAGGAACTCGGCGACCTGGAAGATGAGCTGGTAGCTGCCGCTGTCGTGCACCGTGACCGGATCGATGGCGCCGGTCGGCATCGCCACCCCCGCCCGCACCGTACCGCCGGGCGCGCCCCCGCCCTTGGCAGGCTCCTGGCTGCAACCGGCCCCCGCCGCGGCGGCCAGCCCGCCCAGCAACGGCAGGCCGACGCCGAGCATACTGCCTCGGCGCAGGAAGTCCCGCCGGTCGACACGGCTGGCCAACAGGTCGTCGACCAGGGCGTTCTCGACCGCGCCGAGCCCGCCCCTGGCGGCGTCGATGAACCGGTGACCTTTGCTCATGGGGAGCCTTTGGTCCGAACTGACCGAGCAAGCCGGAGAGGCTTTGTCTAGACAATTGCCGTCGAGCTTAGACCCCGGCGGGAGGGGTTAGCAACGTCGCGACCGGACCCGATCGCCGGCGATCCGGGTGTTCGGCGCCGCCTTAAGTCTTTCTCAGGGCGCTCCCCCTAAGGTTGAGGGTACCTAGGGAGTTACGTCTGGTGCACGTCTGGTTCCGCTGGTCGGCGTTGAAAGCCGGCCTTGCCCGTCCCCAAGCAGACCATCGCGTCCTGCTCACCGTGTTCGCGATCCTCACGGCCGCCGTGTTGAGCGTGACGATGGTGGTGCTCGTCAGCCTCAGCGCCATCCATTCGACCGCCGTGCAGGCGACCCACAGCTATGAAGTCCTCGACGCCGCGCACGGGCTCAGCGGGTCGATCACGTCCGAACGGGCGATCGTCTTCCGATACGCCATGGCGCCCTCGGCCAGGTCGCTCCAGCTCTATCGCCAGGTGCAGGCCCAGACCGACCGACACCTCGAACGGCTGGACATCCTGAGCCGTGACAGCGCCACGCAGCGGCGAAGGCTTGGCGAAGTCCGCACCAATCTGGTCCGTTGGCGGGCGGACCTCGCCAGGCCAAGCCATCCGCCCCACCCGGGGGCGCATGGAGGCGCGCCCGAAGAGGCCGCCTATTTCACGGCGGCCCGCATGGGCATGACCGCCTTCGAGGCCCTGGAAAATTCGCTTCTGCAGAAACGCGAGAAAGCGGCGGAGCAAGCCTATTCCGTCGCCGTCGTCGCCCTGCTGGCGTCGGCGGCGGCCGTGGTCCTGATCGGCGGCGCGTTCTGGTGGGGCGCGGCGACCGTCCTGATCCGGGCCAGGACCGCGGCGGAGGCGGCCAGTCTCGCCAAGTCCCAGTTCCTCTCCAACATGAGCCACGAGATCCGCACTCCCCTCAACGGCGTGCTTGGGATGGCCCAGGTCATGGCGCGCGACGAGCTGAGCGCCATCCAGCGGGAACGGCTGACCCGGTTGCAGGACAGCGGCGAGCACCTGACCACCCTCCTGGGGGACGTGCTCGATTTCGCCAGGATCGAGGGGGGGAAGCTGGAACTGCACACCCAGCCGCTCGACATCGTCGCCCTGGCCGAAGGCGTGGCCGCCAACTTTCGGACCACGGCCGACGCCAAGGGCCTCTGGCTGAAGGTGGAGGTGGCGCAGGACACGCCGGCGATCTGGCTCGGGGATTGCGGCCGGATCCGGCAAATCCTCCACAATCTGGTCGGCAACGCGCTCAAGTTCACCGAGGCTGGCGGCGTCCGGCTGGAGGTGGCCGCATCGGCCGACGGCCTGTTGTCCCTGCGGGTGGTCGACACCGGCCCCGGGATCGATCCGGCGGCGGCCGCGTCGGTGTTCGAGCATTTCCGGCAGGCCAACAATTCCTCGACGCGGTCGCACGGGGGCCTCGGGCTTGGCCTGACGATCGCCCGGGACCTCGCGCGCCAGATGGGCGGCGACCTTGTGGTCCACAGCACGCCCGGGCAGGGCGCGGTGTTCGAGGCGACGCTGCGGCTGCCGCCGGCCACGCCGGTCGCCGCCGAAGAGGACGAGGGGCCCGATGTCGCCCTGCGCGTCCTGGTGGCGGAGGACAACCCGATCAACCAACGGGTCATGGCCGCACTGCTCGGCGCCTTGGGTGTCGACATCATGATCGTCGAAAACGGGCTTGTCGCGGTCGAGGCCTGGAAGCAGCAGGATTTCGACCTGGTGCTGATGGACCTCCAGATGCCCGAGATGGACGGGCTGGACGCGACGCGGGCCATCCGCCGCCTCGAACAGACGGCCGGCGCGGCGGCGACGCCGATCGTCGCGGTCTCGGCCAACGCCATGCCCCACCATGTCGAAGAATGCTTGGCCGTCGGCATGGACGGGCATATCGCCAAGCCGGTGCAGGTGGCGGAGCTGGCGAAGGCGCTGCACGACGCCGCCGGCCGTCGCCGGGCGGCCGCGACCGCGCCGGTCGGGGACGTGGCCGCCTCGGCCTAGCGGTCCGCGCCCTCTTGCGGCCAAGGGGCCGCTGAGACGTGGGACAGCGCAAACCACTGCCCATGGAGCCCCATGACCGGCTTGCGCCAGGTGATCGCGAGCCTGTTCCGCTCGTCCCGATTTCCCCGCCGGATCGAGTACGGTCATGGCGTCCGTCGTGCCATCATGGCCGCGCCGACTGGCGACGACCGTGGAGCCGACCGACGTGGAGCCGACGACCAACCCCTACGCCCCCTCCCCTTTCAGCCCGGACTATACGGCGGCGCGCAGGCGCTTCCGGGACGCCGCCGCCGCCGCCGGGGCCAGGCTCACGCAATACAAGCATCCTGCGCCGGGACCCGACGGCGGGGGGCTGGCGACCGACGTGGCCTGGGTCGGGCCGGAGGGCGCGGCGGCCGTCGTGGTCCTGGTGTCGGGCACCCACGGGGTCGAGGGCTACTGCGGATCGGCCGCCCAGATCGACTGGTTGGCGCGGGCGGAAGCTGCGGAGCTGCCGGAGGACGCCGCCGTCCTGCTGATCCACGCCCTAAATCCCCACGGCTTCGCCTGGGACCGCCGCGTCAATGAGGACAACGTCGACCTCAACCGCAACTGGGTGGACTTCGAGGGGCGCCTGCCGCGCAATCCCCACTACGCGGACATCGCCGCCGCCCTGTGCCCCGCACAGTGGACCGACGCCTCACGCAAAGCCACGACCAGGGAACTGCACGACTACAGGACACAGCGGGGGCTGCTGGCGTTCCAGCACGCCGTCAGCGCGGGCCAGTACGAATTCCCCGACGGCCTGTTCTACGGCGGCGACAGGCCGAGTTGGTCGCGGCGGACGCTCGCAGCCATAGCGGCCCAGCACCTCGGCCGGGCGGCCCGTGTCGCCTTCATCGATTACCACACCGGGCTCGGCCCCGCCGGGTTCGGCACCAGGATCGTCGCCGGCCGGCCCGGCGCACCCGAGTATCTGCGGGCCGCGGCGTGGTGGGGCGCCGGCCTGGACTCGCCCAAGGCCGGCGATTCCCCCTCCGCCGACGTCAAGGGCGACTGGCTGAGCAGCGCCGGCGACCTGGCGCCCCAGGCCGAGACCGGCGGCATCGTCCTGGAGTTCGGGACGGTCCCAATCCTGGCCGTGCTCGAAGCCCTTCGCGCCAGCAACTGGCTCCACGCCCACGGCCAGCCCCTGTCCGGCCAGGGCGACGCCATACGGGCCGCGATGCGGGCGGCCTTCGATGTCGACCACGACGTCTGGCGCGGCATGGTCCTCGGCCAGTCCCTGATCGCCGTCCGCCAGGCCGTGGCGGCCGTGGCAGGCTAACCCGCGGGGCCAATGCCGGCGAACACCGCGGCGATGTCGGCCTCGCTCAACAGCCGGTGGCGGCCGGGCTCGAGGTCCGCGGGCAGATCCAGGGCGCCGATGCGGTCGCGGTGCAGGGCCTCGACGTGGTTGCCGACCGCGGCGAACATCCGCCGCACCTGGTGGTAGCGGCCCTCGGTGACGGTCAGCCAAGCGGTGGTCGCCGACAGGGGCTCCAACACGGCGGGGGCGAGCGGCTTGTCCTCCCCCTCCAGCATCAGTTCGCCAGTGGCGAAGCGCTCCGCCTCGTCGCCCTGCAGCGGGCGCGCCAGGGTCGCCAGGTAGCGCTTGGGCACGTGGCGGCGGGGCGAGATGATCCGGTGCAAGAGGTCGCCGTCGTCGGTCATCAGCAGCAGGCCGGAGGTGTCCTTGTCCAGCCGCCCGACGGTGGAGATGGCCGGCTCGCGCTCGCGCCAGCGGCGGGGCAGCAGGTCGTAGACCAGGGGGCCGTGCTCCTTGTGCGAACAGGTCGCGCCGACGGGCTTGTGGATCATCAGGGCCATGCCCGGCGGCGGGTCCAGGGGCCGGCCCTCGACCTGCATCCGCTGGCGCAGGTCCGGGGTGACGACGATCTTCATGTCGGCCTTGCTCAGGGGGGCGCCGTCCAGCACCACCTCGCCGTCGCGCACCAGGTCCTGCACCTCGCGCCGCGAGCCGTACCCCATGTTGGCCAGCAGGCGGTCGAGGCGAAAGGTCGTGGTCACTTGCGGGCCTCGTAGACCTTGAAGCCGCCGGTGTCGGCCTTGGGCGTGACCTTGGCGAACAGGGGCTCGAGCACCCCCTCGTAGGGCAGGTGGCGGTTGGCGGTCAGCCATAGCACGCCGCCCTTGCGCAGGGCCGCGTGGGCGCGGCGGATGAAGGCCTGGCCCAGCGCCCGGTCCTCGGCGCCGCCGTCGTGGAAGGGCGGGTTCATCACCACGAAATCGAGGCCTTCCAAGGCCGGCGCGGTCCGCGCGTCGGCCCAGTGCAAGGCCGCCCGCGGGTCGTCGATATTACGGCGGGCGGCCTCGATGGCCCGGCGGTCGACGTCGACGAGGTCCAGTCTCGTCACCGCCGGCTGGGCCAGCACGGCCCTGGCCAGCAGGCCGGCCCCGCAGCCGAGGTCGGCACCGCGCCCGGCCAGGGCCGGCAGGACCGAAAGCAGCAGCAGGCTGCCGGGGTCGGGCCGGTCCCAGCTGAACAGGCCGGGCTGGGACCACAGGCCCAGGGCCTCCACGAGACGGGGTCGGCCTGCCTCGACGGCGTCGTCCAGCCCGACGGGCGCGGCGGGGCGCGCGGTGTGGCAGATGCGCTGGTGGCGGCGGGCGGCCTCGTCCACGGTGCAGCCGAAGGCCTCCAGCTCCTTGCGCAGGCGCGAACCGCCCTTGTCCTTGGGCGCCATCGCGGTCAGGGGCGCGCCGGGCTTCAGGGCGCGGAGAGCCAGAGCGAGGGCGTAGCGCCGCTCGACGGTCCCGGGCGGCGCGGCCATGGCCAGGCCGCCCAGGCTGGCGGGGGCCATGTCCTCCAGAGACGCCGCGCCGGGGACCAGGGGCGAGACCTGCACCGCGGCGGCGGGCACGGTCGCCAGCTCCACGGACGGGGCGCCGTAGACGCAGAAGGGGTCGTCCTGGTTCAAGCCGAAATCGTCCTGGGTTGCGGTCTGTCGGATACGAGCCGGGCTATGGCCTCGGCGGCCCGCACCTGACCGTCCGCGTCGAGGGCGTCCAGGTCCACCGTTCCCAGGCGCACCCGCGCGATCGCCGTCGACGAGCGGTGATAGGAAGGGTCGTAGTGGGCCTCGATCAGGGCGCGGGCCAGCCCCTTGGCGTCGCCGGCCAACGCCATTTTGAGCCACAGGGCCCGCAGCTCGCCGCTGTGGTGGCGCGGCAGCCGGGCCAGCAGGGCCGCGACGACGGCGGGGTCCTCCAGCACGGCGCCGTATTCCGCCGCCACGTGGCGCGCCCGCGCCTCGATGGGGGCGGTGATCTCCACCTCGGGCGCCAGGGACATGGCGCGCCAGACCCGTGGCGGCACCCGCAGCTCGCCGATGCGGCTCGACTCGGCTTCGACGACGGCGGGGCGGCCCGGATCGAAGCCGTCCAGGGCGGCCAGCAGCCGCGACTCGAACATCTTCTGCGACGGCTGGGGCGTCCCCGGCAGGTCCCCGAACAGGGAGCCCCGGTGGGCGGCCAGGGCCTCCAGGTCCAGCACCTGCACGCCGAGGCCGGCGAGGCGGGCGAGGACGGCGGTCTTGCCGGTCCCGGTCCCGCCGCCCAGCACCACCAGGTCCAACGGCGCTTCGCTATCGTACAGCTCGGCGGTCACCCGGCGGCGGTAGGTGCGGTACCCGCCGCGCAGCAGGCCGACGCGCCAGCCGACCTGGGACAGCACCGTGGCCATGGCGTTGGACCGCTGGCCGCCGCGCCAGCAATAGACCAGGGGGGCGTAGGACCCCGGGCGGTCGCGGAGGGGGCCTTCCAGGTGGTCGGCGATGTTGCGCGCCACCAGGGCCGCGCCGATGCGCTTGGCCAGGAACTTGGACTGCTGGACGTAGATCGTCCCCACCTCGGCCCTCTGGGCGTCGGTCAGGACCGGCATGTTCACCGCGCCGGGGACATGGTCCTCCGCGAATTCGGCGGGGCTGCGGACGTCGATGATCTCGTCGAAACCGGCCAGGCTCGCGGGCGAGGCGCCTTCGACGTCGCGGATCATCCGGCGCGGACCCGCACGCGCCCGCCGCCGGCGACCATCTCGCCGATGCGGCAGGCCCGGTCGAAGCCGCGGCTGCGGACCAGGGCCAAAATCTCGGCCTCGGCCTCCGGCGCGACCGACAGCAACAGGCCGCCGCTGGTCTGGGGATCGCACAGCAGGTCGCGGCGCCAGTCCGGCAGGCCCTCGGGCAGATCGACCGAGCCGCCGTAGCTGGCCCAGTTGCGCCCCGAGGCGCCCGAACGCAGGCCGCCCCGCGACAGGGCCTCCACCGTCGCCAGCAATGGCAGGGCGTCGGCGTCGACCGCGGCGTCCACCCCCGAGCCCCGCGCCATCTCCAGGGCGTGGCCCAACAGGCCGAAGCCGGTGACGTCGGTCATGGCGTGGACGACGCCGGTCTCGAACAGCTCGCCGCCGACGGCGTTGAGCTGGGTGGTCGAGGCCATCAGGGCCGCGTAGCCGGCCGGCTCCAGCACGTCCTGCTTGAACGCCGCCCCCAGGACCCCCACGCCCAGGGCCTTGGTCAGGATCAGCACGTCGCCCGCCCGCGCCGTGCGGTTGGTCAGGACCCGGTCCGGGTGGACCAGGCCGAGCGCGACCAGGCCGTAGATCGGCTCCAGGCTGTCGATCGAGTGGCCGCCGGCGATCGGGACTCCAGCCTGGGCGCACACCGAAGCGCCGCCTTCCAGGATGCGGCCGATCACATCTGGGCTGAGCGACTTCACCGGCATCCCGACCACGGCCAGGACGAAGATCGGCGACGCGCCCATGGCGTAGATGTCGGACAGGGCATTGGTGGCGGCGATACGGCCGAAGTCGAAGGGGTCGTCGACCATCGGCATGAAGAAGTCGGTGGTGGCGACCAGGGCCTGGGTGTCGTTCAGCCGCCACACCGCCGCGTCGTCGGAGGTCTCGGTCCCCACCATCAGGTTGGCGAAGCCCCCCACGACAGGCGTGCGGGCGAGGATGTCCTGCAGGACGGACGGCGCCAGCTTGCAGCCGCAGCCGCCGCCGTGGGCCAGGGAGGTCAGGCGAACGCTCGTAGTGGTCATGCGCGGGTCTTCGGCACGCCGGCACGCTTTGTCAAACCAAACCCGGAGGCCGGGCGGGGCGGCGAGGCTTTCGCTCCCTCCGCGCATGACGCAACGGCCCCCGGCGGGATAGCGATACTCATAGTCGTTCGCACATTCGCACAGTACATGCGAGGCATTATTACTCTCAGCAGCATGCAATTCCCTGTCTTTTATTGCTCCCACTCTTGACCGACTCTGACACCGAACGCAGTCTGGAGACTGCTTGTCCGATGCCTGGAGTCCGCGATGACCGGCGCCGACCTGCGACGCCTGAAGGCCAACCTCCAGATGGAGGTCGACGGGGCGACCGTCTACGCGGCCCTGGCCGACGCCGAAGACGACGCCAGGCTGGCCTCGGTCTACCGCCAGCTCGCCGACATCGAGACCGGCCACGCCGACTACTGGCGCTCGCGCCTCCCCCACGCCGGCGCCAGGCCTTCGCCCAGCCTGAGGGCGCGGACCCTGTCCGGCCTGGCCCGGATCCTCGGGGCCAAGTTCATCCTGCCGGCGGTGGCATCCTCGGAAGCGCGCGGCGCCGGCGACTACGACGGCCAGCCCGACGCCGTCGCCCGGGGGCTGGCGGCGGACGAGCGGTCCCATGCGCGGGTCATCAAGGCTGCGGTCGACGCAGGCGGCGGCCTGGGCGGCCAGGCCATGGCGACCCTGGAGGGGCGCCACCGGACCGGCGGCGGCAACGCCTTCCGCGCCGCAGTGCTGGGCGCCAACGACGGCCTGGCCTCGAACCTCAGCCTGGTCATGGGCATGGCCGGGGCGACCGGGGCGCACAAGGCGGTGTTGCTGGCCGGGGTCGCCGGACTGGTGGCGGGCGCCTGCTCCATGGCCATAGGCGAGTGGCTGTCGGTCAGCAGCGCGCGCGAGCTGTTCCAGGCCCAGATCCGCACCGAGGCCGAGGAGCTCGAGCGCTCGCCGGAAGAGGAGAAGCAGGAACTGGCCCTGATCTACCAGGCCAAGGGACTGGGCGAGGCCGAGGCCTGGGCCCTGGCCGACCGCCTGCTCAGCGACAAGGACGTGGCGCTGCAGACCCTGGTGCGCGAGGAGCTGGGAATCGACCCCGACAACCTGGGCGGCTCGCCCTGGACGGCGGCCGCGTCGTCCTTCGCCATGTTCGCGGCCGGGGCTATCGTGCCGGTGGCGCCCTTCTTCTTCCTGGATGGCGCCGCGGCCATCCTGGCCGCCCTGGTTGTGAGCGGACTGGTCCTGGCCCTGGTCGGGGTGGCGACCTCCCTGTTCACCGGTCGGGGCGCGGCCTTCTCCGCCCTCCGGCAGGTCTGCGCCGGCTACGCCGCGGCCGCGATCACCTTCGGCGTCGGCCGGCTCGTCGGCGTGGCCGTGGAGTGAGCCGGATTCCACCAACATCGACGGAACCCTGTCCGAACCGACGTTGATACCACCGACCGCCTTTTCCTAGGGAGAACACCATGCTGAAGACCAGTCTCGCCGCCGCCTGCGCCGCCGTCGCCCTCCTCGCCACCGCGGGCGCCAGCAGCGCAGCCGCCGACCTCCGGCCCCCTGCGGGCACGCCGATGGCCACCCAACACCTCAATCCCAACACCGCCACCGCCGCCCAGCTCGGCGCGGTTCCAGGCCTCACTCCGGCGCTGGTCGCCGAAATCATCAAGGCGCGGCCCTACAAGACCCAGGGCGACTTCCACAAGGTGGTGAGCGCCAAGGTCGCGGCCGAACAGCTGCCGGCGGTCTATGCGGGTGTGTTCGTGCCGATCAACCTCAACACCGGCTCGGCCGAGGACATCGCCCTGATCCCCGGCATGAGCCGCCGGATGACCCACGAGTTCGAGGAATACCGGCCCTACAAGGATATGGCCCAGTTCGACCGCGAGATCGGCAAGTACGTCGACGCCGCGGAGGTCGCGCGCCTGAGGAGCTACGTCACCTTGAATTAGCCGGGCTGGGCCGGCGGCGCGACAGCACCAGTCGCGTCGCCTCCAGGCCCGCCAGCACCCCGGCGTGGATCAGGGCCTGTGTCAGGGTGAAGGCCTCCAGCAGCCAGTGGGCGAAGACCAGGACCGCGGCCAGGTAGACCAGCCTGTGCAGCCGCTTCCACCCCCGCTTCAGCCAGCGCACGGAGGCGTCGTTGCTGGTCGCCGCCAGGGGCAGGAACGCCAGAAAGGCCAGCCAGCCGGTCAGCAGTTCCGGCTCCATCCCCTCGCTGAGGATGAGGCCCGGCTGGGCCTTGCGGACCAGATAGACCACGAGGTGGAACGCGGCGTAGCCGAAGGTCGCCACCCCGAAATCGCGGCGCCGGCGCATCAGCCACATCGCCCATCCGGCGCGCGGGAACATCAGCCGCAGCGGCGTCGCCGCCATGGTCACGATCAGGAGCCGCACCGAAGTGTCGCCGGTGACGTGCACCACCTGGCCATAGCTGTAGGCGTCGGTGGCGTAGAGCCAGGCGATCAGCGCGGCCGGGGCCGCCAGCAAGGCCCAGAGCAGGGGGCGGGAGTCGAGGATGGGTTTCACGGTATGTCCAGGCTGAGAGCGACGACCGGACGTGGAACGCAATGGCCCCCCGATCTCCGTCGCCGCCGGCGGCCAAGCGGCCGCGGGAATAGATTACGCTTCGCAATAGCAATTTTAGCAATTGATAATGCTTCTCACAAATAAAGCCACCACACCCACTTGCAATCGACTTTCATAATTAGATACAACAACAACAATCCCTTGTGCGATCCAAGGCCGAACCCTAACATCGCCGACAACAACTATCGGCTCCATAGGGCTTCCAGGCTTGTCATACGATCTGGCTCTGCTGCGGCGCGTGGTTAGCACCTGGGGACGGGTCGTGGCGACGGCCGTCCTGGGCGTGGGCCTCGCCGCCGCCGGCCATGGTCCCGCGGGCGCCGGCCCGCTGGACACCCTGTTCGGTTCGCCCACCAACCTGCCGGCCAGCGCCGCGGTCGATCCCCTGGTCAATCCGCCCGAGTTCCGCAGCGAGAATGGCCAGCTCTCGGTCACCCTCGAGGCGCGGCCACAGCGGGTCAAGCTCGGTAAGTTCGAGATCAGCGCCGTCACCTACAACGGCGTCTACGGCGGGCCGGTGCTGCGGGTGAAACCCGGCGACGTGCTGCGCGTGCGGCTGGTCAACCACCTCGAACAGTCGACCAACATCCACTTCCACGGCTTGGCGGTCACCCCCCAGGGCCACGGCGACAATTCGATGCACATGGTCCTGCCGGGCGAGACCTGGGACTACGAGGTGCCGATTCCGAAGGACCACCCGCCGGGAATCTACTGGTACCACACCCACGCCCACCAGTTCGCCGAGCGGCAGCTGATGGGCGGGCTCAGCGGGACCCTTATCGTCGAGGGCTTCCAGGACGAGGTCCCGGCCACCAGGCCCTTGAGGGAGCGGCTGTTCGCCCTGAAGGAGTTCCAGCCCGACCCCAAGGGCGACCTGGCCCGAGTGACCAAGGCCTACAACGTCGACATCAAGACCATCAACGGCCAGCTGATGCCCCGGATCGACATCCAGCCGGGGGAGACCCAGCTGTGGCGGCTCAGCGACCAGACCGCCAACACCTATTTCCGCCTGAGCCTACAGGGCCACCGCTTCACCGTCGTCGGCCGCGACTCCCGGCCCCTGCCCCGGCCCGAGGTGGTGCGTGAGGTGATGTTCGGGCCCAGCGAACGGGTCGACGTGCTGGTCACCGGCGGCGCGGCCGGGTCCTACAAGCTGGTGTCGGAGACGACCTCGACCGGCCCGGCCGGCGACGTGTTCCCAGCCCAGAACATGGCCCTGCTGGTCTCCGCCGCCGGCGCGGCCGCGCCGGCGGCCCTGCAGCCGGTGGCGATGGTCCAGGGCGCCGTCAAACCGATCCCCGGCGACCGCATCGACGCCGAGCGCCTGGTCGCCTTCTCCGAGGACCCGGTGACGGGGCTGTTCTTCATCAACCACGCCACCTTCGACCACGAGCGGGTCGACGTGAAGGTGCCGCTGGGCTCCATTGAGGAGTGGACCCTGCGCAACGCGTCGGACGAGCTGCACCTGTTCCACATCCACCAGGTCCCGTTCCAGGTGGTCAACATCAACGGCAAGCCCGTCCCGTTCGACGGCCTGGTGGACACGGTCAGCGTGCCGATCCACGGCGAGATGAAGATCCGGCTGGCCTTCACCGACCCGACCATCGTCGGCCGCTTCATGTTCCACTGCCACATCCTCGAGCACGAGGACAAAGGCATGATGGCCCAGATCGAGGTCTACGACCCCAAGGTCGGGCCGATGCCGGACGGCCCGATGGCCGGGATGGACCACGCCCACATGGACATGCCCGCCCCCGGCGCGACCTCTGGAAGCACGCCCCATGCGGATTGATCACGGCCTGCGCCGCCTGGCCCCGGCCGCCCTCGGCGCCCTGGCGGTCCTCGCCACGGCCCCCCATGCCTCGGCGCAGTCGGCGCTGATCAACAACCAGGCCCGGGCCACCGGCCAGGCGCGGGCGGCCGCCGCCCCGGACGACGCCGGCCTGGTGGGCGCCTGGCCCAAGATCGGGTTCGAGACCGTCGGCGCGGTGGAATATGCCGGCATGTCCGCCGACAGCGGCCGCGACCGGCCCGGCAGCATCGACCTGCGGTTCGACTCCACCGCCCTGGTGGAGTTCGCCGATGGGGTCCAGCTCGACGCCCTGTTCCAGTACAAGTCCAAACAGCCCCGGCCCACGACCGACGCCAACGCCGCCCTGTTCTCCAACCAGGGCGCGGGCCGCCGCAACGGAGGGCGCTTCAAGGAGCTGTATTTCCGCAACGGCGACTGGCGTTACGGCAAGTTCGTCCAGGACTTCGGCCGGGCCTACGCCAACCTTCCAGGGCCGTTCGCCACCGACCTCGTCGAGGAGCCCGAGGACGGCTACGAGCCGGCCGAGATGCTCGGAGTGGAGAAACTGCACGTCTACGACAACGAGAACGGCGGCTGGTCGCAGATCTCGTTCGCGGCCTTCATGATCGACCGCACGCCGCTGCACGAGACCTTTCCCTACAACGAGGGGCGGATCCGCTACAAAGACGGTGGGGTGGGCAACACCCGCCTGCCCGAGAACCTGATGGTGACCTGGGACGTGCTGAACAAGCCCGTCGGCAGCTGGGCCCAGATGAACTACCAGGCCAGCGTCATCCGCTGGGGCAAGGCCTACGGCGCCGAGCGGGGCGAGTGGTGGACCACCCTGGGCGCCGACATCTCGATCCCGCTCACCGGCACGGTCGAGGACACCCTGCGCAACCGCTATTCGCAGATCAACCTCTATGTCGAGGGCGCACGGCGGGACAACTTCGACGGGGTGGCGGGGCGCACGCGCCAGTTCCTCAGCGGCTCGGCGGAGTACCTGAACGGCCCCTGGGTGTTCGACCTGACCACCACCCAGCGCTGGACCAGCGACCGGCTGACGGGCAAGGAGCACGACGCGCTCTACACCGCCTCGATCGGCTATTCTCTGCCCTCCGACACCGTGGCGGCTCTAAGCGTCGCCAGCGAGCGGGTCGGGGGCCGCGACGGGGTCTACGCCGGCCTGCGCATCACCCAGACCCTGACCAGCTGCAACCGCTGCCTGACCAAGGGCCGGCCGTTCTAGGCGACCCTCCCCTTCCGGCGAGGAAGCGGCGTAGGCCTCAGTACCCGGAGCGGGCCACCGGCTTGCCGGCGCCCGGCTGGCCGCGCTTGTCGACCATCACCACCCCGCCCTTGATCACCACCACCGGGGTCAGGAAGTTCCAATAGCCGTCGAACGGGTCGCCGCCGAGGACGAGGACGTCGCCCAGCTTTCCCACTTCGAGCGTGCCAAGGTCCTTCTCCTTGTCGAGGAACCGGGCCGAATTGGGGCCCAGGATCTTGATCAGGTCGGGAACCGAGAACACCAAGGCCAGGGTCTTGAGTTCGTGGGCCAACCCCGCGCGGGCGTCGAAGGTGGTGTCGGTGGAGTAGGTGACGTCCACCCCGGCGTCGTACAGGGTGCGCAGGTTCACCGGCATGTAGCCGGCTTCGTTCCCCTCGCCCCGGTGCGTCAGCACGCCCGCCGGCCAGTTCTTGCCGTCGCGGAACCGCGGCTGGTTGTCGTCGGCGAACACCCCGAAGACCGGCGAGCCGAAGCCGGTGGACGACGACACCTGCGCACCGGTGGCCGCGATCGCCTTGGCCTGCTCCTTGGATATCCAGTCGATGTTGACCGAGTGGACCTGCTTGAGGGCGCCGAACCGGGTGGAGTCGACCATCGCCTGGGCGCTGACCGCGTGGACCTGGAACGCCTTGCCGAGCTTCCTGGCCTCGTCGACGCCGGCGGCCAGGTTCTTTTTCTCCTGCTCGGTCGGATTGTAGGGTTGGGTGACGTCGGGGAAGTGGACCTCGGCGATGGAATCGGCGCCGTCGGCGATCGCCTTGTCGACGGCGGCGCGCACCTCGGCCTCGTCCTTCATCTTGGCGGTCGCCACCCCGCTCGAGCTGACGATGCGGGGCCCCTTGATCTGGCCGCTCTCGACCCGGCGCTTCAGCTCCAGGACGCCGGCGTTGTCGTCGCCGCCGGACTGCACGGTGGTGACCCCGGATTCCAGCAGCTCGCGCATCCTCGCGGCGGCCTCGTCCTTCATCCACTTGTCGACGCCGTCCTTGCCGCGCCCGCCGACGATGTGGCGGTGGTCGTCGATATAGCCGGCGATCAGGGTCGTGCCCGCGCCGTTGATGACCCGGCTCCCCTTCGCCGCCGCCGGGGCCGGCCCGGCGACGACAGAGGCGATCCGCCCGTCCTTGATCACCAGGGCGCCCTTCTCGATCACCTTGCCGGGTCCGACGATGATGCGGGAGCCGGTGATGACGAGGTTCTGGGCGTTGGCGCCGCCGCCCAGGGCCAGGGCGGCGGACAGGGCCAGGGCGGCGGACAGGGCCAGGGCGGCGATCGGTCGGTTCACTTAGGCCTCCGCTACGGTCGGCCCTCTTGGAGCAGGGGCGCGCAAAGGGGACCTTATCGTTCGTGGACCACAGCACAATGGCGGGCACGCCCTCGTTGAGAGGAATGGAGCGCCGGCCGCCCTCAGTAGCCGTACTTGACGATGGGCTTGCCGGCGTCGGGCTGGCCGCGCTTGTCGACCATGACCACCCCGCCCTTGATCACCAGCACCGGGTTCATGAAGTACCAGAAACCGTCGTAGGGGTTGCCGGCCAGCACCAGCAAGTCGGCCAGCTTGCCGACCTCCAGGGTGCCGTTGTCCTTGTCCTTGTTCAGGAAATGGGCCGAGTTCGGGCCCAGGATCTTGACCAGGTCGGGGTTGGAGAAGACCAGGGCCAGGGTCTTGAGCTCGTGGGCGAAGGCCGCGCGGGCGTCGAAGACCGTGTCGGTGGCGTAGGCGACGTTGACCCCGTTGTCGTACAGGGTGCGCAGGTTCACCGGCATGTAGCCGGCCTCCTGTCCCACCCCCTGGCTGTCGACGATCCCTTCCGGCCAGGGCTTGCCGTCGCGGAACTTCGGCTTGTTGTCCTTGGAATAGACGTCGAAGTTCGGCGAGCCGAAGCCGGTGATCGAGGCGACCTCGGCCCCGGCGGCGGCCACCTCCTTGGCCTGGCCGGCCGAGACGAAGTTGATGTTCACCGAGTGGATCAGCTTCTTGGCGCCGATGTTGACCGCCCCGGTCATGGACTGGTCGCTGACCGCGTGCACCTGGAAGTCGACGCCGAGCTTCTTGGCCTCGTCGATGCCGGCGGCCAGGTTCCTGGTCTCCTGGACGCTCGGGTTGTACGGCCACACCTTGTCCGGATAGTGGACCTCGGCCACGGAGTCGGCCCCGTCCTTGATGACCTTGTCGACGGCGGCGCGGACCTCTGCCTCGTCCTTCAGCCGCGCGGTCGGCACCCCGCCCGAGGCGATGATGCGCGGGCCCTTGATCCGGCCGCTCTCGATGCGCCGCTTCAACTCCAGCACCCCGGCGTTGTCGTCGCCGCCGGACTGGACCGTGGTGACGCCGGATTCCAGCAGCTCGCGCATCCGGTCGGGCGCCTGCTCGTCGAGCCACTTGGTCACCACCTCGGGCGCGCCGCGGGCGCCGACGATGTGGCGGTGGGCGTCCATGTAGCCGGCGATCAGGGTCATGCCGGCGCCGTCGATCGCGGTGACGCCTTTCGGCGGCGGCGGGGGCTTCCTGGCGGGGCCTGCGGGGGTGGCCGTCACCGAGGCGATGCGGCCGCCCGAGACCACCAGGGTCCCGTTCTCGATGGTCCGGCCGGGGCCGACGATGATGCGGGCGCCTGTGATGACCAGGTTCTGCGCCGCCGCCGCGTCCGCCAGGGCCAGGCTGGCGCAGGCGGACAGGCACAGGGCTGCGATGGTTCGGTTCACTTCGGGTGTCCTCCCAGACGGTTTTGGCCGCCCCTTTTGGCCGGGGCGTGCAGCGGGACCATATCGCCCGCCGGGAAGGACACAATGGCGAAGGTCGGGGCTTACGCCCCTATTTGGCCGTGACCGGCAGCTTGGGTCCGGCCGGGTTGGTATAGCGCAGGATCCACAGCCCCCCAGCCTCGCCCTCGCTGATGTAGATGTTGCCCCGCGTGTCGACCAGCACGTCCTCCGGACCGCGCTCCCCCGTCTCCCAGGCGCCGATCCTGGGTAGGAACCACCCGGTCTCCCTGGGCGTGTAGGGGTCGGAGATGTCGAACACCCGCAAGCCGGCGGTGAAATAGGTCATGAAGATCAGGTCGCCCGGCCCTTGCGCGTCGGGCAGATGGACCTCGGCGTTGACGTTGTGCGGGCCGACCCGGCCCCCCTTGTCGCAGAAGCTCTTGTAGGGCGCGCCCGGCGGCGGGACGGGGCGCGGGTAGTAGCCTGCCAGCCGCGGACGGGCCGGGTCCTTGTTGTCGACGATCGCCGCCCAGGCCGCGCTGTCGGTGCAGCCGGGCGGCCCCGGCTCGATGCTGACGTGGACCATGCCGTTGGGCAGGGGAATGCCGGTGTGGATCGACTGGGTTCCGGTCAGCGGCAGGGGCGCGAAGTCGAGCTTGCCGATCAGCTTGGGATGGACCGGGTCGGTGACGTCGAGGTTCACCACGCCCGGTGTGTAGCCCATGGTCAGCATCCTGCCGTCGGCGCTGGGGTAGACCGGACCGTGGAAGCCGTTGGGCGCCGGACGGGCCGGCTCGTCGTCCCTCTGCCCCGGCTGCCACCAGTGGCTGACCTCCTTGGGGTGGACGGGGTCGGAGACGTCCAGGATCGTCAGGGTGGCCTGGCCGCGGTAGCCCGCAACGAACGAGGACATGTAGGCGTAGCGGCCGCCCGGATAGACGTTCCGATGGGTCGCCCAGCCAAGCGTCCGCCAGGTCGAGATCTTCTTCGGGTGGACCGGGTCGGAGATGTCGAAGAAGGTCGCCAGGTCGTTCATGGCCGGCCGGGAGTCGGAGAAGGGCCCCTCCGCGGGATGCTTGCTCCCCGGATCGAACGGCGTCTGCTGGCCGGCGATGAGGAGGTCGCCGTGCAGGGTGAGCTGGCCGCCGCCATACTGCACCGGTACGGTGGCCACCAACCTGGGCTTGGCCGGGTCGGTGACGTCGACCACGTTGAAGCCCCTCCCCTCCAGGGTCAGGGCCGGGTTCTGTCCCCCTTCGGCCACGAAAAGGTACCAGCGGCCCTCGTGCTGCTTGATGCTGAGCTTGAAGGCGCGGGGACCCGGCAGGGTCAGGTGGGCGAGCGGCTTCATGTGGCTGGCCTGCCAACCGGCCGGCAAGGCCTCGGCCTGCGCTCCGGACGCCCACAGCGCCACGACGGCCAGGGCGCCGGCCGCCAGCACCCGCAGCGATCCTGTCATGGTCGGCATCGTCGGTCCCCCCGGTCGGCGACGGGTCCGCCCGCGCGCCGCCGGTCGATTGAACCGCATATGTCCCGTCGCGTCGACCGGGTTGCGGGGCCAGGCTCGGCAAGCCCGGCCCCGGTCCCGGTCCCGGTCAGTAGCGGTAGTTAGCCTGCACTCCGATCGTGCGGGGACGGTAGGTGGTGACGCCGAAGAACGGGTTGTAGGTCGAGAAGGTGCCGCAGGCCGCATCCGTGTTGGGGGTGCATCCGCCGCGGCCGCCCGAGAGGCTGAGCGCGTCCGTCGAGTTGAAGACGTTGTTGACGTAGGCGTTGACGTCGAAGTTCTTCAAGGTGATCCCGGTCCGGAGGTTGACCACCTGGGCGTGCGGGACGTTGCGGGTGTCGGGCGCGTAGTTGCCCACGCCGGGGCCGTTTCCGTTGAGGAACTTCGACTGGAACTGCCAGTCGCCGCGGACGTAGGCGGTATAGGCGCCGACGCCGAAGTCGTACTGCAGGCCGACGTTTGCGGTCCACGGCGGCACCGGCAGCTTGTCGCCCTTCTGCACCACCGGGGTCGCCGCCGTGCCGTTCTTGGGCACGGGCCCGGTCGCCGTCGCGGTGTACTGGGCGTCGGTGTAGGCCAGGTTCACATTGGCGGTCAGGCCCGGGAAGACCCGGCCGGCGGCCTGCAGGTCGAAGCCCTGGCTGCGCGCCGAGCCGGCGTTCTGGATGAAGGTCGGGCCGCAGCCGGGTATCGAGACGTTGAGCTGCACGTTCGACCAGTCGATCCGGAAGGCGCTGGTGTTCACCTGGATACGGTTGGCGAGGCGGAACTTGCCGCCGGCCTCGTAGCTCCACACCGAGTCCGAGCCGTAGGTCGTGGGGGCGTCGAACACCGTCAGCCCGATCAGGGCCAGGCCCGCGCCGCAGATGGCGTCGGGCAGGGGCACGTTCACGCCGCCGGGCCTGAACCCCTTGGCCGCGCTGGCGTAGACCATGTTGTCGTCGTTCAGCTGGTACTGAATCCCGGCCTTGGGGGTGACCGGGGATTCGTTGACCGAGCCGGTGGTGATGCCGGTGTTGGCGACGGTGGGGACGTTGAAGCCCGAGGCCGGCCCGTAGAAGACCTGCTTGAAATCATAGCTGACCCGCGACAGGCGGATGCCGCCGGTGACCCGGAGCTTGTCGGTGACCCACAGGTTGGCTTCGCCAAAGGCGGCGACCTCGATGTCCTTCACCCGCTGGTCGCGGGCGGTGAGGATGGTGTCCTTCCGCTGCGGCAGGCCGACGCTGCAGACCGGGGTTCCATTCACCGTCCGCAGCAGGGTCGGGGTGTTGGAGGGCACGCCCAGGGCGGCGAAGTCGACGTTGGCGCAGGTCTGGCCGGCGTTCAGGTTGACCTGCTGGGTGTAGCGCAGCGCCGAGGTCGGGAATCCGAACAGCAGCCGGTTGATGGTGTCGGTGTCTTCCGGCAGCTCGTAGTTGGTGTTGGCGCGGATGTTCGAGAAATAGACGCCGCCGACCCAGCTGAACGGCTTCGGATCGCCGGTCGAGGAGAAGCGCAGCTCCTGGATCATGCCCCAGCGCTTGCTCTTGGAGTTGAACGAGCCGGGATAGACCGGGAACTGGCGGAACAGGTTGGCGCCGGTGGTGGTCTGGGCGGTCGTGCCCGTGTACCGCACGGTCTCGCCCGGATTGTAGAAGTTCCCCTGGCGGTCCGTGTAGCCGTCGATGCCGCCGACCTGGGGCTGCTCGTAGCCGTGGGCCTTGGCGAGGTCGGAGATGTAGGAGGTCACCGACCTCACGGTCATCTTCGGGAAGTCGTAGTCCAGGGTCAGGCTGGGGGCGTTGAACTTGGTGGTCGAGCCCTGCGGCCCGGCCGGGTCGGCCAGGACGTTCTGGAACTTGTCGAAGTTGAACGGCCCGTAGGTCTGGGCCGGGCGCATGTAGACGCCGTTCACGGTCTGCCCCGGGACCGCAGTGGCCGGGCAGGCGATCGACGGCGGCACGCTCGATACCGAGGGCGTCGTCAACTGGGCGTAGCAGGCGCTGGGCACCGTCAGCTGCCGGTTCAGCGGCTTGAGGTAGGCGTTCACCGTGTCCCGCTGCCGGTTGTAGTTGTTGTAGTACGACAGGGTCGCCCGGAAGTTCTCCATCGGCGAGAACAGCACCGCGATGCGGTAGGCGTTGGCCTCGGTCGAGTTCACGTCGGGGAAGGCGACCGTGTTGGTGTAGGGGTCGACTAGGTCGATGTAGCCGGCGGTGTGGCGCTGGAACACCGTGGCGCGGATGCCCAGCTTGTCCTGGATGATCGGACCGCCGAAGGCCAGGCCGCCCTCGTAGCTGGTCCCGCCGTACTGGGTATGGTTGACCTCGGCGCGGGCCTGGCCGCTGTAGCGGACCAGGCTCGGCGCGGGCTCGATGAAGCGGATGGTGCCGCCCTCGGAGGAGCCGCCGTAGAGGGTGCCCTGGGGGCCCCGCAGCACTTCGACCCGCTCGAGGTCGAACAGGGGCGGCGTGGGCGTGCCGTTGTTCTGCTGCACCCCGGTGGTGTTGCGCTTCTGCAGCGGGATGTCGTCGAGGTAGACGCCGGTGGTCGCGGTGACCGGCCCGGACTGGACGATGCCGCGCAGGGAGAAGGTGGCGACGCCGCCCTGGATGCCGCTGACGGTGAGCGCCGGGACCGAGCGCTGCAGGTCGCTGACGGTCTTGATGCCCTGCTGGTCCAGCGCCTTCTGGGTCACGGCGCTGATGGACAGGGGCACCCGGTTGACCGTGTCGGCCTGGCGGGTAGCGGTGACGACGACGTCGCTGAGGAGCGAGACGTCGCTCGACCCGGCGGCGTTGGCGGCCGACGCCGCCGCTTCCTGCGCCAAAGCGCCCTGGGCCACGAGGACCGATGTCAGCGCTGTCGTGACGAACAGGCCGGCGGCTACCGTGCGCGAGCAGATCATGTTCCCCCCCTGGGCTTTTTGCTTAGTCTGCCGAACCATTAGGGTCCGGTGCTAATTGATAGGCGCTAAATTCAATCGTCGCCAATAGCAATATATGCGAATCTGCCATTTCCGTACAGCCTTCAGAACGCAACCGGTGACTTGCCAAGCGGTCTGGCATATCTGCGCCGACGCAAGCCGGATTTTGAGGGGCGCGGAGTCGGACGAAGTGCATTTGCCGCTGTCGGCGCCTTCGCCCGCTTCGGCAAGCTTGGCGCCGAGGCCGCCCACAATAAGCTGGCCGCCATGGTCGAAGGTGCGAGGATCGCCCCGGGGAGCCTGTGGAAGCGGCGGCGTAGAGCCGGCGCCCCGAGGACGGGAAGCGAACCTCTCGAACGCCCGCCGCCGATCCGAAAGGAAGCAGTAACCAACCAAGCCCAGAGTATGATTCCAACACCCTGAAACAGGGGTGGGGAGGATCGAAGGAGATTTGCCATGTCGCTCGACGCGCATTCGGCTCACTCGGGGCCCGCCTATTCGAAATCGTCCAACCGTGGCGTTCTGATACTGGGCTTCGTGGTCGCCATGGCCATCGTCGCCGGCTTCGGGGCGCTGGTCTTCATGACCTCATAAGCGCGTCCAGCCCTTGGACATGAGCAGGGACAGGTCGTCCCCGTAGGCGACCAGACGCCAGACGCAAGCTGCGCCCCAGTTCACCTTTCTGCTTCTCTCTTTCGATCGGCCGCCTCGAAATGACCGATCTGGTCGGCTTGAGCCTTCTTGAACGCAGTACGGCCGGTCACGCGAGCGACATAGGCCTCGGTCGCGGGCCGGTCTCCGAAAGAGCGGACGTCCGAGACGCGCAGAACGTCCGCCATCAACAGGTCTGCGACGGTGAAGCGCCGAGCGGCGAGCCATTCTTGCTCGCTCAATACTCTTTCCAGGTGGTCAAGGCGCTGACTCATCCATCCGGTAAGGCCGTTGTTCGCATCGCCGCACAGCTTCAGGAACCACCACGGGACGGTGACCATCTCGATCGAGTTGAGCGCAGCGATCGTCCATTGCAGTGTTTGGGCCTCTCCCACCGGATCGCGCGGCATCAGCTTGTCGCTTTTCCGGGCGAGGTGCAGCAGTCCGGCGCCGCTTTCGAATATTTCCACCCCGTTGTCCTTCAGGAACGGGACCTGGCCAAATGGCTGATCCGCCAGATGATTGGTTTCACGGCCATCGAATGGGACCGTACGCATTGCGTAGATCAGACCGGCTTCCTCACACGCCCACCTCAGCCTGAGGTCGCGCACGAAACCACGAGGGCCCTCAGGAACCCAGTCGTAGGTCCAGATGGTCAGTTCGCTCATAGCGGCGCGTCCTCCTGTATCAGTTGAGGGAACGACCCCACGCCGGGCGGCCGCTCCAGCCGGGGCATCACTATCGATTTAGCGCTCCGCGCGCGCTCATCTGGCTTCAAAATCACGATTTCCGGCGTGAAGCGACGGTCGTCGGGCCGCCGCGACACCGTGGTCTATGCGGTCACCGACCTCGACTGGCCGGCGGTCCGCGCCGGCCTGGCGCGCGCCTGGCGGCCAAGCCTCCGAGGCCACGGCCCGGCCGGCATAGCCGTCCGGCAGGTCCTGCTCGTCCTGCCAGGCGGTGCGTCGCACCAGCCGGGGATTGAAGTACAGCAGCGGCAGCTTGAACAGGATCAGGCTGCGGTGGACCCAGGCGTCGGCCATGCGCTCGGCCAGGTTCGGCATCGCGCCGCCGTGGTCGCGGATCCAACCCTCGTAGGGGGCCCAGTGGCTCGGCTCGTCGCGCTCGATCACCCGGAAGATCTTCACCAGGGAGCGGTCCGAGGCCATCAGCGGCGACCGGAGCAGGATTTCGACCTGCCGCATACCGCGCATCTCGGTGAGCATGATGACGCGGCACAGGCGCTCGAACATCTCGGGGTCGTCGATCATCGCGTCGGCGTCGAGGTCGTCGATGCCGCAGCCGAAAGTCAGCCGGATCAGCCTGTCGATGTGACCGCAGGTGTCGTCGACCAGGTAGGGCATGGCGCCGCGCGCCTCGAAGTAGCGGCGGAACATCAGATAGTGCTGGCGTTCGTCGCGGCGGTGCTTCTCGACCGTGGCGATGAAGGCCGTCGCCTGGGGGTATTGGCGCCGAACCCCGTCCAGCACCCGGTCGATGCTGCTGTAGCCGCGATGCTCGTTGTAGATGTAGACCGAGGCGAGGATGTCGAGGTAGCGCCGGTGCGCTTTCGCCAGCCACGCGGGACGCCCCCGCCCCGCCGGCGCCTTGATCCGACCCGGCTCGCCGGCCGCCCGGCTGCGCGCGGCTCTCGCATCGCCCATTTTCATGATCAAGCTTCCGCCCCCCATGGGTCGAAAGCGCCAACGCCGGAGCGCAGCCATGGTTCACGGGCCTGGGCGACGCGGCGTCGGGTTCGGACGCCGCCGCAGAAGCATTATGCCGGGAACCCGACGCCGGGCGGGGCGTTGTAAGGCATCGCGGCCGGGATGCGTTGAGTGAGCAAGAGTAACCGTACCAAGCCCCCCCGAGTCCTTGTGGTGGACGACGAGGAGGCCGTTTGCGCCGTGCTGGACCATACCCTGAGGGCCGACGGCTACGAGGTCGTGTGCGCGCCCGGAGACGGCGCCGCCTACGCCATCCTGGAGCGCGAGGGAAAGTCCTTCGATGCGCTGGTGCTCGACGTTAACCTCGGGCGCGGCACCACGGGTTTCGACATCGCCCGCTTCGCCAGGGGGCTGAACGCCGCGGTCCCGGTGATCTACATCTCGGGCGGGGATGAAGCATCGGTCGAGAAGTTCGGCGTCCCCGGCTCGACCCTCGTCGCCAAGCCCCTCCACTTCCCGCTCCTGCTCTCGACCCTGCGCGAGAAGCTCGGCTGACGCTCAGCCGACCGTCTTCATCGACACCGAGCCGCGCCGCTCAAGGAACTTCCAGGTCCCGTCTTCCAGCACGAAGCGGTCGTGGTAGCGACCGAGAGTTTCGACGGCGTCGGCCTTGAGCACCCCCTCCCCCGGCGTCGCGGTGTACATCAGGATGTAACAAACCCCCGTCGCCTCGGTGGCGCTCGTCACGTCCACCACCGTATTGGTGATGAAGTGCTGGGTGACCTTGGCCGCGGGGCGGGCGTGGTAGGCGGCGCGGATGGCGGCGCGGCCCTTCACCGGCTCGTCCGGGGCGGAGGGACGGTAGAGGGCGCCGTCGCGGGCGAACAGGTCCGACACCCCGTCCCAGTCGCCGCCGTCCAGAAGCTGGGCGAAGCGGTGCGTCAGCTTCGCGCAGGTCCACTCGACGTCGAGCCGCTCGCGGGTCGAAAGCCCGGCCACAGCCCTAGCCCCGGGGCCGGGGCGGGGCGATGGTGGTGACGCCGTTGGCGTCGACCGGGTTGCGGTTGTTCTCCTCGCAGACGTACTCCATGATCTGCAGCTCGGGGCCGCCCTTGGTGTACTTGCGGGTGACGACCCAGGGCCTGGTGAAGGCGACCGGGTCCTCCACCGTGATCTGGTCCTCCAGCACCGTCGGACTGGTCTGACGCATCCGCTCGGTGACGTGGATCCTGTCGCTGTGGCCCAGGCCCGTGGAGTCGAACACAGTGTCGCCGCGGATGCCGACGGTGTCGACCACCAGGGTGTCGCCCTCCCAATGACCGATGGAATGGCCCTGGTAGGTGGGGTCGGGGTCGGCCGGGTGGGGGCGGCCGTCGGTGAAGATGCGGCGGGTCTGGCTCGACCATTCGGCGATGATCGTCACCTGGCCGGGGATCATCAGGATCTCCATCGGGTAGGTCATCACCATCACCCGCGGCATCCCGGCCGGCAGGCACATGGCGCCGGGGTCGGCGACCGGATTGCCGGCCGCCGCCTGGGCCAGGATGGCGTCGTACTTCTTCCGGTATTCGGGGGTCAGGGGCGGCGTCTCGGGCCGGCCCGGCGGCACGGCGGGGTCGAACAGGATCGAGCCTTGACGCTCCCATACGCCGTTCCAGTTGGGGATAGCCGGGGCCGCGTAAGCCGAGGCTGCAACGGCCGCGGACGCCAGCCCGAGGCCAAAACCGATCACGTTCCTGTTCATCCTGCCCGCCTGGCTTTCCTGGTTTGGGCGACGGCGGGCGGCGCGGCCGGCGCCGCGCACACGTAGCTCGCCACGTTCCCGGCGTCCCCGCCCAGGTAGCGCGCCGCCTGGGGATAGGGGCACAGCCGCCGGGAGAACTGGGCCTCCCCGTCCGGCCCGCGTTTGAGGCCGATGACGCTGGACGGCGCCACGCCGGCTTCGACCCACTCGATCAGGGGCGTCATCATGTCGAAATAGTCGGCCGCGCCGGTTCCGCCCTGGCAGTGGCCCATGCCGGGCACGAGGTAGAGCCGCGTCGTCTGCTCGGCCCGCGCCGGGCCGATCCGCGCCGCCACGGACTGGTGGTACTCGGCCAGGGCCCTGGGATTGACGCCCGTGTCCTCCCAGCCGACGTAGGTGATCATCTTGCCGCCGCGGGTGTGGAAGGCCGACAGGTCCGGGTCGGTGGACTCCAGCACCGCCCGGGCCGGCTGGGCGCGGTCGAAGTCGCGGGAGAGGTCCACCGTCAGCCAGGTCAGCTGGGGATAGGGCCCCATCTTCGGATAGAGCGCCATCGAGCGCAGCAGCTGGTCGGAGGTCTCGCGGGAGCCGGGGTTTGGCGCCCGCGCCGAAGGCAGCAGCCGGACCATGTTCTCCGCGCTCAGGATCTTGCCCGGATAGACCCGCCGGCCCTTCAGGGTGATGTCCGGGGTCAACCCTTTCAGCACCGCGGCCTGGGCGGGAGTGATGCACTGGCCCGCCGCAACGCCGGGGGCGCCGCAGACCTTGGCTTCCGTCTCGACGTCGAAGCGACAGGCGCGGGGATCTGAGATCACCCCGTCCTTGACCCCGTCCAGCAGGTCGCACTTGGCGAGCATCGGCGCGCTGACCGCCGCGGTGTAAGCCTCGGCGGTCAGGCCGGCGCGCGCCAGGGCCGCGCCGCTGGCGGTGTTGACGAGGGCGAGGCTGACGAGGTTGAACACCGGCGCCCCCGCCAGGATGCCGTCGAAATCGTCCGGATAGCGCTGGGCCTCGGAGTAGCCGATGCGCCCTCCCGTCGAGCAGCCCGAGTAATAGGCCCGCGCGACGGTCTCGCCGTAATAGCGCTCGGCCACCTTGCGAGCCCAGACATTGTCGAGGTGGGCCGAGCGGTGGCCGAAGTCGATCACCGCGTCGGGCTTGTCCTCCGCCCAGGCTAGGCCCCCGTCGGGTTCGGCCACGTGGCCCATGTCGTTGGCGGTGAAGACGAAGCCGTTGCGCACCGCCGAGACCCGCTGGGCGGCCCGCTCGCCGGTCCCGGGCACCGCCTCGCCCGCCATGCCGCCGTTGCCGATCTGCAGCAGCCGGCGGTTCCAGCTCGCCGGCAAACCGACCTCGAAGCGGATCCGGCCTTCGATCACCCCGACGAGGTGGCAATAGCCCGGCGAGCCGGCGGCGGGCGGGACCTCGTCGGCCTGCAACACCTTAACCGCAGCGCCGAGGTCGACGGTTTTGAGCGCGGCGCAAGCCATGGCGGGCTGTGACACGCCGCGCGAATAGTCGACGATCGACTGGCCGGCGCGGCTGAAGTCGCGGGGTTGGACGGCGGGACGGGGCGCTTGCCCCAAAGAGATTCCCGCGATGCCGACGACGGCCACGACCGCGGCGGCCGCCGCCAAGTGCTGGGTCGCCCGCATCCGCCCGCTCCTGCCCTGCCGTCCGCTCCCGGGACGTTCCGGCGATGCTAAGCGCGAGAAACAAAGGTAGCCATGCTTTTTTTACGCGCCGCGATATGATTAGGGCGCCTTAGGATTGACACGGCCCGGCGGGGCGGAAGTAGTGGTCGCCGCGAACGCGAACCCGGGAAGCCGATGCAGACCAGACGCAAGACCGCGGCGGCCCTCGGCGCAGGCCTGTTTCTCCTCGCGCCCTGCCTCGCCGAGGCCCAGGCCCAGGCCCAGGCCCCCGACCCCGCCGCCGAGGCCGCCGCATCCGCCGCCCGCGCCCGCAAGGCCGCCTTGCTGCCCGACTGGAGCGGGGTGTGGCGCGCCGTCCAGGGCCCGGTCTTCGACGCGCCGCCTGCGCGCAAGGGCGTCCCGGCCGCGACCCGCGACCACCCGCCGTTCACCGCCGCCTATGAGGCCCGGTACAGGGCCAACATCGCCAGGCTGAGGACCGACAAGGAATTCGACCCGCTCAGCCTGTGCCTGCCGGTCGGCCTGCCGCGGATGATGTCCTTCGCCGGTCTGTACGAGTTCGTGGTCGCCCCGGACCAGGTCTGGGTCATCTCCGAGAACGCGCCCTCCGGGCCCGCCAGCAGCGGGGCCCAGGTGCGGCGGATCTACACCGACGGCCGCGCCCACCTGACCGGCGACGATCTCTTTCCCACCTACACCGGCAATTCGGTCGGCCGTTGGGAGGGCGACATCCTGGTGGTCAGCACGGTCGGGCTGAACGACGCCAACTTCGTCGACCATACCGGCGCCCAGCTCAGCGGCGAGGCCATGATCGTCGAGCGGATCCGCGCAACCGGCCCCGACACCCTGGAGGACCGCTTCACCATCACCGACAAGAAGGCCCTGACCCGGCCGTGGGCGGTGACCCGCACCTGGCGGCGCGCGCCCCCGGGCGTCGCCATCGTCGACGACTCCTGCCGCGGCAAGAGCGTCAATCCGGCCGCCCTGACCGACAGGGCCGCGGCGAACGCGGCCAGGGCCAAGGGCCAGTGAAGAGGCTTCCCATGCGCGCGCCCTGGACCACCGGCCTGGCCCTCGCCGCCCTGGCCCTGAGCTTCCAGCCCGCCGCCGCCGCCGACGCGGCCGCCGCCTGGGCCGGTCTGCCCGACTGGAGCGGAGTGTGGGGGATGGTCGGCAACACGGTGTTCGACCGCGCCACCGTCGTCCCGCCCAACGCCGGCGCCGGGGTGACGCTCGGCGCCCGCGAGCACCCGCCCTACAACGCCCAGTGGGAGGCGCGCTACGTCAAGAACATCGCCGGCGTCACCGACGGCACCTTCCCCGACCCGGCCACCTTCTGCGGCATCCCCATCGGTATGCCGCGGATGGTCAATTCCCCCGACGGTTACGAGTGGGTGGTCACCCCCAAGCAGGTATGGATGCTGACCGAGAACTCGATGGGGGTGCGCCGCATCTACACCGACGGCCGCAAGCATCCGGCCGACCCGGGCCACACCTACACCGGCCACGCCATCGGCCACTGGGAAGGCGACACCCTGGTGGTGGACACGGTGGGGATGCGCGCCGAGAGCATCGTCGACCGCACCGGCCTGCAGCTCTCCGACCAGCGCCACATCGTCGAGCGCATCCGCAAGGTCGACCCGACCACCCTGGAAGACCAGATCACCATCGAAGACCCCCTGGCCCTGATCGCCCCGTGGAAGGTGACCAAGCGCTTCCGGCTGCAGCCGAAGGGGACCTACATCTTCGACTACGCCTGCGCCGAGAACAACCGCAACCCGGTGGACGAGAACGGCCGGACCATCACCACCGATTCCGCCGGCAAGGTCATCGCCAACTAGAGCGGACGGGCGAGGACGAGGAAGCCATGAGCCACACCCACACCCCCATCCGGCGCTGCGCCCGGCTGTTCGCCCCGGCCCTGGCGGCCCTGCTCTGCGGGGGCGCGGCCCTGGCCCAGAACAACGTCCTGGCCCGCAACGAGGACGCCTTCTTCGCCGCCGCCAAGCTGCGGCAGGCCGAGCTGCTGCAGAAGATGACTCCGGTCACCGAGGCGACGATCAAGGCGCCGGCCGACGGCGACTGGCTGACTTGGCGGCGCACCCACGCCGGTGACGGCTTCAGTCCGCTGAAACAGATCAACAAGGCTAATGTGAAGTCCCTGGGCGCGGCCTGGGCCTACACCCTGCCGGTGGGCGGCAACGAGGCCACGCCCCTGGTCCACGACGGGGTGATGTTCGTCGCCAGCGGACCCGCCGTGGTGGCCTTGGACGCCGCGACCGGCGACCTCCTGTGGACCTACAACCGCCAGCTCCCCCCCGCCCTGAACCAGGGGCGGACCGTCATCGTCAAGAACATCGCCCTCTACGGCGACCGCATCTTCGCCCCCACCGGCGACGGCCACATGGTGGCGCTCGACGCCCGCACCGGGAAGCTCGTTTGGGACCACCAGGTCCTGGGCGAACCGGAGACCAAGGCGCGCCTGACCCTGAACGGCGGCCCGATCGTCGCCAAGGGCAAGGTGATCATGGGGGTGACCGGCTGCCAGACCTACGCCGGCGGCTGCTTCATCTTCGGCCTGGACGCAGGAACCGGCGAGGAATCCTGGCGCTTCCATACCATAGCCCGCCCCGGCCAGCTTGGCGGCGACAGCTGGAACGGCGCCCCCGTCGACCAGCGTTACGGCGGTTCGGTGTGGACCTCGGGCAGCTACGACCCCGCGCTGGGGCTGGTCTATTTCGGCACCGGCCAGACCTACAACACCTCGACGCTGCTCACGCCCCAGGCGGGCAAGGGCGAGTCCGCCGACGGCCTGTTCACCGACTCCACGGTGGCGCTCGACCCCGAGACCGGCAAGCTGGCCTGGCACTTCCAGCACGTGAACCGCGAGGTTTGGGACCTGGACTGGGTCTACGAGCAGTCCTTCGTCACCATGCCGGTGGCCGGTAAACCGACCAATCTGGTGGTCACCGGCGGTAAGATCGCCCTGTTTGACGCGGTCGACCGCGCCACCGGCAAGTACGCCTTCTCCCGCGACGCCGGGATCCAGACGCTGATCACCGGCATCGACCCGGTCACCGGCAAGAAGACGATCAACCCGGCCCTGGCGCCCCAGGCGGGGGTGACCCAGTTCTTCTGCCCCCATTCCGGCGGCGGTCGGAACTGGCCGGCGACCTCGATCGACACCGAGACCAAGGTCCTCTACGTCCAACTGATCGAGACCTGCCAGGATTTCACCTGGAAGCCGCGGACGGCCGCCGAAGCCGCCGCCGGCGGCGGCAACGACATGACCTGGGTGCTCAAGCCCACGCCCGGCGCCGACGGCAAGTTCGGCCGGATCCAGGCCATCAGCCTGGTGACCGGCAAGACCCTTTGGATGCAGCGCCAGCGGGCGGCCTTCGCCAGCTCGACCATGGCCACGGCGGGGGGCCTGCTCTTCGTCGGCGGCCGCGACCGCTACTTCAACGCCTTCGATTCCGGCTCGGGCAAGCTGCTGTGGCGCACGCGCCTGCCGGCCTCGCCCAGCGCCACGCCGGTGACCTATAGCGTCGGCGCCGCCCAGTACGTCGCGGTGGTGGCGGGCAACGGCGGCCCGGTGGCCTGGCCCTTCCTGACCCCGGAGATCGAAAACCCGGTGGGCGGAACCACCCTGATGGTGTTCAAGCTTCCGGACGCGGGGAAATAGCAGGATCGCAGACGGCGGCATGGCCAAAGGCAAGAAGGGGGGCGCCGCCCCTGTCCAACATCGGCCTGGAGCCCCCTCCTCCGGGGTCGCCGCGCGGGTCGCCGAGGCCGAGGCGCACCAGAATCTCGGCGCCGCCGCCCTGGCCTCCGGGCGCCCCGAAGAGGCCGCGGAGGCGTTCCGGCGCGTCATCGCGCTCCTGCCGGGCTACGCCGGCGGGCGTTACAATCTCGGCCATGTCCTTCAGGCCCTGGGCCGGCCGGGCGAGGCGGCCGAGGCCTACCGCCAGGCCATCGCCCTCCAGCCGGACCATCTCGCGGCCCACAACAGCCTGGGGGCCGTGCTCAAGGCCATGGGCAGGCCGGACGAGGCGGCGGCGTGCTACCGCCGCGCCCTCGAACTCAAGCCGGACTTCGCCGAGGGCTGGTACAACCTGGGCGCCGTCTTCCTGGCGGCGGGCCGGCTCGACGAGGCGGCGGACGCCTACCGCCGCGCCCTCGACCTCAAGCCGGACTACGCCGAAGCCCACGCCAACCTGGGCAATGCGTTCCAGGCCATGGGCCGGTTTGCCGACGCCGCGGCGGCCTACCAGCGCGCCATCGACCTCAAGCCGGACTTCGCGACGGCCGACAGCAACCGGCTGTTGTGCCTGCTGTACAGTCCCGACATCACGCCCGGATCGCTCCTGGCCGAGCATCGGCGCTGGGACGAACGCCACGGCCGCCGGCCGGGCCCCTCCCCCGCCGCCCACGCCAACCCCCGCGAGCCCGGGCGGCGCCTGCGCATCGGCTACGTCTCGGCCGATTTCGGCGCCCACCCGGTGGGGTGGTTCCTCACCAGGGTCCTGGCGGCGCACGACCGAGCGGCCTTCGAGGTGTCCTGCTACGACAACGGCGGCCTCGACGACGAGGTCACGGCCCGGCTGCGGGCCAGCGCCCACCATTGGCGCAACCTCGTCGGCGTCGGCGACGACGACGCCGCGGCGATGGTCCGGGGCGACGGGATCGACATCCTGGTCGACCTCTCCGGCCACACCGCCAAGAACCGGCTGCCCCTGTTCACCCGACGCCCCGCGCCGGTCCAGGCCTCCTGGCTGGGCTATCCGGGGACCACCGGCCTTTCCAGCATCGACTATCTGGTGATGGATACGGCCGTCATGCCGCCGGGGGCCGAGCGGCGGTGCAGCGAGGCGGTGGTGCGGCTACTCCACAGCCGCTTCTGCTACGACCCGCCGGCCTACGCCCCGGCCGTCGCCGATCCCGGCGGCCAGCCGGTGACCTTCGGCAGCTTCAACAACCTGACCAAGGTCGGCCCCGAGGTGGTGCGGCTGTGGACGGCGGTGCTGGAGGCCGCGCCGGGCTCGCGGCTGGTGCTGAAGTCGAAATCCCTGGCCGACCCCGCCGCCCGGCGTCGGCTGGAAGACGCCTTCGCCGCCTGCGGCCTGGCGCCCGACCGGCTGGAGCTCCGGGGCGCCTCGCCCCACGCCCAGATGCTCGCGGAGTACGGCGGGGTCGACATCGCCCTGGACCCCTTCCCGTTCTGCGGCGGCCTGACCAGCTGCGAGGCCCTGTGGATGGGCGTGCCGGTGGTGACCCTGCCGGGGGACCGGCCCGCCTCGCGCCAGACCCTCGGGTTCCTGGACGCGCTGGGGCTGGGCGAGTTCGCCGCGGGATCTCCGGCCGACTACGTCCGCGTCGCCGCGGCCCTGGCGGCCGACCCGGAGCGACGGGCGCAGCTGCGGCGGAGCCTGCGGCCGCGCATGGCCGCCTCGTCCCTGTGCGACGGGCCCCTGTTTGCGTCCGCACTTGAATCGGCCCTTCGGGCGATGTGGCGGCGGTGGTGCGCGGGTGAGCCGCCGGCGGCCATCGGCTGAGATCGCACGCGCCCATACCCGGAAGATAAATTTCCTCTGGCGAAAACCGCCGTGGCGATTAACGTCGGCGGCCACAGCCGGCGCGAGGCCCGGGGGAGATCCAGACCATGTCCGTGAGTTGGATTCGGAAGAGCCGCGGAGCGCTGTGCGCGGCCGCCTTGCTGGGGTCTGCGCTCGTTCCGCTAAGCGCCCACGCCCAGATGTTCGGCAACCCGCAAGGCTACATGCCGATCAGGGCGACCATGGCCAACCAGACGGTGGTCCTGACCGGCCACGACCTGACCATAGACCAGGTGATGGACGTCGCGCGGCGCGGCGCCAAGGTCGAGTACAGCGCCGCGGCCAAGAAGACCATGGCCGACAACTACGGCCTGCTGCTCGAGGCCCCCGCCGAGGGCGTCTCGGTCTACTGGTTCACCCGCGCCGCCGGCGGCGGCCGCGAGACCCGCGTGTTCGAGGGCGACCCCCTGCGCCCCGACAACAAGGCGATGCTCGAAAAAAAGATGCTCGACGCCTTCCGGCGCGGGGCCGACGCCGCCGACGATCCCGAAATCCTCGACGAGGCCCTGGTCCGGGCCGTGATGGTCGTGCGCGCCAACGCCATGGCCTGGAACGCCCCCAGCCCCGGCCTGTACCAGTCTCTGGTCGACCTGCTGAACAAGGGCGTCACCCCGGTGATGCGCTCGCGCGGGTCGGTGGGCGAAGGCGACCTCAACATCCTGTCGAACATCGGCGCGACCATGGTCGGGGCCGGCGAGGCCTACTACCAGGGCCGCCGGATGCCCGCCGCCCAGGCCCTCGCCGCAGCGGGCCTGCAGCCGATCCAGCCCTTCGCGGCCGACGACAACGCCCTGACCTCCTCCAACGCCTACTTCACGGCGATGACGGTGTTCGCGGTGGCCGACGCCCGCGAGGCCCTGGCCTGGGCCGACCTGAACTACGCCGTCGTGCTGAACGGCATGAACAGCTCGGTCACGCCCCTGAGCTACCTGGTGCAGACCGACCGGCCGTTCAAATGGCTGAACTGGAACGCCAACCGGATCAAGGAGATGATCAAGGGCAGCTACCTGTTCGGCGACGACAAGGGCCGGATCATCCAGGACCCCGAGACCCTGCGCGCCTCGTCGATCCGCCAGGCCTCGGCCTGGCAGGCGTGGGCCACCCTGCGCGACGACCTCGTCACCCAGCTCAACTCGTCGGACCACAACCCCGCGATCCGGGCGGGCCTCAAGCCCACCGACAGCTGGGAGCTCAGCACGCCGGAGATGATGAAATACTACGTCAAGGGCGGGAAGAACTCGAACGGCATGGGCGGCTTCATCTTCTCCAACGCCAACTGGGACCCCTATCCCCTGGCCAACGACGTCGAAGCCTTCAACATCGCCATGGCCAACATGGGCATCGCCATCTGGCAGCGCGACGAGCGTTTCTCCAGCGAGTTCTTCACCGGCGTCGGCACCCAGGCCGTCGCCCGCCAGATCGGCGGCCAGTTCAATGGCGGCTATTCGACCCACGAGATCTGGCAGGTGATCCAGGGCAACATCAATCCGGTGCCCCCGGAAGGCTACGTCGGCGGCGGCGGGGTCGAGGAGCTCGAGGCCCAGACGTCGCTGAAGGCCAAGCGGGCGATGGAGATCGTCGACAACACCTTCCGCATGTTGGCCACCGACCTCAACGTCGGCATGCGCTGGCTCGACGTGCGCAAGCAGCAGGACCCGACCCGCACCTTCGGTCCAGGCCCGACGGCGGTCTGGACGGCCTATCGCAGGCAATTCCCACTGACCGGCGCCGGCCCCGGGACCGGCCCGATGCGGCTGCAACTGCAGGCCTTCCTGCGCGACAACAAGGCCTGGAGCTTCTTCCCCCTGGCCGAACCGCCGAAATAGGCGCCACAGGGGCGGCGTGAAGGGTCCCGCCGCCTCGACGCCGCCTAATCGGTGATGATCACCGTGTCGGACTTCTGAGCCGGGCGGGGCTTGGTCACGGTCGTGGTCGTGGTGCGCTTTTCGACCTCCTCCTCCTCGGCCGGCTCCTCGACCACCGTGACGTCCTCGTCGGTGTCGCCGTCGATGGCGATCTTCATCAGCTTGTCGGCGGTGTCCATGAGGGCCTCCTCTGGCTGTGCGAGGAGGGAGAACGTCCACGGTCCGGCGCGGTTGCCCTATTTCGCCCGGTCCTTCAGCCCCCGGGCCAGCATCGGCAGCTTGTATAGGCTGGCGGCGGTCGATTGCGGCCCCGTCCGGATCGGCCGGCCGGCCTCGTCGTCGGCGCCGCCGCCGACGACATACAGCGTCCCCTTGTCGGGGCCGGCGAAGGCGATGCTGATGACGGCCCGCGGGGTCGGGATAAGGCCGAGGTATTTGCCAGCCTTGTCGAACACCTGCACGCCGGGGCCGGAGGTCACGTAGAGCCGCGCCTCGGCGTCCACCGCCAAGCCGTCGCCAGCGCCCCCCGCCTCCAGCCGGGCGAAGTCGCGGCGGTTGGCCAGCACGCCCGGCCCCTTGACGTCGAACGCCACCACGGTCGGGCCGTTGGTGACGTAGAGGGTCTTGTCGTCGGGGCTGAAGACCACCCCGTTGGTGCGCAGGTTGTCGGCCACCACCGCCACGCCCTTGGGGCCGGCGTAATAGAGGCAGCCGGTGGTGAAATAACCGCCGCCCTGGCTGTCGGCGGCGAAGTCGTTGGGCCGGATGGTCAGGGGCGTCCCGTCCTCCCACTTGTCGGCCAGGACGCGGCGGGCGCCGGGCCCCAGGATCGAGATGGCGTTGACGATCGCGGCCTTGTTCGGCTTGGTCGACTCCACCCATTCGGTGCGGTGCACGCCGTAGAGGCGGCCCTGGCGGTCCATCCCCAGGGAGCTGACGCCGCCGAGGCCGGACATGGCCACCGACAGCTTGTCGTTGCGGTCGAGCCGCAGCACGTTGTCGTAGTCCTCCTGGGCGAACAGCAGGTTCCCGTCCTTGTCGGGCAGGACGCCGTCGGCGCTGTTGCCGCCCTGCTGCCAGACCTTGGTCCAGCCGCCCCCCGCGGCGACCACGCCGGGGATAGCCGTGACGGCCAGGTTGCGCGGCGCCGGCGGCTCGGCAGGGGCGGGCGCACCGCCGCCGGCCCGGACGGCGGTGCGCACCACCTGGGTCGTCGGCTTGCACATCGAGCCGTCCGCCGCCTTGGCGTCGGCGGGAACCTGGGCCAGGGCCTGGCCCCACAGCAGCGCGGAGGCGCAAAGCCCCGCCGTGAGCGCGGTCGTCTGTCTCATCTCGTCCCCCAAAACACGCGGTCAGCCGATCCTGCGGCGCAGGCCTAGAAGGTTGTCGAGCCGAGCAGTTCGCGGCCCTGGACGGAATCGCAGGCCTTGCCGGGGGCCGGGGGGGTCTTCCACGGGCACTTGGCGATGGCCGTGCCGCCGGCGCGGCTGCCGAAGTTGGCCCCGTTGCGCATCGGGTTGACCTTGGCGCTGAAGATGGTGCCGGCGGGGAAGCTCGCCGCGGTGATGCCCTGCTGGGCCACCGCCGCGGCCCCGGCCATCTCGATGCCGTAGTCGAGGTTCTTGCCGTCGGGCCCCTTGGCCAGCTTGCCGTCCGGACCGATCAGGTAGAAGTGCAGCTCGGCATGGTTGGCCTGGGCC
>DATJIO010000005.1:0-8193 GCA_035493215.1 Caulobacteraceae bacterium
CGCCACCCCGCTGGAGGACATGAACCTGAAGAAGGTCCAGATCCCCGAAGTGCTGCTGTCCGCCATGGCCCGCCCCTATGACGTCGCCAACCTGAACCGTTGCGGCGCGGTGGCCGCGGAGGTCGCCAGGCTCGACGCCGCCCTGGGTCCCGACCGGGACGCCGCCCCGAGCGACGGACACCGGGACGCCGGATCGACCGCCGCCGGCCTGATGCGCGGCGGGGCCGAGAGCGTGATCCCCTACCGTGGCCTGCTGCGGCGGTTGACTGGCGCGGCGAGCTACCAGGCCAGGGTGCAGGACGCGGTCCTCGCCGGCGCGGCTCGCCGTGGCTACCTCAAGGGCCTGGGGATGCGGATGAATTGCGCCCCGCCGGCGGCGCCGAGCTGGTTCAGGCCCGCCCCGCCGCCCCCCAAACCCGTGGTCTTCAGGGCCCCGGTCCGTCCATCCGTCCAGGCCCCGGCGCCTCGTCCGCCCGCGCCGCGTCCGGCCGCCCGGTCCCGACCCGCGCCCCGCGCCCTGGTCATTCCGCTGCCGTCGTGGTGGCCGGGGCGTTAGCGGGCCCGCCGGCCTGCGCCTCGCCGTCCTTCTCGATCTGGTAGGACAGCCAGCGACAGGCCATGCCGGCGATGGAGGCGGCCATTCCCAGGGCCAAGCATAGCTGCAGCACGGGCTTTCCAGCCAGTCCGCTCCAGGAGGCGACCCCCAGCAGCAGCACGCTGAGACTCGAGATTAAATAGCCGAGGGTCTTGATGGTCCGGGGCTTCATGCCGGGGGAACGGTCCGTGCCCGGAGCGGTTCCGACGCCTTCTATCCTTTGAACCGCTCGGCCAGACCCCGCAGCAGCGCGGTCCAGCGCCAGAACCGCGAGGCCACCAGGGCCTCCCGTTCGGCCCGCAGCGCCGCGTTGTCGCGCGCCAGGTCCCCGGGGTCCGCGCCCGTACGGTCCGGGCCCTGACCCAGGGTGGCGCGGGCCGCGGCGATCGAGGCCTCTATGGCGCTGCGGTCGGCCGGGCCTGCGGTCCGCAGCCTGGCCTGGAACTCGATCCCCCCCGGCTCGGTGGGATGGAAGGCGTCGATGGTGAAGGGGAAGAGCTCCAGCGCCGTCAGCGCCCGGGCGACCTCCAAGAAGCTCTGCGGCGTGAACACCCAGACGTGGGCGTCGAGGTAGCGCGGGTGGCTCAACAGGCTCGCCGCCAGCTTCAGCGCGTTGGGCGCCTGGGCCAGGGGCGCGTCCGGGTCGAGGACGAGGTCGCCGCGCCAGGCGGCGGCGGCGTCCACCGCCACCGCGCCCGAACAGGCGTCGAACACCTGGGCGATCGAAGGTTGGCGGCGGCGCAGCAGATAGGCCTCGACCATGTCGGCCAGGCTGCTTTCCCGGCGCAGGCGGTCGAAGGTGAAGCGGCGGTCGGGGATGGCCAGGCCCAGCACCCCGCCGGGCTTCAGCGCGGCGTGGAGTTCCAGCAGCCAGCCGACCAGGTCGGGCACGTGCTCGATGACATGGCTGGCGACCACATAGTCCTGCGGTTGGCCGGCCGCCTCGGCCAGGGGCTGCTCGCCCCAGACCACGTCGACCTCGACGATGGCGGCCGGGTCTATGCTGGGGTCGAACTGGGCGGCGCGCAGTTCCTCGGTGGGGGCGTAATCGACGTAGAGCACCGGCCCTTCGGCCTTGGTCACTATCGGCGCCGAGCGCGGGCCGATCTCCAGCCCCCTCGACCGCGCCAGGTCGAGGTCTCCCAGCATCCGCTCACGCCTGCCCATCCTGACCGAATACGACATGTCGCCGATCTGCGACAGAGGCGGCCCCGAGACGCTGACCGGCGGCCGACTAGGCGCTGCGGGCCAGTCGTCGCGCCTCATGGAGCTCGACGGTCTCGGCAAGCTGGTCCCAGGCCAGGCCGGCGGCTTCCCAGTTGGCTTTGCCGTCGGCATCTTCCGTGCGGGCGGCGGCCTGGCGGGCGGCCTGGGCTTTGGCGCGGTAGTGGAGGGCGATTTCCATGCCGCCATCCTGCCGAGGTCCGTGGCCAGAGGCATTGACCGAAATCAAAGGCGTTCGGCGGCGCGGTCCAGTTGGTCGCGGAGGCGGGCAGGTCGCCGCTCAAGCGGCGCGGGCGGCTTCCGGGGCGATGGCCGACGCGGTGTCGGATGCGGGCTGCTCCACCCGCCGGTCGGACTTGCGTCCACGGAACGCCGTGGCCGCCTGGCAGATCATGCCCAACAGGAGGAACACCACCAGCACCGCGCCGTTGAAGGCGTCCGCGCCATGGGCGCCGCTCCGCAGGACGATCGGCAGGTTCGCCAGGCCGAAGCCCGAGAACAGCAGGCTCGCGGTGTGGAGCTGCCGATTGCCCTTGGCCTTGATGATGTAGCCATAGATGTAGGCGCCCGCGCCGATCAGCGCGCCGAGGGAACTCGCGTAGCACAGGAAGTCTGTCGCATCGATCATGGCGGTGTCTCCGTCATTGCCAGTCTGCCAGGGTTCGGTTGACCCCCGGTGAAGATCAGAGGGGGGCCAGCGCCGTGACCACCGTCGTCTGGTAGTTCATCGGCAGGGTGGCCATGGACGGGATGCCGATGTCGTGGGCGTAGACGCCGGTCAGCCGGGCGACCCGGCTTCCGTCCGCGTTGGTCTGGATGTTCAGGGTGACGCTCACATGCGGGTCGGCGCCGACCGCAAGCTTGCTCTGGACCATGGCCTGGAGGTGGGCCTGGTCGAGGGTGGAATCGAACAGCAGGGCCCGGGAGGACTGTTCCATCGCCGCCCGCAGGCTCGAGGCGCAGTGCTGCGCCCAGGCGAGCTGGAACATCCCCATCACCAGCAGGACGAACACGGGCAGGACCATGGCGAACTCGGCCGCGGTCGCCCCGCCGCAGTCGCGCCACAGGCGGGCCGGGCGGTCAGCGCACACGGACCACCCGCTGGGTTGAGATCGTCTTGCTGAACATCGCCTGCGGCCGCGTCGCCGTGGCGGACAGGGTGATGATCGACGCGGGGGGCGCCCCGTCGCTGCACAGGAGGGTGCAGACCTGGGCCGCCTGGCCGCAGACGCAAGCCCGCGAGACCCCGACCGCGGCGTCCGGCGGGGCGTTCTCCCAAGAGGAGATCGCCAGGGCCTGCGCCGCCGTGTCGCTGGTCCCCCCATTCATGTAGTACTGGGCGCCGGTCTGCAGGGCGGTGCGCATGTCCTCGGTCCGCGCCGCCACCTGCCACACCTCGTACGAGACCAACGCCATGGCGGCGATCACCGGCGCGATCAGCGCCAACTCGACCGCGGCGACGCCGGCCCTGTCCCGCCCGAACGAGGTGGCGATCCCGATCACGGCTATTCGGCCAGCTTGACGACGCCGAGCACCGGGATCGAGGCCATCCCCTGGCTGGTGCAATCCACCGCCACGCTGGTGTTTCCGGTCCAGACTATGGTGTCGGCGACCACCTGGGTGCAGCCGCTCTGTCCGGAGAAGTTGCCCTGGTAGTTTACGGCCTGGGTGGGGAAATAGATCGCCCCGGTCAGGTGGGAGTTGGCCGTCCCGTTGAAGGTGGCGCCGTTGCCGCCGCTGCTGGTCCGATCCCCGAAGAACAGGATGCCGGCGTAGGGCCCGGTGGTGGGGGCGGTCAGCTGGACCTCCGCGTTGCCGTTCATGTCCACGCGGGCCGACCCCTTCAGATAGATGGTGACGCCGGAACCGGTCAGCGAGGCGCCGCCCGTCAGCCTGAAGTCGCCGCCGGACACCACATAGACTCCCGGCTGCATGGTGACGTTGTTGTGGATGTCCAGGCCGCTGCAGTAGGTCCCCGGCTGCAGGTTGGAGCCGTTGCCGTTCTTGCAGGGGCTGGTGGTGGGCGGGGCCGGCAGGTTGCGGTAGGGGTCCGCGGCCCGCGGCGCCTGGGTGATGGGCGCGGCGCAGTCCGACAGCGTCACGCTGCCGGAAAGCTGGGTCCCGCCGCCGCTGACGATGCACGGGGCGGTGAGGCGGGCCGAGCCCTGCACCGTCACCGCATCGTTGGCGATCGAATTGGCCATGACGTTGCAGCCCTGGACCGCCACGACGGCGCTGCCCGACACCAGCAGTCCCGGCGAGGCCGCCGGGCCGAGCGCCAGGATGCAGGCGGAGCTGGCGGTGGTGAAGGTCGAGACCGCCCTGGCCCGCATGTGGACGGGCTGGTTGGTGAAGTAGGCGGTGAAGAACCGCTGGGCGTCGGCCTGGAGGATCACCTCGACGGCGTTCGGGCCGGTCACGGCCCCGCTGGTCGGCGGCGAATTCACCTGCGCGGTGACGGAATTGAAGCCGTTCTCCTGGGCCGCGTCGGTCACGGCGGAGAATACCTTGGCGTCGGCCGATCCGGAGCGCTTTTCGACGCCCGCGGCGAAGGCCGCGGCGTCGGCGGCGCCCTGCAGCTGCAGCTGCTTGTAGCGCCAATAGGTGGTCTCGACCCCCATGCCCGCGCCCCCGACCACCACGGGCAGCAACACGGCGAACAGGATGGCGACGTTGCCGCCGCGGCCTCCCGGGCCGGGCGTGAAAAGAGTGGCGATGGCGTTCGATATCCGTCTGGCCATCTGCGCAGGATGACCGCTTGCCGATAACGCTCAGCTAAAAAGGACGCCTAACGCGCGTACACCATGTCACGGCGCCGACGGAGGGACTCGAACCCCCGACCTTCTGATTACAAATCAGCTGCTCTACCAGCTGAGCTACGCCGGCCTGCCGTGCGTCCGCTTATGCCCGCGGCCTTGTGCGTCGCGCAACCTCGCGCCGCTTCGCTTTTGGCGCGACGCCGCTTATATGCGCGGACCCCATACCCCACGCCTTTCGCGTTCGGAGCCCGATGGCCCGCATCCTCATCACTTCCGCCCTGCCGTACATCAACGGGGTCAAGCACCTGGGCAACCTGGCCGGCTCGATGCTGCCGGCCGACCTGCACGCGCGCTTCCGCCGGGCCCAGGGCCACGAGGTGCTCTATGTCTGCGCCACCGACGAGCACGGCACCCCGGCAGAGCTGGCCGCCGCCGAGGCCGGCCAGGACGTGCGCACCTATTGCGACGAGCAGCACCTGTTGCAGAAGTCGGTGGGCGAGGCCTTCGGCCTGTCGTGGGACTGGTTCGGCCGCTCCTCCAACCCGCCCAACCACCGGCTGACCCAGCACTTCGCCGAACGGCTGGAGGACCGCGGCCTGATCGAGGAACGGGTGGACCAGATGGTCTATTCGATCGACGACCGCCGCTTCCTGCCCGACCGCTACGTCGAGGGGACCTGCCCCCATTGCAAGCACCCCAAGGCGCGCGGCGACCAGTGCGACAACTGCGGGCGCCTGCTCGATCCTACCGACCTGATCGAGCCCTATTCGGTGATCTCCGGCTCGACCAACATCGAGGTGCGCGACACCCGCCACCTCTATCTGTTGCAGACCCGGCTCAAGGACGAGATCCGCGCCTGGGTGGACAGCAAGGCCGACGCCTGGCCGGCCCTGACCCGATCGATCGCCTACAAGCACCTCGACGAGGGGCTGATCGACCGCGGCATCACCCGCGACCTGGCCTGGGGCATCCCCGTCACCCGCGGCGGCTTCCCGCGCCCGGGGTTCGAGGACAAGGTGTTCTACGTCTGGTTCGACGCGCCGATCGAATATATCGCCGCCACCGTCGAGTGGGCCGACGCCACCGGCGGCGACTGGCGGCGCTGGTGGCGGCTGGACGCCGGCGCCGACGACGTCGCCTACGTCCAGGTCATGGGCAAGGACAACGTCGCGTTCCACACCGTCAGCTTCCCCGCCACCCTGATCGGCTCGGGCGAGCCGTGGAAACAGGTCGACATCCTCAAGGCCTTCAACTGGCTGAACTGGTACGGCGGCAAGTTCTCCACCTCGGGCAAACGCGGGGTGTTCATGGACCAGGCGCTGGAGCTGCTGCCGGCCGACGCCTGGCGCTGGTACCTCACCGCCAACGCGCCCGAGGGCTCCGACACCGCCTTCACCTGGGAGCAGTTCCAGACCGCGGTGAACAAGGACCTGGCCGACGTGTTCGGCAACTTCGTCAACCGCATCGTCAAGTTCGCCGAGGCCAAGTTCGACGGAGTCGTCCCTGACGGCGGCGAGCCGGGGCCGATAGAGCAGGCCCTGTACGCAAACGTCTCGGCCAAGCTGGCCGAACTGACCGAGGCGATGGAGGCGCTGGAGGTCAGGAAGTCGGCCCAGGCCCTGCGCGCCCTGTGGGTGCTGGGCAACGAGTACCTCCAGGAGGCCGCGCCCTGGACGGCGCTGAAGACCGACCGCGACCGGGCGGCCGTGGTGGTGCGCACGGGCCTGAACCTTGTCGCCCTCTTCGCCCGCGTCGCCCAGCCCTTCATTCCCGAAGCCGCGGCCAAGGCCGCCGCCGCGGTGGGGGAGGCGTCTCCCGGCGCCTGGCCGACGCCGGACGGCCGCGCCGAGTTGTCGCGCCTGGAGCCCGGCCGCGCGGTCGCCGCCGCCGAGGTCCTGTTCAGGAAGGTCGAAGACGCCCAGATCGCCGAATGGACCGAACGGTTCGGCGGCGCGGACTGAGCCTTCCGCGGGCGCTTTCGGGCCCGCCGCCCCGCGCGGAATCAGTGCCGCCCTTCTCCCGGCCCGATCTCCAGGAAACCCGGCGCCACGGCGTTGTAGCGGGCGGTCCAGTCCAGGTCGGCCACCACCTGGCGGTGGCCCTGCCAAATCATGTGCACGGCGACATAGAACACGATCGCCAGGCCGACGAAGCCGATCCAGCGGTGGGTGTGCAGCAGCCGGGCGATCCAGCTCGCCGCCAGGCCCATCAGCGCGATCGAGGCGACCAAGCCCACAACCAGCACGCCGGGGTTCTCGCGGGCGGCCCCGGCCACGGCAAGCACATTGTCCAGAGACATCGAGACGTCGGCGACCAGGATCTGCAGGAAGGCTTCGCGGAAGCTCTTGGGCCTGCGGGTGGGCGCCGGCTCACCCGACTCGCCGGCGGCCTGGAGCGCCGCGCGGCCGGCCGCCTCGTCGGCCTGCTCCCGCAGCTCGCGCCACATCTTCCAGCACACCCACAAGAGGAGCACCCCGCCGGCCAGCAGCAGGCCGATGACCGCCAGGAGCTGGGTGGTGATCAGGGCGAAACCGATCCGCAGCACCACCGCCGCGCCTAGCCCGGCCAGGATCACCTTGCGGCGGTTGGCGGGGTCGAGGCCGGCCGCCGCCAGGCCCACGGCCACGGCGTTGTCGCCGGCCAGGACCAGGTCGATCATCAGGACCGAGACAAGGGCGGCGAAGGCCCCGGCCCAGCCGCCGTCGCCCAGGAGCAGGTTCAGGTCGATGCCCGTCATGGGCGGTGTTTGCCGGGTGGCGTCGACGCAGGCAAGCGCGACGGTCGCAAAAGAAAAGGCGCGCCGGGCGGAACCCGGCGCGCCAGAGCTTTAGACCAGGGGCCCTGCCGCTAGCGTTCGGTCTCGCTCAGCATCACCCTGTGGGGATCGCGGCGGGCGCGGCGAGCGTCGCGGCGGGCCTGGGCCGAGCGCGACGGGCTGGAACGGCCCCGCGCCAGCCAGACCGCCAGCAGGACGGCGATCAGCAACAATATGGCCCCGCCGAGGATTCGCGGGGTCAGGTTGACCTCCGAGCCGGACTGCACCGAACCCAGGTTCAGCATGTCCGAGCCGGCGCCGATCAGGTCGGCGCCCACGTCGGCGTGCAGGGTCTTGGCGTTCGGCTGGGCGGTGACGGTCCAGTGGAACTCAGTCGGCTGGCCGGTGATCAGGGGTTGCGACTGGGTGGCGTCGGGGGTGATCGCAAAGCCGTCGCCGGTCAGGACCGAGGTCATGTTCACGGCCACGGCCGCGTCGGAGAGCCCGTTTTTGGCGGCTTCGTCGCGCAGGGTCTCGGCGAACCCGACCGGGATGGCCAGGGTCACGTCCGCCGGCTGGTTGGGGGTGAAGGTGTTCGGCACGGTGAGCTTGGCTTCCCGGGCGACGGTCTCGGCCAGGATGCTTTCCAGCGCCGCCAGGCGGGTGGCGCGGTCGCCCAGGGGCGAAGGGGGCGGCTGGGCGGGGGCCTGGGCGTTGGACGCGGCCGGCGCCGGGGTCTTCAGCACCGGGGCGGCGCCGAGCTTGGGCGTCGCCGGCTTGGTCGCCGTCGGCGCGGCGGGGGCGACGGCCGGGGGGGCGGCCGGGGCGCGGACGACGGGGGCGGGCGGGGCCGGAGCCGC
>DATJIO010000006.1:0-86757 GCA_035493215.1 Caulobacteraceae bacterium
GGCCAGGGACTGGACTGGCTGGGCACGGCCGACGGCCGGCCGGGCTGGGTCCGCCACCTGCTGGCGGAGGGGTGGAAGGTCTATCTGGTCGACCGGCCCGGCCACGGGCGCTCGCCCTACGCGCCCGAGCTGATGGGCGCCTGGCCGGCCCAGGCCGCCACCTACGCCGCCATCGAGCACCAGTTCACCGCCCCGGAGAAGGCCGCCGACCCCTACGGTCCCGAGGCGCGGCTGCACACCCAGTGGCCCGGGACCGGGGTGCGCGGCGATCCCGCCCTCGACCAGGTGATCGCCGGGCAGGGCGGCGCCTTCCTGCCCGACCTCGCCGCCACCCACGCGGTCTGGGCCAAAAGGGGGGCTGAGCTGCTGGACAAGATCGGGCCGGCGGTGGTCATGGCCCACTCGATGGGCGGGCCGTCCCTGTGGATCTACGCCGACGCCCGCCCGGCCCTGGTAAAGGGGCTGGTGGGGGTGGAGCCGGGCGGGCCTCCATTCGGGAACTTTACCTGGGGGCTGACCGCCAGCCCCATGGACTACGACCCGCCGATCAAGGACCCGTCCGAACTGAAGCTGGTGGACGTGCCGGCGCGGGACGGCCGCGCGGCGGGCAAACTGCAGGCCGAGCCGGCCCGCAAGCTGAAGGCCCTGAAGGGCATACCGATCGTGGTGGTTACCTCCCCGGCCTCCTACCACTGGCCCTATGACCTGCACTCGGTGGCCTATCTGCGCCAGGCCGGCGCCAGCGTCGACCACATCGAACTGGAGAAGATCGGCATCACCGGCAACGCCCACTTCATGATGCACGAGAAGAACCACGTCGCGGTCCTGGCGCCGATCCTCCAGTGGCTGGAGGCCAAGGTCTCGGCCCCGGCCCGCAAGGCCGGCGTGCGGCCGCGCCCGGTCCGTTCGGCCGACGCCACCGACATGAAGCTGGCCGACATGGGCTTCTTCTGGGTGGGGGTCGAGCAGAAGGCCATGCCCTACGGGGTGATCGCCAGGGGGGCGATGTACGTCCAGTACCTGATCCCCGCGGTGGTGAAGCATCAGACGCCGATCGTGCTGGTGCACGCGGGCACGGGCCAGATGCTGCACTACATGGGCACGGGCGACGGCCTGGCCGGCTGGGCGCATTACTATGTGCGCGAGGGCTACAAGGTCTACTTGGTCGACCGGCCCGGGCACGGGCGGGGGACCTACCATCCAGACGCCTTGGGCCCCGCCAACCCGATCCCTCCCTATGAGTTGCTCGCCCATGACCTGCGCCTGTCGAGACAGGGCGGACGCTGGGCGGGGACGGGCGAGATCGGCGACCCCGCCCTCGACCAGCTCATGGCCAGCCAGAACCCGTCGCCCCAGGACAACGCCATGGCCATAGGGCTTTGGCGCTCGCGGGGGGCGGCCTTGCTGGACCGGATCGGGCCGGCGGTGATCCAGACCCATTCCGCCGGCGCGCCCTTCGGCTGGGTGGTGGCCGACGAGCGGCCGGGGCTGGTCAAGGCGGTGGTCGCCTACGAAGGCGCCGCTGCGCCGCTGATCGCGCCCGGGGCTAGGGGCGGCCCGCCCGTGGTGACGCCCATGCCCAACCTGAAGGGCATACCGATGGCCTATTTTTCCTCCCCCATGTCGGGCCGCAACGAGGGCCCGGCCATCGTCGCGGCCCTGAACGCTTCGGGTGCCCGGGCCGAGCACATCGCCTTCGCCGACCGCGGGATCGCCGGCAACGGCCACTTCGCCATGATCGAGACCAACCGCCGCGAGGTGTTCGACCTGATCCGTGGGTGGGTGGAGAAGGCGGTTTGAGTTTCTGTTCCCCGCGTGACGGGGGAGGGGTCATTTCGGCCGCATCACCAGCCAGGGGGTCGGGCGCAGGCGCCATTCCCAGGCGCCGATCAACTGGTCGATGTGGCTGAGCTTGAGCATCCACTCGGGCAGGGGGGTGGTCTTGGGGCCGAGGTCGACCCGGACGATGTCGTGGCTGGCCTCGAACCGGCCGCGGATCAGGGCGGTCAGGTCGGCGCTCGGGTTGGGATGGGTCTCCACCAGGATGTGGAGCTGCTTCAGGGCCGGATAGGCCTGTGGGTCGAGCAGGTCGCGCTCGGCGCCCTCGATGTCCATGAACACCAGGGTCCTGCCGGGGGCGAACCGGGCGAAGTCCCCGCCCGCGAAGGTCTCGCCGATGTGGACGCGCTCGGACACCCCGTTGATCTCGGCCAGGGTCCGGCACGCCTGGCGCGCCGCGGCGTCGGTGTCATAGGCGTGCACGGTCGCCTGAGGCATCAGCCGGGCCAGTCCCACGGCGTAGTAGCCCTCGGCGCAGCCCACGTCGATGATCGTGTCTACGCCCTCCTGCGTCAGGGCCAGGATGTGGGGGTGCAGCTCGGATTCGTAGGACCCGATCAGGCGGGGCAGCAACGCCCCCTCGGTCGCCGCCGCGACATAGGTCATCCCCGCGAACGGGCCATGCTGCACCACCAGCCCGTCGCGCTGGGCCAGCGCGTTGGCGAGCGAGCGCGAGCGCCAGACCGCGGCGACCCGCAGCACCAGGTCCAGGAGCTGGTGGTCGTTGCGCCCCTGGGAATCGGCCAGCAGGCGGCGAAGGCCGGCCAGGGTGTTGGCGTCCAGGCTCATGCGCCGGCGTCCTCGAAGGCCTTGACCAGGCGCTTGGGTGCGGCTTCGCGCCAACGCTGCATCAGAAGCTGCTTCACCGTTCCCGCCTCCACCTTCGACAGCCGCACCAGCACCGCCGGGTAGGGGCGGTAGTGGTCGGTGATGTAGAAGGTCTCGGGCTCGGCCTCCATCAGCATCTCCCGCTCGTCGAAGTCCAGGCGCACCACGAGGCTGTCGCCGTCTTCCTTCAATCGCGCCAGGAACCGCCTGCCCACCCGCAAGCCCGGCGCGCCGTAGCTGGTCCCCTCGGTCACCGCCGGCAGGGCCAGGAGGAAGTCGCGCACCTCGTCGAAGGTCATGGGCATGGGGAGCCAGCATACGGTGGTGCGGCCGCCGCGTCCCGCGACAGGCTCAAGCGGCCGCCTTCTTCCCCAGCTTCGCTATAGCCGCCCTCAGCGGCCGCGCGGAGGCGTCGTAGTCCGCCCACGCCTTGTTCTTGCCGACCAGGTCCGGCCCCGTGCGCAGGTTGAAGGCCTTGGGGTCGAGTCCGGGCTTCACGTCCTTCCAGGCCAGGGGCCAGGATACCGGCGCCCCCGAGCGCGCCCGCGGAGAGTATGGGGCCACCGCCGTGGCCATGCGGTCGTTGCGCAGGTAGTCGAGGAAGATCCGTCCCGCCCGCTTGGCCTTGGCCATGTTGACCAGGTAGAGGTCCGGTCGGTCGGCGGCCATGGCGGTGGAGAGGTCCCGGGCGAACCCCTTGGCCTCGGGCCATGTCGGCGGGGCCTTCTCCGGCGCCAGCTTGGCGACCACGTGCAGGCCCTTGCCGCCGGTGGTCTTGCAGAACGCCTCCAGCCCCACGGCCTCCAGCCGCGCCCTGACCTCGTGGGCGCCGGCGACCACCGCCTCGAACGGCACTTCGGGACCGGGGTCGAGGTCGAACACCAGCCTGCCGGGGACCTCGGGTTGGTCCGGCAGGCAGTTCCACGGGTGCAGTTCCAGCGCCCCGGTCTGAGCCATGGCGATCAGGGCCTCGGGGCGGTCGAGCTGGAGGTAGGGCTTGCGGTCGCCCCACACGGTCACCGAGGTCACCAGGGCCGAGGTCCCCTGACCGACGTGGCGCTGGAAGAAGCCCTGGCCGCCAACCCCGTCGGGGCAGCGGATGATCGAACAGGGCCGTCCCCGGATATGGGGCATGATCGCTTCGGCCATAGCCTCGTAATAGAGCGCCAGGTCGCGCTTGGTGTGGGCAGGTTCGCCGTCGGCAGGCGGCCACAGCACCTTGTCGGGATTGGACAGGGCGATCCCCCCGACCACGTTTCCGGTCGGCTTTTTCCCCGGCGCCCGGGGCTTCGGCTCGGCCTTGGACGCCTTGGAATTCCGGGGCTGGGGCTTGCCCTCCACCGTCTCGACCGGGGCGACGGTCTCCTGCACCACCTCCTCGGCCGGCTTGTCCTCGCGCAGGGCCTTGAAGCTGGCCTGGCGCAGGTTTCCCGTGCCGGTCCAGCCGCCGCTCTCGATCTCGGCCACCAGCACCGGCTTTACCCAATGGACTCCGGCGGCCGTCTGCGGCGCGCCGGGCCCCTCGAACGGCGATTTCCCGGTCTCCACCGCCTTCAGCCGGGGCAGGATCTGGTCGACCGTGGACCGGGAATAGCCTGTGCCGATGCGGCCTACATGCACCAGTCGCCCGTCGCGGTGGACGCCGGCGATCAGGGAGCGGAGCTGGCCCTCGCCCTCGCTGGTCCAGCCGGCCACCACCACCTCCTGCCCGCCACGGCACTTGGCCTTGGTCCAGTTGTCGCTGCGCCCCGAGACGTAAGGCGCGTCCAGCCGCTTGGAGATGATTCCCTCCAGGTGCATCCGGCAGGCCGAACTCAACACCGCCTCGCCGCCGGTCTTGAAGTGCTCGACGAAGCGCAGGCGTCCGGCGTCGGCGCCCTCGCCATCGACCAGGGCCTCCAGCCGCGCCTTGCGGTCGCGCAGGGGCAGGGCGCGCAGGTCTTCGGACCTCAGGAACAGCAGGTCGAAGACGTAGAAGACCAGGCCCCCGGTCTTGCCGCTGGACAGGGCGGCCTGGAGCGCCGGGAAGTCCGGCGCGCCCTCGCCGTCCAGGGCCACGGCCTCGCCGTCGATCATGCAGTCGGGCAGGGCGGCGGCTTCGGCGGCGATTTCCTCGAAGCGGTGGGTCCAGTCCAGGCCCTTGCGTGTCTTCAGGGTCGCTTTGCCGCCCTCGACGCGGAGTTGCATACGGTAGCCGTCGAACTTGATCTCGTGGGCCCAGGCCTCGCCGGACGGGGGGCGGTCGACCGAGCAGCATAGCTGGGGCGCCACGAAAGCGGGGATGGCCTTGACCGTCGAGCCCTTGGCGACCTTCGCCGACCGCGCCTTGACAGCTACGGCTTCGGACGAGGCCTCCGGGTCGGTCCGGTTGGAGTTCCATACCGCCGCGGCCGCGGCCCGGCCCCTGGTCTTCGAGCCTTTTGGCGCCGCCGTGATGAAGGGCTTGGGACCCGGGGCCTTGCCGGCGGCGATCTCCTCCATGGTCCGCCCGGAGGCGATCGAGGCGGCGTTGTCCTTGAGAAGGGCGTCGGCGTCGCCCGGAACGGCGTGGTCGTCGCGGTGCTTGATCAGGAGCCAGTTCGTGCGCTTGCCGCCCTCTCGGTCGTTCTTCATCCGCACCAGCACCCAGGAGCCTTGCAGCCGCTCGCCGTCGAGCGTGAACTTGAGGTCGCCGGCCTTCAACCCCTCCTCGACGGTCATGCCCTCGGGCGCCCAGTAGCCGCGGTCCCAGAGCATCACCGTGCCGCCGCCGTACTGGCCCTTGGGAATGCACCCTTCGAAGTCTCCGTAGTCGAGGGGGTGGGGCTCGACCTCCACCGCCAGGCGCCGGTCGGCTGGGTCCAGGGACGGCCCCCTGGTCACCGCCCACGACAGCATCACGCCCTTGTGCTCCAGGCGGAAGTCGTAATGCAGGCGGGTGGCGTCATGCTTCTGGATCACGAACCGCAGGCGGTCGGCCGGCGCCACCTTGTGGTCGCCGCTGGGCTCGGCGGTGACCTTGAAGTCGCGTTTGGCCCGATAGGTCGACAGTTTCGGTTCGGCCACGCGCGAGCCCCGTCGCAGACAGAGAAGCTAAGGTTTAATAACGGTTTACCACCGCCGTGGTTCCATCGTCACAACTCTCAGTAATGTGAGTTGATTTTCGAGTTTTTGTGCACCCGGACCCCGTCCTTATGCGTTGTGACGATATCGAATGTTAAGCGGCGCGCGGCCGCAAGGGGTATGAGTCATGGTTCGTAAGGCGCATCGGTCCGTTCGGCTTCTGATCGGCTCCGGGTCGCTATTGGCGCTGGGGTGCGCCCTGTCGCTGGGAGCCGCAGGGCTGGTGCAGTCGCAGCCTGCCGCCCCTGCCGCCCCTGCCGCCCCCGGGACCGCCGCGACGCCGCCGGCCGCGGGAGTCCAGCCCCAGGCCGCCCAGGCCCTTCCGGCCCTGCGCGACGATCAGGTCCAGCTGCTGGTCAAGACCTTGGCCGACGCCGAGAGCCACGGTTTCCGCTCCAGCGAGTTCGCACGCCCCGGCCTCGACGCCCTGCTGGCCTCCCGCGACGCCGCCGAGCGCCAGCGCGGGCTGGTGCTGCTGCAGCGGGTGATGCTCGACTACGCCAAGGCCCAGCACGGCCTGCGCCTGCAGGGGGTCGACCTGCCCGACGAGTGGTCGATCAAGCCCGCCGCTTATGACGCACAGGCCGACTTCAACTTCGCCCTACAGCAGGACAAGCTGGCGGAATGGGTCGCCAGCCTGCCGCCGCCGTTCGAGCGCTACCGCATCCTGCGCACGGCCCTGGGCCAGTACCGCGCCATCGCCGCCAAGGGCGGTTGGGAGCCGATCGCCGCCGGGCCGTCTCTGAAGCCCGGCATGAGCGACCAGCGGGTGGTGCAACTGCGCCGCCGTCTGGCCGCCGAAAACCCTCCGGGGTCGATCGAGCTGACCAGCCCGGTCTACGACCCCCAGCTCGCCGCCATCGTCGCCTCCGCCCAGGCGCGCTATGGGCTGGACCCGGACGGGGTCGTCGGCCCGGGGGTGCTGAAGGCCCTGAACGCGCCGGTCGAGGCGCGGATTTCGCAGATCGCCGCCAACATGGAGCGCTGGCGTTGGATGCCGCGCGCCTGGCCGGCCACCCGGGTCGAGGTCAACATCGCCGGCGCCCGCCTGAACGTCTACGACCAGAACCGGCCCGTGTCGGAGATGAAGGTCGTCGTCGGCGCTCCCGACAAGAAGACCCCGATGTTGCGGTCGGAGATCCACTCGGTGGTGCTGAACCCGCCCTGGAACGTGCCGTCCTCGATCGCCACGAAGGAGCTGCTCCCCAAGGGCGAGGCCTATCTGGCCCGCAACAACTTCATCCGGGTCTCGGACGGAGCCGGCGGCTCGCGGCTGCAGCAGCGGCCGGGGCCGGGCAATTCGCTGGGCCGGATCAAGTTCGACTTCAACAACCCCTTCGGCGTTTACCTTCACGACACCAATGCCAAGGCAGTGTTCGAACGCGACACGCGGTCGGTGAGCCACGGCTGCGTGCGGGTGGAGCGCCCCGAGGAGTTGGCCAACCTGCTCCTGGGGACCGACCCGGACTGGTCGGCCGAGCAGATCGGCTTGGCTTTGGCCGATACGGAGACGGTTCGCAAACCGTTGGCCCAGAAGATTCCTGTCATGTTGCTGTATTGGACCGTATTCACGGGCCCGAGCGGCGAAGTGAACTTCCGAAACGACGTGTATGGCTGGGACGATCGGCTGACGAACCTGCTCAATCGCGGCGGGATTGCGGCCTAATCTTATAGCTAAGCTGGCCTGCGACCATCCGTCACCTCGCCGCACTGGTGTGGGCATGAGACCTTCGCAACTGGTTCAGGCCAGTGGCGAAGGTGTTCATGTTCGGACGTCGTGATCTGCTAAAGTTCGGTCTGGCCGGCGGTGCCGCCGTGATGGCCGGGCTTCCGGTCCACGCCATGGCCCAGTCCATGGACCCCCGCAGGGTCGCGGTCCACAACCTCCACACGGGCGAAGCGCTCAACGCGGTCTACTGGGAGAACGGCAAGTACGTTCCCGACGCGGTCGACGCCCTGAACAAGGTGCTGCGCGATTTCCGCACCGGCGACGTCCACATGATCGACCCCGGCCTCTACGACATCCTCGACGCGGTGTCGGCCAAGGTCGAGAACCGCCAGCCCTTCCAGATCATCTCCGGCTATCGTTCGCCCAAGACCAACGCCATGCTCAAGGAAAAGGGCGGCGGCGGCGTGGCGACGCACAGCCTGCACATGGACGGCAAGGCGATGGACATCCGCCTGAACGGCGTGGCTCTGAGCAATGTGCACAAGGCGGCGCTTAGCCTGAAGAGGGGCGGCGTCGGCTTCTACCCCACCTCCAACTTCGTCCACGTCGACGTGGGCCGGGTCCGCACCTGGAACGGCGTCTGACCTAAACCAGCACGGCCCTCAGCCCGTAGGCGACCGCCGCGGTCGCCGCGCCGGCCGCCATCGCGATCCCGAAGAACCAGGCCAGCCGCTTCCACAGCAGCCCCGCCGCGCCGTCGTCCGGCGGCCCGACCGCGCGCATCAGTGGTAGCCGGCGTCGGCGGCGACCTTGCCGCGGAACACCCAATAGACCCAGACCGTGTAGCCCAGGATGGCCGGCGCCAGCACCGCGGCCCCGCCGAGCATCAGGGCCAGGGCGTTGTCGGCCGCTGCGGCCTGGCGGAAGGTCAGGACGTAGGGGACCACGAAGGGCGTGAAGCCGACGGCCAGTCCCAGATAGCCGGACGCGAACACCATGGCCGCGCCGACGAAGGGCCAGCCGTGCGACCGGCGCCTGAGGCCGGTCGTCACCACGGCCAGCCCGGCCAGGCCGAGCAGCGGCACCGGCGCCAGGGACACGAAGCGCGTCCAATCGACCGCCCCGCCGACGACACCCCAGCGCTCGGCGACGCGGGGATGCAGGACGAGGGTGGCCAGGCTGACCACGGCGAGGAAGGCGGCGACCGCCCCCGCCGCCCCCGCGGCCCAACCGCGGGCGTCCCCGTGCAGCTGGTCCTCGGTCTTGAACACCAGCCAACAGGCGCCGAGCAGGGCGTAGCCCGCGGTCAGGCCGCAGGCGACCAGCACGGTATAGGGCGTCAGCCAGTCGAACGGCCCGCCGGCGAAGGCCCCGCCAGCCACCTTCACCCCCTGGATGAAGCCGCCCAGCACCAGGCCCTGGGCGAAAGCCGCGGTCAGGGATCCGCCGGCGAAGGCGACGGTCCAGACCTGCTTGCCGCGCCCGCGGCCGTGCAGGCGGAATTCGAAGGCCACCCCGCGCAGGATCAGCGCCAGCAGCATCAGGATGATCGGCAGGTACAGGGCCGGCATCAGCACCGCATAGGCCAGCGGGAAGGCGGCCAGCAGCCCGCCTCCGCCCAGCACCAGCCAGGTCTCGTTGCCGTCCCACACCGGCGCGATGGCGTTCATCATGGCGTCGCGGTCGGACGGGCTGCGGGCGAAGGGAAACAGGATGCCGACGCCGAGGTCGAAGCCGTCCAGCAGCACATAGAGCAGGACCGCGGCGGCGATCACGCCGGCCCAGATCAGCGGCAGGTCCAGGGTCATGGCCTCGGCTCCCCGCCCGGATCGTCCGCGATCCCGGCCAGCGGCGTGCCCGGCGCGCGCTGCACGTCCGGCTCCGGCTCGTGGCCGTCGGCGACGGGCCCTTTAGCCATCAGGCGCAGGATGTAGAGGGCGCCGACGCCGAACACCGCGGCGTAGACCAGCATGAAGCCCAGCAGCGAGGCCGAGACCTGGCCCGCGCTGACGGGGGACACGGCGTCGGCGGTGCGCAGGACCCCGTAGATCACCCACGGCTGGCGGCCCACCTCGGCCACCATCCAGCCGCAGACCACTGAGACGAACCCCGCCGGGCCCATGGCCACGCAGGCGTGGAGGAAGGGCCGCGACCGCTCGTGCCCGCGCCGCCAGAGCAGCACTCCCCAGGCGCCCAGCCCGATCATCGCCACGCCCAGCCCCACCATGATGCGGAAGGCCCAGAACACCACCGCGCTGGGCGGGCGGTCCTGCGGCGGGAAGGCCTTCAGGCCGGTCACCACCGCGTCCGGGTCCTTCTTGGTGATCAGGCTCCCCAGCTTGGGGATCGATATCTCCCAGCGGTTGGCTGCCAGCTTGCGGTCGGGCCAGGCGGCGAGGTGGAACGGCTGGCCGGCGCGGGTCTCCCAGAAGCCCTCCACCGCCGCCAGCTTGGCCGGCTGCAACTCGCCCATCACGTCGCCGGAGATGTCCCCAACCACCAGTTGCAGCGGCGCGACCACCGCGAACATGCCGACGGCCATCTTCAGGGCGGTGCGGGACGGGGCCTCGCCGGGCGCCCGCAGCAACCTCCAGGCCGACGCCGCGCCGACCACCAGGGCCGTGGTCAGGTAGGCGGCCAGCACCATGTGGGCGAGCCGCGACGGGAAGGAGGGCGAGAAGATCACCTTCCACCAGTCCACCGCCACCAGTCGCCCGTCGGCCAGGGCCGTGAACGAGACCGGGTGCTGCATCCAGCTGTTGGCCGAGACGATCCAGAAGGCCGACATCAGGGTGCCGACCGCCACCGCGCAGGTGGCGACGAAGTGCAGCCCCCGGCCGACCCGCTTCCAGCCGAACAGCATGACGCCCAGAAAGCTTGCTTCGAGGAAGAAGGCGGTGAGGACCTCGAAGGCCATCAGCGGCCCCACCACCGAGCCGGCCTTGGCGGAGAAGGCGCTCCAGTTGGTCCCGATCTGGTAGCTCAGCACAACGCCGGAGACGACGCCCATGCCGAACGAGAGGGCGAAGATGCGGATCCAGAACAGGTAGAGGGTGCGGAACGGCGCCCGCCCGGTGGTCAGCCACAGCCCCTCCAGCACCGCCAGATAGCTGGCCAGGCCGATGGTGAAGCTGGGGAACAGGATGTGGAAGGCGATGGTGAACCCGAACTGGATCCGCGACAGCAAAAGGGCGTCGAAGTCCATCGGAGCCTCCTACCTTAGCTATAGGCCACGGGCCGGCGGAGCGCGAGGGGGTACCGAAAGACCAAGCCGTGGCGCACGCTGGCTTAAGCCATCTCCGCCTTCAGAGTCGCCATCAGCTCGGCCACCGGCATCGCCCGGGAAAGCGGCGCGGCCTGGCCGGCCCATAACGACATGAACTCCCCCCGATCCTGCTTGGCGGCGGCGGCGCGCAGGCCGCGGGTCATCAGGTTTAGGACGGGGAAGGGGGCCAGCTCGGGCGCCTCGGCCTCCATCTCGCGCATGTAGCGGCCGACGATCCCGCGGGCGGGCTTGCCCGAAAAGGCGCTGGTGACGGCGGTATGGGCGGCGTCGGCGCCCAGCAGGGCGCGGGTGTGGGCCGCCGGCACGCCGGACTCGGGACAGGCCAGGAAGGCCGTGCCCATCTGCACCGCCGCCGCGCCCACCCGCAACATCCCCGCCGCGGTCGCGCCGTCCATGATCCCGCCCGCGGCGATCACCGGGACCGAAAGCCTGGCCGCCAGCATCCTGGTGAGCGGCAGGGTCCCGACCATCCCGTCCTGCCAGGGGCCGATGAAGGTCCCGCGGTGGCCGCCGGCCTCGGCGCCCTGGGCGCAGACCGCCTGCACGCCCGCGGCCTCCAGGGCCAGTCCCTCGGCCAGGGTGGTGGCCGTGCCGACGGTGACGATCCCCAGGCGCTTGAATTCGGCCAGCACCTTCGGCTCGGGCATTCCCAGGGTGAAGCTGAACACGGCCGGCCGCGCGGCCATCACCGCCTCTATCTGGTCGGGGATGCTGGGATGGGCGGGGCCGGAGAAATCCGGCGGCTCGATCCCCAGCTCGCGGCAGTAGGGCGCGAGGCGCTCGGCCGTCCGCTTCACCGAGTCGGGCGGGATCGGCGGGGTCTCGAACACGAACAGGTTGATGGCGAAGGCCCGATTGGTCAGCCGCCGCATCTCCTCCGCCGCCGCGGCGATGGCCTCGGGCGCGCTGTAGGTCAGGCCCAGTGACCCCAGGCCGCCGGCGTCGCAGACCGCGGCGATCAGTTCCGGCGTGGTGAAACCGCCGCCCATCGGCGCCTGGATGATCGGAGTGTCCAGTTCGAGAGCGTCCAGGGGTCCGGCCATCGCTGCAAACTCCCGCTAATTTCGCCAAGGCGGTTTGATCGGCCGGCCCCGGCGGCTAAAAGCCTCGCGCCACGGAGGATCAGATGACGCGCAAGCCGGACGGGACCTGGGACAAGACCAAGCTGCCGAGCCGGCACGTGACCGAGGGTCCGAGCCGCGCCCCGCACCGGTCCTATTACTACGCCATGGGCCTGGGCACGAAGGAGATCGCCCAGCCGTTCGTGGGCGTGGCCTCGTGCTGGAACCAGGCGGCGCCGTGCAACACCGCCCTGATGCGCCAGGCCCAGGCCGCCGCCATCGGCGTCAAGAACGGCGGCGGCACCCCGCGGGAGTTCTGCACCATCACAGTCACCGACGGCATCGCCATGGGCCATGCCGGCATGCACTCCTCCCTGCCGTCGCGCGACGTGATCGCCGACTCGGTCGAGCTGACCATGCGCGGCCACGGCTACGACGCCCTGGTGGGCGTGGCCGGCTGCGACAAGTCTCTGCCCGGGATGATGATGGCCATGCTGCGGCTCAATGTGCCCTCGGTCTTCCTCTATGGCGGCTCGATCATGCCCGGCTCGTTCAACGGCAAGGAGGTTAGCGTGCAGGACGTGTTCGAGGGGGTGGGCGCCTACTCGGCCGGCAAGATGACGCTGGAGGATCTCTGCGAACTGGAGGAGCACGCCTGCCCCGGCGACGGGGCCTGCGGCGGCCAGTTCACCGCCAACACCATGGCCTGCGTCTCCGAGGCCATTGGCCTCGCCCTGCCGCTGTCGTCCGCCCTCCCGGCCCCCTACAAGGCGCGGGACCAGTACGCGATCGCGTCCGGCGAAGCGGTCATGCACCTGATCGAGCACAACATCCGTCCGCGCGACATCTGCACCCGCGAGGCCTTCGAGAACGCCGCCGCCGTGGTGGCCGCCACCGGCGGCTCGACCAACGGCGCCCTGCACCTGCCGGCCATGGCCCACGAGTGCGGCATCCGCTTCACCCTGCACGACGTCGCCGAGATCATGCGCAAGACGCCCTACCTGGCCGACCTCAAGCCCGGCGGAAAATATCTCGCCAAGCATATGGGCGAGGCGGGCGGAGTGCCCATGCTGCTGCGGACCATGCTCGACCACGGCTTCCTGCACGGCGACTGCATGACCGTGACCGGCAAGACCCTGCGCGAGAACCTGGAAGGGGTCAGCTTCAACCCCGAGCAGGCCGTCATCCGTCCCGTCACCAACCCGCTCAGCCCCACCGGCGGCGTGGTCGGCCTCCGGGGCTCGCTGGCTCCCGACGGCGCCATCGTCAAGGTCGCGGGCCTCGACCACCGCGTCCACCGCGGCCCGGCCCGCTGCTTCGACGGGGAGGAGGCCTGTTTCGCGGCCGTCCAGGCGGGCGACTACAAGCCCGGCGACGTGCTGGTGATCCGCTACGAAGGCCCCAAGGGCGGCCCCGGGATGCGCGAGATGCTGTCGACCACGGCGGCCCTCTACGGCCAGGGCCAGAGCCACACCCTGGCCCTGATCACCGACGGTCGTTTTTCCGGGGCCACTCGCGGCCTGTGCATCGGCCACGTCGGCCCCGAGGCCCAGGTCGGCGGCCCCATCGCCCTGGTCGAGGACGGCGACATCATCTCGATCAACGCCGACGAGGGGACCATCGAGCTGGAGGTCGATCCCATCGACCTGGAGCACCGCGCCCGGGCCTGGACGCCGCGCAAGACCAACTACGGCTCCGGCGCGATCTGGAAGTTCGCCCAGCAGGTCGGCCCGGCCTACCTCGGGGCGGTGACGCACCCGGGCGCGGACGGCGAAGAGCACGTCTACGCGGATTTGTGACGTGGTGCGGCCGCCTCGTCCTTCGACAGGCTCAGGATGAGGCGGACTGAAGCGACGGTGCAGTAGAAAGCCTCATCCAGAGCTTGTCGAAGGACGAGGCTTTCGGACCCCCCCGCTACTTCCTGACCAGCGCCTCGACCCGCGCGAAGAACTTCCTGGCCGACTGCACCGCGGCCGGCCCGTTCCAGCCCTGGCGGGGGGCGTCGCCCTCGGACCACAGCTCGAGGTCGAAGTCGGGGTCGCGCACGTCGTCGAACACCAGCCGCAGGACGACGCGGCCCACCTCGGGGTCGATCCTGTCCAGGGGCTTGCGGGGCTCGCCGCGGAAGGCGCGGGCGACCACGTGGCCGTCGAAGATCAGCTCGGCCCCCATCAGCTCCTCCAGCCCGAACACCAGGCCGGGGTCGCGAACGTCGCGGACCACCGCGATCTTGTGGGTGTCGAAGCGCACGCCGGCGCCCTGGCCGCGGCCCGGTCCGGTCACGATCGCGTCGGGAGGACCGTCGAGGAGCCTGCGCAGCGTTCGGCCGACCCGCCGGGCCGACTCCATCCACCACACCGCCGCGGTCGCCGCCGCGGTGATCGCCCCCCCGGCGACCAGCAACAGCATCAGCGCCTGCACCGCCTGGTCCATGGCGGGTCAGGGTAGGGGGATTCGAGCGCTATAGGTCCAGCGTCGCCACCACCGGCGCATGATCCGACGGCTTCTCGCGGCCGCGGACGTGGCGGTGGACCTCGCAGGCGGTCAGGCGGTCGGCGGCCTGGGGCGACAGCATGATGTGGTCGATGCGGATGCCGTGGTCGCGCTCGTACGCGTTCCGGAAATAGTCCCAGAAGGTGTAGCCGTGCGGCTCGGCGCCCACGGTCGCCTGCGCGTCGGTGAAGCCCAGCCATTTGATCGCCCGCCACGCCGCCCGGCTCTCGGGCTGGAACAGGGCGTCGTCGACCCAGCTCTCCGGCTTGTCGGCGTCCTCCGGCTCGGGAATGACGTTGAAGTCGCCGCAAAGGGCCAGGGGCTCCTCCAGCGTCAGCAGGTCGGCGGCGTGATGGTAGAGCCGCGCCATCCACCGCAGCTTGTAGGCGAACTTCTCGGTCCCGATCGGATTGCCGTTGGGCAGGTACAGGCAGCCGAACCGGAACGGCGTGGGCGCGCCGATCACCGCCTCGATGTAGCGGGAATGGTCGTCGGTGGGGTCCCCCTCGTTCTCGGGCAGGCCGCGCCGGAGGTCCTCCAGCGGGAACTTGGAGAGCAGGGCCACGCCGTTGTAGCTCTTCTGGCCATGGATGGCGACGTTATAACCAAGAGATTCAATGGCCTCGAAGGGAAACTTCTCCTCGACGCACTTGAGCTCCTGGAAGCCCACCACGTCGGGCTGGGCTTCCTCCAGCCATTCCAGCACCCGGTCGAGGCGGGCGTTGATCGAATTGACGTTCCAGGTGGCGATGCGGACCATGGCGGCAGGCTAGAGGGGCGGAGATGGGTTGTCACCGGCGCCGACGAAGCGGAATCCGTCGGCGAAGCCGGTCGAGCCGGGCCTCACCTGGCCGCCGTCACCCGCCAGACCGTGTCGCCGACGTCGTCGGCCACCAGCAGGGCGCCGGCCTTGTCCACGGCCACACCCACCGGACGGCCCTGGGCCTTGCCGTCGGGGTTGACGAAGCCGGTCAGCACGTCCTTGGCCGGGCCGGCGGGGCGGCCGCCCACGAAGGGGACGAACACCACCTTGTAGCCGCTGGGCGGCTTGCGGTTCCATGAGCCATGCTGGCCGACGAAGGCCCCGCCGCGGTAGCGCTCGGGCAAGGCCGTCCCTTCGTAGAAGGCCAGCCCCAGCGAGCCGGTGTGCGCGCCCAGGCCGTAGTCGGGGACGATGGCGCGGGCCACCAGGTCCGGCCGCTTCGCCTTGACCCGGTCGTCCACGTGGCTACCCCAATAGCTGTAGGGCCAGCCGTAGAAGCCGCCGTCCTTCACCGAGGTCATGTAGTCGGGGACCAGGTCGTTGCCGATCTCGTCGCGCTCGTTGACCGCCGTCCATAGGGCTCCGCTCTGCGGTTGCCAGCCCATGCCGTTGGGGTTGCGCAGGCCCGAGGCGAACACCCGCAGGCCGCTGCCGTCGGGATTGAACTGCAGGATCGCCGCCCGGTTGGTCTCCTTGTCCAGGCCGTTCTCGCCGACGTTCGAGTTGGAGCCGACAGTGGCGTAGAGCTTGGTCCCGTCGGGGCTGGCGATCAGGTTCTTGGTCCAGTGGTGGTCTATCGGGAAGGCCGGCAGGTCGACCACCTTGTGCGGCGCGGCGTCGATGGCCGCGGCGCCCGGCCGGTAGGGGAAGCGCAGCACCGCGTCGGTGTCGGCGACGTAGAGGCTGTCGCCCACCACGGCCATGCCGAAGGGCGACACCAGGTTGTGCAAATAGGTCGACCGGGTCTCGGCGACCCCGTCGCCGTCGAGGTCGCGCAGCAGCGTGATCCGGTTGGGGCTGGGGACGCCCGCGCCGGCGGCCTTCATCACCTTGGCCATGATCCAGTCCCGGATGTTCTTGGGCTTCCCGCCCGGACCGTTGGTCTCGGCGACCAGCACCCCGCCGTCGGGCAGGACGTAGAGCCAGCGGGGATGGGTCAGGCCGGCGGCGAAGGGCGCGACCGCAAGGCCCGGCGCGGCGGTGGGCCGGGCGCTGGGGGCCCAGCCGACCGCCGGGGCGATCTTGACGGTGGGGATCAGCGACTTGTGCGGGGCCGGCAGGGGCGGTTGCGGGCCGTAGCCGGCCTTTGGCGGCAGCGCCGGCCCGCTGCTGCAGGCGGCCAGGACAAGCGCCGCGGCGGCGGCGGACGGGAAGGGGATGCGCATGAAAACCGAATGCCGCGGCAGGGGGAGGGTTCCTGCTTTTTTAGGGCCCCAACACCACTCCTTAACGGGAAATGGCGACACTGGAGGTTCCACCCAGGGGGGAATTCGGACCGTATGCGTCTCGCGTCGGAATTCAGGCTGCTGGCGCCCCTGGCGGTCACCGCCGTGGGCGCCATGGCGGTGTTCGTCTTCAGCCTGCTGATCTGGTCCCACGAGGTGGACGCTCGTGCCCGGTCGCGCGAGCAGGGCCTTGTGCAGCAGGGCGTGCTGGCCCGGGTCACCGAGATCGAAGGGGCGATCGCGACCCAGACCGACTGGGACGAGGCCGTGGCCTACCTCGACAACCGCTTCGACGCCGAGTGGGCGAGGTCCATCCTGCTGGTCGAACTCGCCCAGGCGGCGGAGTTCGACGACGTGGTGGTGCTGAACGGCGCCGACGCCGAGGTTTTCCCCGAACGGGGCGGCGACCTCGCGCGCCTGGGCGCAGCGCCCCTGGTCGCAGAAGTGCGCGCGGCCGAGGTGATGCGCGGCCCGCTGCGGGCCTCGGCCTTCCGCAACGGGGCCGGTCCGGCGAGACAGCCGATCCAGCGCAGCGCCTTCACCGCCGGGGACGGCATGGTGCGCCTGGTCACCGCCACCCTGATCCAGCCCGACGACGGCGCCCGGCTGCCCGGCAAGCGCGCGGCCATCGTCGTCACCAGCCAGAACGTGAGCGGCGGTCTTTTGACCCTGATGCGCGACCGCTTCCAGGTGGCGCCCATCACCGCCCGGCTGGGCGCGGCGCCGGATCCCGCCTTGGCCAGCGTCTCGTTCGAAACCTCCGGCGACGGCCCGGCCCTGGTGCTGAGCTGGGCCCCGCAGCGCCCGGGCGCCGACCTTTTGAAGCGGGCCGCCGGGCCCATGATCCTCATCCTGCTGACCTTCGTCTGCGTCGGTCTTGTGATGATGCGCAAGGTCCGCAACGCCGCCCACGAGCTCCTGGCCAGCAACCGCGCTCAAAGCGAATTCCTCGCCAACATGAGCCACGAGATCCGTACGCCGTTGAACGGGGTGGTGGCCGTGGCCGACGCCCTGAGGCGGACAGGCCTGTCCGCGCAGCAGCTCGAACTGGTGCAGATCATCCGCAGTTCCGGGGCGATCCTGGAGCGTCTGCTGTCGGACGTGCTCGACCTCGCCCGCATCGAGACCGGCGCGGTGGCGATCGAGAAGGAGCCGTTCCACCTGGCCGCGGCGGTGCGCGGCGCGGCGGCCCTGCACCGGCTGCGGGCGGAGGAAAAGGGCATAGGTCTGACGCTGAACCTCGATCCGGCGGCCGAGACCGCGGTCATCGGCGACCAGATGCGGCTGAAGCAGATCCTCACCAACCTCCTGTCCAACGCGATCAAGTTCACCGGCGAAGGCGGCGTGAGCCTGGAGGTCGCCCCGATTCCGGGCTCCGATCGCTGGCGCTTCTCGGTGGAGGACACCGGCGTCGGCTTCGACCCGGCCCTGCGCGACCGCATCTTCGGCCGGTTCCAGCAGGCCGACGGCTCGGTCACCCGTCGGTTCGGCGGCACCGGCCTGGGGCTGGCGATCTGCAAGCAGCTGGCCGAACTGATGGGCGGCTCGATGGAGGCCCAGGGCCGGCCCGGCGCGGGGGCCTGCTTCACCCTGGTCGCGCCGCTGCCCCTCGCCGAGGGGATATCGTTGGCGTCGGACGAAGCCGAGGCCGCCGTTCCGCAGACCGTCTCGGCGGTGGGAGACCCGGCCGGGCCGTCGCAACGCCGGCTGAGGGTGCTGGTGGCCGACGACCATCCAACCAACCGGCGGGTGATCGAGGTGCTGCTGGCTGGCCTCGAGGTCGAGCTGGTCATCACCGAGAACGGGCAGGAAGCCTGCGAGGCCTTCGAGGCCGCGCGCTTCGACGCGGTGCTGATGGACATGCAGATGCCGGTGTTGGACGGGCTGTCGGCCACCCGCCGCATCCGCGCTTTCGAGGCCCGGGAGGGCCTGTCGCCGACCTTTGTGGCCATGCTGACCGCCAACGCTCTGCGCGACCACCAGGACGCCAGCATGGCCGCCGGCGCCGACATGCACCTGTCCAAGCCGATCGAGGCTGCCCGCCTGTTCGCCGCCCTTGAACGGGCGGGCCAGCAGGCCGCCAGGGCGCAGGCGGCCTGATCCTCCCTCGCCTTGCCGGGGGCGACAGGTGACGGACGGTGTGAGGCGGGCTACGACCACGCCATGTCCCTCGCCGACCCTCGGGCCTTCCTGCGCCGGTTGTTCGACGTCGCGCTGGCGGCGGTCGATCCGCTGGTCTGCACCCCGCCGTACCTGCCCGAGCCCCCGAGGGGCCGCACGGTGGCGATCGGCTTCGGCAAGGCTGCGGCGGCCATGGCCAGGGCGGTCGAGGACCATTGGGACGGGCCGCTATCCGGGCTCGCGGTCACCCGCTACGACCACGGCCTGGACTGCCGCCGGATCGAGGTGATCGAGGCCGCCCATCCGGTCCCGGACCATGCGGCGGTGGCCGCGGCAAGTCGAGCCCTGGCCATGGCTGCGGACCTGGGCCCGGACGACCTGCTGCTGGCTCTGGCCTCCGGGGGCGGCTCGTCGCTCCTGACCCTGCCGGCGTCGGGCCTGTCGCTGGACGACAAGCGCGCGGTGACGGCGGCCCTGCTGCGCTCAGGCGCGCCCATCGGCGACATCAACACCGTTCGCCGCCATCTCTCGGCGATCAAGGGCGGGCGGCTGGCCGCCGCCGCCGCCCCGGCGCGGGTCGTGACCCTGGTGGTCTCCGACGTCCCGGGGGACGACCCCGCCCAGGTGGCGTCGGGACCTACCCTCGCGGACGGCTCGACCGCCGCCGACGCCCTGGCGGTGTTGGCGCGCTGGCGGATCGACGCGCCGCGCGCCGTGCTCGCCCATCTCAGCGCCCCCGCCACGCCCGTTCCCGCCGCCGCCGACCCGGCCCGGGTGATCGCCACCGCCCGCATGGCGCTGGACGCCGCCGCCGCCCGCGCCCGCGCCGCCGGGATCGAGCCGGTGGTCCTAGGCGACGCCCTCCAGGGCGAGGCCCGCGAACTGGGACGCGACCACGCCATCCTGGCCCTGGGACTGCGCGAGTCCGGCCGGCCGGCGGTGGTCCTCTCCGGCGGCGAGACCACGGTGACGGTGAAGGCCCCACGCGGGCGTGGCGGCCGCAACGGCGAATACCTCGCCGGCCTCGCCCTGACCCTGGACGGCGTGGCCGACGTCCACGCGCTCGCCTGCGACACCGACGGGATCGACGGTACGCAGGACAACGCCGGCGCCGTCGTCGGCCCCGACACCCTGGTCCGTGCCCGGACGCTGGGCCTGGACGCGGCGGCCCTGCTGGACGCCAATGACGCCTGGTCACTGTTCGACGCCCTGGGCGACCTGGTGGCCACCGGCCCCACCCGCACCAACGTCAACGACTTCCGGGCGATCTACATCGCACCTGCGGGCGGCTCGTGAAGCGGGACGCCGCCGCGATCGCCGTCCCGGTGATGCTGGTCGTGGCGTCGATGGCCTCGATCCAGCTCGGCGCGGCCCTGGCCAAGGGCCAGATGTTCCCCATGGTCGGCCCGCAGGGGACCACCGCGCTCAGGGTGGCGCTGGCAGCCTTGATCCTGCTGGCCGTGCGCCGGCCCTGGCGCCGCCCCCCGACTCGGCGCGAGGCCGGCTGGATAGCCCTCTACGGGGCGGCGCTCGGCGTGATGAACCTGTGCTTCTACCTAGCGATCCGCACCATTCCCCTGGGCGTGGCGGTGGCGCTGGAGTTCACCGGGCCGCTGGCGGTGGCCATGATCGCCTCGCGCCGGCCGGTGCATTTCCTCTGGGCGGCCCTGGCCGCCGGCGGGGTGGGGCTGCTCTTGCCGTGGGGAGAGGCCTCGAGGCCGCTGGACCCCGCCGGCGTGGCCTTCGCCCTGGCGGCCGCAGCCTGCTGGGCCCTCTATATCGTCTTCGGCAAGCGGGCGGGGGAGGGCGGCGGAGGGCGGGCCGCCTCCCTGGGCATGGCGGTCGCCGCGTTGATCGTGGTCCCCGTCGGCGTCGCCCACGGGGGGACCGGACTGCTGGCCCCGGCGATCCTGCCCGTGGCCCTGGCGGTGGCGGTGCTGTCCAGCGCCCTGCCGTATTCCCTGGAGATGGCCGCCCTGGCCCGCCTGCCGCAGCGCACCTTCGGCGTGCTGATGATCCTGGAGCCCGCCTTGGGCGCGGTCTCCGGTCTGGTCCTGCTGGGAGAGCGGCTGAGCCTGACGCAGTGCGCAGCGGTGGCCTGCATAATGGCCGCCTCGGTCGGCGCCGCCGCGACCTCCCGCGGCCCGCCGCCGCTCGCCGGCTAGACCGCTTCGACGACGTCGGCCCGGATCGGCTCGTCCGGGATGGGCCGGGTCAGGCTGTCGGCCTTGCGCAGTTCGGGGAACAGACCGGCCCAGATGCCGGTGGCGGCGAGCGAGCAGAAGCCGCCGAACAGGGCGGCCACCACCGGACCGACCACCCGGGCGACGATGCCGGTCTCGAACTCGCCCAACTCGTTGGAGGCGCCGATGAACAGTCCCGACACCGCCGAGACCCGTCCGCGCATGGCGTCGGGGGTGACGATCTGCACCAGGCTCTGGCGGACGAAGACCGACAGCATGTCGCCGGCCCCCAGCACCGCCAGGGCGGCGACCGTCAGCACCAGCCATTGCGACACGGCGAACACCAGGGTGGCCAGGCCGAACACGCCGACGCCGGCGAAGAGCCACAGGCCGGCGTGGCTGCGGATGGGGTTGCGCGCCAGGAGGTAGCCGGTGACCACGGCGCCCAGGGCCGGGCCGGCCCGCAGCAGGCCGAACCCGGTCGGGCCCACGTGCAGGACGTCGCGGGCGAACACCGGCATCAGGGCCGTGGCCCCGCCAAGCAGCACCGCCACCAGGTCCAGGGAGATGGCCCCCAGGACGATCTTGTTGCTCCACAGGTAGGCCAGGCCCTCGCGGATCAGGGTCAGCTGCGAGCCCGGCTGATGCTCGGGGCGGGTGTTGACGCGGATCGGCGCCAGAAAGAGCGCCGAGCCCAGATAGATCGCCGCCGTGACGCCGTAGGCCAGGGCCGCCGAGCCGGCGACCAGGACGCCCCCCAGGAAGGGCCCGCCGACGGCGGCGAACTGCCAGGCCATGGCGTTGACGGCGATGGCCTGGGGCAGCTCCGCGCGGGGGACCAGCATCGGCGCCATGGCGCTGGTGGCCGGGGCCATGAAAGCCCGCGCGGCGCCGAATAAGGCGGCGATGATGAAGATCGGCGTCAGCGACGGCGAGGGGTGTAGGGCCAGCGCCGCCAGGGCCACGACGCAGACGATCTCCACCGCCAGGGTGAACAAGGTGATCAGCCGCCGGTCGTAACGGTCGGCCACCGCGCCGGCGGTCAGGGTCAGGGCGAACAGGGGCAGGAACTGCACCAATCCCACCATGCCGACTAGGAAGGCGCTTTCCGGGACGCTGCGGGTCTGGCGCGCCAGGGCGTAGACTTGCCAGCCGAGAGTCACGCTCTCGACCGCCACGCCGAGGTTCATCAGGAACCGCGAGGACCAGAACAGGGCGAACGCCCGATGGCGGAAGACGTTGGATTCGACTTTCATGGAGGCCCGCACCTTGGCGGGGCCGCCGCGCCGGTGCAATCGCGATTTCCTTTGACGGGCGCGAGCCGCTGGGCTTAGCCCCTCCGACCCGCCGCCGTATAAGTTTCGTCGATGACCGATTTCACCTTCGCCCCGCCTGAGCCCCTCCACACCGAGGCCGGCCTGGCGTTCGCCCTGGAGCGGCCGCAGGACGGCCCCCTGGCCGACGACCTGATCGACCGCGCCTTCGGCCCTGGCCGCTACGCCAAGGCGGCCGAGCGCCTGCGCGAGGGCAACCGCCTGCGCGCCGACCTGTCCGTGTGCGCTTGGGACGGCCCGGCCCTGGTCGGAGCGGCGCGGCAATGGCCGGTGCGGATCGGGGCGACGCGGGCGGTGTTCCTGGGCCCCTTCGCGGTGGAGGCCGCCTGGCGCAGCCGCGGCCTGGGCGCGGCCCTGATCGTGCGCGCCTGCGCCCTGGCCCAGGCCGCCGGCGAGCGTCTGACCCTCCTGGTCGGCGACATGGCCTATTTCGGCGTCCTAGGGTTCGAGCCGGTTCCCCCCGGCCAGGTCGTCCTGCCCGGCCCGGCCGATCCCGCCCGTATCCTGTGGCGGCCGCACGCGCCCGGCGCCCTGGTCGGCGTGGCTGGGCCGGTCCGCTCTGCGCCGGAGGACTGAGACGGTGGGCGGGACTCTGACGGGACTGATCGCGGCGGCGCAGGACGCGTCCGCCCCAGTCTCCCGCGGCCTGCCGCCGGTCCACCTGTGGAACCCGCCCCACTGCGGCCGCATCGACATCCGCATCCGCAAGGACGGCGCCTGGCTGCACGAAGGCTCGCCGATCGGCCGGCCGGCCCTGGTGCGGCTGTTTTCCACCGTGCTGCGCAAGGATCCCGACGGCTTCCACCTCGTCACCCCCGCGGAGAAGCTGGCCATAGAGGTGGAGGACGCCCCGTTCCTGGCCGTGCGGGTCGACCGCGACGGCTCGGTGCTGCGCTTCACCACCAATGTCGGCGACGAGGTCGAGGCCGGGCCGGACGATCCGATCCGGGTCCAGACCGATCCGGTCACCGACGAACCCGCGCCTTACGTCCATGTCCGCCGGGGGCTGGAGGCGCGGCTGACCCGCCCGGTGTTCTACGAGCTGGTGGGGATGGCCGAGCCGCGCGGCGACCGGCTGGGGGTCGCCTCCAACGGCGCCTGGTTCGACCTCGGGCCGGCGGAGGCGCAGGCTTGAGCGCCGGGCCGACCAGCCCATTCTCGCCGCTGGAGACGCTCGAGGCGCTGATCCGCGCCCGGCTGCACCCCCTGGAGGCCTATGATCCCGTCGAGCGGCGGGTGCGCTCGGACCGGCAACTGTCGCCCGAGGGCTGGGCCAAGCCGACCGGGCCGCTGCAGCCCGCCGCCGTTCTGATCCCCCTGGTGGAGCACGAGGACGGCCTGACGGTCCTGCTCACCCGTCGCGCCGACGGTATGCGCCGCCACTCCGGCCAAGTCGCTTTCCCCGGCGGCCGGGCCGATCCCGGCGAGGCGCCCTGGGACACCGCCGTGCGCGAGGCGCAGGAGGAGATCGGGCTGGACCCCTCGCATGTGCGCCTGGCCGGCCTGACCGACGCCTACGAGACCGTCACCGGCTTCTCCATCACCCCGGTGGTGGGATTCGTTCGGCCGGGCTTCCAGCTGACCCTGCAGGCGGCCGAGGTGGCCGAGGTGTTCGAGGCGCCCTTCGCCTACGTCATGGACCCCGCCAACCACGAGCGCCGCTCCCGCGACTTCGGCGACGGCATGAGCCGGCAGTTCTTCGCCATCGAACACGGCGACCGCCTGATCTGGGGCGCCACCGCCGGGATGCTCCGGATGCTGTACGAGCGGCTGTTCGCGGAAGAGTAGGCCCCTCTCCCCGGCGCGGAGAGGGAGAGCTACCCCACGAAACCCGCGGCCCGCTTCAATCTGTCGGCGACGGCTTCGCCCAGGCCGTGCAGGGGGATCGACGCGACCGCTATGCCCGCCGGTCGGGCCCGGTCGGCGGCGCGCAGGTGGGCGAAGAGGTTGGCGGCGGCCTCCGTCACGTCCGCCGACGGGCTGAGGTTCCACACCAGCGGCCCCGCAGGCCAGGGGCCGAAGGCCAGGTAGGCCTCGCCCTCGCGCGGCCCCTCGGCCTCCAGCCGCAGTGGCGCGGTCGGGGCATAGTGGCGGGCCAGCCGCCCCGGCGAGCGTTTCGCATCGGTCTCGGCTTCGGCCAGGGGCCCGACCACGGCTTCGATCGCCGCCCGGTCAAGGCCCCCGGGCCGCAGCAGCCTCAAGGGCCCGCCCAGGCTGGCGACCACAGTGGATTCCAGTCCGACCGTACAGGGCCCCCCGTCCACGGCGGCGGCGGCGGCGAAGCCGGTCTCCTCCATGGCGTCGTCGAAGGTGGTGGGGCTGGGCCGGCCCGAGCGGTTGGCCGAAGGCGCGACCACCGGCCCGCCGAAGGCCTCCAGCACCGTCCGCGCGACGGGGTGGGCCGGCACGCGCACCGCCACCGTCTCCAACCCGGCGCGGGCCAAGTCGCACACGCCCTCGCGGAACGGCGCCACGATGGTCACGGGGCCAGGCCAGAAGGCGGCGGCCAGCGCCAGGGCCCGCTCGTCCAGGGCGGCCACGCGCCGGGCGGCCCCCAGGTCGGCGACGTGGGCGATCAGGGGGTTGAACCGCGGCCGTCCCTTGGCCTCGAACAGACGCGCCACCGCGGACGGGTCACCGGCGTCGGCGCCGAGGCCGTAGACCGTCTCGGTCGGCAGGATGACCAAGCCTCCGGCCTTGAGCGCGGCGGCGGCTTGGGATGGAGTGGAGCCTCTGGGCATACCGCCCCATAGCAGAGCCGGCCTAGGACCCTCCATGACCTTCCGCGCGCCGGTCGCCGACATCGCCTTTTCCCTGACCGCCGTGGCCGGGCTGGACCGGCTGATGGGGGAGGGGGGCTTCCCCGACCTCGACGCCGAGACCATGACTGCGGTGCTGGAGGCCGCCGGCGAACTGGCCGAGCGCGTCCTGGCGCCCCTGAACCGCGACGGCGACCGCATCGGCGCGCGGCTGGAGAACGGCCGGGTGATCACGCCCCCCGGTTTCCCGGCGGCGTTCCGGGCTTTCGCCCAAGGCGGCTGGAACGGCCTGGCCGCCGATCCCGAGCACGGGGGCCAGGGCCTGCCGCGGGCGCTTCATCTGGCCGTGTTCGAGATGATGCACGCCGCCAACATGGCCTTCGCCCTGGCTCCCACCCTGACCGCCGGGGCCATCGAGGCCCTGTCGGCGCACGGGACCGAGCGGCAGAAGGCGCTCTACCTGCCGCGGCTGATCTCCGGGGACTGGTCGGGGACCATGAACTTGACCGAGCCCCAGGCCGGCTCCGACCTCGGCCTGGTGCGCACCCGGGCCGAGCCGGACGGGGCGGGGCACTGGCGGCTGACCGGCCAGAAAATCTTCATCACCTGGGGCGACCACGACTGCGCCGACAACATCGTCCACCTGGTGCTGGCGCGGCTGCCGGACGCTCCGGCGGGGGTGCGGGGGATATCCTTGTTCGTCGCGCCCGCGCGCCGGGTCGATGAGACCGGGGCGCTGCTGGAGGCCAACGCCATCACGGTGGGCGGAATCGAGCACAAGCTCGGCATCCACGCCTCGCCGACCTGCACCTTGCTGTTCGAGGGCGCGCACGCCGAACTGGTCGGCCAGCCGAACCAGGGCCTGGCGCACATGTTCACCATGATGAACGCCGCGCGGCTGAACGTGGGGGCGCAAGGAGTGGGGATCGCCGAGCGGGCCCTGCAACAGGCCGACGCCTACGCCCGCGAACGGCGCCAGGGCCGCTCGCCGTGGTCGCAGGATGCGCCGGCGCCGATCTGGGACCACCCCGACATCCGCCGCCGGCTGGTGCTGACGCGGGCGAAGATCGAGGCGGCGCGGGCGATCTGCCTTTCGGCCGCCGTGGCCGCCGACCGCGCCGCCCTGGCGGCCGACCCGGCGGTGCGCGAGAGCGCCCGCCTGCGCGAGGAACTGCTGACCCCCATCGCCAAGGCCTGGTCCACCGACCTGGGGGTCGAGGCGGCGTCGGAGGCGCTCCAGGTCCACGGGGGCATGGGCTACATCGAGGAGACCGGGGCGGCCCAGCACTACCGCGACGCCCGCATCGCCCCGATCTACGAGGGCACCAACGCCATCCAGGCCCTGGACCTGGCCGGCCGCAAGCTCGGCATGGGCGACGGCCAGGCGGTGCGCGAGCTGCTGGCGGAGATCCGGGCGACGCCGGGGTTGAGTCCGCGCCTGGAGGCGGGCGTCGCCGCGTGCGAAGCCGCCACCGCCTGGATGCTGGAGCGCCGGGGTTCGCCCGAGGCCCTGGCGGGTGCGGTGGCCTACCTCAAGCTGATGGGCGACGTCGTCGGCGGCTGGATGCTGGCCAAGGGCGCGGCGGCCGACCCCGCGCGGGCGGGGCTGGAGCGGCTCTACGCCGAACACGTGCTCGCGGGGGCGCCTGCGCTGGTGGCGGCGGTGCAGGCGGGGGTGGGTGACCTCAACTAGAGGGGATGCGAAAGCCTCGTCCTTCGACAAGCTCAGGATGAGGCTTTCTACTGCACCGTCGCGTAAGTCCGCCTCATCCTGAGCTTGTCGAAGGACGAGGCGGCCGCACTAAGGCCTACAGGTGCGCGAGCAGGTAGTCGGCCGACGAGACCTCGAACTGGCCCGGCGCTTCCACGTCCAGCTTCTCGACCACGCCGTCGTTGACGACCATGGCGTAGCGCTGCGAGCGGCCGCCCATGCCGAACTTGGAGCCGTCCATCTCCAGGCCCACGGCCTTGGTGAAGTCGCCGTTGCCGTCGGCCAGCAGGGTCACCTTGTCGCCGACGCCCTGGTCCTTGGCCCAGGCGCCCATGACGAAGGCGTCGTTCACCGAGACGCAGGCGATGGCGTCCACGCCCTTGGCCTTGATGGCGTCGGCCTGGTCGCGGAAGCCCGGCAGGTGCTTGGCCGAGCAGGTCGGGGTGAAGGCGCCCGGCACGGCGAACAGGGCGACGCGGCGGCCCTTGAAGAATTCGTCGGTGGTCACGGGCTTGGGGCCGTCCGGGGTCATGGTCTTGAACGTGGCCTCGGGCAACCGGTCGCCGACTTTGATGGTCATGAAGGGGCTCTCCTGGTGAAATACGGGCGCGCGCAGATAAGGGCGCGGGCGCATCGGGCGCAAGCGCGGTTTGCATCTGCGCCGCCCTTGCCACAGGCCGGCGCAGCGTCGATGTTGGCCCCATGATGGAACGGCGCGACGAGCCCTGGCCCAGCGAGGACGACGGCGACTTTCTGACCGGTCGGCTGCTGATCGCCATGCCCGGCATCGACGACCCGCGCTTCGAGCGCGCCGTGATCCTGATGTGCGCCCATTCTCCCGAGCACGCGATGGGCATCGCCCTGAACCGGCCGCTGGACGGCCTGTCCCTGTCGGAGCTGCTGGACCGGCTGGGCGTGTCCTCGCCCATCGAGCTGCCGGCCCAGGCGGTGCTCTCGGGCGGGCCGGTGGAACGCGAACGCGGCTTCGTCCTGCACACCGACGACTATGCGGCCCCGCAGTCGACCTTGTCGGTGACCGAGGGCGTGGGGCTGACCGCCACCCGCGAGGTGCTGGAGGCCATCGCCGACCCGATCCACCGCCCGCGGTGCGCGGTGCTGGCGCTGGGCTGCGCCGGCTGGAGCCCCGGCCAGCTCGAACGGGAGATCCTCGACAACGTCTGGCTCACCTGCGACCCGGACGAGGCCCTGATCTTCGACGACGACCACGACACCAAGTGGGAGCGCGCCCTGGCCAAGATCGGCGTGAGCGCCAGCCAGCTCTCGGTGCAGTCGGGTCGGGCCTGAGGCCCCTAGCCGTTCACCATCCCGAACAGCAGGTGGTCGCACCAGCGGCCGTCGATCCTGAGATAGCCGCGGGCGCGGCCCTCCTCGTCGAACCCGGCCTTCAGCAGCAGGCGGTGGGACGCCGTGTTCTCGGGCAGGCAGGCGGCCTCGAGCCGGTGCAGGCCCAGCCGGTGGAAGGCGAAACCGGCCACGGTCCTGACCGCGTCCAGGGTGTAGCCCTGCCGGGCATAGGGGGCGCCGACCCAGTAGCCCAAGGCCCCGCTCTGGGCCACGCCGCGGCGGACGTCGCGCAGGTTGACCCCGCCCACCAGCCGGTCGTCGCTCTTGCGGAACACGAAGAAGGCGTAGCCCAGGCCCAGGTCCAGGTCGCGGGCGTAGACCGACAGCCGCCGCCGGAACGCCGCCCGGGTCAGGTCGTCGGCCGGCCAGGTCGGCTCCCACGGCTGCAGGAACGCGCGGCTCGCGCGGCGAAGCTCCAGCCAAGTCCCGAAGTCGCCCATCCGGGGCGGGCGCAGCCGCACCCGCTCGCCATCGACGGCGAAGGCGGATTCGGGGCTGATCCAGTCGAGAACGGCCATGGACGGCTAGCCTAATCCAGGGGCGGGGGGGCGTCACCCTCGTACGAGGTCGTCATCCGGCGCGGGCCGCTTCCTTCGCCTCCACCAGCCCCTTGCGGGCCAGGGCGTCGGCGCGTTCGTTCAGGGGGTGGCCGTTGTGGCCCTTGACCCACTTCCACACCACGCTGTGGCGGGCCCGGGCGGCGTCGAGCCGGCGCCACAGGTCCTCGTTCTTGACCGGCTTGCGGTCGGCGGTCTTCCAGCCGCGCACCTTCCAGCCGTTGATCCACTGGGTGATGCCCTGGCGCAGATATTCGCTGTCGGTGTGCAGTTCGACCTGGCACGGGCGGGTTAGCGCCTCCAGCGCCTGGATCGCCGCCATCAGCTCCATGCGGTTGTTGGTGGTCGGGGCCTCGCCGCCGCAGATGTCGCGCTCCTTGTGGCTGGCGATCAGCACCGCGCCCCAGCCCCCCGGACCCGGATTCCCGCTGCAGGCCCCATCGGTATAGATCGTCACTTCAGGGGTCATCTCAGCTCTCGAACAGGTGGAGGTCGCCCGCCGCGGCGCGGTGGAAGGCCAGGCGGCGCTCGTAGTCGAGGGGGTCGTGCGGCTTGACCAGGGCGCCTGCGGGCGTGGCCTCCCAGTCGTGCAGACGGGTGAGGAAGAACCGCATCGCCGCCCCGTGCGCCAGCACCGGCAGGGCCGCCCGTTCGGCCCCGGACAGGGCCCGGCGGCTCTCGTAGCCCGCCAGCAGGGCGCGGGCGTTGGTGAAGTTGAAGGACCCGTCCGCCTCGAAGCACCAGGCGTTGAGGCACACCCCGAGGTCGTAAGCGAAGGCGTCGTTGCAGGCGAAGTAGAAGTCGATCGCCGCGGCGAACCGGTTGTCGAGGAAGAAGACGTTGTCGGGGAAGAAGTCGGCGTGGATCACCCCTTCGGGCAACCCCTTGGGCCAGGTCGCGGCCAGGGCGGCCAGGTCGCCGGCGATGATCGCGCTCAGGCCGGGGCGCAGGCGCTCGGCGCCGTCGCCGCAGTCGGCGAACATGCCGGCCCAAGCGTTGTGGCCGAGATCGTTGGGACGGTGGCCGGGGAAGCCCGCGGCGGCGAGGTGCAGGGCGGCCAAGCCGGCGCCGGCCTCGCGGCAGTGGTGGGCCTTGGGACGCTTGACCGAAACTCCGGCAAGAAAGCTGACCAGGGCGGCGGGTTTGCCGGACAACCGTTTCAGCACCTGGCCGCGCCGGTCGGCGGTGGGGACGGGCGAAGGGAAGCCGTGACCGGCCAGCCACAGCATCAGGTCGAGGAAATAGGGCAGATCCTCTTCGCGCGCGCGCTTCTCGTAGAGGGTCAGGATGAAGCGGCCGGCGGTGGTCTCCAGCATGAAGTTGGAGTTGGAGACCCCCTCGGCGATTCCCTTGAACGCCACGGCCGAACCGAGGTCGAACTCGGCCAGGAACGCCTCCAACTCGGCGTCGGTTATGTCGGTGTAGACGGCCACGGGGGTTGATCGTCCGAGCCGGCGCCGGGGTCAAGGGGCCGGGTGTGCGCTCGTGCGCCGGATCGCACGGCCTGGTCATGGATCGACTTGGCCGTTGCCGCGTTGGGTCTGAGCCAAGACGGGGGATGTCTGGGTCAGGATCAGAACATGGCTGAAGCAACGGTATCGAGCGACAACATCAACGGCGGAGCTGGGGACGAAAGTCTTTTCGGCACGGCGGGGACCGACAATATTGTCGGCCTCGAGGGTAATGACAGTATCGACGGCGCCGCGGGCAATGACATCGTCAACGGCAACAAGGGCGCCGACATCGTCCATGGCGGTTCCGGCGACGACACCGCCTATGGCGGTCAGGGCGCAGACAGCGTCTACGGCGACCTCGGCGACGACCGCATCTCCGGCGACCGGGGCAACGACTTCCTCTTCGGCGGCGCCGGGGCGGACAAGTTCGTCATGGCCGCCGGCTTCGGCCAGGACTGGATCGCCGACTTCAGCTTCGAGCAGGGCGACCGCATCCTGCTGAAACCGGGGACGGCCTACGTCGTCACCAGCTTCCAAGGCCAGGTGGTGCTCGACTTGGGCAACGGCGACACCATCGGTCTCGTCGGCCAAGGTACGTTCAACGCCGACTACGTGCTCTTCAGCAACTGAGCGGCCCGGCGCCTGTCGCCGTGTCCGTCAAGACGCCCTCCTCCCGGTCACGGGGGGAGGGCTTTCTGCCCGGCTGCAGGACCTAGCCCGCCGGGCCGGCGCCGCCCTGACCGCCCTGACCGCCCTGACCGCCTTGGCGTCCGGCGCGCAACTCTTCGGCGGTGACCACGCCGTCGCCGTCGGCGTCCTGCCGCTCGAAGCGGGCCCGGGTCTGTGCTTCGACGTCGGCGCGGGTGATCACGCCGTTGGCGTTCAGACGGCCGAACCCGCCGCCGAACCCGCCGCCGCCCCTCCGTCCGCCGCCGTCCGCGCCGCCGCGGCGTCCCTGTCCGTCGGGTCCCTCAGGGGGGCCGCCCTGGCCGTCGCGCGGCGGCTGGGCCGCGGCGATCTCGTCGGGGGTGAGCTTGCCGTCGGCGTTGGCGTCGGCGCGGTCGAACCGGGCCACGGCCCGTTGCATCATCTCATCGAGGGTCTGCGGCTGGAAGCCGGGCGGACCGCCCTGGTTCCCCGGGTTCGCGGCGGCGGCTGGAGCCGCAGCGGGGGCCGCGGCGGTGGTCGCTGTCTCCGGCTTGGGCGCGGCGGGGCCGCAGGCGGCCAGCAGGCCGGCGCTGAAGACGGCGATGGCGAGATTGCGCAAGGCGATGCTCCTTGAAGACGACGATGGCCCGGTCTCAAACGGATCGGCGCGGCGGGTTCCGTCGCGACGTCAGGGACGCTGGTCCGCGGGCGGCTGTTCGCCCGCCGCGGTGTTGCGGGTGAGCTCGAGCACCGCGCGCAGGCCAGGATCGTTGTCCTCCAGCAGGAACCGGCCGCCGTGGAGCTTGGCGCAGGCCGCGACGATGGCCAGGCCCAGGCCCGAGCCGGGGGTGGTGCGGGCGGGGTCGAGCCGCACGAAACGCTCCTGCACCCGACCGCGGTCGGCCTCGGGGACGCCGGGGCCGGTGTCGGCCACGGTCAGGCGCGCCGTCGGCCCGAGGTCTTCCAGGGTCAGGGCCACCAAGGTCCCGGGGCCGGCGTGGCGCACCGCATTGTGCAGCAGGTTTCCCACGGCCTGACGCAGCAGCAGCTCGTGGACCCGCATCACCACCGGGGTCGCCGGGACCTTGACCACGAACTGCTGGCCGGCGTCCTCCAGCACGGGGGTGAACAGCTCGGCGACGCCCAGGGTCAGGGCGCCGAGGTCGACCCAGTTCATCATCTCGCGCGACAGGCCGGTCTCGGCGCGGGCGATGTCCAGCAGGGCCGAGAAGGTGGCCAGGGCCCGGTCGGCCTCGTCGTGGGCCTGCTGGATGGCCTCGATCCGCTCGCTGTCGGTCACGTCGGGGGCCATGGCCCGGGCCAGGGCGCCCTTCAGCCGGGTTAGAGGGGTGCGCAGGTCGTGGGCGATGCTGTCGGTGACGGTGCGCAGGCCGGTCATCAGTTCGTCGATCCGCACCAGCATGGCGTTGAGCGACAGGCCCAGACGGTCGAACACGTCGGGCGGGTCGTGGGTCTCCACCCGTGCGCCCAGGTCGCCGCCGGCGATTCGTTCGGCGGTCGAGGCGATGGCGCCCGCCCGGCGCAGCAGCATCCCGTTGAGCGCCAGGCCGACGGCGATGCAGGCCCCGGCGGCCAGCACGATGGCCAGGCCCGAGGCCTGGAACACCGCGACCCTGAACGCGCGGCGGCGGTCGAGGTTCTGGGCCACCAGCAGGGACTGGCCGGTGGGCAGGGCTTCGGCCACCACCTGCCAGCGGGTGGTCTTGCCGTCGGCGGTGGTCTGCACCACCCGCCAGCTCGGCGAGGGCGGAGCCAAGCCCGACAGGCCCGCCGCCCCGGCCAGGGGCTTGCCGTTGGCGTCGGTCAGGGCGTAGCGGAAGCCGCCGCCGCCCCGCAGGCGCTCGCGCCGGTTCATGGTGTCGATCAGGGCGGTGAGGCCGGCCTCGCGGGCCATGGCGGTGAGATAGTCGCGTTCGGCCAGGGCCGCGGTCTTGGACTCCTCCTCGATCAGCTTCTCGCCGATCCGGTCCACCAGCAGCAGCGCCAGCACGAGGGCGAGCGCCGCGGCCACCAGCATGGTCAGGGGGAAGATCCACGGCCGTAGTCGCCGGCGCGGCGGCGGCAATGCGGCGGCGGGGGCGCGGGCCGGGCTCACTTCTGTTCCGACAGGCGGTACCCGGTCCCGCGCAGGGTATGCAGCAGGGGCTTGTCGAAGCCCTCGTCGATCTTCTTGCGCAGGCGGCTGATGTGGGTGTCGATCAGGCTGGTGTGAGGGTCGAAGCGGTAGTCCCACACCTGCTCGAGCAGCATGGTGCGGGTCACCACCCGGTCCTTGTTGCGCAACAGGTGTTCGAGCAGCTTGAATTCCCGCGGGAGCAGGTCCAGCGGCCGTCCCGCCCGGGTGACCTTGCGCGCCAGCAGGTCCATGTGCAGGTCGGCGCAGGACAGCATGGTCTGGGCGCCCTTGGGGCCGCCCCGGCGCATCAGGTTGTCGAGCCGGGCAGACAGCTCGGAGAAACCGAACGGCTTGGTCAGGTAGTCGTCGCCGCCGGCGCGCAGGCCCTTGACCCGCTCATCCAGGTGGCTGAGCGCGCTGAGGATCAGGATGGGGGTCTCGACCTCAGCGGCCCGCAGGGCCTTGATGACCGACAGCCCGTCCATGCCGGGGACCATCCGGTCCATGACGATGGCGTCGAAATTGGAGGCGCTGGCGAGATACAGGCCGTCGCGGCCGTCGGCCACATGCTCGACGGTGAAACCTTCTTCGCGCAGGCCGGCGAGGATGTATTCGGCGGCGTCTGGATCGTCCTCCACAACGAGGATGCGACGGCTCATGGGACGCCTCGTCTAGTCAGGTCACCCGGGAGCGGGGTAGCTGGGACCAGAGCGGAAAAAGACGGGCCGGCCAAGACGGGGATCGGCCGGCCCGTAAGATCGTGCTGGAAACTAGGGACTAAAACGCTAACTCAGTCCTGATCACGGCCTATTTGGCGTCGGTCTTGGCGTCGGCCTTGGCCTTGGAGGCCTTGTGCTTCTTCATGTGCTTGGCCGCGGGCTTGGCCGAGGTGGTGGTCGTGGTGGTGGCCGAAGCGGCCGGGGCCGGGGTGGTGGTCTTGGTGGTCGTGGTGGCGGCGAGGGCCGGGGCGGTCGCCAGGGCGAGGACGGCCAGGGCCGGCAGGACGGCGCGGGTCAACATGGGGGATAGCTCCGTTCGGTGGGCCGACGATCCGTTCGCCGGTTGATAAGCAGCTTGTCCCCCCCGGCTTACGGCCGCGCGGCGCCGATCTTACATTTTTGACAGAGGCGCCAGAGCCTCGCCGGCCATCTACCTATGGGGAATGGCGCGCGCAGAAACGCTAGGGGCGGTGGGCCGCTTCCGCCTCGACCAGGATGGGCGCGTCCTCGCTCTCGGGGCGCAGCTGGCCCTCCCACTTGGCGACCACGGCGGCGGCGATGGAGTTGCCCACCACGTTGGTGGCGCTGCGGCCCATGTCGAGGAAGTGGTCGACCCCCAGGATCAGCAGCAGGCCGGCGGCGGGGATGTCGAAATAGGTCAGGGTGGCGGCGATCACCACCAGGGACGCGCGCGGCACCCCGGCTATGCCCTTGGAAGTGAGCATCAGGATGGCCACCATCATCAGCTGCTGGCCGAGGCTGAGGTGAATGCCGTAGGCCTGGGCGATGAAAAGGCTGGCGAAGGTCGTGTACATCGACGAGCCGTCGAGGTTGAACGAATAGCCCAGCGGCAGGACGAAGCTGGCCACCCGGTTGGAGACCCCGAACGCCTCCAGACCCTCCAGGGTGCGGGGATAGGCGGCCTCGGAGCTGGCGGTGGAGAAGGCCAAAAGGGTCGGCGCCCGGATCGCCCTGATCAGCCGCAGGATGCGCGGGCCCACCACCAGGAAGCCGGCGAAGATCAGCACCAGCCACAACAACCCCAGCGAGCCGTAGAAGGCGCCGATGAAGGCGGCGTAGGTCTTCAGTATGCCCAGGCCCTCCGTGGCGACGGTGGCGGCCAGGGCCGCGAACACCGCCGCGGGCGCGAACAGCATCACATAGCCGGTGATCTTCAGCATCACCGTGGCGACCTGCTCCAGCAGGGCCAGCAGCCCCTGGGTCTTCTCGCGCACCGAGGCGATGGCGATGCCGGCGAAGATGGAGAACACCACGATCTGCAGGATCTCGTTTTTGGCCATTGCGTCGACCACCGAGGCGGGGAAGACGTGGGCCAGGAAGTCCTTCAGCGACAGGCTCGAGGCCACCGCGGCCGTGGCGTCGGCAGGGGGTAGGGGCAGGTGGAGCTGGGTCCCCAGGTGCAGGAGGTTGGCGACGACCAGGCCGATCAGCAGCGAGCAGAAGGTGGCGCCCAGGAACCAGCCGATGGTCTTGGTCCCGACCCGGCCGATGGTGGCCGAATCCCCCATGTGCGAGATGCCGACGATCAGGGTCGAGAACACCAGGGGTGCGATGATCATCCGGATCAGCCGCAGGAAGACGTCGGTGACCAGGGAGAAGTAGCCGGCGACCTCCGCCGCCGCCGGGCCGGGCAGGGTGGCGTGCAGGATCGCGCCCACGATGGCGCCCAGCACCATGCCGGCGAAGATGAAGACGGTGAAACCCTTGCCCATGCCGATATCCCCTGGCCGCGAGCGCGATCCTTTCCGGAAAAGCGCGGCCGGGGAAGGGAATTCAGGCTCTACAGGGCGAGCTGGGCCCCCATCTCCACCACCCGGCCTGGGGGCACGCCGAAATAGCCGGTCGGGTCCTCCGAATTGCGCAGCAGGAAGGCGTAGAGGCGCTGCCGCCACAGGGGCGTTCCCGAGCCATGGGTGTGGACCACCGAGCGACGGCCGACGAAGAACGACGCCGACATCAGCTCGACCTTGAGCCCCTGGGCCGCGGCGAGCCGAAGCGCGCGGGGGATGTCCGGCCGCTCCATGAAGCCGAACCGCGCGATGACCGTGGTGAAGGATGCGTCCACCGGCGTGATGGTCAGCCGGTCCTCGTCGGCCACCCGCGGAGTCGGGGCGGTGCGGACGCCGAGGACCAGGTTGCGCTCGTGCAGCACCTTGTTGTGCTTGAGGTTGTGCAGCAGGGCCATTGGCGCCGAGGTCGGGTCGGAGGTCAGGAACACCGCCGTGCCCGCCGCCCGGTACAGGTTGGGGCCCACCAGCATCGGCGTCACGTCCCTCAGCGGCATGGCGTGTTCGCGCACCTTGCGCGTCAGCCGGCGCGAGCCCTCGACCCAGGTCATCATCACCAGCAGCAGGACCGCAGCGATCGCCAGCGGAAGCCAGCCGCCGGAGGGGATCTTCAGCGCATTGGCCGACAGGAACACCAGGTCGACCAGGAACAGCGGCGCGACGAAGGCGACCGCCCCCCACAGCGGCCAGCCCCAGCGCCGCCGCACGACGATGAAGGCGAGGCTGGTGGTCACCACCATGGTGCCGGTCACCGCCAGGCCATAGGCGTTGCCGAGCGCCGCCGAGCTGCGGAAGGACGCCACCAGGAAAAGCACCGCCAGCATCAGCAGCCCGTTGATGGTCGGCAGGTAGATCTGGCCAGCGTGGGCCTCGGAGGTGTTGCGGATCACCAGCCGCGGCAGCAGGCCGAGCTGGATCGCCTGCTGCGTCAAGGAGAAGGCGCCGGTGATGACCGCCTGGCTGGCGATGATGGTGGCCGCCGTCGCCAGGATCACCATCGGCAGGCGGGCCAGTTCCGGGATCATCAGGAAGAACCAGTCCTGGTCGCCCAGATGTCTTCCGGCCGCCTGGGCGGCGTGCAGGGCGGTCAGGGCGAAGGCGCCCTGGCCGAGGTAGTTCACCGCCAGGCAGGGCAGGACGAAGCACAGCCATGAGGCCTGGATCGGCCAGCGCCCGAAGTGGCCCATGTCGGCGAACAGGGCTTCGGCCCCGGTCACGGTCAGGAACACCGACCCCAGGACCATGAAGCCGACGACGCCATGCCGGACAAGGAAGCCCACGGCCTCGTGCGGACTGAAGGCCAGCAGCACCGCGGGCTCGCGCAGGATCGGAGCCACGCCCACCGCGGCTATGGCGACGAACCAGACCGCGGTGATGGGGCCGAACACCGCGCCGACTCGCCCCGTGCCCCGTGATTGGACCGCAAACAGCACCACGAGCAGAGCTATGGAGATCACGAGCACCACCGGCTCGGTAATATGCGCGGCCAGGCCGGGGACCGAGCGCAGGCCCTCTACCGCCGACAGCACCGAGATCGCCGGGGTGATGGCGGCGTCGCCGTAGAACAGGGCCGCGCCGCAGACTCCCAGGACGAAGATCAGCCGGGTGCGCCGGCCCACCGCCCGCTCGGCTAGGGCCATCAGCGACAGCACCCCGCCCTCGCCACGGTTGTCGGCGCGCATCAGGAACAGGACGTACTTGACCGTGACCACCAGGATCAGGGCCCACAGCGCCAGGGAGACCACGCCGATGATGTCGTCGGGCCCGAGATTGCGGTGCGTCGCCTGGGCCAGGGCCAGGCGGAAGGCGTAGAGCGGGCTTGTGCCGATGTCGCCGAACACCACGCCGATGGAGCCGATCGCCAGGGGCCAGAACCGGCCGACATGGGCGGGGAGGGGAGGGGCCTCCTGTGTCGCGTCGATGGTGGTCATGGGACAAGGCTAGGGCGGCGCCGGATCAGGTCTCCACGGCGAAGGCGCCATAGCCGCATAAGGACCGCATAAGGACCCGCCCCCGACCGGTTTACGCGCTCGCCCGGGAGGCGCAGGCTTCGGCCATGACGCCGCCCCTGAAGTCCCGCGCCGGCCCGTTCGGTTATCTCGGCGCACTGGCCCTGGTCGCGGCGGCGGGCGGGATGGCCGTGCTGGCGGACCGCCCCGGCCAGGGCGCGAACCTGGCCATGATCTTCCTGCTGGGCGTGTTGCTGAGCGGCCTGGCCTTCGGGCTGGGGCCCGCCCTGGCCGGAGCCGGCGCGGCCATCCTCACCTACAACCTCTTCTTCCTCGAACCGCGCCTGTCGCTCGCCATCCGCCATCCGGCCGACGTCTTCACCTACGCGGTCTTCTTCGCCGTCGCCGCGGCGACCGGCTGGCTGGCGGGCCGGGCGCGGGACCAAGCCAGCCTCGCGGCGCGCCGGGCCGAAACGGTCGGGGCCCTGCTCCAGGCCAGCCAGCGGCTGTCGGCCGCCGCCACCCCGGATGGCGCCGCCCAGGTGCTGGCCGAGGCGGTCTGCGACGCTGCGAGGGCGCCGGCCCTGGTGTTCCTTCCCGGCCGGCGGGGGCTGGTGCAGGCGGCCGGCGCTCCGGCCCTGGCGGTCCTGTCGCCGGCCGCCCTGGCCGCCGCGCGCCAGGCCTGGGCTCAGGGCGTCCCCACCGGCGCAGGGACCGGCGAGGTCGCAGACGCGGGCTGGAGCTTCTGGCCGCTCGAGGGCCTGCAGGGTCGCTCGGGCGTGGCGGCGGCGGCCGTCTCGCGCCACAAGGCCGCGGAGGAGGGGATGGTCGCCGCGATCCTGCGCCAGGGGGCGGTGGCCATCGAGCGCGCTCAGCTCGCCGCCGGGGCGGCGGAGGCCGAGGCGCTACGGCGGTCCGACCGGCTGCGCTCGGCCCTGCTGAACTCCATCAGTCACGACCTGCGCACGCCGCTGTCGACCATACTGGGCTCCACCACCACCCTGATCGCCTACGGGCCGTCGCTGGAGCCGCCGGTGCGGGCAGACCTGCTGGAGAGCGTGCGCGAGGAGGCCGAGCGGCTGAACCGTTATGTCGGCGAACTGCTCGACATCACCCGGGTCGAGGGCGGCGCCCTGGTCCCGCGCCATGAGATGATCGACGTGCGCGAGGTGATGGACTCCGCCACTGAGCGGGTCGTCCGCCGCCTGGGCTCGCGCCGGCTGAGCCGCGACGCGCCCGAGAGCCTGTCGATGGTGGAGGCCGACGCGGGCCTGCTGGAACAGGCCCTGGTCAACGTCTTGGAGAACGCCATCGCCTACACGCCCGACGCCAGCGCCATCGAGGTCGCGGCCTTCGAGGACCGGGGCCATGTGGTGCTGAGCGTAGAGGACGACGGGCCGGGAATCCCTCCCGAGGCCCTAGAGCACGTGTTCGAGAAGTTCCACCGCATGGACCAGCCGAGCGACCGCCATGGCGGGGCCGTGCAGGGGGCTGGGCTGGGCCTGGCCATCGCCAAGGGCTTCGTCGAGGCCATGGGCGGGCGGATCGCCGCGGCCAGCCCGGTCCACGAAGGCCGCGGCGCGCGGTTCCTGATCAGCCTGCCCAAGGCCATCGCTACCCACGAGCACCTGCTGTGACTGCCCATCGCCCCCGGATTCTCGTCGTCGACGACGAGCCGCAGATCCATCGCTTCCTCAAGCCGGCCCTGGACGCCGCCGGCTACGAGCCTGTCCGCGCCGACACCGCCGCGGAGGGGCTGCGCGAGATCGCCCGCCGTCCGCCCGAGGCGGTGGTGCTGGACCTCGGCCTGCCCGACATGGACGGCAAGGCGGCCCTGGCGCAGGCGCGGGCCTTCTACGACGGGCCCATCGTCATCCTGTCGGCCCGCGACCGCGAGCTGGAGAAGATCGAGGCCCTGGACCTCGGCGCCGACGACTACCTGGAAAAGCCGTTCGGGGTGGGCGAGCTGCTGGCGCGGCTGCGGGTGGCCATGCGCCACCACATCCGCCGCGCGGGCGCCGAGCCGGTGATCGACGTCGGCGGCCTGCACATCGACCTGGTCAAGCGCCAGGTGGCCCGGGCCGGCGAGCCGGTGCGGCTGTCGCCCAAGGAGTACGACCTCCTGGCCCAGCTCGCGGCCGGCGGCGGCAAGGTCCTGACCCACCGCCAGTTGCTCACCGCCGTGTGGGGCCCCGCCCATGTGGAGGACGTGCAGTACCTGCGGGTCTTCGTCGGCCAGTTGCGCCAGAAGCTGGAGGCCGACCCGGCCCGCCCCAAGGTCATCCTGACCGAACTGGGGGTCGGCTATCGCTTCGCGGAGGTCGATTGATCGGCCTTCCCCCGGACGGGGGAGGGGTCAGGCCCACACCTTCGGCGCCCGGTTGTGGATGGTTGTCGCCGCCAGGGCGGCTTCCCCCGTCGCCACCGCGATCTGGTTCAGGCCGCGCACCACGTCGCCCGCGGCGAACAGGCCCTCCACCGAGGTCTCCTGGTGGTCGCCGGTGACGAGGCGGCCATTCTCGTCGTGGCGCGCTCCGACCTGGTCGGCCAGGGCGTATTGGGGGGTGACCCCGAAAGCGGAATAGACGGTGTCGAAGCGGTGCTCCTGCCCGCCCACGTCCAGTGCGCGGACGGCGCCGTTCTCCAGACGGACGCGCTCGATCGGCGTGCGCAGCACCTCGATCCCGGCCTCGGCCAGGGCGCGGCGGCGATCGTCGGACAGGTCGGGGCCTTGCCCCGTCAGCACCAGGGTCACGTCGGCCGAATAGGTGCGGATGAAAAGGGCCTCGGCCGCCGCGTGGTCGCTGGCGCCGATCACCCCGACCGACTTGCCGACCGTCTCATAGCCGTCGCAGATGGGGCAGATGCGGATCAGCCCGCGCTTCACCGCTGTCTCGCAGCCGGGCAGGGCGGGCTCGTGCTCCACCACCCCCGTGGCCAGGATCACCGCGACGGCCCACAGCGCCGCCCCATCGGCCAGGACGAGGCGAAAGCCGCCCTCGGCCCGCTCCAACGTCTCGACCGACCCGGAAAGCACCTGCGCCCCGTAGCGACGAGCCTGGTCGCCCATGCGCGCCAGTAGGTCCTCCCCCGACACCCCATCGGGGAAGCCGGGATAGTTGCGGCTGAGCGGGATCAGGCGGGCGCGGCTGTCGCCAGCGTCGATCAGGCGGAAGCGGCGGCGGTAGCGGGCGAGGTAGACAGCCGCCGTCAGCCCCGCCGGGCCGCCGCCCACCACCACGCAATCCAGCAGCTCGTCCATTCGGGGCCTTCAGGCAAGGAAAGCGCCCGGCGCGGGGGCCGCGCCGGGCGCCGTTTCAGGCTTGGGGTCGCCTACAGCTTGGTGTTGTGGGCCGCAGCCGCATCGCCCATGGCGCCGGCTCCGGGGTAGCCGGCCACGTCGCTCGAGCCGCCGGTGATCCCAGCCGAGCCGGTGGCGCCGCCGGGCGCGCCGCTGACCCCCGTCGCCGGGCCGCTGTGGCCGGCCTGGGCGCCACGCGCGCCGGTGGCGGCTCCAGACAAGCCCGAAGGGTCGCCGCGGGAGCCGGTCGGGCTGTCGTCGCCGACCGCGGGGCTGGTCCCGGCGTCGGTGTGGTGGCGCTCCGGATCGGACCGCCACGCATGGAAGTCCTTCGAGAAGGCCTCGTGCCGCTGGCTGCGCCACTGACCGTAGTCCTCGTCGTAACGTCTGGCCTGCTCGTCGCGCCAGCGGGCGTAATCCTGGTCGTGACTGGCGAGTTGCCGGTCGCGCCATTGCCGGTAGTGCGGCTCGTGGTCGTAGCTCGGGTGGTCGCCGGCGCCGTACTGGCCCGAGCGGCCGGCGGCGCCGTAGCTGTCGCCGGTGGAGCCGTGGTCGCCGTACCGCTGGTCTTCGCGCCACTGCGAGCGCTGGGCCGAGGGCGAGAAGTCCTGCGGGCCGAACTGCTGCGCGCCGCCCAGACCCCGCTCCGGACCGCCGCGCCAGCCGCCGGGGTCGCGGCCGCCCGGACGGATTGGATAGCCGCCCTGGCCATATTCCCGCCGGCTGGACGCTTCGCCGTAGTCGCGCTGGCCGGACGGCCCGTCGCCGTAGCCGCCGTCGTCGGCGCGCCGGCCCTGGCGGTCCCGGTCCCGGTCCCGGCCGGCGTCCCAGCCGCCGCCGGACTGCTGACTGCGGTTGGCGTATTGCCCGGGGCGGCCGTAGCTCTGTTCGCCACGTTCGGGGCCGCCGTCGTCGCGGGCGCGGTATGCGTTGCGGGCCTGGTCGTGCCCGCGCTCGTCGTAGTGTTCGGGGCCGCCGCCGTAGCGGCCCTGGTCGGCGTCGTTGCGCCCGCCTTCGTAGTTGCCTTGATTGCCCATGGCCGATCGTCCTCCGCTTAGGTGACGGTGAACAACCGGAGGAGCATGGCCAAAGTTCCGTAAATTGTTAATGAAATCTATGGATGGAGCCGCCCAATCAGCAAGTAGAATGGACGCAAAACTGGAGTGTATCTTCGAATTATATTCTGATCTGGACGTGCGAAATCGGTGCGAAGACCTGCGCCTTCGCACCGTTCATTGCCGGGCGAAGAGTGTCAGACCCAGTAGGCCGGCGCGTTGTAGTGGGTATGGACCCGTTCGCGCCAGCTGGAGTCGTCGTCGCCCATCTCGTCCGCGCCGAAGGTCGGGGCGGCTTCCAGCACGCCGCGGTCGGCGGGAATGACGTAACCGCTCTTGTCGGTGTCGTAGGTCAGGAGCGACCACGGCATCGGCAGGTATTTTTCGCCCATGCCGAGGAAGCCGCCGCAAGACACCACCGCATAGGCGACCTTGCCGGTCACCTTGTGGAGCATCACGTCCTCCACGTGACCGAGCTTCTCGCCCTGGGTGTTGAAGACCGATGTGCCCTCGACCCGGTCGGCCGAGATCAGGCTGTGGTTACGCGGTTCGGTGGTGGTGTTCATACTCATGGGGATGTCCTTCCGGCTCGGGGTGCCCGCCTCAACAAAAAGCGTGGCCGGGGCGATGAGTTCCCCTGTGACGACGCTTTCGGCCCCCGGGCCTCTGCGTAGGGCGAACGGACTCGACGAACAGGGTCGAGACTTGATAGGCATAGGCCAGCGGACTCGCATTGGTTAACCGAGTCTTCCAGGAACTGGACGGGCGTATGAAGTCGCTGCAGGGGACGAGCGCAAAGCCGGTCGCGCCACATTGGGCGGCGGTCGCGGCCCATGAACAGCTGGGTTGCGAACTCAAGACAATGTTCGACGGCTTGACCGCGGGGCCCTTGCCCGACCGTCTGGTCCAACTGGCCGACGCCCTGGAAGAAGCGTTCATGCGCGGAGAGCTGTTCGCCCCCAAGCCGGGCGCGCGCGGCTTCTGATCACTCCACCTCGACGGCTGCGAACAGGCGTTCGGCGGCGAAGGTGTCGGCCGCCTCCTCGGCATCCATCAGTTTGAGCAGGCGGGCTCGGGCCCGGTTGACGCGGCTCTTGATGGTGCCCAGGGCGCAACCGCATATCTCGGCCGCCTCCTCGTAGGTCAGTCCCACCGCCCCCACCAGGACCAGGGCTTCGCGATGCTCGTCCGGAAGCTGCTTCAGGGCGGCCTGGAGCGCCCGCATGGCCATGCTCCAGTCCTGGGTGGGTCCCGCGCTCAAGGCGGCGGCGTGCTTGCCGTCCTCGTCGGCGACCTCGCGGCGGCGCCGCACTGTATTGGTGTAGTAGGTGTTGCGCAGGATCGTGAACAGCCAGGCCCGCAGGTTGGTGCCGGGCTCAAACTTCTCGCGGTGGGTCCAAGCCTTTATAAGTGTGTCCTGGACCAGGTCGTCGGCGTCCGCGCTGTTGTGGCTGAGCGACCAGGCGAAGGCCCGGAGCGCAGGGATCAGGGCGACCACCTCATGGCGCCAGCCCGGATCGGGAACGCTCACGATTCCAGCCCGCCGCGCCGTCGCGACGCCCCGTCCCGTATTCCTCGTTTAACTTGGCTGGCGCTGCACATCACCGCCGCTCCGAGAAACCATGGGCTCCGCAGGGGGCGCCGTCGGTCGGCCCTCCGGCTCCGGAGCGGAAAACGTCTTGTCCGGCCGGGGGCCATCCTCCCACCGGGGCGGGAGGACGGGCGCTCACGTGGAGCGGCGACGGGCGCCCTGGCTGGCTTCCCCGCCTTTGCGGCCCGCCTGAGCCGCAAGTTCGCGATCCTGGCTGAAGCTGCGCTTCTCGTTGGGCACGCTCTCGCCGCCCTTGCGCGCGATCTCGCGTTGCTTTTCCGGGTCCATCGAGGCGAAGCCGCGATTCGATGTCCCGCGGCTTGCGCTGGTCCCTTGTCCTTCCGCCATGATCGGCTCCCTGTCGTCGACTGGCCCCGTCACTCGAGGCGTAGCGATTAAACCTCAGCCGCGAGGAGTGGTTCCGCCGGAATTCCTGTCATGGGGCCGGCCGGTGTCGTCTTCCTGCGGCGACGGCGAGGTCTGCGGGGCTTCCTCGATGCCGGGATTGGGCGTGATCTCAGGGTAGGGCGTCGGGGCCGCGGGCGCCGGTTCGTCGGGTACGTCGGACATCTCAACTCTCCGTGTGTCCTCCATCAACGCCGTAGAGCGGACTCGGGTTCTCAACCTGAGCGGGAGCTGCGCCATTTTGAAGCGGGCCTCGCCGTCGCATTGCTCCTGCACCGGGGGTCTGAAAGGGTCCGCGCCGAAGGCGCTTGGTCTTTTCAGGTTCAGGAACTTTGGCCCCGCTCGACCGTTTGCTCGCCGTAGCCCATAAGACCCGGCCGGCTCCGCCGCCGGCCGCGCCGGTGCGGACAGTCGCGGCGCCCCGGTACGGAGAGACGATGCCCAAGCAGATCGTTCGCCAGGCGCCGTATCTAAGACGCTTTGCGCGTGCGCTCACGGGTACGCAGTCGGAGGGCGACGGTCTCGTCCAGACCATGATGGAAGGCCTGCTGGCCGGCTCCGTTCGGCTGGAGCCCGACCTGTCGCTGCGCGCCGGCCTCTACCGGGCCCTGTTGGCCAGCTGGCGGATGCGCGCCGGCGCCGCCACCGGCGGCGCGGGCGAGCTCGGCGCCGACCATCGTTTGCAGACCATGGACCCCGAACGGCGCGCAGCTTTGTTGCTGGTGGCGATGGAGGCCTTCGATCCGGGGGAGGCGGCCCAAATCCTTGCGGTGGCGCCCCAGGTGCTCGACGACCGGCTTCTGGAGGCCCAGGCCGAGCTGGAGGCCGAGCTGGCCACCGACGTGCTGATCATCGAGGACGAGCCGATCATCGCCTTGGACCTGACCCGCCTGGTGCGCGAACTGGGTCATCGGGTGGTGGGCGTCGCGGCCACCCGCGACGAGGCGGTGACGATGGCGGTGGATGCCCGGCCGGGCCTGGTCCTGGCCGACATCCGCCTCGCGGACGGCTCCAACGGCATGGACGCCGCCGCCGACATACTGCAGAGCCTGGACATCCCGGTGATCTTCATCACCGCCTTCCCCGAGCACCTGCTCACCGGGGAGCGCCCGGAACCGGCCTTCCTCATCACCAAGCCGTTCCGGGAAGAGGCGGTCAAGGCGCTGATCGGACAGGCGCTTTTCTTCCACACGCCGCGCGCCGAGCGGCGCATCGCCTGATAGGGAAATGAGCTTGGCCGTAGCCAGGAACCTCGGGGGCCGGTAGGTGTTAGGCAACCGAAACGCCCTTCCACGGAGGCCATTCATGACCGACGCGCCGAAAGACTACGCCCCCGGCGACAACCCGCTCGAAGCCAACGACGGACCGGAAGGGCGCAGCGCCAAGGAGCGCGCCGCCGAGACCGCGGCCCAGCTGCGCAAGACCGTTGAAGAGCGCGCCGCCGCCGCCCGGGTGTGGGCGGCCGACCAGGGCCAGGTGATCCGCGGCCAGGTCGCCGAGCGCCCGCTGACCGCGGTGGGCGTCTCCGCCGGCGCCTGCTTCGCCGCCGGCCTGGTGGTGGGCATCCTGCTGGCGTCCTCGCGGCGGTAGGACTGTCCCCTCTCCCGGCGGGAGGGCAGGTCTACTCCCGCCGCAGGGCCTCGATCGGGTCGAGTTGGGCGGCGCGCCAGGAGGGGTAGGCGCCGAACACCAGCCCCACCAGGAGCGAGAAGCCGATCGACAAGGGCGCAGCCCAGCCGGCCACCGCTATGGGCCATTTCCCGGCGAAAGCCATCAGCGCCGCCCCGCCCCAACCGATCAGCAGGCCGATGACCCCGCCGGCGACCGAAAGGGTGATGGCTTCGAGGGCGAACTGGAACAGCACGTCCGACCGCCGGGCGCCCAAAGCCATGCGCAGGCCGATCTCGCGGGTCCGCTCGGTGACCGCCACCAGCATGATGTTCATGATGCCCACGCCGCCGACCACCAGCGAGACCGCGGCCACCGCGGCCAGCAGCACGGTGAAGGTCTGGGTCGCCGCCTGGGACGCCTCCAGGATGGAGGCCAGGTTCTGCACCTGGAAGTCGTCGGCGTCTCCGGGGCGAATCTTGTGCCGGTCGCGCATCAGGTTGGTGACGTCCTCCTGGATGCGCGTGAGGTCGTCGGACTGCCCGGCCTTCACATAGATCTGCTGGACCGAGTCGCCACGAAAGCGCCGGCCTCCCACCACCCGCGAGCGCACCGCCTGTAGGGGCGCGACGATCAGGTCGTCCTGGTCCTGGCCGAAGCCGGACTGGCCCTTGGCCGTCAGGATCCCGATCACGTCGAAGGGCACGGCGCCGATGCGGATGCGCTGGCCCACCGGGTTGCCTTCGGGGAACAGTTCCTTGGCCGGGGTCGCGCCGAGAATGGCGACCTTCTTGCCCTGCTTGGCCTCCGCGTCGTCGAACATCCGGCCGCCGGACAGGCCGAGGTCGCGGGCGACCAGGTATTCCGGGGTCACACCTTCCACCCGGGTGTTCCAGTTGGTTCCTTCGGCCACAACCTGCTGCTGGCCGCGGACGGCGGCCGAGACGGCGATCACCCCTTCGACCTGGGCGCGGATGGCGTCGGCGTCGCCGCCGGAGATGGTCGCGTCGGCGCCCGCCGCCTGGCGGGCGGGGCCGGCCGCGCCCGGCCGTCCGAAGGCGGGGGTGATGACGATCAGGTTGGTGCCCAGGCCGGAGATGGCGCTGGTTACCTGCTTTTGCGCGCCCAGGCCGATCGAGGTCATCATCACCACGGCGGCCACGCCGATGACCACGCCCAGCGCGGTCAGGGCGCTCCTCATCGGGTGGGCGGCGATGGCCCCGGCGGCGAAGCGGAGCAGTTCGACCCGTCTCATGCCGCCGCACTCCGTTCGTCCCGGACGATCTTGCCGTCGAGGAAGGCCACCCGACGGCTGGCGCGGGCGGCGACCTTCTCGTCGTGGGTGACGATCACCAGGGTCAGTCCCTCGCGGTTCAAGGTCTCGAACAGGGCCAGGACCTCCTGGCCGGTGGTCTGGTCCAGTGCGCCGGTGGGCTCGTCGGCCAGCAGCAGGTCCGGCGAGTTGGCCAGGGCCCGGGCGATCGCCACCCGCTGCTGCTGGCCGCCGGAGAGCTGGGTCGGACGGTGGCCGACCCGCGAGCCCAGCCCCACGCGGTCGAGCAACTCCGACGCCCGTGCGCGCCGTTCCGCCGGGGTCATGCCGGCGTAGACGAGGGGCAGTTCGACGTTCTGCTGGGCGGTTAGCCGCGGCAGGAGCTGGAAGGATTGGAACACGAAGCCGATGCGCCGGTTGCGGAAGCTGGCCAGCTGGTCGTCGTCGAACCCCCCCACGCTTTCGCCCTCGAAGCCGTAGTCCCCCGCCGTGGGCCGATCCAGCCCGCCCAGGATGTTCATCAGCGAGGACTTGCCCGAACCCGACGGCCCGACCACCGCCACATACTCGCCGCGGCCGATGAACAGGTCGACGCCCGCGAGCGCCGAGACCTCCTCCTCACCCATCCGGTAGACCTTGGTGAGCGCCTTGATGTCGATCATGGGCTAGCCGATGCGGCGGACGTTGCCGCCGGGGGCGCCGCCGCCGCCGGGGATGCCGACTCCGGGCGGAGCGCCGACTCCGCCCGGACGCAGGACGGGCTTGGGCTTGGGGCCGCCGCCGATGATCAGCTCCTGGCCTTCCTTCACCGCCCCGCGGATCTCGGTGGAGCTGCCGTCGGTGCCGCCGACCTGGACGTTGATCGCCACCGGCTTGTTCTTCTCGAGCACCCAGACGGTCCCTTGCGTGAAGCCGCCGACGCCGGCGCGGCCCCGGCCGCCGCCCTGGGCGATCTGGGCGCGGAAAGCCGTCAGCGCAGTCTTCTGCGCGGGCTTCAGCAGGGGGACGATCTTGTCGTAGGCTTCGTTATTGGCCGCCTGCACCGCTGCCCGGCGGGCCGCGAAATCGTCGCCGGCGGCCTGACCGGCCGCCTGGCCCTTCCTGCGTGCGTCGGCCAGGATCACCTCGGCCTTGGCCTTCTGGCCGGCGTCGAGGTCCAGGGCCGCGAACAGCCGCTCGTTGGCCCGGGCCGCGCCCTGAGCCCCGCCCTGGCCGCCGCCCTGGCGCTGGCCGCCGCCGCCGCCCGGAGGCCCGCCGAAGCCGCCCCCGCCGCCGCCCTGGCCGCCGCCGAAACCGCCGCCGCCGGGAGGTCCGCCACCGCCACCGCCACCGCCGCCGCCGCCTTGGCGGACGGGCAGGGGCTGGTCCGCCGGACGCCAGCGCAGGGCCGCGGAGGGGACCTTCAGCACGTTGCGCTGCTGGGCGATGACGATGTTGGCGTTGGCGGTCATGCCCGGCAGCAGCCGGCCGCCGCGGTTGTCGGCCTCGGCGATCACCGCATAGGCGACCACATTGGCCTGGGTCTCGGGCTGCTTGCGCACCTGGGTGACGAGGCCGTTGAAGGTCTCGTCGGGGAAGGCGTCGACGGTGAAGTTGACCCTCAGGCCCTCGCGCACCTGGCCGATGTCGGCCTCGTCGACCAGGATCTTGACCTGCAGCTTGGTCAGGTCCTGGGCGATCTGGAACAGGGTCGAGACCTGCAGCGAAGCGGCCACGGTCTGGCCGGGGTCGACCGCGCGGCTGACGACCACCCCGTCGATGGGCGAGACGATGCGGGTGCGGCTGACGTCGAGTTCGCTGGCGGCCAGCGAGGCCCGGGACTGGCCGATCCGCGCCGCCTGGGCCGAGATCTGGGCCCGGCTGACGCCGATGGCGGCCTGGGCCTTCTTGTAGTCGGCGTCGGCCTGGTCGAGGGCCGACTGGGCCAGATAGCCCTTTTCGGTCAGGGTCTTGGACCGCTCGTAGTTCTGCCGCTTCAGTTCCAGGTCGGCTTGGGCCTGGGTCAGGCCGGCCTGTTGCTGCTGCAAGCTCGCCTGCTGCGCATTGAGGTCGGCGGCCGACTGGGCGGCGCGCGACTGGTAGGTCGAAGGATCGACGATGGCCAGTAGCTGGCCCTTCTTCACCGGGGTGTTGAAATCGACCAGCACGTCCTTGACCTGGCCGGAGAGCTGCGAACCGACCTGGACCGTCACCAGGGCCTGGAGCGTGCCCGAGGCCGACACGGCGCGCACGATCTCGCCGCGTTCGACGGCCGCGGTGCGATAGGGCTCGGCCGCCGCCTTGGGGCGCAGCAGCATCCAGGCGGCCGCCACGACGATCGCGGCTATGGCGACCGCGGCGCCGACCATCACGGGGCGCGGCACGCGGGAGCGGCGGAGGCGGGCGGGGTTGGCGGTCGAGGTCATGCGGATCCGGTCAGTCGCCCAGCCTTGGGCAGGTTGGGGCGGGCGCGCCCCTGAGCTGTTTCAACGCCGGCGCCGCGCCGGTTCCGTCGCCCCTTTCTTGGCCCGGGCCTCGGCGAGGGCCTGGGCCTGGGTCTTGGGCAGGGTCGCCAGCGCGAGGTAGCCGGCGTTGGCGGTGTCCAGGAGGGCGAAGCGCTTGTCGGCCAGGGTCAGGGTCTCGGCCAGGGTGATCTTGCTGTTGAAGTCGGTGTCGGCCGCCGTCACCGGCTCCGGATCGAAAAAATAGGAGAATAGGGCCGCCCCGTCGCGGCCGCCGACCGCGCCGCGCCCGGCTCCGCCACCGCCACCGCCGCCACCGCCGCCACCGCCACCGCCGCCGCCGCCGCCGCCGCCACCCCGGCCGCCGCCTCGACCGCCGCCGCCCCTGCCGCCCCGGCCGCCGCCCTCGCCGCGGGCCAGGTTCGGGTTCTGGCCTTCGCCGGCCTGCAGGGCGCGTACCTGCGGCGTCATCTCAGGCATCGATTGCTCGTAGGCCGTGGTCTCGAAGCCGTCGACGGCGCCGTCGTGGTTGGTGTCGAGGCTGCGGAAGAAGGCCTGGGCGTCGGCCCGGAATTCGGCCGGAGACAGCCGGCCGTCATGGTCGGTGTCGGCCGCGGCGAACCAGGCGGCCGACGGGTAGGCGTCCCCGGGTGCGCCGCGGAACGGCTGGCCGAAGGGGCTGATGAACAGGTCGAGGCGGGCGGCGCCGCCCGGCCCGCCCTCGAATTCCGGCGGCAGGCGCCGGCTGGCGCAGGCCGCGAGCGCCAGGGCGCATGCGGAAAGCAGGAGGGTCTTCTGCATGCGGAGGACTCGTTGACTGGCCTGGGTTGTGACGCGGGGCAACCAACGCGACCAAAGTGTCTATCCGATGTCGCGACTGTAACGCTCAGGTTCGATCTCCGTCATTCCCGCGGGCGGGAGACCTAAATCGGCAGGCGGGCGCGGGCCCGCAGGCCGCCGCCGGGGAGGTTCTCCAGCGTCGCGTCGCCGCCGTGGGCGCGGGCGACCGAGCGCACCACCGCCAGCCCCAGTCCCGCGCCGCCGGTCTCGCGACTGCGCGAGGGCTCGCCGCGGAAGAAGGGCTCGAACACCCGTTCCTTGTCGGTCCCGTTCAGGCCCGGCCCGTCGTCGTCGACCTCGATGATGGCGGCTCCGTCCTCGGAATAAACCCGAGCCCGGGCGCGGTCGCCGAACTTCACCGCATTGTCCAGCAGGTTGCTGACCAGCCGGCGCAGCGCCACCGCGTCGCCGTCGATCACCACCGGGCCGTTGGTCTCCGCCGTCACGTCCGCCCCGGTGTCGGCCATCTCGTCGGCGATGCTCTGGACCAGGGACGACAGCTCCAGCTTGCACCGCTCGCCGGTCTTGGTGGCGTCGCGCACGAAGGCCATGGTCGCCGCGATCATGGCGTCCATCTGCTCCATGTCGTTGGTCATCTTGGCCCGCAGGGGATCGGGCACGCTCTCGACGCGGAAGCGCAGGCGGGTGAGGGGCGTGCGCAGGTCGTGGGCCACCGCCCCGATCATGGCCGTGCGGTCCTGCACATAGCGGCGCAGGCGGTCCTGCATCTCGTTGAAGGCGGCCACGGCGGTGCGGAGCTCGGCCGGGCCCTTGAGCACGAGGGGCGGGGCGCCCGGGTCGCGGCCCAGCCGTTCTGCGGCCGTGGCGAACGCGGCGATCGGCGCGGCCAGTCGCCGCGCGAACCAGAAGGCTATGGGGACCAGGGCGAGGGAGGTGATGGTGAACCAGTTCAGGATCCGCATCTGCCACGGGCTGAACAGGCCGTGGCGTTCCGGCTCGACCACCAGCCAGCGCCCGTCCGGCTGCTGCACGCCGATCTCGAACGGACCGACGATGAAGTTGGCGTCTCCGTGCCGCAGGCCCCGCCCGACCAGCAGCCGGCGCACCAGGCCCACCGTCTGCCGGGTGGTGTTGCGCTGGTCGAGCATGACCAGCATGTGGACGTTGGCGATGGGCGCGCCGAGGCGCTGGGCGAACTCCTCGGCCATGAAGCGCTCCAGCCGCTGGTCGCCCTGCTTCGGCGCGTCGGCGGCGCGGACGTAGCGGCGGATCAGCGGGCGGCCGTTCGCGGTCTCGACCCGCTCCTGCCCCTTAAGGGCCGCGGCCACCTCGACGATCTGGTAGATGTCGGGGGGGGAGGTGGGCGAATGGAACACGATCCAGGTGTTCAGCGCCTGGGAGGCGATCACGCTCAGCATCACCAGGGCCAACACCTGTGCGAACAGCGAGGCGCTGGGCCACACGCCGACGCGCTTGGTGTCGGCCGGGACCTCGCTCATCGGCGGTTGACCTTGGCCATGAACATATAGCCTTCGTTGCGCACCGTGCGGATCAGCTCCGCCGAGGAGCCGCCGTCGTCGAGCTTGCGCCGCAGCCGGCTGATCTGCACGTCGATGGCCCGGTCGTAGGCGTCGCTGTCGGGGCCGCGGGCGAGGTCGAGCAGCTGGTCGCGGGTCAGCACCCGTTGCGGCCGCTCGACGAAGGCGCGCAGGAGCGAGAACTCGCCGCCCGAGAGGTTGACCACCACCCCGTCGGGGGAGCGCAGCTCGCGCCGGACCAGGTCCAGCCGCCAGCCGCCGAACTCGCACTGGGCGCCGAGCTGGGTATCGGGACGGGAAGGTTCTCCGCGGCGGCGCAGGACCGCACGGACCCGGGCCAGCAACTCGCGCGGGTTGCAGGGCTTGGGCAGGTAGTCGTCGGCGCCGAGCTCCAGGCCGACGATGCGGTCGGTCTCCTCGCCCATGGCGGAGAGCATGATCACCGCCGGCCCGTCCGAGGCCGCCAGCCGCTTGCACACCGCCAGCCCGTCTTCGCCCGGCAGCATCACGTCGAGCACCACAAGGTCGACATGGCCCCGGGCCAGGGCCCGGTTCAGTCCGGCGGCGTCCGGGGCCGTCTCCACCTCGTAGCCGTGACGACTGAGGAAATCGTGCACCACGTCGCGGATGCCGGGGTCGTCGTCGACCACGACGATGCGCGCCGGCGCGGGCGAGGCCGGGGAGTTGGCTGCGTTGGCGGCGTCGTCCATGGGGGGGCTCATAAAACCGTCATGTCAAAAGGTCGTGACTCCAGCATTTCAAGCCTGAAATGCCGACGGAGGACAATTCGCGCCTTCCGCGGCGGTCTGTCGAGACTTGTTCATCTCGGGCGCCGGGAGAAGGGAGCGTGACGTCCCAGGCTATGGCCGTTGCGAAGCTCCCGCGGGCCTGTCTATGTTCCCCCGTCGGCGGCCTTGGGGGGCCTGGGCCGGGCAGGGGACAACGCCGTGAACAAACTCTTCGCCAAGAAGCCGATTGCGGCCCTCCTCGCCCAGGCCACCGAGGAAGGCGAGCACACCCTCAAGCGCGGGCTGGGGCCTGGGTCGCTGACTCTGCTGGGGATCGGCGGCGTCATCGGCGCCGGCATCTTCGTGCTGACCGGGCAGCAGGCGGCGATCAACGCCGGACCCGCCATCGTGTTGTCCTTCGTCCTGGCGGGCGTCGTCTGCGCCTTCGCCGCCATGTGCTACGCCGAGCTGGCCTCGATGATCCCGGTCTCGGGCTCGGCCTACACCTACACCTACGCCACCCTGGGCGAGTTCATCGCCTGGCTGATCGCCTGGGACCTGATCCTGGAGTACGGCCTGGCCGCCGCCACCGTGGCCGCCGGATGGTCGGGGCACTTCAACGACATGCTGCAGGGCTTCGGCCTGGGGCTGCCCCACGCCTGGAGCTCGGCGCCCTACACCTTCGACGGCAGCCACCTGGTCGCGACCGGCGCTTTCCTGAACGTGCCGGCGGTGGCCATCGTCTGCCTGATGGGCGGCCTCCTGATCACCGGCATCACCCAGAGCGCCACGGTCAACAACGTCATCGTCAGCCTCAAGATCATGGTGGTGCTGGCGGTGATCGCCGTCGGCTTCGGCCACGTGAACCCCGAGCTGTGGCATCCCCTGGTCCCCACCCGGATCCCGCCGACCCCAACCGATTCCCTGGGGCACTTCGGCCTGCCCGGCGTGCTCACCGCCGCCGGCGTGATCTTCTTCGCCTACATCGGCTTCGAGAGCGTCTCGACCGCCGCCCAGGAAGCTAAGAACCCGCAGCGCGACATGCCCATCGGCATCCTCGCCTCCCTGGGCATCTGCACGGTGCTCTACATCCTGATGTCCCTGGTCATCACCGGCCTGGCCCCCTACGCCAGCCTTAACAACGAGGCGCCGGTGGCCATCGCGCTGGGCGCCATTCCCGGCATGGGCTGGCTGCGCCAGACGGTGAACATCGCCGTGGCCGTCGGTCTGGGTTCGACCATCCTGTCGCTGCTCTACGGCCAGTCGCGGATCTTCTATTCCATGGCCCGCGACCACCTGCTGCCGCCGATGTTCGGCACGGTCAGCCCCAAGACCCGCACCCCGATCTGGGGCACGGTCATCACCTCGGTCGCCGCCGGCCTTGTGGCGGGGCTGTTCCCGATCGCGGTGCTGGGCGAGCTGGTCTCCATGGGCACCCTCCTGGCCTTCGCCCTGATCTGCGGCGGCGTCCTTTATCTGCGAATCAAGGAGCCGGGCCTGCCGCGCAGCTTCAAGACCCCGCTGGTGTGGGTCACCGCCCCCCTGGGCGTGGCCGGCTGCATCTTCCTCATCAGCGGCCTGCCGGCGCCGACCTGGCTGCGGTTGTTCATCTGGATGGCGATCGGCCTGGTGGTCTACTTCGCCTACGCCTACCGCCACTCCCGCTACCACGAGGCCGCGGCCGCGGCGGAGTAGCCTTGTCCGGTCATCCCGGATCGGCCTTGCAGGCCGTCCGAGATGACCGTTAGTGCGGACGCGTGACCCAGCTTCCCATCCATGACGCGCTTGAGCCGCTGAAGGCGGCGCTGGCGGCGCGCACCGCCGCGGTGCTGGTGGCGCCGCCGGGGGCCGGCAAGACCACCGTGGTCCCCCTGGCCCTGATGGACGAGCCCTGGGTGGCGGGCCGCCGCATCATCGTGCTGGAGCCCCGGCGCCTGGCCGCCCGCGCGGCGGCGGCCCGCATGGCGTCGACCCTGGGCGAGCCCGTCGGCGAACGGGTCGGCTTTCGCGTGCGAATGCAGTCCAGGGTCTCGGCCGGCACCCGCGTCGAAGTGGTCACCGAGGGCGTCTTCACCCGCATGATCCTGGACGACCCCGGCCTGGAGGGCGTGGCCGCGGTGCTGTTCGACGAGTTCCACGAACGCAGCCTCGACGCCGACCTAGGCCTGGCCTTCGCCCGCGACGCGCAGGCGGTCCTGCGCGACGACCTGCGCCTGCTCGTTATGTCGGCCACCCTCGACGGCGCCCGCGTCGCGTCACTGCTGGGGGACGCCCCGGTGGTCCGCTCGGAGGGCCGGGCCTGGCCGGTGGAGACCCGCCACCTCGGCCGCGACCCCGCCGCCCGGCTGGAGGACCAGGTCGCCCGCGCGGTGAGGAAGGCCCTGGCGGAAGAGGCAGGCGGCATCCTGGTCTTCCTCCCCGGCCAGGGCGAGATCCGCCGCGTCGAGGCCCTGCTGGCCGAGCGCCTGCCGCAGGGCGCCGTCCTGGCCCCCCTGTACGGCGCCCTGGATCCGGCCGAGCAGGACCGGGCCATAGCGCCACCTCCGCCGGGCCGCCGCAAGGTGGTGCTGGCCACCTCGATCGCCGAGACCAGCCTGACCATCGAGGGGGTGCGGGTGGTGGTCGACGGCGGGTTCGCCCGTGTCCCGCGCTACGACCCGGCCAGCGGCCTGACCCGGCTGGAGACGGTGCGGGTGTCCCAGGCCGCCGCCGACCAGCGCCGGGGGCGTGCGGGACGCACCGAACCGGGCGTCTGCTACCGCCTGTGGGACGAGCCGGAGACCCGGGCCCTGCCGGCCTTCGCCCGCCCGGAGATCCTGGAGACCGACCTCTCCGGCTTCGCCCTGGCCCTGGCGCAGTGGGGCGCCAAGGACCCGGCCGCCCTGGCCTTGCTCGACCAGCCGCCGGCCGGCGCCTACGCCGAGGCCCGCGCCCTGCTGGAGCGGCTGGAGGCCCTGGACGGCCGCGGCGCGCTGACCCCCCACGGCCGGCTCCTGGCGCGCCTGCCGCTGCCGCCGCGGTTGGCGCATATGGTGGCGGTTGGCGCCGCCTCGGGCTCGGCGGATCGGGCTGCGAGCATCGCCGCAGTGCTGTCCGAGCGCGGCCTGGGCGGGACCGCCGCCAGCCTGTCCGACCGGCTGGAGCGGTTCGAGGCCGACCGGGGCCAGCGGGCCCGCGACGCCCGCGCCCTGGCCGAGCGCTGGGCCAGAGCCGCCGGCAAGGGCAGGGGAGAACCCGTCGGCGACGGCCTGCTGCTGGCCGCCGCCTACCCCGAACGGATCGCCAAGGCCCGCGGCAAGCCCGGCGAATACCGCCTGGCCAGCGGCCGCGGCGTCTTCCTCGAGCCCCACGATTCGCTCGCCCGCGAGCCGTGGCTGGCGGTGGGCGAACTGGGGGGCGGCGCCGCCCGCGACCGCATCCTCCTGGCCGCCCCCCTCGACCCGGCCGAGCTGGAGGCCGCCTTCGCCCACGCCATCGAGACCGAGGACCGGCTGGAGCCCGCCGCCGGCGGCAAGCTGCGCGCCACCCGCATCCGGCGCCTGGGGAGCCTGATCCTCGACGAGCGGGCCATCGACAAACCCGACCCCGCCCTGGTGGCCGCCGCCCTGCTCAGCCAGGTCCGCCGCGAGGGGCTGTTCGCCCTGTCGTGGAGCGAGGCCACGACGGCTTTCCGCGCCCGCATCGCCTTCCTGCGGACCTTCGCCCCCGACGCCTGGCCGGACCTCTCCGACGCGACCCTGATCGAACGCCTGGACGACTGGCTCGTCCCCCTGCTGGAGGGCCGCACGGCCCTGGGTCAGGTCCGCGCCGACGCGCTGGACGACGCCGTCCGCGCCCTGGTCCCGTGGGAGCAGCAGCGGACGCTGGACCGCGACGCCCCGCCCCGGTTCACCGCCCCCACCGGCTCCAGCTTCGCCATCGACTACGCCGCCGAGGGCGGGCCCCGCGTCGAGGTCCGCGTGCAGGAGTTGTTTGGCCTGGCCGAGCACCCGGCCCTGGCCCGCGGCCGGGTCGCGCTCACCCTGGCCCTGCTGTCGCCGGCCCACCGCCCGGTCCAGGTGACCAAGGACCTGCCCGGCTTCTGGCGCGGCTCATGGAAGGATGTGCGCACCGAGATGAAGGGCCGCTACCCGCGCCATTCCTGGCCGGAGGACCCGGTGGCGGCGGCGCCGACGACACGGGCCAAGCCGCGGGGAACGTGAGCGTCCTTATCCCTCCCCACAAGGGGGAGGGATGAAGATCACCGCTTCAGCTCCACCCGCACCGGATAGTGGTCCGAGGCCGCCCGGGGCAGGCGGTCGATCCTGACCGTCTTCCACGCCGGGGCGGCGAACACCTGGTCGAGCGCCAGGAAGGGGACCGGCCAGGTGGCGGGAAAGGTCAGCAGGCCGTGGGTGCGGCGGGTGAGGGGCAGGAGCGTCGGCTCCATCTTGCGCATCGCGAACGACCAGGGCGTCAGGTTGAAGTCGCCGACCAGGACGGTCTCGTCCACGGGCAGCTTCGCCACCAGATCGGCGATATGGCCCCGCTGGCCGCGCTGGATCCACGGCGGGATCGGCCACAAGGGGTGGACCGTGGCCAGGGTCACCGGCCTGCCGTCCGGCGCCGTCGTCCTCACCCAGACAAGGCTGGTGCTGCCGGGCCAATGGACCAGGTCCTCCTGGCCGCTGGCCAGGACGGGTCGCTTTGACAGGATCGCGGTGTTGCAGCCCGGGTGGCAGTACACCTGGTAGGGATAAAGCTCGCGCAGGTCGCGCTGGGCCGTCTGCTCGAAGCCGTAAACCTCCTGCAGGGCGACGATGTCGGCGCCCGAGGCGCGGATCATCGCCACCTGGGGCGGCAGGTCCGTGCTGTCCCACCAGCGGTTGAAGGTCAGGATGACGAGGTTGCCCGGCGGCGGCGCCTCGCGCCCGGTCCGCACCATCTCGGCGACCATGGGCGCGCCGCTCGCCACCACCGCCACGGCGGCGCTGGCCAGGGCGGCGGTGCGCAGGCGGCCGCGGCGCAAGCAGACCGCGACCAGGGCCGCGCCGACCCATCCGGCCACCAGCCAGACGGGGGCGAAGTGGTTGGCCGCGTCGGCCCAGCCCGACACCGCGCCGAGCAGGCCGACGGCCGAGACCAGCCCGGCGCCAGCCGCGCAGGCCACGCCCAGCCCGGCCCCGATTCGTCCGGTCCACCCTTCGCGCACCAGGTTCATGCGGTGGCGGCGTAGATCATGATCCCCGTGGCCACCGACAGGTTCAGGCTGTCGGCCCGACCGCGCATGGGGATCTTGACGTTGACGTCGCAGGCGGCGGCCAGGTCCGGCGGCAGGCCGGCCTGTTCGTTGCCCATCAGGATCATGGTCGGCCGGCGGTAGTCGGCGTCCGAGTGGGTGACCGTGGCGGTCAAGAGGGTGCCGACCACCGCGCCCGGCCACCCCGCCCGCCAGGCCAGGAACTCCGCCACCGTGGCCTTGAACAGGGGGACGGCGAAGATCGAGCCCATGGTCGCCCGCACCGCCTCCACCGAATAGGGGTCGCAGCAGTCGCCGACCAGGATCACCCCGCCGCAGCCGGCCGCGTCGGCGGTGCGGATTATGGTCCCCAGGTTGCCCGGGTCGCGCACCGCCTGCAGCGCCACCCAGCACGTCGCGGCGTCCGGCTTCAGCGCGGCCAGGGGCATGAAGACCTGTTCGAACACCCCGACCACCGTCTGCGGATTGTCGCGGCGCGAGACCTTCTCGAGGATGTCGCGGCCGACCTCGAGCACCTCGCCGCTGACCGCCGCGATGCGCTGGAGCAGGGGATGAGAGGCGGCCTCTGGGCCGTACATGAGAATGCTAGGTTTGCGTCCTAACTCAAAGGCTTCGGCCACGATCTTCAGGCCTTCGGCGAGGAATAGCCCGGTCTCCTCGCGGTCCTTGCGCATATGCAGGGCGCGCACCGCCTTGACCGTGGGGTTGGCCAGCGAGGTGATCTGCCGCGCGGTCATGCGCAGCGCCAGCGGGCGAAGAAGGACAGGCCGATCTCGCGGCCTTCACCGTCCTCGGACAGGTCCAACTCGCCCCAGTCCACCATGCCGCCGCGGCCCGGCAGAACGCCGGCCGTCAGGTGGGCGAGGGACAGGCCCGAGATGCGCTCGGCATAGGCGTTGAGCAGCAGGAAGCGGGCGTTCGGGCTCAAGAGCTCGGCGCACAGGGCCATCAGTTCGGGCAGGTCCTCGAACAGCCGCCACACCTCGCCGCCGGGGCCGCGCCCGTACTTGGGCGGATCGAGCACGATCCCCTCGTATTTCGAGCCGCGGCGGACCTCGCGGGCCAGGTATTTGCGGGCGTCCTCGCAGATCCAGCGGATGGGCCGGTCGTCCAGGCCCGACAGGGTGGAGTTCTCCCGGGCCCAGCCGATCGCCTTCTTGGAGGCGTCCACGTGGGTGACGTGCGCCCCGGCCGCGGCCATCACCAGGCTGGCGACGCCGGTGTAGCCGAACAGGTTCAGCACCCGCGGCGGTTCGGTCGAAGCCTTGGGCGCGGCGACCGCCTCCTGCAGCCAGGCCCAGTTGGCGGCCTGTTCGGGGAAGAAGGCGAGGTGGCGGAAGGCGGTGAAGCGGGCGTGGAACCGCGCCGGCCCCCAGCTGAGGGGGAAACTCTCCGGCGGCCGGCCCGAGAAGCGCCAGCGGCCGTCGTCCTCGTCGGCGGGGGTGGGGTCGAACACCGCGTCGGCCTTGTCCCAGGCGGCTTGCGGCAGCCGCGGGGCCCACCAGCACTGCGGCTCGGGCCGGACCACGGTGAAGCGGCCGTAGCGCTCCAGCTTGCGCCCGTTCCCACTGTCCAGCAGGGCGTAGTCGCCCCAGGACCGGGTGCGTAAGGCGCGGGGTTCGGGGGCGAGGGCGGGGTTCACGGCCCCGGCTTTAAGGCGGGCGGGACCATGCGGCAACCGGTGTGTCTTCCCTCCTCCCGGGGCGGGGAAGGTATCGCCTCTTATCCGCCTCGCCTTTGCCTGCTAGGTGAACGGCGGGCCCGCGTTTCGGGCTTGAGTGGGGGACCGAGTGGGCGCCGTCGGCGAAAAGATCGTGAAATCGGCCCGCAAGGCCAAGGGCGCCGGGCACCTGCGCCGCGGCGAAATCCTGCACGCGGCCGAACGCATCTTCGTCCGCGAAGGCTATCACGGCGCCACCATCCGCAAGATCGCCGACGAGGTGGGGGTCTCCTCCACCGCCCTCTACATGCACTTCCGCGACAAGAGCGAGATCCTGCTCGAGATCTGCGAGGAGGCCTTCGCCCAGCTGATCGCCCAGAACGACGCCATCGGCGACCTGCCGCTGGAGCCGGTGGCGCGGGTGCGCAAGATGCTGGAGGCTTACATGCAGTTCGGCCTGGCCAACCCCAACGCCTACCAGCTGGTGTTCGCCAGTCCTCCGGGGGTGCTCTCGGAAGACAAGCGGGTGGCGATCCAGCTCCTGGGGATGCGCTGTTTCGAGCGCTTCGTCGCGGCGGTCGGCGCGGTGGCCCAGGCCGGACGCCTGCGCGGCGACCCCGCCGCCGCCGCCCAGCTGTCGTGGAGCGCCGCCCATGGCCTGGTGTCGCTCCTCATCACCCAGCCCCAGTTCCAGTGGACCGAGACCCCCGAGCGGCTGAAGGCGCTGATGCTGGACAGCCTGTTCGACGGCCTGCTGGTCGCCTGACCTTGGGGCCGCTCCCGACCTTCGACGACGTGCTGGACGCGGCCGACAGGCTCGAGGGCCTCGCCGTCGTCACGCCCCTGCTGCGCGCCGACGCCCTGGACGCCGCGGCCGGGGGACGGGTGTTCGTCAAGGCCGAGCCGCTGCAGCGGACAGGGTCGTTCAAGTTCCGCGGCGCCTACAACCGCCTGTCGCGGCTGGACGCGGCCGAGCGGGGGGCCGGCGTGGTCGCCTTCTCCTCCGGCAACCATGCCCAGGGGGTGGCCGAAGCCGCTCGGCTGGTTGGCTGCCCCGCGGTGATCGTCATGCCGTCGGACGCGCCGGCGGTGAAGGTCGAAGGCACGCGCGCCCTGGGCGCCGAGGTGGTGTTCTACGACCGCTTCACCGAATCCCGCGAGGCGATCGCCGCGGCCATCGCCGCCGGGCGCGGGGCGGTGGTGGTGCCGTCCTTCGACGACCCCTACGTCATCGCCGGCCAGGGCACGGTGGGGCTGGAGGCGGCCCGCCAGCTGGCCGGGATCGGCGCGGCGGCCGACGTATTGCTGTGCCCGGTCTCGGGGGGCGGGCTGATCGCCGGGGTCGCTCTGGCCTTCGAGGCCCTTTCGCCCGCGACCGCGATCCATTCGGTCGAGCCGGAGGGTTTCGACGACCACGCCCGCAGCCTGGCGGCGGGGGAGCGCCTGTCGAACCCGCCGGGCCGCAACAGCATCAGCGACGCCCTGCTGTCGCCCATGCCCGGCGAGCTGACCTTCGCGATCAACCGGCGGCTGTTGTCAGCTGGCCTTGCGGTGTCGGATGGCGCTGCTCTTGACGCTCTTGGCTTTGGCTTTCGTCACCTTCGCCTTGTTCTTGAGCCGGGCGGGAGCCTTGGCCTTGCTGCTCTTCTTTCCGGTCGCCTTGACCTTGGCGGCCTTACCGCGCTTGTCGTCGCCTCGGGCGGCAACGTCGATCCGTCGCTGTTCGCTCGCGCTCTGCTCGGCGGCCCGCCGCACGAGGGCGTCGCGCTGGGCTAGCTGGGCGTAGGGGATTCCCACGGCCGCGGGCGGGGCGGCTTCGAACGGGGTCTGGCCGATGGTGGCGATGGTGTAGGGCACGGCCGCGGGCGGGGCGACGCCCCACTGGCCGCGCTTCAGGTCGGCCATGGCGGTGAGCGGCGCGGTGCCGCCGTTCATGCGGGCGCGGTAGACCTGCACCGCCTCCATGATCCGCATGACGTAGTTGCGGGTCTCGGCGAAGGGGATGCACTCGATGAAGTCGGCGGGGTCGGTGGTCCCGCCGCGCGGGTCGCCGCAGTCGGCCGCCCACTGCGGCGGGCGTCCGGGCCCGGCGTTATAGCCGGCCGCGGCCATCAGGTACGAGCCCGAGAAGGTCTGGACCAGCTCGCCCAGATAGGCCGAGCCCAACTGCATGTTGTATTCGGGATCGTTCAGCCGGTCGGCCGAATAGCCCACCCCCAGCTTGCGGGCGACGGTCGAGGCCGTGGCCGGCATCAGCTGCATCATGCCCCGCGCGCCCACGCCCGAGCGCACGCCGGGGTCGAAGCCGCTCTCCTGGCGTACGATGGCGTGGACCAGGGCCGGCTCGGGGGCTCCGCTGACGGCGGGTACGGCGCGGACCGGATAGCCGCGCTCGGGCAGGTAGAGGCCGCGCACCGCCCCGGCGCGGACCACGCGCATGGCCAGGTCCTGGTCGCCGTACAGTCGGGTCATGTCGACCAGCAGGGCCAGCTCGTCGGCCGAGGGCAGGGTGTCGTCCAGGGCCAGGACGAAGGTGCGGTACAGGTCGCGCTCGCCGGCGTCGGCCAGCATCCGCGCGGCGCGCACCAGGTCGCGGCCCTCGAAGCGGGCGCGGTCGGCGGCGGTGGGGACCGGGTCGGGCGGCAGGCTGATGGTGGTCTGTCCGGCCCGCTCGGCGGCCAGTTGGCCGTAGAAGGCGGTGTAATACTTGCCGCCCTCGGCCCAATAGGCTTGGGCGGCGGCCATGTCGCCGCGGGCCTCGGCCGCCCGGCCGGCCCAGTACAAGGCCCGCCCCAGGGTGATTGGCGAAGAACCGGCCTTGCGGATGTTCTCGAAGTGCTGCTGGGCCGCGACCGGGTCGTTCAGCTTCTTGAGGGCGAGGTACCCCGCGAAGAACTCCGCCTCGGTATAGTTCTCGCTGTAGGGCAGGCCGTGGTTGGTGGCCGCCGCATAGGCGCCCCGGAAATCGCCCGAGCGCATCAGCGACTGCAAGAGCGCCCGCCGCTCGGCCCAGATCAGGTTGGCGGCGTCGTCGTAGCCGGGGGGCGGGGCGGGGAAGTTCCGCACCAAGCCGGCGGCGGCCGCGTCGAGGTTTCGCTTGCGCAGGTAGCGCGCCCGCTCGAACGCCAGCGCCGGCTCGTTCTGCAGGTTCGCGGGCACCTGGGCCGCCAGGGTGTTGGCGTCGTCGCGGTTGGCGCGCAGCGCGATGCGCGCGTCGGCCAGGGCCCGCACGTCGGGGGCGACGAGGTCCAGCAGCGCCTTGGCCGCCGGCCCCTGAGGGCCATAGAGCAGCAGGTCGAGCCGCTTGGCGTAGTCGTCGGGGGTCAGGTAGGCGCCGAACCGCGCCAGCATCCTGGCCTGGGCGTCGGCCTCGAACGGCTTGTCGCGCCAGAAGCGGCGGATCAGGGTCTGGGCGTCGGGGATGCGGCCGAGCTGCTGGTAGGCCGAGGCCAGGGCCATCGCCCCTTCCGGGGTGTCCGGGTCCTTGCCCTCGAACCAGTCGACGATCCGCTGTGGGGCGAGGCTCGCCTGTTCGAGCGAACGCTCGGCCGCGCTCTGGCGCCGGGCCGCGCGAGGCCAGCCCCACAGGTCGCGGCGGGCCGAATCGAGGTCGAAGAAGCCGAGGTTGCTCCCGGCCGAATCGATCGAGGTCCACAGCACCAGCTTGCGGGCGGTGGCGTCGGTCAGGCTCGCGGCCAGGCTGCGCGCCTGGTCGGTGTCGCCCGCCTGGGCCGCGTCGATCGCCTGGCGCAGCCGCTGCGCGTCGGTGGGGTTGAGGAGGGCGGCGCTGGGCTGGTAGGGGGCTGGCGCGCCAAAGGCGGGCGGCGGGGCGGGGGACGCCGCGGGGGCCTGGGCGTCGGCCCGGGCGCAGCTCAGCGCCAGGGCGCCGGCCGCCGCCGTCTTGAGGATCCAGGCCTTACGCGTCGTCATCGCAACCACCACACTTCGTTCGCAGCGGACGCCCCGAATCGAGCGTGGGCGAGACCGCTGTTGCGGGCAAGCGCTGCAGACCGATATTCTCCGTCGCGCCAACCAATTGTCACACCAGAGAACCGCGTCGTCTTAAGCTGCGGTGAACGTCAAGGCTCATCCGTCCATGTCCAAGCCTCTGTTCCGCGGCGCCATTCCCGCCCTCGTCACACCCTTCCGGGACGGGGCGGTGGACGAGGACGCCTTCCGCCGCCTGGTCGAACGCCAGATCGCCGCCGGCGTCGGGGGGGTGGTGCCGGTCGGCACCACCGGCGAGACCGCCACCCTCAGCCACGACGAGCACCGCAGGGTGGTCGAGATCTGTGTCCAGACCGCGGCGGGCCGGGTTCCGGTCATCGCCGGCGCGGGCTCCAACTCCACCGAGGAGGCCATCGAACTGGCGCGTTACGCCAAGGCGGTGGGCGCCGACGGGGCCCTGGTGGTCGCGCCCTACTACAACCGGCCGAGCCAGGAGGGGCTGTACCAGCATTTCGCCGCCCTCGACGCGGCGGTGCAGCTGCCGATCCTGGTCTACAACGTGCCCAGCCGCACCAGCGTCGACATCTCCAACGAGACGGTGGCGCGGCTGTCGCGCCTGCCCAACATCGTCGGGGTCAAGGACGCGACCGGCGACATGGGCCGGGCCAGCCTGATGCGGCTGGAGTGCGGCCCGGACTTCGTCATGCTGTCCGGGGACGACCTGTCGGCCCTGGGCTACATCGCCCACGGCGGCCACGGCTGCATCTCGGTGACCTCCAACGTGGCGCCCGAGCCCTTCGTCGCCCTGATCGAGGCGGCCTTGAGCGGGGACTTCGCCGCGGCCCTGGCGCGCCAAGACCAGCTGATGCGCCTGCACAAGGCCCTGTTCCTGGACGCCAGCCCCTCGCCGACCAAGTACGCCATGGCGGTGCTGGGCCTGTGCAGCGAGGACGTGCGCCTGCCGGTGACCGCCTGCGCCGAGGCCGTGCGGCCCGCCATCCGCGAGGCCATGCGCGAAGCCGGCCTGACCAACCGATGACCGAGACCCCCAAGAAGCCGATCTCGGCGCCGAAGCTGATCGCCGAGAACCGGCGCGCCCGGTTCGACTACTTCCTCGAGGACACGGTCGAGGCCGGCATCATGCTGACCGGCAGCGAGGTCAAAGCCCTGCGCCTGGGCCGCGCCAACATCGCCGAATCCTACGCCTCGGCGGAGGGGCGCGAGATCGTGCTGATCAACGCCTACATCCCCGAATTCGGCCCGGCCAACCGCTTCAACCACGAGCCGCGCCGGCACCGGAAGCTGCTGCTGCATAGGAAGCAGATCGACAAGATGATCGCCGCGATCCAGCGCGAGGGACGCACCATCGTCCCGACCAAGCTCTATTTCGACGACAAGGGCCGCGCCAAGCTGGAGCTGGCCATGGCCAAGGGCAAGAAGCTCCACGACAAGCGCCAGACCGAAGCGGACCGCGACTGGAAACGCGACCAGGGCCGGATCATGCGCGACAAGGGCTGACCCGGCGAACCGACAGGCCAGAGCGGGCCCTTCGCCCCATTTGCGCCCCCTTCCGCCTGCAGCGTCCGTCCGGGGGCTGACAGTATCAGTAGGGAGCGGATTTATGTCCGTGATCGAGCTCTTCGACGCCGCCTTGAAGCGCCTGGCGCAACGGCACATGCATCCGATTTCGATTATCGCCGACCCGGCCGACCATGACGAACTCGCCGGTATGGGCGAGTGGCCGGTGACCTACTCGAAGCTGCACCTGAGCTTTCGGGGCGTCCCGACCTTCCGGGCCGAGAAGGCGAGCGAAGCCAGCATCGTCGGCCGCGCGACCAGCGGAACCACCACCCGTATCTCCTTCAAGGAACTGGCCGACTAGGAGCGGCGCGCCGGACGATGCGCGACAAGGTCTGACCCCGAGTCACGCCCTCCCGGCGGCTGGCGGATCGGCCCAGCTTCGCCTTGCCAATAGGTCCGATGCGACGGGCTTTTGGTTGCTCGAGCGTTCACTCCGTCCGTTCACGCCGCGGCAACCGGGCGGCCGGAGAACACCGCTGCGGTGGCGGGGGAAGTGGCTTGCGAGAGTTCTACGTCTATCACAACTGGCGCCGTGACCGGGCGGTGGTCCACCACGGGGCCTGCCGGTACTGCCGGTTCGGCGTCGGCGCGCACACCCCCGCGACCCGGGCCAGCGACGAGTGGCTGGGGCCGTTCGAATACGATGACGCCTTCGCCAGGGCCCGGACGCTGCGGCGGTTCGACGTGGCCGCCTGTCGCGTCTGCTCTCCCCGAGCCCCGCAACCATGAGCCGCGATCCCGAATACCAGGCGGAACTGGCGCGGGTGATGAGCCGGCTGAGGCCCGGCCCGGATCCTGCGAGGCCCAAGCCGAGGCCCAAGCTAAGGGGCCGGGACCTAGGCGTCGACGCCTGGACCGCTGGCGCGATCTTCGTCGTGCTCGCCGCGGGGGCGTTGGTCTGGGCCTATCTGGCCAACAGCTGAGACGAATGAGGAAAGGGGCGCCGGTGGTCCGGCGCCCCGAGCTCGGCTGCGGGTCCAGGCGCGTCTACCGGAGCGCGGTCTGGTAGACGCGCCCATAGGCGCCTTGCCGGTCCAGGATGCGGCGGTATTGGGCCGACGCGTCCCACCGGGCCTGGGTCACGCACGCCTGCATCGACTCGACCCTGAGATCCATGGCGTTGCCGGTCAGCGGGGCCCGCTCGCAGGCGGTGTAGGCCGCCTCCCAAATCTCGCGGCTCACCAGGGCGGGGGTCTTGCCCGCGACGTTGACCACGATGGCGTAGGAGTCGGGGCGTTGGCCCAGGACGGTCACCGCGGACGGGTCGGTGAAGGTTGACGGGGCGTAGGTCTGGGCGGCGGCGACCGTCGGGACGACGGCGAGCGCCGCCAGCGCTGCGAATGTCCGGATCATGGGGCTCTCCTTGTCTAAGGCCTGACCTCCAGCGCACCCCCGAACGCCTTGCCTGCGGTCCGGTTCCCCGGCCGGGGACACGGCCCCTCGCGTCCTCCCGGGATCGTGAGAATCGGAATTGCGCGAAAGCAGATCGTCGGTGCGCGGCGTCGCCGCTTCAGCCCGGCGGCAGGGACGCGATGTAGGCCGAGATGTCGAGCATGTCCTCGGGCGTCATCTTGGCGACGACAGGGACCATGAGGGGGGCCATGGTCCCGGTCCGGGCGTTCTGTTTGAAGTCGTTGAGCTGGCGGGCGATGTAACTGGGCGAGCGCCCGGCCAGGCCCGGGATCGTGTCGATCCCCGTCAGGCCGACCCCGTGGCAAACGGCGCAGGCCAGGGTCCGGCCTTCCACTCCAGCGGCCAGGGTCTTGCCCTTGGCCACTGACCCAAGCGGCGCATAGGCGATGAAGGGGGAGCGGGGGTCGCGGTAGAACTCGCTCCGTTTGACGTCTTGCGGCGTCTCGATCAATCGCGCGCCGATCGGCTCCGCGCCGGCGCCGGGACCTTCGAGCGGGACGTACAACCCGGCCTCGCTGACCATCTTCGGCACGGTGGCGGTTTCGACGACCTTGATCCAGGGCTTGCGGGGGATCGAGGCGAAGTAGGTTGAGACCTCTTCCTTCTCCGCCTGGGTCATGGCCTTGGCGTAGCCGACCATCAGCTCGGTGTTGGTCTTGAGCGGTTCGGCGCTGTGGCGCGTTCCGGCCGCCATGTCGTCGAGCTGCCGCAGGATGTAGGCCTTGGGCAGGCCGGCGACGCCGGCGTTTTCGGGGCGTCCGGCGCCGTTGGGCAGGTGGCACAGGGCGCAGGCGTGGATATTCCGGGCCGGGTCGCCTTCGGCGACGAGCTTCGGCATGGCCGGATGGTCCTGCGGGAACCAGTCGGCCAGGCCGGGGACGGCGCCCGGAACGAACTGATTGCCGATCTGGGCCCGGGTGAACCGCCGGGTCGAGCCCGGCAGGCTTTGCGGCGCGCCGTCGTCCTTCGCCTTCGGCTCGGGCGGGGCGAGGCGCACGGCGTAGGCCCAGGTCGGCGTCTGGAGCTTGGGCCCAGCCTTGGCGGCGGGCGGCTCCTTGGCGGGCGGGGAACAGCCGACCACCCCCGCCGCTATGCCGGCGACGCCGAGCGCGGCCCACAAAAACTTGCGCATGGCGATCCTCCCCGATCCCTCGGTCCAGGCTAGGGGGCGTGAACCGGCCTGCATAGGGGCCCTCGCGAAGCTCACTCCTGCGGCGGGACGAACTCCGCCTCGCGCCGGGTGGCGATGAAGGCCCAGACCGCGGCCACCGCCAGCAGCCCGGAGGCCAGCAGGAACGGGGCCCCGGCCCGCTCCACCGGCTGACCGGGGCGGACGAAATAGGCGAAGGTCAGGGTGAAGATCGACGGCCCGATCAGTTCGGATATCCCCACCAGGCTGGCGGTGGCGCCCTGGAGCTGGCCCTGTTCGGTCGCGGTGACGTGGCGGGTCATGATTCCCTGTCCCGCCGCGCCGGCGAGCCCCCACATGGCCAGGACCGGTATGCCCATCCAGAACGCGCCGCCGGTCTTGGCCACGCCGGCGACGAACAGGCCGACGCAACCGAAGCACAGCCCGGTGACCAGGGCGGCGCGGGAGCCGAACCGACGCACGAACCGGCCCACCACGCCCACCTGCACGACGATCAGCGCCACCCCCACCATCGCCAGGGTCACGCCGAGCCAGGTCGGGGTCCAGCCGTAACGGTGGGTGGCGTAGAGCACCACGGTCGAGGGCAGCGAAACCTGGGCCAGGTTGGACAGGAACAGCACCCCCGCCAGCGCCATCAGCTCGGGATGGCGGCGCAGCAGCCCAAGCGCCCCGACCGGGTTGGCCCGCTTCCAGCAGAAGCCGTGGCGGTTCTCCTTGGGCAGGGATTCGGGCAGCACGAACAGGCCGTAGAGCGCGTTGGCTAGGCTGAACCCCGCCGCCACCCAGAACGGCAGCTTGGGGCTGAACTCGCCGAGCAGGCCCCCGAGCGCCGGGCCGATCACGAAACCGACCCCGAAGGCGGCGCCCAACATGCCGAAGGCGTGGGCGCGCTCGTCGGCGGGCGTTGTGTCGGCGATATAGGCCGAGGCCGTGCCGAAGCTCGCCCCCGTGATCCCCGAGATCACCCGGCCGACGAACAGCCAGCCCAGGCTAGGGGCCCAGGCCATTAGCACATAGTTCAGCCCCAGCCCCAGGTTCGACGCCAGGATCACCGGCTTTCGGCCGAAGCGGTCGGACAGGGACCCGATCACCGGCGAGAAGAAGAACTGCATCAGGGCGAAGACGGTGTTGAACAGGCCGTAGACCACCGCCGCCTGGGAGGTGTTGCCGCTCAGGAAGCCGGTCACCAGCTTGGGCAACACGGGGGCGACCATCCCCAGCGCCATCATGTCCAGCAGGACGGTGATGAAGATGAAGGCCAAGGCGGCGCGGCCCGCGCGCCGGGGGGCGGCAGTTTGGCTCATGCCCGGTTACGCGCCATGACGACTCAGTTCCCCAGGCTCGACCGGACTTCGGCGAACACCGCCTCGAACATGGCGGGTGTCAGCCGGCCGGTGTTGGTGTTCAGCCGGGAGCAGTGATAGCTCGAAAACAGGGTGTAGGGGCCAGCTTCGAACTGCGTCCCATGGCCGCTCGGGGCGGCGGTCGCCTTCATCCCCAGCGCGCGCAGCACGCCGCGCCGCGCCACGTCGCCCAGGGTCACGATGGTGTGCAGGTTCGGCAGGGCCGCGATCCGGCGGGTCAGATAGGGTCGGCAGGTCGCTTCCTCCAGCGGCAGTGGCCTGTTGCCCGGAGGGGCGCACCGCACCGCATTGGTCACCATGCAGTCCACCAGCTCGAACCCGTCGTCGGGGCGGGCTTCGTACCGGCCGCGGGTGAAGCCGAACTTGGCCAGGGTCCCGAACAGCAGCACGCCGGCGTAGTCCCCCGTGAACGGCCGGCCGGTGCGATTGGCTCCCATCCGTCCGGGCGCCAGACCCACGACCAGTAGCCGCGCCGCCGGGTCGCCGAAGGAGGGCGCCGGACCGTTGAAGCCGGCGGGCAGGGAGATGCGGTTGGCCTGGCGGTAGGCGACCAGGCGGGGGCACAAGGGACAGTCCCGCGCCGGTTCGGGTCCGTCCAGGGCCAGGGCCGCGGTGGCGCCCGGCGGCCTCATCGGCGTATCACCAGAGCGGCGGGATTGGTGGAACAGGTGGTCATGGCATCCTGGGACGAAGCGGTGGTGGTGGCCCTGGGCGGCAATCTCGGGGACGGGACCTCGGCGGTGCTCGAGGCGGCCTTGGGGCGATTCGAGGGGGAGGGGCTGCGGATACTGGAACGTTCGTCCTGGTGGCGGTCGCAAGCCTGGCCCGACCCTTCGCAACCTGACTATCTCAACGGCGTCGCCATTGTCGAGACGGCGCTGGACCCTTCCCAGGTGCTGGACGCCCTGCACCGGATCGAGGCCGCCTTCGGCCGCACCCGCCATGAGCGCAACGCCCCCCGCGCGGTGGACCTCGACTTGATCGCCTACGGCCGCCGGGTGCTGGACGGCCCCGGCCTGCAGCTGCCGCACCCGCGGGCGGCCGACCGGCGCTTCGTGATGGGTCCGCTGGCGCAGGTCGCGCCGGGATGGCGCCATCCCGTGCACGGAAAGACGGCGGCGGATTTGGCGGCGGCGGCGACGGTGGGGAGGGATGCGGCGACGATGTAAGCGGGCCCGGCGGCGCGACGGGAGCCGCTTAGGCGCGCCGCGTCCACCGGGCGAGGTCGCGCTCGCGCCCCATCAGGGCCAATCCCGAGGCGATGGACTCCAGCTCGTTGCCAGTTTCGATCCGCGAGGGGTCGAAGCGCCGCTTGAAGATGTCGCGCACCGCCGGCACGAGGGACGAGCCGCCGGTCAGGAACACCCGGTCCACCGCGTCCGGCGTCAGGCCCGCGTCCGCCAGGGCCGCGTCGACGGCCTGTTCGATCCTGCCCAGCTCCGGCGCGATCCAGCCTTCGAACTCCGTCCGCGCCACGGTCCGGACGATGGAGACTGCGCCGGCCTCGAAGCGGAACTCGGCTTGGTGCGCGGACGACAGGGCCTGCTTCAGCGCCGAAACCGCGCGGTACATCAGGTAGCCGTGGTTGTCGTCGAGCACCTCGACCAGGCGCTCCAGCTTTTCGGGCTCGACCGCGTCGCGAACCAGTTTCCTGATCTCGCGCATCTCGCGGCTGGCGCGCATCAGGGCCAGCTGGTCCCACCGCGCGAAGGTCGAATAGTAGCGCACCGGGATCGGCAGGAGCTTGCCGAAGCTGAGGTAGTCCGAGCCCTTGCCGAGCTCGGGCGAGACCACGTTGTCGATGATGCGGTAGTCGAAGGCGTCGCCGGCCACGCCCACCCCCGACCGGCCCAGGGGTTCAGAGCGGATTTCGCCATTGCGGCGGGTGAAGCGGACGATCGAGAAGTCGGAGGTGCCCCCGCCGAAGTCGCCGACCAGGACGGTGGCGTCCGCCTGCAGCTCGCGGGCGAAGAAGAAGGCCGCCCCGACCGGCTCGTAGGCGTAGAGGATCTCGGTGAAGCCAAGGCGCCTGAACGCCTCTTCGTAGCGCGACAGGCCCAGCTCCTCGTCCGGCGCCGATCCGGCGAACACCACCGGCCGACCGACGATCACCCGCCTGGGCAGTTCGGCCAGGTCGGGCCCCGCATGGTCGCGCAGGCGCAGGAGGAAGGCCGATAGCAGGTCCTCGAACCGGTAGCGACGATTCAGGATCTGGGTCTCGGTAAAGTTCGGAGACGCCGCGAAGCTCTTGAACGACTGGATGAAACGGGTCTCGAGCGGATCCTCGACATAGGCGTCGATGGCCCAGGGACCGCTTTCGACCAGGCGGCCGGTCGGCGTCTCCGGCGCAGCGCGGAAGGCCAGGGCCGAGCGATAGGCGAAAAGCTCGCCCTCCGGCGCCGGGAACCTGACCAGGTGCGCAGGCCCGCCCGCGCCGGCCAGGGCCACGACGGTGTTGGTGGTGCCGAAATCGAGGCCGATGTGCAGAGACGACATGGGCGCGCCTGGCTTGGGGGGACGCGGGGTCTACACCGTGTCCGGCTCCGCTCCAAACGCCCGCGGCGCTTGGCCGGGTAGGGGACCGGTTCGCGCACCGTCCCTTTTCCATTGCCTTCGCAAGCGCAAAACCCTATCTCGGGAGGTCTATCCGCCCGTACCGAGGACTACATGGCCCGCGTCACCGTCGAAGACTGCGTTCAGAAGGTTCCCAACCGCTTCAGCCTGGTGCTGTTGTCGGCCCATCGCGCGCGGGCGATCTCGACCGGCTCGCCGCTGCTGGTCGACCGCGACAACGACAAGAACCCGGTGGTGGCCCTGCGCGAGATCGCCGACGAAGCGGTCGATCCGGACGGCCTGCGCGAGGCGCTGATCTCGACCCTGCAACGGGTGGACGAACGCACCGAGGCCGAGGAAGAGGCCGAGACCCTGGCCCTGTTGGCCGATCCCCAGCACATGCACATGAGCGAGCAGGAACTGGTCCGCGCCCTGCAGAGCGACCGCGACGGTGGACAGGAGGAGCGCTACTGACGCCCCCGGGCGCAGACGCACTCCCTATCGAGACGGTCTCCGAGATCGCCGGACCCGTCCCGGCGCTCATGCTTGATCAAGATTCCACGCCGCCCGAGCCGGAAGAGGCGGCCCCGCCTGCCGCGCCGGTGTCGCGCGGCCGCAAATACCTGCGTCAGTATGAACTGATCGACCGGGTCAAGAGCTACGACCCCACCGCCGACGAGGCCCTGCTCAACCGCGCCTACGTCTACGCCATGCGGATGCACGGGGCGCAGCTGCGCGCTTCTGGCGACCCCTATTTCGCCCACCCTATCGAGGTGGCAGGCATCCTGACCGAGTACCGGCTGGATGCGGCGGCCATCGTCACCGCCCTGCTGCACGACGTTATCGAGGATACCCAGGCCACCCGAGACGACGTGGCCGAGCTGTTCGGCGAGGAGGTGGCCGAGCTGGTCGAGGGGGTGACCAAGCTGTCGCGCCTGGAGCTGGCGTCCGAGCACAAGCGCAACGCCGAGAACCTGCGCAAATTCATCCTGGCGATCTCGAAGGACGTGCGGGTCCTGTTGGTCAAGCTGGCCGACCGGCTGCACAACATGCGCACGCTGCACTTCATCAAGTCCGCCGCCAAGCGCGAGCGGATCGCGCGCGAGACCCTGGACATCTACGCCCCCCTGGCCCGCTCGATCGGCTGCCACCGCATCTGTTCGGAGCTGGAGGAGCTGGCCTTCGAGCACCTCAACCCCTCGGCCCGCAACGCCATCCTGCGCCGGCTGGAGCAGTTGCGCGGGGCCCAGGGCCAGGCGGTGTCGATCGTCTCGGGGGAAATCTCGGCCCGCCTCGAGGCGGCGGGGGTGGCCGCTCGGGTCTACGGCCGCGAGAAGCAGGCCTATTCGATCTGGCGCAAGCTGCAGCGTAAGTCGGTCGGCTTCTCCCAGCTCTCGGATATCTACGCCTTCCGGGTGCTCGTCGAGTCCGATGAGGAGTGCTACCGGGCGCTCGGCGTGATCCACCGCGCCTGGCCCTCGGTGCCCGAGCGGTTCAAGGACTTCATCTCCACGCCCAAGCGCAACAACTACCGCTCGCTCCACACCACCGTGGTCGGGCCCAAGGGAATGCGCATCGAGCTGCAGATCCGCACCGAGGACATGGACCGGGTGGCCGAAGAGGGCGTGGCCGCCCACTGGCGCTACAAGGGCCGGGCCTACGGCTTCGACGCCGCGGCGGCCGAGGCGGGGGGCGGACGCGACCCGCTGATGAACCTGCGCCACCTGGTCCAGGTGCTGGAGCACGGCGGCGACGTCGAGGAGCTGGTCGAACATGCCAAGCTCGAGATGTACCTCGACCAGGCCTTCGTCTTCACGCCGAAGGGCAAGCTGATCAGCCTGCCGCGGGGGGCCATGCCGCTGGACTTCGCCTACGCCGTCCACACCAGCGTCGGCGACACCGCCATCGGGGTGAAGATCAACGGCGAGCTCAAGCCCCTGCGCACCGTCTTGAACAACGGCGACGTGGTCGAGGTCATCCGCGGCCCCAAGCCGGTGGTGCCGCCAGACTGGCGCTCGCTGACCGTCACCGGCCGCGCCCGCTCGGCCATTCGCCGCCACATCCGCCAGACCGAGCGCGAGGAGTTCGCCCGCCTGGGCAAGGCGGCCATCGAGCAGACCTTCGCCAAGGCCAGCCGGTCGCTGGCCGAGGTGTCCCTGCGCCCGGCGCTCGACCGCTTCGCCCTGCTGCTCGACGAGGACCTCTACGAGGCCGCCGGCCGCGGGCGCATCGTCCCCAACCAGATTCTGGACGCCGTCTTCCCCGAGCTGAAGCCGTCGGAGCGGGCGGCTGCGGCGGCGCGCACCCGCATCGAGGACGGCAAGGGCGCGCGGCTGTACGTCCGCGGCGGCGGCCTGACACCGGGGGTGTCTCTGCACTTCGGCGAATGCTGCTCGCCGGTGCCGGGCGACCGCATCGTCGGCATCCAGCAGACCGGGCCCGGCGGCCAGGGGCTGGCGGTCCACACCATCGACTGCACCCGCCTGGCCGAATACGAAGACCGCGACGAGCTGTGGCGCGACCTGCACTGGACCCCGGAGGCCGAGCGCAACACCGTCAGCCGCGCCAAGCTAACCGCCACCATCAGGAACGCGCCCGGCGTGCTGGGCCAGGCCTGCACCCTGATCGGCGGCGCCGGGGGCAATATCGTCAACCTGCGTATGCACCACCGGCAGTCGGACTTCTTCGACGTCGACGTCGACGTGGAGGTGCTCGACGCCCGTCACCTGACCCACATCGCCGCGGCGCTGCGGGCCTGTCCGTCGATCGAAACGGTGGACCGGGTCAAGGGCTGAGCTTGCTGTCCGGGACGCCGCGATTCGCCTGCGTCGTGTGCGCGGCCACGGACGCCGCGCCGGCCTTCCAGTGGCGCGGGGGCCAGGCGAGCCACGGCCCGGCCTACTGGTCCGACGGGGGGGCGTGCTCGGCCGCCTGCGCCCTGGCCCACGTCCAGGCGCACGAAAGCCGCGGCGAGGGTCCCCAGACCCCCGCCGCGGCGCCGTTCGAGGAGCGGTAGAACGCTCCCTGTTCCAGGCGTTGCCGCTTACTGGCCGCCGCCGGGACGGCCACCGCCGCCACCGCCGCCACCGCCGCCACCGCCGCCGCCGCCGCCGGGGCCACGACCGGCCGCCATCTCTTCCATCGTGATCTTGCCGTCCATGTTGGCGTCGACGCGGGCGAAGGCGGCCTCAGGGCGGCCGCCGGCGACCCACTCGTCCTTGGAGATGGCGCCGTCCTTGTTGGTGTCCATCATGGCGAAAGCCGCGGCCGGATCGGGCCGGGGGCCGCCGCCGCCGCCGCCGCCACCGCCGCCGGGAGCCTGAGCGAAGGCGGGCGCGGACATGGCCACGAGCACGGCCGCAGCCGCGATGAGACGAAGAGACATTCGGTTATTCCCTATGAATGCGGCGGACGCGCAGCCGCGGTTAATAGTGCCTTAATGGTGTTGCGCACGTGTTTCCGTAAACTTACAGCTGTGTATGGTTGGCTCCCCGATTGGGGGGATGGTTGGGCCGTATTAGGGCCTGAGCGTGGCGACATAGGCGGCGACGTCGACCATGTCGTCGAGGCTCAGCGCCGCCGCCATCGGCTTCATCAGCTGCGCGCCGCCCGGCCCGTTGCGGCCGCCGCCTTTGAAATCGTAGAGCGACCGCGCGATGTAGGTGGGCGACCGGCCGGCCAGGGGCGGAGCCGGCTCCATTCCCTTGAGGTCGGCCCCGTGGCAGGTGGAGCAGGGCAGGGTCTTGCCGCCGCCCGTGGTCGCCAACGCCTTGCCCCGGGCCACAGAGCCCTTGGGCACATAGGCTGTGAACGACTGCCCGGGATCGCGCAGGACCGTCAGTTCGGGATCGACGGAAACCTCGATGATGCGGCCGGCTATCGGCACGGGGGCCTGGCCGGGGATCGGCAGCGGCAGGCCGGCCTCCCAGCGTACGGCTGGGGCGGTGTCGCTCTCGACCACCTTGATCCACGGCTTGTAGGTCTGTTTGGAGAAGTACTCGGCCGCTTCCTTGAGTTCCGCCTCGGTCGCGGCCTTGGCGATGACGTTCATGATCCAGCGGCTGTCGGCGCCGACCAGGGACTTGCGGGCGTCGGCCTTGTAGTCGCCCATCTGCTCGACGATGTACTCGGCGCTCAGTCCCGCCAGGGGGGCGTTCTCGGGACGGCCCTGTCCGGTGGGATAGTGGCAATAGGCGCATGGGCGCACGTCGGGATGGCGGCCGGCGCCAACCACCGGCGGCATCGGCGGATGGTCCCCCGGGCGCCAGTCGGGGACCGTGAACGGGTCGCGGATCTGGGCTTCGGTGTAGGCGGCGTCCGAGCCGGGGACATGGCGCGGGGCGGGGTCCAGGTTGGTGGGATCGCGGACGAAGCTCGGGAACAGCCAGGCCGGGGGCGCTTCGGCCGCCTGGCCGGCCACCTGGGCCGGTACGAAGGCCAGGACCGCCAGGGCGACAGCGGCGAGCAAGCGGCGGGACGGGAGCAAGGGCGACCTCTCTTGGCGGGGGTGGCCGGAGACTGGCGCAAACCTCAGCGCTTGGAAAGGCGAGGCCTTCAAGTTCGGCCTCGGGTTCGCTATCGAGGGGGCCCATCCCAGCCGTCAGGAGCCGACGCGATGACCCCGGACGATGTCCTCGCCGAATTCCGCGCCGCCGGCGCCCTGCGCGAAGGCCATTTCGTGCTGTCGTCGGGCCTGCACAGCCCGGTGTTCCTGCAGAAGAACCTGGTGTTCATGCACCCGGACCGGGCCGAGCGGCTGTGCAAGGCGTTGGCGGCCAGGATCGTCGCCGCCGTCGGCAAGGTCGACGTCTGCGTTTCCCCGGCCATGGGCGGGATCATCCCCGGCTACGAGACCGCCCGCCACCTGAGCGTGCCCTCGATCTATGTCGAGCGCGAGGGCGGGGCGTTCCGCTTCCGCCGCGGTTTCCACCTCGAGCCGGGGGCCAAGGTGGCCATGGTCGAGGACATCGTCACCACCGGCCTGTCGTCGCGCGAATGCATCGCCGCCATCCGCGAGGCCGGCGGCGATGTGGTGTGCGCCGCCTGTATCGTCGACCGCTCCGGCGGCGAGGCCGACGTGGGCGTCCCCCTGGTGGCTCTGGCCAGCCTGAAGGTCCCGGCCTATCCCGCCGACGCCCTGCCCCCGGAACTGGCCGCCCTCCCCACCGAGGACCCCGGCAGCCGCAGGCTGGGCCGTTGAAACTCCGCCTCGGCGTCAACATCGACCACGTGGCGACGATCCGGAACGCCCGCGGCGAGACCTATCCCGAGCCGACCCGGGCCGCCGAGGTCGCCATCGCCGCCGGGGCGGACGGCGTCACCGCCCACCTGCGCGAGGACCGACGCCACATCTCCGACGCCGACATCGACCAGCTCTCGGCCCTGTGCCGGGCGCGCGGGAGGCCGCTGAACCTGGAGATGGCGGTGACCGAGGAGATGCTGGACATAGCCCTGGCTCACCGCCCCCACGCCGCCTGCCTGGTGCCCGAGCGGCGCGAGGAGGTGACCACCGAGGGCGGGCTGGACGTGGTCCGGGGGCGTGACGCCGTGACCCGCACCACCCACGCCCTGGCGGCGGCGGGCGTGCGGGTGTCCCTGTTCGTCGAGGCCGACCCGGCCCAGATCGCCGCCGCCGCCGAGGCCGGCGCCCAGGTCGTGGAACTGCACACCGGCGCCTATTGCGACGCGGTCCGCGCCGGCGACCCCGAGCGGGCCGCCCGCCTGCTCGACCGGCTGAAGACGGGTGCGGTCCAGGCGGCGTCCCTGGGGCTGGAGGTCCACGCCGGCCACGGCATCGACTACGCCACGGTGGGGGCGGTGGCGGCGATCCCGGAGCTGGCCGAGCTGAACGTCGGCCACTTCCTGATCGGCGAGGCGATCTTTATCGGCTTGGAGGCGGCGATCCGCCGGATGCGGGCCCTGATGGACGAGGCGCGCCTATGATCGTCGGTCTGGGCTCGGACCTGATCGACATCCGCCGGGTGCAGGAAACCCTGGACCGCTTCGGCGAGCGGTTCACCAACCGCGTCTTCACCGAGATCGAGCGCGCCCGCTCCGAGCGGAAGCCCGACCGCGCCGCCAGCTACGCCAAGCGCTTCGCCGCCAAGGAGGCCTGCTCCAAGGCCCTGGGCACCGGCATCCACCAGGGGGTGTTCTGGCGCGACATGGGGGTGGTCAACCTGCGCTCGGGCCGCCCGACCATGGCGCTCACCGGCGGCGCGGCCCTGCGCCTGGCCGCCCTGATCCCCCCGGGGATGAAGGCCAACATCCACGTCAGCCTCACCGACGAGCCGCCGATGGGCCTGGCCGTCGTCATCATCGAGGCGGTGCCGGAGGACGCGGTGGTCACTTAGCCTCGGCACGCACATCGCCGCATCGCTCCCGCTCCGGGCGAACACCGCTTGCCGATCCGGAACCGAAGGACTAGGCAAGCGGGTCGCAAATCCTGCCCTCGCCCGCCGGTCATAAATCCGCCCGGCCGGCGCGAAAGACCTTCCGCCCATGACCGTCGCGCCACCTGAGTCCGCCGCCGAGCCCGTGTCCGCCGAGGCCAAGCCCAAGGGGCCGATCCACGAGCTGTTCGAACTCGCCAAGACCATCGTCTACGCCCTGCTGATCGCCCTGGTGCTGCGGGTGGCCCTGTTCCAGCCCTTCACCATCCCCTCGGCCTCGATGGAGCCGACCCTGCTGGTGGGCGACTACATCATCGTCTCCAAGTTCGCCTACGGCTGGAGCCGGCATTCCTTCCCGTTGAGCCCGCCGCTGTTCAAGGGCCGGGTGATGGAGCGCACGCCCCACCGCGGCGACATCGTGGTGTTCAAGACCCCCCGCGACAACCACACCGACTTCATCAAGCGGCTGGTGGGCCTGCCCGGCGACCGCATCCAGGTCACCCAGGGGGCGCTCAGCATCAACGGCGTCCCGGTCAAGCGCGAGAAACTGACCCCGATCCAGGAGGACAGCGCCTTCGGCGTGCCCCACGACGTCGACCGCTACCGCGAGACCCTGCCCGACACCGGCAAGACCTTCGTCACCTATTCCTTCGGTCCCGACGGCGAGGCGGACAACACCGTCACCTACACCGTCCCCCCGGGCCACTACTTCATGATGGGCGACAACCGCGACAACTCGCTGGACAGCCGCTTCACCACCGAGCAGGGCGGGGTCGGCTTCGTCCCGGCCGAGAATCTGGTCGGCCGCGCCGAGATCATCCTGTTCTCGTGGAAGCCCGGCGCCTCGCTGATCAAGCCGTGGACCTGGGTCACCGCCGCCCAGCCGCAACGCTTCGGCGAACGGCTGCAGTGACCGGCTCATGAGCGAACGCGCCGCCGCCGTCGCCGCCCTGGCGGCGAGCCTCGGCCACGCCTTCGCCGACCCGGGGCTGCTCGAGCGCGCGCTTACCCACGCCAGCGTCGGCGACGGGGCGCAGTCGCCGAACAAGCGCGGCCTGCCCCGCGACAACGAGCGGCTGGAGTTCCTCGGCGACCGAGTGCTGGGCCTGCTCACGGCGGAGGCCCTGATCGCGCGCTTCCCCGAGGCCAGCGAGGGCGAGCTGGCCCCGCGGCTGAACCAGCTCGTCAGCCGCGACGCCTGCGCCCGGGTGGCGCGGCGGATCGGCCTGGGCCCCGCGCTCAGGCTGGCGGCGTTCGAGACCAAGAGCGGCGGCCGCGACAAGGGTTCGATCCTGGCCGGCGCCTGCGAGGCGGTGATGGCGGCGCTCTACGAGGACGGTGGCCTGGAGGCCGCGCGAGCCTTTTATGAGGCCGCCTGGGCGCCGGAGTTCGAGGCCCTGCCGGCCATGGGCCAGCAGCTCGAGGTCAAGTTGGCCCTGCAGCAGTGGGCGCAGAGACAGGGCAAGCCCCTGCCGGCCTATTCGGTATTGACGCGGGAGGGGCCGGACCACGCGCCGACCTTCACCGTCGAGGTGGCGGTTGACGGCGTAGCGCCGGCGCAGGGGTCGGGCGGTTCGCGCCAGGCCGCGGAGAAGGCGGCGGCTCAAGTGATGTGGGATCGGGAGAACGGCGCATGAGCGACACGGCGGCTGAACCGCAAGGCCCCACCCGCGCCGGCTTCGCCGCGGTGATCGGCGCCCCCAACGCCGGCAAGTCGACCCTGGTCAACCGGCTGGTCGGGGCCAAGGTCTCGATCGTCACCCGCAAGGTCCAGACCACCCGCTTTCCGGTGCGCGGCGTGGCCATGGAGGGCCAGAGCCAGATCATCCTGATCGACACCCCCGGCCTGTTCACGCCCCGCCGGCGTCTCGACCGCGCCATGGTCCACGCCGCCTGGAAGGGCGGGGAGGGCGCCGAGGCCGTGGTCCACCTCGTCGACGCCGACGCCGAGGTCGCCATCCTCAACCCCGGCGCCACCGGGGCGCAGAAGAAGAACGCCGAGGACAGCGCCAACGTGGTCGAGCGCCTGAAACAGGCCGGCCGCAAGGTGATCCTCGCCCTGAACAAGATCGACCTGGTCAAGCGCGACACCCTCCTGGGCGTGGCCGACGGCCTGTTCGCCTCGGGGGTCTACGAGGAGGTCTTCATGATCTCGGCCTCCAACGGTTCCGGCGTGGCCGACCTGAAGGCGCGTCTGGCCGCCCTGATGCCGGAGGGGCCGTGGCTGTACCCGGCCGACCAGACCGCCGACCTGCCGGTGCGCCTGCTGGCCGCCGAGATCACCCGCGAGAAGATTTACCTGCGGGTGCACGAGGAGCTGCCCTACGCCGCCGCGGTCGAGACCACCGCCTTCACCGAGGCCAAGGGCGGGGCGGTGCGGATCGAGCAGACCATCTATGTCGAGCGCGAGAGCCAGCGGCCGATCGTGCTGGGCAAGGGCGGCCAGACCCTGAAGTGGATCGGCCAGAAGTCCCGCGAGGACCTGATCGAGATCCTCGACCGCCCGGTCCACCTGTTCCTGCATGTGAAGGTGGTCGAGAACTGGCAGGACCAGCGCGAGTTCTATCGCGACACCGGACTGGACTTCGACGCCTAGGCGGCGGTGGTCGCACCGCCCTTGCCCCGAGGCCCTTGCCGCCCCACACCTTGCCCATGGAATGGACCGACGACGCCTATGTCCTGGCCGCGCGGCCCTACGGCGAGACCGGGGCCATCGTCGAGCTCTTGACCGAGAACCACGGCCGCTATGCCGCCCATGTCGCCGGCGGGGCGTCGCGGCGGATGAAGCCGTTCCTGCAGGCCGGCGCCCGGGTCATCGCCCGCTACCGCGCCCGCACCTCCGACAACCTCGGCTCGGCCAGTCTGGAGCCGGTGGGGGAGGGGGTCTCGGGCCTGTTCGACGACGCCCTGGCCCTGGCGGGGCTTTCGGCCGCCGCCGCGGTCACCGCCGCGGCCCTGCCCGAACGCGAGGCCCATCCCGGCGCCTTCGCCGCCTTCGAATCCCTGGTCGCCGCCTTCGCCCTGGAGCACGTCTGGCCCGCCGTCTTCGTCCGCTTCGAGGCCGGGCTGCTGGAGGAACTGGGGTTCGGGCTCGACCTGTCCCGCTGCGCCGCCACCGGGGCCCTGGACGACCTGGCCTGGGTCAGCCCCCGCACGGGGCGCGCCGTCTCCCGCGCCGCCGGCGAGCCTTACAGGGACCGACTCCTGGCCCTGCCGCCCTTCCTGCTGTCGAGCCAGGGAGGGCTGGGGGAAGGCGATGTCGGCGCGGGCCTGGCCATCACCGGCCATTTCCTCGAACAGCACGTCTTCGGCCCCCTCAACCGGCCCCTGCCGCCGGCCCGGGTCTGGCTGCTGGAGCGGCTCACCGCCGCCGGGCGGCTGTAGCGCCCGGCCCGCGGCCCGGCTAGGCTCGCTCCCATGCAAAAGGGACGCATCGAGGCCTTCAGCGACGGCGTGCTCGCCATCATCATCACCATCATGGTGCTGGAGCTGAAGGTCCAGCACGGGACGGCCCTGGCCGACCTGCAGCCGTTGGCGCCGGTGTTCTTCAGCTATGTGCTGAGCTTCATCTACGTCGGCATCTACTGGAACAACCACCACCACATGCTGCACGCGGCCCGGACGATCACCGGCCCGATCATGTGGGCCAACCTGCACCTGCTGTTCTGGCTCTCCATCGTGCCTTTCGCCACCGCCTGGATGGGTGAGAACCACTTCGCCGCCGTGCCGGTCGCCCTCTACGGCGCGGTGCTGATCATGAACGCGATCGCCTACACCATCCTGGCGACGCTGCTGGTCCGCCACGAAGGCCTGGGCTCCGCCCTGGCGCTGGCCATGGGGCGGGACCGCAAGGGCAAGCTGTCCCTGGTCATGTACGCCGTGGCCATCCTCGCCGCCTTCTGGCGGCCTCTGGCCGCGCTGGCCCTCTATGTGACCGTGGCCGCCGTCTGGTTCATCCCGGACCGCAGGATAGAACGCGTCCTCACCCCGGCCGACTGAAGCGGCCGCGCAGGACTTGCGGGAATCCGCCCCACACCTGCTACTGTCCCGTCCCGTCGGCGCGTCGCCGGCCAGGAGCACCCGGCATGATGGGCGGTTTCCGCAGGGGCGGCGGCTCCGGACCGATGAAGCTGCAGGGCAGTCTGCGCGGCGACGGCGTCCTGATCGTCGCCGGGGCCGAGCGCCCGGTCCGCTACCAGCTCGACCTCTATTCCAGCGGCGAACGGCGATTCGGCAGCGGTTCGCTGGACGGTGACCTGTCCGCCCTGGACGAGGCCGGCGACCATCCTGCCCGTCTGCGCCTGGCGGGCGGGGCGGAGGTGGAGGTCGACCTGCAGGACGTCGAGGACGACGGGGCCGGCTTCGAGGCCCGCGGCGACCTGCCCGCGCCTCCGGAACACTAGTTTGCAACGCAACAATATATGCTGCGATGCAGCATACTGTGGTAGCCTAGGCCCTGGTGCGTGTCCGCGTGAGTAGGGAACGAACGATGGCTGGGCTGGAACAGACCGTGGCGGCGCTGGCCCGCATGAAGGAACTCGCGCGTCGCGCCGGGGCCGAGCCGCCCCACCCGCCCCGCCGCATGACCGAGCGCCACGGCTTCGGCGCCAATCCCGGCGCCCTGCGCATGTTGGTCTATGCGCCCAAGGGCCTGCCGGAGGGTTCGCCCCTTGTGGTGACGCTGCACGGCTGCGGCCAGGGAGCCGAGGCCTACGCCGCCGGCGCCGGCTGGCTGGCCCTCGCCGACCGGCTGGGCTTCGTGGTGGTGGCCCCCGAGCAGAGCGCCGCCAACAACGCCAACCGCTGCTTCAACTGGTTCGAGCCCGACGACGTGGCGCCCGGCTACGGCGAGGCGGCCTCGATCCGCCAGATGGTCGACGCAGCCGTCGGCGACTGCGACCTCGACCCGTCGCGGGTCTATGTCACCGGCCTGTCCGCCGGCGGGGCCATGACAACCGCGCTGCTGGCCGCCTATCCGGAGGTCTTCGCCGCCGGGGCGGTGCTCGCGGGCCTGCCGTACAGGGCCGCCGACGACGTGATGGCCGCCTTCGGGGCCATGTTCCAACCCCAGGCCCGCCCCGCCCGCGAGCTGGGCGACTTGGTGCGGGGCGCCAGCGGCTACGCCGGCCCCTGGCCGCGGCTGTCGATCTGGCACGGGGACGCCGATTCCACCGTCTCCGTCCTCAACGAGGGCGAGATCGCCAAGCAGTGGGTCAACGTCCACGGCCTGGCCTATGCCGCCGCGGCCCACGACCACGTTGACGGTCAGCGCCACCTGGTCTGGTCCGACGCCGAAGGCCGGCCCCAGGTCGAGAGCTACACCATCAAGGGCATGGGCCACGGGACCCCGCTCGCCACCCGCGGCCCCGACGCCCTGGGGACCGCCGGCCCCTTCCTGCTGGAGGCGGGCATCTCCTCGACCGAGCGGATCGCCGACTTCTGGGGCCTGGACCGCCCGGCCGCGGCGCCGGCCTTGACGGAAGCGCCACCGATCGTCCTGCCGGCCCCTGCGCCGCGGTCCGCCGCCCCGAAGCCTGCCGTCCCGGAGCCCGCCACTGCGGCGGCCGCCAAGCCCCGCGCCCGCCGCCCGCCGCGCGCCGCCGCGCCGGCTGCCGAACCGCCGGTCCCGCCACCCGTCCACCGCCCCCCGTCGGCCCCGGACGCCCGCCGCGCCGCCGTCCATGACGTCATCGCCAAGGCCCTGACCGCCGCGGGGCTGATGAAGCGCTGAGAAGCCGCTGGCCGTTCGTTGTCCTGACCCCATGCCCACCGCCCAAGCCGTCATCGCCGAGCTCGGCCTCGCGCCCCACCCCGAGGGCGGCTGGTACCGCGAGACCTGGCGCGCCCCGCCCGCGGCGCCGGGCCAGCGGGGCGGCGGGACCGCCATCCTGTTCCTGCTGGAGGCCGGCCAGGGTTCCCACTGGCACCGCGTCGACGCGACAGAGCTTTGGCTGTTCCAGGCCGGGGCGGCCCTGACCCTGTCGACGCCGGCCGGCTCGGTCCGCCTCGGCCCCGACGTCACGGCCGGCGACCGGCCCCAGCACGTGGTCGCGCCCCACGAGTGGCAGACCGCCCGCGCCGCCGACGACGGCTGGAGCCTGGTGGCCTGCGTGGTGGTCCCGGCCTTCGACTTCGCCGGCTTCGAACTGGCCCCGCCGGGGTGGGCTCCGCCACCGCTGTCATCCCGGCCGTAGCCGAGCGCAGAGCCGGGGACCCAGGCGACCAGACGCCCCGGTGGCCCAGGGCCGGCGCCTTCGACCGAGTTGGGCGTTAGGCTCGAACGGACCCGACCGATGGAGCGCTGTGCATGAAAAGGCTGACCCTCCTCCTGGCGTGCCTCGCCGCCGCCCCCGGCCATGCGGCCGAGCGGCCCCCGCCCGAGCGCCCGGCCGAGGTCCCCGGCAAGCCGATCGAGACCCGCCCGCCGGAGCTGGCCACCGACCGGCCGGCCTTTCCCGGACAGACCCGCGCGCCCTACCGCGCCACCCCCGCCCCCAAGGTCGCCGTCCTGACCGCCCAGCTCAAGGCGCCGTGGAGCCTGGCCTTCCTCCCCGGCGGGCGGATGCTGGTCACCGAGAAGGCCGGCGCCTTGCGCATCGTCGGCCCCGCCGGCGCGGTCTCGGCGCCGATCGCCGGCGTGCCCGCCGTGGTCGACCAGGGCCAGGTGGGGCTGCTCGACGTGGCCCTGGACCGGAACTACGCCGGCAACGGGCGGATATTCCTCAGCTACGCCGAACCCGCCGGCGACAACTTCCACATCGCCGTCGCCAGCGCCCGCCTCGACCCGGCGGCCCTGGCGCTGAGGGACGTCAAGGTCATCTTCCGCGCCAGGCCGGACCTGCCGCGGACGCGCTCGGCCAACTCCGGCGGTCGCATCGCCGTGGCTTCCGACGGCAGCCTGTTCGTCACCATCGGCGACCGCTCCCAGTCGCCGCCCTGGGACATGGCCCAGAAACTCGACACCCACCTGGGCAAGATCATCCACATCACCCCCGACGGCGCCCCGGCCCGCGGCAACCCCTTCGTCGGCAAGGCCGGCGCCCTGCCGGAGATCTGGTCCATCGGCCATCGCAGCCAGGAGGGCCTGGCCTTCGACCCGTCCGGGCGACTGTGGGAGACCGAGCACGGCCCCCGCGGCGGCGACGAACTCAACACGCCCGAGGCGGGCAAGAACTACGGCTGGCCGCTGATCGTCCACGGCATCGACTACCCCGGCGCCCAGATCAACGGCGGCCTGACCGAAAAGGCGGGCCTGGAGCAGCCGCGCTACTACTGGGACCCGGTGATCGCGCCTTCGGGCCTGGCCTTCTACCAGGGGAGCCTGTTCCCGCAGTGGCGCGGCAGCGTGCTGGTCGGCGCCCTGCGCGGCCAAATGCTCGACCGCCTGACCCTGGCCGGCGACAAGGTGGTGGACGAGGAGCCTCTGCTGTTCGACCAGCACAGCCGCATCCGCGACGTGCGCGTGGGGCCGGAGGGTGCGGTCTATGTGCTGACCGACGACGGCAGGCTGCTGCGGCTGACGCCGGGGTAGGGCCTCGCCGAAGGGGCGGCCCCTTCAGTCTTTCAGGCTGTCGGGGACCTTGCCCCCATTCTCGGCCAGCTTCTTCATCACCGCCTTCTGCAGGGCGACGTTCTGCTCGGCCGTGCCGTCGGCGCCGGCGTGGACGCCGAGCTCGGCGCCCAGGTCCTTGCGGGCGGCAAGGCTGGAGTCGAGGTCGAGCAGCTTCAGGAGGTCGACGATCGAGGTGCGCCAGTTGCCGCCGCCGCCCTTGGCCGCGGCGAGCTGGCCCAGCACCGCCTCCACGTCCACCGCTTGGGCGGAGGCGGCCGGCGCGGCCGGGGCGGGCGCGGCCGGGGCGGGGGCTGCGGCGGGCGCGGGCGCCGGGGGCGGAGCGGCCGCCGGGCGGTGGTGGAAGATCTTGTCCATGATCGCGCCGAAGATGCTCATGCGTCCGCCTCGTCCGATTGGGGGTTGGACAGGGTAAGAGCCTTGGGCGCGGTGAGGTTCCCAAGCCTCCGCCTCCCAGGGGAGCCGGGCGCGGACCGGGGCCGGCGGATCAGTCGACGCGGAAGGCGATGGGAATCTTGACGGTGGCGCCTTCGACGGCCTGGCCGTCCTCCATCTTCGGCTTCATCCGGAACAGCCGCGACAACTTGAGGGCCGCCTCGCCGAAGCCATAGTCGGCCGGGGTCTCGGCCAGGACCGAGCAGCCGGTCACCGCGCCCTTGGCCGTGACCTGGCACGACAGGGTCACGTTTCCGGGCATCTCCTGGCGCTGGGCCCGCTCGGGGTAGAAGCGGGTCATGTCCTCGCCGCTCGGCCGCGCCGACCAGTCGGGGTTGACGATGGTCCGCACCGTCGGCTTGGCCGGCTCCTCGGCGGGCTGGGACGGCATGGACGCCGGCGGTTGCGGCGGGGAGATCGGGATCGTCTCCATCCCGGCCAGGTTCGGGGCCACGGGGGTATCGTGCACGGCCAGGGGCGGCGCGGGCGGCGGCTCGCGGTTCAGCGGCGGCGGCTTGGGCGGCTCCGGCGGCGGGGCCGGCGGCTTGACCCGCGGCACGATCTCGGCCGAGATGACTTTGCCGCTATGGTATTGCGTATAGCGCGCCACGAACTTGGTCTCGTAGATATAGTATACGAGACCGGCATGGACCGCGATCGAAAGCCCGATGGCGACCGTGGCGCCTCGGCCCAGGCCTCTCTTCTTGGTTCCATTATCCCAGAGCGGGTCGTAGTGATGCTCGGACGTAGAGTGTTGCTCAGCCATGGGGGTCTCCCACCAGGTCTACACCATCGCCGACACGGGGCGGCGACATTCAGATTGCGCGTGTAAATTGGAGCCTGCAAGCGGTTTTATTGGGATGTCGAACGCCCGTTGCGGCGGCGACGCAAGGCCCGCGGCTATCCCGCCAGGACCTTGCCGAGGCGCACGCCGCTGCGCTCATAGCCCAGGCGTTGGTAGAAGCGGTGGGCCGCCTCGCGGCTGTCGTGGCTGGTCACCTCCATCAGGCTGCAGCCCCGCGCGGCCAGGCGCTGTTCGGCCGCCAGCACCAGCGCCGCGCCGACGCCGCGGCCCCGCCAGCTCTCGGCGACCACCATGGCGGTGATGCGGCCGACCGGAGCGGGGCGGTGCAGGACCGGGGTGACGTGCCAGGTCAGGACGCCCACCACCACCGTGTCCACGACCGCCACCAGCGGGACCTCGCCCAGGCCGATCAGCCGCTCCAGGCGTGGCCGCAGGGCGTCGGCGTCCACCGGATAGCCGAACGCCGCCATCAGCCCGGCCAGGACCGGCGCTTCGGCGAGGTCGGCGTCGCGGATGTCCACCAGCATCTTCAACCCCGCCCCTCCGATTCCTTGCTGCTCAAGTCTAGGCGAAATGGGCTGGGCCGGCGTCCCCCCACCCCGCGGGGCCGACGCCCCGTCGCCCTCCCCTCCAGGGGGAGGGAAAGAAAAGCGCGCTCACCCTCCCCCCGGAGGG
>DATJIO010000007.1:0-86226 GCA_035493215.1 Caulobacteraceae bacterium
GGCGACACCCTGATGCTCAACGCCACTCCCGATTCGACCGTAGAGCTCCGCTCCGGCCAGATTCCGCTCACTCGCGGCCGCATGGGCCGGCGCAACCACAACATCGCCGTCCGGGTCGAGGCGCCCCTGGCGCCGGCCGCCAAACGCGCCCTGCAGGTGAAAGAGCCATGAGCCCCATCGCCGTCGGCCTCGACCTCCTGCTGGTCACCCTGCTGATCGTCGCCCTGGTGGTGGGCCTGCGGCTGAACCGCCGGCTCAAGGCCCTGCGCGACGGCCAGGACAGCTTCGTCAGGGCCGTGGGCGAACTCGACGCCGCGGCGGCCCGCGCCGAGGCCGGCCTGAGCGCCCTGCGTGCGGCTTCGGAAGACGCCCATGACACCCTCTTGACCCGGATCGAGACCGCCCGCGGCCTGATCGCCCGACTGGAAGGCGCCGCCGAGGTCGCAACCCGGGCCGGGGCCACAATCCTGAGCGGGCCTGCCCCGGCGGCTGCCCCGGTCAATCCGGTCTCGCCGCCGTTGCGTTCGGAGGGCCGGCCGGACCCACGTTTCCGCGACGCCATGGTCGCCCGCATCCCGGCCCGTGCGGCGCCGGCCCGCCCGCCTGCGGCGCGAGGGCTCGACGACGACCTGTTCGAGGTCACCCCGCGCTCGGTTGACGCGCTGCAATGGCGCGCCGGCGAACGCAAATGAGCCGTATGCCCCGCATCCTGCCCCTGGTCGCCGTCGCCATTGGCGGCGTCCTGGCCGTCAAGGCCCTGGCCGACGCCGACGCCCTGCCCAGGGCGATGGCCGGCGCCCGGGCCTTCGCCGAGGACGTCCAGGCCAAGCCCGCGAAGGCCGCCAACGCCGGCGCGAAGGCCGCCGCCGCCAAGCCCTCGGCGGTTCCCACCGCGACCATCGGCGCCGAGACCACCACCTCCGCCGCGGTGACCGCCGCCGCCGCGCCCGCGGCCCCCTTGGTCTGCGCGCCCAGTCCTATCCAGCTCGCCAAGGAGGCCGGCCTGTCGCCGGCCGAACTGCAGGTCCTGCAGAGCCTCGGCGCCCGCCGCACCCAGCTCGACGCCCGCGAGCAGGACATGGACACCCAGATCCAGCTCCTGGCCGCCGCCGAGGCCAAGCTCGACGCCAAGCTGAAGGGCCTGAACGGCCTCAAGGCCGACCTTCAGGCCCTGCTCGGCCAGACCGAGCAGAAGGAATCCGCCGAGATCGACCGATTGGTCACAGTCTATTCCAAGATGAAGCCCAAGGACGCCGCCGCGGTGATGGTCCAGCTCGAGGACCGGGTCCGCCTGCCCGTCGCCGGGAAGATGAAGGAGGCGCTCCTGGCCGCGGTGCTGTCGCAGATGCCGCCGGCCGAGGCCAAGAAGCTCACCGAGAGCCTGGCCCACCGCTTCGACCAGGTCCAGCAGCTGGCCCAGAACGCCGCCGCGCCGCCCGCCGCCGCGCCGGCGCCCGCAGCGGCCCCCGCGCCTGCCGCCAAGCCGCCCGCGCCCCGCCGTCCGGCGAAGGCCGCCGCCAAGCCCGCGCCCAAGCCGCCAGCCGCCGCTGCGGCCGCGGCGTCGACTCCAGCGCCTCCTGCGCCCCAAGCCGCCGCGGCTACGCCACCCAAGCCCGCCGCTTAAACCCTCTCTCCGGCGGGGAGGGGGTCACCTCCCCCGTTAACCTCGACCTAAGCACGTCCGGCCCATCATGCGGCCTCCATGCGCACGCTCCGCACAACCCTTTGCGCCGCCCTGGCCGCCAGCCTGTCGCTGGGGCCGGCCGCGCCTGCGTCCGCGGCCGAGACTGCGGCCCCTCCAGCGGGACCCCAGGTCCAGGTGAAGGTCGGCGTCGCCAAGGACCTGACCCACATCGAGTTCCAGGGCGCCCAGCCGATCTCGGCCCGGCGCGACGGCGCCGACGTGGTGTTGCGGTTCGGCAAGGTCGCGACCCCCGACCTGGCCCGCCTGCGGGTCGACCCGCCCAGGTTCCTCAAGACCGCCCAGGCCGTGCCCGTGAACGGCGGGCTGGAGGTCCGGCTGACCGTCGCCGATGGCGCCGACGCCCGCCTCGGCAAGTCCGACGGCGCGGCCTACGTCAATCTGGGCCCCCCCCCCGAACAGCCGGGGGCGACGCCGACGCCCAAGGACCAGCCGCCCACGGCCCGGCCCAACCCTATCCCGGCTTCCGGCGTGGTGAAGATGGTCCCCGAGCTGCAGGGCAAGACCCTGCTGCTCCGCTTCCCCTGGCGCGCGACCCTCGGCGCGGCCGTGTTCCGCCGCGGCGACGCGATCTGGATGGTGTTCGACGCGCCGGCCCGCCTCGACCTTTCCGAAGCGCCCCGCGGCCTGACCCAGATGCGCAACATGCGCGCGGTGGCCGGCGCCAACTTCTCGGCGGTCCGCATCGCCGTGCCGCCCACAACCGTCGCCACCGCCAGCGCCGAGGCGGGGGTCTGGACCCTGGCGCTCGGCCCTGCGGCCCTGTCCGCCCCCGGTCCGGTCAAGATCGGGCGCGAGGACGCCGGCGGCCCGGCCAGCCTCACCGCCCAGGTGGCCGGAACGACCGGGGTGTTCTGGATCGCCGACCCCGTCGTCGGCGACCACATCGCCGCCGTCACGGCGCTCGCCCCCGCCAAGGGCCTGCCGGGCCAGCGCACCTTCGTCGACGCCACCCTGCTGTCCTCGTGGCAGGGCCTGGCGGTGCAGCCCGTCGCCGACGACCTCGACGTCGCCGCCGACGGCGACATCGTCCGCATCGGCCGCCCCAAGGGCCTGGCCCTGTCCTCCACCTCGATGCAAGCCCGCAATTCGCCGGCGCCCGTCGGCCTGCCCCAACCGGCCTCGCTGCCGGCCCTGATCGATTTCTCCGGCTGGTCCAAGACCGGCGAAGGCGGCTTCAACGCCCGCTACGACCAGCTTCTCGACCTGGCCTCGCAGGAGGCCGCCAAGGGCAAGGGCGGCGGCGTGCAGGCGCGGCTGGCCCTGGCCCGCTTCCTGGTAGGGTCCGAGCTGGCCTTCGAGGCCATCGGCGTCCTCAACATGATCGCCAAGGCCGAGCCGTCCATGAGCGGCGATCCGGAATTCCGCGGCCTGCGCGGCGCCGCCAGGGTGATCGCCGGCCGCTTCAAGGACGCCCAGGCGGACTTCTCCTCCCCGGCCCTGGCCGAGGACCCGGCCAGCGCCCTGTGGCGCGGCTATGTCGCCGCGCGGCTCGGCGACTACACCGGGGCCCGCGAGCAGCTCTCGGCCGGCCGTTCGGCCCTGGCCCAATTCGCGCCCAAGTGGAAGGCCCGCTTCGCCCGGGCCGACGTCGATTCCGCCCTGGCCGTGGGCGACGTCGGCGCCGCGCGCAACGCCCTGCTCACCGCCCAGTCCATACCGCTGGAGCCCAACGAGGCCCTGGGGGTGCGGATGGCCGAGGCCAAGCTGTCGGACGCCACCGGACGGATCGATCAGGCCCTGACCCTCTACGACGAGGTCGCCCGCAGCAACTACGGCGCCTTGTCGGCCCCCGCCCTCCTGCGTGGCGCCGAATTGAAGCTGGCCAAGGGCCGGATGAGCCCGGTCGACGCGGTGGCCATACTGGATTCCTTGCGCTTCCGCTGGCGCGGCGACGCCACCGAGCTGGAGACCGTCCGCTCGCTGGGACGCATCTACATCGCCCAGGGGCACTACCGCGAGGCCCTGGAGGCCCTGCGCTCCGCCGGCCGGCGCCTGCCCGACCTGCCTGCGGCCCTGGGCGTGCAATCCGACCTCGCCAGCGCCTTCAAGGTCCTGTTCCTCGGCGGCGGCGCCGACGGGCTGCAGCCGATCCAGGCCCTGGCCCTGTTCTACGACTTCAAGGAATTCACCCCCATCGGCGCCGAGGGCGACCTGATGGTGCGCCGGCTGGCCCGCCGGCTGGTGGACGTGGACCTGCTCGACCAGGCCGCCGTGCTGCTGAAGTATCAGGCCGAGAACCGTCTCGACGGGGTGCCGCGGGCGGAGGTGTCCACCGACCTGGCCATGATCCAGCTGATGAACCGCCAGCCGGAGCAGGCGCTGATCGCGCTGTCCAATTCGCGCACCACCCTCCTGCCAAACGCGCTCAACGCCGAGCGTCGGGTGATCGAGGCCCGCGCCCTCCTGCAACTCGGCCGCTACGACCACGCCATGGAGATCCTGGGCAAGGACGTCTCCCCCGAAGCCTCCGAGCTGCGGGCCGAGGTGTCGTGGAAGCAGCGCAATTGGGGCCCGGCCGGCCAGCAGCTCGAAGCCCGGCTAGGCGACCGTTGGAAAACCGATGCGCCCCTGACCGCGGACGAGGAGACCAAGCTCCTGCGCGCCGGCGCCGCCTACAGCCTTGCCGGCGACGACGCTTCCCTGGCGCGGCTTCGCACCCGCTACGCCAAGCTCACCGAGAGCGCTCGCGCTCCCGAAGCGATGCGGGTGGCCCTGTCCGGCGCCAACGACGGCGCGCTCACGGCCGCCGACTTCTCCCGTGCGGTTTCCGACGCCGACGCCTTCGCCGGCTGGGTGCAGCGGATGAAGAAGCGCTTCCGCGACCGCCCGGCCCCGGTGTCCGCCCCCGCCGCCAAACCCGCCGTCGCCACTGCCGCGCCCCCCAAAGCGCTGCCGGCGAAGGGGTGATTTGACTTCCCGCCGACGCGTCCGCACATCATGGCGGAGTTCGGCTCAAGGCGCGCGCGATGCAGACCTACTATGTGAAGGCGCTTTAGGACGATGAAGCCGGGGTCTACCACTCCGAAACCAACGTTCCGGGCTTGAACGTCGAAGCCGCGACCCTGCCCGAATTCATGGATATGGCGATGGAGCTCGGGCGGGAGATGTTGGTGGCCAACGTCCCGGACTATTCCGGCGCTGGTTTTCACCCGACGGCCTCATTGGAGCTGGCGGTCGCCTAGGCGCCGCACGACTTCTATCCCGAAATGATCGCGCGCCTCAAAGAGGCCGGTTGCCGATTCAGGCGCGTGGGCAAGGGCAGTCACGAAATCTGGGAGAGCCCGATCACCGGGCGGACCTTCACGGTCCCGAGCGCCAACTCGCGCCGCACGGCGAATGCCGTCCTTAAAGACGCAGGCCTGCCGAAGGCCTTCTGATCTACCCCGCCCCGTGCCGGAAGCTCTCCACCAGCGAGCCGGCCACCAGCCTCCAGCCGTCCACCAGCACGAAGAAGATCAGCTTGAACGGCAGGCTGACCACCACCGGCGGCAGCATCATCATGCCCATGCTCATCAGCACGCTGGCCACCACCAGGTCGATCACCAGGAACGGCACGAACAACAGGAAGCCGATCTCGAACGACCGCTTCAGCTCCGAGATCATGAAGGCCGGCGTCACCACTTGCAGCGGCGTATCCTGGGCGGTGCGCGGGCGGGGGATCTTGGACAGGCGAATGAACAGGGCCAGGTCGTCGCGGTTCACCTGGCTGAGCATGAAGGTCTTCACCGGCGCCGAGGCCGCCCCGAACGCCTGGGGCAACTCCATCTTGTGGTCCAGCAGCGGCCGGATGCCGGCGTTGTAGGAGGCCGTGAAGGTCGGTCCCATGACGATGGCGGTGAGGAACAGCGACAGGCTGACGATCACCGCGTTGGGCGGGCTCTGCTGCAGCCCCAGCGCGGTGCGCAGCAGCGACAGCACCACGACGATACGCACGAACGAGGTGGTCATCATCACGATCGACGGCGCCAGCGACAGCACCGTCATCAGCCCGACCAGTTGCACCACCCGGTCGGTCAGGCCGGCGCCGGTTCCCAGGTCGATGTTCAGGGCCTGGGCGGCGGCCAGGGTGGGGAAGACCATGCTGACCGCGGTGGCCGCCAGGGCCAGCCGCGCGGCGCGGCCGACGTCCCCGGCTCCGGCCGGGAGCAGCACTTGCTGGAAGGCGGCGGTCAGGCTGCGCATCGGCGTCACGCCGTCACCTGGGGCGCGGCGGCGGGTTTGGCCTCCAGCATTCGCCCCTCGCCCAGCAGCAGCAGCCGCTCCTCGCGGTCGAAGCGGACCAGAACCAGCCGGCGCGACGGGTCGAGGTTGAGGATTTCGACGATGGCCAGGCGGCGCTCGCCGGCGCCGCGCATCTGGAACAGACTGGCCGGCCCCCAGCGGCGGGCCGCGTAGGCGGCCAGGCCGATCAGGCCCAGGGTGACGACAAGGCCAAAGGCGGCCTGCAACACGGCGAGGAACATTTCTCAGCCTCGAATCGAAGGCGCTTTCGGCGCCGCACAGCGGGACTCTGGAAGGCGCTTCCTAACGGCCCGTTAACCATAGGGCCGGCAAACTCTGCCCAGTGTTCGTGAGGGCAGAAGCCCGACCCGTCCGGCCGGCTGCTCCGCGATGAATCTCGACCAGATCCCGCTCATGGCGATGCTGAAGGGCAAGCTCGGTTACCTCAACGAGCGCCAGAAGCTGATCGCCCAGAACGTCGCCAACGCCGACACCCCCGGCTATGCGCCCAGCGACCTCAAGCCTTTCACGGTCGAGGCCAAGATCGCGGCGCCCACGTCGAGCGGAGGGGTGAACACCGCCATCACCAACTCGGGGCACCTTGAAGGCAAGGTCCATGCCCAGACGGCCTGGAAGGTCCAGGAGCAGCCCGATTCCGAGGCCCGTCTCGACGGCAACCAGGTCGTGCTGGAAGACCAGATGATCAAGATGAACGAGGCGCGGATGGATTACGAGGCCGCGGTCGGCCTGTACCAGAAGTCCCTCAGCATGCTGCGCATGGCCGTGCGCAAGCCCGGCGCCTGAGGAAAGGCCCTAACCGATGCCCGAAGGTCCCGTCGCCTCCAACGCCGCCATGAACATCGCCGCTTCGGCCCTGCGCGCGCAGCAAGGCCGGATGCGGGTCATCGCCGAGAACATCGCCAATTCCGATTCCACCGCCACCACCGCCGGCGGCGACCCCTACCGCCGCCAGAACCCGGTGTTCCAGCCCAGGCCGGTGCCGGGCGGGTCGGGCGTGGCCATGACCGGGGTGACGCCGGACCAGTCGGACTTCAAGCGCGAGTACAATCCCGGCCACCCGGCCGCGGACGCGCAGGGCTATGTGAAGACCCCCAACGTCGATCCCCTGACCGAGGCGCTCGACATGCGCCAGGCCCAGCGGGCCTACGAGGCCAACCTCAATGTGATCGAGACCGCGCGCACCATGCAGACGCGCACCCTCGACCTGCTCAAGCGCTAGGGGCCTAGCCGATGATTTCTCCCATGGTCGCCGCCAAGGCCTACGCCGCCGCCCAGGGCGCGGGGGTAGGCGGCGCCGGCGCGGCCGGCCCGGCGGCCGACTCGGCCGGCGCGGCCTTCTCGCAGATGCTGAAGAGCGCCGTGGACGAGGCGGTGTCTGCGTCGAAGCATTCGGAAAAGCAGATGGCCGCCCACGTCCAAGGCAAGGCCGAACTGGTGGACGTGGTCACCGCCGTGGCCTCCGCCGAGGCCAGCCTGGAAACGGTCATGGCCGTCCGCGACCAGGTGATCGCCGCCTACCAGGAAATCATGCGGATGCCGATCTAAGCTGGCGGCGCGGCGGTGCGTCCTTCGAGACGCCGAATTTCATCCGGCTTAGGATGACGAGGGTGGGTGGGTAGCATTGAGGTTCGTCATGCTGAGGAGCGCGACGAAGTTGCGCGTCTCGAAGCACGCAGTAGCGGCTAACCCCGCGCCAGCCGCATGAACTCTTCGCGCGTCCGCGGGTCGTCGCGGATCACGCCGGTGAGGTGGCTGGTGACCAGGGACGCGCCGGGGGTGTTGACCCCGCGCAGGGTCATGCAGCTGTGCTCGGCTTCGATGATCACGCCGACCCCCTGGGGCCGCAGGATCTCGTCGATGGCCCCGGCGATCTGAGAGGTCAGCTTCTCCTGGATCTGGAAGCGGCGGGCGAAGCCGTGCACCACCCGCGCCAGCTTGGAGATTCCCACCACTCGGTCGGTGGGCAGGTAGCCGACGTGGGCCTTGCCCACCACCGGCAGCATGTGGTGCTCGCAGAAGCTGACGAAGCGGATGTCGCGCAGCACCACCAGCTGATCGTAGCCGCCGACCTCCTCGAACACCTTGGCCATGTAGTCGCGCGGGTCGGTGTCGTAGCCCGCGAACAGCTCGAGGTAGGATCGGGCCACCCGCGCCGGCGTCTCCAGCAGCCCTTCGCGCTCGGGGTCGTCGCCGGCCCAGCGCAACAGCACCTTCACCGCGGCCTCGGCCTCGGCCTGGCTCGGACGCGCCGCGGGCGCGGTGCGCGGCGGCAACTCCTGGCCGAGGCTGGGGTCCTGGTCGGGGGGCAGGGGAGGCATGTCACCTCGTAGCCTCAACGCGGCGGTCCGGGCAAGCGCTTCGTCGGCTGGGCGCTTACGGCGGGTTAAGGCAGGTCGGCATACTGTCTCCGACAGGTCCCGTACCCAGAAGAGAATTGAGGCTTACGCGTGCACCACCCGAATCGGCACGGCAGAATTTTTGCGAACTTTGCCCAATCCCGTCGTGGGGGCGTGGCGATTATTGTCGCGATCATGCTGCCCCTGCTCATTGGCTTGGTATTCGGCGTGATGGACTATAGCCGGCTGGTGTCGAGCAAGCAGATATTGCAAGACAGCCTCGACGCGGCGGCGCTCTACGCCGCGCGGTCCTCGGCCGTCACCGACGCCGACCTGCAAACCGTCGGCGCTCAGGGGCTGGCGGCGAACGTGATCAACATGCACGACGCGACGCTCGTGTCGTCCAGCTTCACCGCGGGCAGCAACGGGCAGAAGGTCATCGCCAGCGCTCAGGGCTCGCTTCGCACGACGATTCTCGGCCTGTTCGGAACCAATACCCTCACCTTCGGCGCCACGGCCGAAGTCATGCGGTCCTCCAAGAACCTGGAGGTCGCGCTCATCCTCGACACCACCGGCTCGATGAAGGGCCAGAATATCATCGACCTCAAGGCCGCCGCGTCGGACCTGCTGGACATCGTCGTCAAGCCCACCCAGACGCCGTTCTACTCCAAGGTGGCGCTCGTGCCCTACTCCATGGCCGTCAATGTGGGGACCTACGCCACCCAGGTGCGCGGCGCCATCACGGCCGCCAGGGCGATCACGGGCGCATCAAAGGCCAAGACTCTGGTGATCACGTCGACCGGTCACGGATTTTCCGTTGGTGATCAGATTTATATCACCGGCATGAATGGAATGACCGATCTAAACGGAAATATCTATACTGTATCCAGCAAAACTTCGAATACATTTCAGATATCCGATGCGGGTGGGGTGGTGGATAGCCGAAATTTTGGCACCTACATATCGGGTGGAGCGGCGTCCTGCTACACGCAGGGGTGCGAGTACTATAGGTTCACCAGCGCGACTGGTAGCACCAACACCTTTCAGGCCAGCACCTGCGTCACCGAGCGGACGGGAACGAACGCCTACAAGGACGTGGCGCCCAGCACGACGCTCCTCGGACGGAATTATCCAAGCACCTCCAACCCCTGCCTTCCGAACACCATCACCCCGCTGTCGAGCGACAAGGCGGCCCTCAAGCTCAAGGTGAACGCCCTTCAGGCCGGAGGCTCGACTGGCGGCCACATCGGCATCGCCTGGGGCTGGTACATGGTGTCGCCGAATTTCGGCTATCTCTGGCCCGGCGCGAGCGCGGCGGCCGCCTATACGGCGCCCGATCTCATCAAGGCCGTCGTGCTCATGACCGACGGCGAGTACAACAGCGTCTACTGCAACGGCGTCATCGCCAAGGATTCGACGACGGGCAGCGGCGCCGCGGACCTTCACGAGAGTTGCAACGCCGCTAACGGCAGCTCCTATTCTCAAGCCGCCACCCTCTGCACGAACATGAAGAACGCCGGGGTGGTCGTCTACGTCGTCGGCTTCCAGGTCGTGAACACCCAGGCCGCCCGGGACCTCGTCAACAACTGCGCGACCGACGCGGCTCACGTCTATCTCCCGTCGACGGGCACGGACCTGAAGACCGCCTTCCAGGCCATAGGCCTCGACCTGTCGAGGCTGCGACTATCCCAATAAGTCGGGCGTAGCCCGGCTCCTTCCGCTCCTCCGGGGCGGGCGCGAAACACCGATCCGTCAAGCTTTGTTAACCATGATCGCCGAGGTTTCACGCAGGCGCGGTCGCTCGCGTGATTCCGGTTTGACGAAGGTTTTCCCCATGAACGGCGCCGAGGTTCTGGACGTCGGGCGCGACGCCATTTGGCTGACCATCCAGCTTTCCGCCCCGGTGCTGATCGTGGGCCTGGTGGTGGGCGTGGGCATCGGCCTGCTGCAGGCCCTGACCCAGATCCAGGAAGCCACCCTGGTCTATGCGCCGAAGATCCTGGCCATCTTCGTGGCGCTGCTGATCTTCCTGCCGCTGATGGGCGCCCTGATGGCCGGCTTCATGCATCAGATCGCCGCCCGCATCGCGGCCATGTGAATGTTCGGGGCCCTGCCCGCGGAGGTCTATGGGGCGGGCCTGGTGTTCTGCCGGGTCGGGTCGCTGATCATGCTGCTGCCGGGGATCGGCGAAGCCAGCGTGCCGCCGCGAATCCGCCTCAGCCTGGCCCTGGTCCTGACGCTGGCCTTTTACCCGATCCTGCGCGCCGGCATCCCGGCCGTGCCCGGCACGGTGGGCGGCGTCGGGGCCCAGATTCTGATCGAGCTGGCGATCGGCCTGGCCATCGGCTCTCTGCTGCGGCTGTTCCTGGGGGCCCTGGTGGTGGCGGGCGAGACCGTCTCCCTGCAGACCACCCTGTCGTTCGCCCAGACCGCCAACCCCCTGGGGGGGCAGCCCACCACCACGGTGGCGACCTTCCTGACCCTCTTGGGCCTGACCCTGGTGTTCGCCACCGACCTGCACCAGATGTTCATCGCCGCGATCATCAACTCCTACGGCATGTTCCCGGCCGGACGCGGCTTTTCGGTCGGCGACTTCGGCCAGCTGTCGATCCAGACCATGAGCCAGACCTTCGCCCTGGGCATCCAGCTCGCCGCGCCGGTGATCGTCTTCTCCCTGGTGTTCAACATCGCCGTCGGCTTCATCGGCCGGGCCATGCCGCAGTTCCAGATCTTCTTCGTCGCCACCCCGCTCAGCGTCCTGCTGGGCCTGTCGATCCTGGCCCTGACCCTGGGCGTGTTCGGCCTGGTGTGGGTGGACAAGTTCCGAACCTTCGTCGGCCAGCTGGTCTGACGTCATGGCCGAACAGCCCGACCGTTCATCGCAAACTGAAGAGCCGACACAGAGGAAGCTCGACGAGGCGCGCCGCAAGGGCGACGTCGTCAAGTCGCCCGAGGTCGCCGCCTTCGCCGGCCTGGCCGGCGCGGTCGCCATGGTCGTCTTCGGCGGCGGCTGGATGGCGCGGACCATGGCCGACGCCCTGCTGCCCTTCCTCGCCCACCCCGACGCCATGAGCCTGAGCGGGACCGGCGGGATCGTCGTCCTGCGCCTGGCGCTCTCGGCCTGCGCCCCGGTGCTGCTGGTGCTGGCCGCCGCCGCCGCCGCCGGGGCAGGGGGCAACCTGATCCAGCACGGCCTGCTGTGGGCCCCGTCCAAGATCGCCCCCGAATATTCCAAGGTCGATCCGTTCCAGGGCTTCAAGCGCCTGTTCAGCGTCGACAACCTGATGGCCTTCCTGAAGTCCCTGGCCAAGGTCGGGGCGCTGAGCGCGGTCACCTGGATGGTGCTCAAGCCTCGGACGGCGATGCTGCAGGAGCTGCCGGCCCTGTCCCCCGGCGCGATCCTGCCGCTTTCGGCCGAGATCCTGCGGGCCCTGGTGGTGGCCGTCCTGGTGGTGATGGCGGTGATCGCCGGAGCCGACTGGTTCTGGTCGCGCCAGCGCTTCATGGCCCGGATGCGCATGACCCGCGAGGAGGTCAAGCAGGACCACAAGGAGTCCGAGGGCGACCCCCACGTCAAGGGCAAGCAGAAGCAGCTGCGCCTGCAACGCTCGCGCCAGCGGATGATCCAGAACGTGCCCAAGGCCACGGTGGTGGTGATGAACCCGACCCACTACGCCGTGGCCCTGCGCTACGAGCAGGGAGCCGACGCCGCACCGGTCTGCGTGGCCAAGGGGGTCGACCGTCTGGCCCTGAAGATCCGCGAGGTGGCCGAGGCCGCCGGCGTCGCCGTGGTCGAGGATCCGCCCCTGGCCCGCGCCCTTTTCGCCTCCATCGACGTGGACGAGGTGATCCCGCGCGAGCACTATCAGGCGGTGGCCCAGATCATCGGCTTCGTCATGGGCGCAGGCGCGCGCAACGCCCGCCGCCCTGCCGCTAGCGCGCTGCGTCCCTAGGCCTCGCCCATGATCGCCCCCTTCGCCCGGACCCCCGCCATGAGCCTCGACAGCGACACGCTTTCAGACCAGGGCGCCGCCGCCCCGGCCCGCGGCCGCAGGGCCAAGCGCGGCCGGATCGACCCGCTGGCCTCGGCGGCGGCGGTCTTCTTCGTCGTGGCCGTGGCCGCCGCCGCCTATCCCGCCTTCCAGGCAGGCCCGGCCACCGGCCCGGGCCTGCTGCTGCTGATCGGCTTGGCCGGCGTGGCTTTCCTGGGGGTGTTCGCCTTCGCCACCACCGAGCTGCGCGAGACCGCGCCGGCGGCCTCCGACGACGGCTTGTCGGGGCTGGTCGACGCCCTGCCCGAGCCGGCGGCCGTCGCCGGCTCCGACGGCCGCCTGGCCTGCGCCAACCCGGCCTGGCGGGCCCTGATGGGCAGCGCCGGCCGCCTGCCCAAGGGCGCGACCGGCCTCTACGGCGCCCTGGCCGCCGCCCGGCGCGTCGGCGCGGGCGAGGCCCGGCTGATGCTGGGCGGGGAGGAGCGCGGGGTGGTCGTCTCGCGCCTGGCTGGCGAGCGGCTGTTGGTGCGCCTGCCCGTGGCCCGCTCGCTGGAAGTGGTGCGGCTGATCGCCGACGCCAGTGCGCCCATCTCGCCCCCGGCGGCGGCCGAGGAACAGCCCCAGGGGCTGGAGGCCTTCGCCGGCGCCGCCCCCTTCGGCGCGGCCCTGCTCGACGGGACCGACCCGTTCGAGGCGGCCATCGTCCAGGCCAACGCCGCCCTGGCCGAGCTGACCGAGGGTGCGGCCGAGCCCGGGACCCCCTTCGGCGCCCTGATCGACCCGGCCAGCCGCACCGACGCCCGCACCCGCCTGGCCACCCGCCCCGGCGGACCGGTGGAGGTGCGCCTGGCCCTGGACACGCCGCGGATCGCTCACCTGTACGTCACCCGCACGGCCGGGCGGCTGGTGGTCTACCTCCTCGACGTCTCCGAGCAGAAGCAGCTCGAACTGCAGCTGGCCCAGTCCCAGAAGATGCAGGCCATCGGCCAGCTCGCCGGCGGCGTGGCTCACGACTTCAACAACCTGCTCACCGCCATCCAGCTGCGCCTGGACGAGCTCCTGCACCGCCATCCGGTGGGCGACCCTTCCTACGAGGGGCTGAACGAGATCCGCCAGACCTCCCTGCGCGCCGCCGACCTGGTGAGGAAGCTGCTGGCCTTCTCGCGCAAGCAGACGGTCCAGCGCGAGACCCTGGAGCTGGGCGAGCTGATCTCCGAGTTCGAGGTGCTGCTGCGCCGGTTGCTGCGCGAGGACGTCAAGCTGGTCACCGACTATGGTCGCGACCTGCCCCAGGTCCGCGCCGACAAGAGCCAGCTCGAGACCGCGGTGATGAACCTCGCCGTCAACGCCCGCGACGCCCTGCGCAGCCACGGTTCGGGCGACGGCGGCCCGCCGGTGGTGCGCATCCGCACCGCCCGCCTGACCCAGATGGAGGCCCGCCAGCTCGGCTATCCGGAAGCCGCCTCGGGCGGCTGCGCCCTGATCGAGGTGGCCGACAACGGACCGGGCATCCCCCCCGACGTCATGGCCAAGATCTTCGAGCCCTTCTTCACCACCAAGCCGGTGGGCGAGGGGACGGGCCTGGGCCTGGCCACCGTCTACGGCATCGTCAAACAGGCCGACGGCTGGATCCACGTCGACAGCGAACCGGGCCGGGGCGCGGCCTTCCGCGTCTTCCTGCCGGTCCACGTCAGGACCGCCGCCGAGATCGCCAGGCCCGCCCCGCTGAAGTTCAAGCCCGCGCCCCGCGACCTGTCCGGCGCCGGCCGCATCCTGTTCGTGGAGGACGAGGACGCCGTGCGCGGGGTGGCCGCGCGGCTGCTGCGCGCCCGCGGCTACGAGGTGATCGAGGCCTGCGACGGCGAGGAGGCGCTCGAGCTGTGCAAGCAGTGGGCGGGCAAGATCGACCTTTTGATCTCCGACGTGGTGATGCCGGAGATGGACGGGCCGACCCTGCTGAAACAGGCCCGGCAATATCTGGGCGACGCGCGGGTGCTGTTCATCTCGGGCTATGCCGAGGCCGAGTTCTCGGACCTGCTGGAAGGCGAGGACAACGTCACCTTCCTGCCCAAGCCCCTGGACATCAAGATCCTCGCCGAGCGCGTCAAGCAGCAGCTGCAGGCGTAGGGGAAGTCGCCGCCACCCGTCCGCTTCCGAACCGCGCCGAAAAAATCAGAACGGCGGACCCGGGTGCTGCCAGCCGCCGGGTGGGGGATCGAGTCCGGAAGGATCGACGTCGATGACCCCGCCGCAGCCTGAAAGGGTCATGGTCAGGATGATCGCGGCCAGGATGCGCATCCCCGGCGCTTACCCCTTCTTGTGGGCCGCGTTCCAGGCCACCAGGGCGGCCATGGTGTTCTTGACGTGGTCGTTCGGGTTCAGGTCCGAGAAGGTGTAGGCGATCTTGCCGTCGGTCCCGATCAGGTAGGAGGTGCGGTCGCTCCACTCCGGCTTGGGCCCCAGCTGGGAATCGTACTGGGCGGCGATCTTGCGGCCGGGGTCGGCGCCCACGGCGAACTTGTCGCGGCACTCGACCTTGGAGAACTCGGCCACCCGGTCGATGTTGCCCGCGGTCACCCCGATCAGGGTGGCGCCCTGCTTGTTGAAGTCGTCGGTGGCCTCGGCGAAGGCGTGGGCCTCGAGCGTGCAGCCGGGGGTGAAGGCGGCCGGGAAGAAATAGAGCACCACCGGGCCCTTCTTCAGCGCGTCCTTCAGCGAGAAGTCGAACTCCTTGCCGGCCAGGGCCGCCTTGACGATGAAATCCGGGGCCGCGGCGCCGGGCTTCAAGGCGGCGTAGGCCGGCACGGTCAACACCGCCGACAACAACAATCCCGCCAGAACTCTCTTCATGGGGCGTCCTCCTCAAGGCGCTGCGCTTGGCCCATTGTCGGACCAAGCGGTCCCCAAGTACAGAGCCGGCTCAGCCGGCCGCCGGGGCGGCGTCCGCGGCGGAAACGGCCATCGGCGCAGGGGCCGCGGCCGGCGCCGGCGCTTCGGTTTTCGGCGCCGTGGGGAAGCGCTGTTCCAGCATGGCGTTGATGTGGGCGATCTCGTCGGGGGTCGCCTGGCGGCGGCCATACTGGGCCGGCTCGAAAGAGGCCGTGACCCGGGTCTTCAGCACGCCCTGGGCGTCGGCGACCGTCACCGTGTGCAGCCCCGGCATCCCGGGGACGCCGCCGGCCGGGACGTCGGCCGCCCGGATCGCCGGCGCCGCCCGCGCCGCCCGGCCGGTCAGCACCGCCTCGGACAGGGACAGTTCGCCGCCGCGGTAGGCGGCGGTGAAGGCCGCCGGCCGGCCGGCGTCGCCGGGCCAGCGGTAGAAGATGTGGGCGCCGATCTGGCTCAGCTTCACCAGCGCCGGGGCCCAGTAGGGGGCCACATAGTCGGCGTGGTAGTGGGTGGCGGTCCCGACCTTGGCCATGACGAAGCCGTTCAGGGCGGCTTCGGCGACCTTGCGGTCGTCGTTCCACAGCACCGCGATGGGGCTGCGCACCAGGGCGCCGTCGCAGGTGAAGGAGAACTGGCAGCCGGTCAGCCGCTCCCAGCCCTGGTAGACCACGCCGCAGACCGACTTGGGGAAGTTGGGGTCTCGCACCCGGTTCAGCACCACCTGGGCCACCGCCCGGCGGCCGTCCAGGGGCTCCAGCGCGGCCTCGTAGTAGATGGCGTTGGTCAGGCACCGCACCGCTCGCTCGCGCTCGGCCGCGTTGGCCGCCTTCAGCACGAAAGGGGCGGCCGGCGGGACCTGGCCCGCCTCGAAGGGGATGGCCCCGTTGATCTGGCGGGCCTGCGCCCCCTCGATCGGCTTGAAGTCGAACAGGCTGCGGGTGTCGGGCGGCAGGAAGCCGAACAGGGGAACGTCGTCGACCTGTTCGGCCGGGTCGTAGCGCTTGGCCAGGGCCGCCGCGGCCGGGTCCATGTCGGCGATCATCGCCTGGAGCGCGGCTTCGCGCAGGTCGCCGTGGGTCGCCGCCGCCACCCGCCGCGCGCCCTCGTCCGAGCCCACCGGGCTGGAGCGCGCCGCCGACAGGCCCAGGGTGAGCGCCAGCACCGCCGCCACCGACACGCCTGCGGCGGCCGGCGCGCGCCATTCCACGGCGGTCGCCCGTTGGGTCAGCTGCGAGAGGAGGCGAAAGTGCATCGGCTCGGCGGTCTGCGAGCCGGCGGACGCGAGCGGTGCGTCGGGCCAGGCCCCGGGGAAGGTCGTCGAGAGCAGGGGGGCCTTATGGTCCCCCTATATGGCGATTTGGCGCCCGCGATTGTTTCCAGGTGGGCGCACCGAGGCGGCGATGCAATGGGGCGCTGCCGTCGCGGCGGGGCGATACGACAGTTCCGGACGCCAGAAAACCAGAACAGATTGCCAACGGGAACAGATCGTGTACGTTGAGTCCTGTCGGCGGGCGCGCTTCAAGGCGCTTCCTGCCAGGGGTCGGAATCGGTCATAGCAGGAGGGTGAAGTGAGCCAATCGGTGTTGCGCCTAGTGGGACGGGACGAACCAGACAAGCAGCGCGCCCTCGAAGCCGCGCTCGCCCAGATCGACCGGGCCTTCGGCAAGGGCTCGGTGATGAAGCTTGGGCTCAAGGGCGCGGTGGTGCCGATCGAATCGGTCCCGACCGGCTCGCTGGGCCTCGACCTGGCGCTCGGCATCGGCGGCCTGCCCCGCGGGCGGGTGGTCGAGATCTTCGGCCCCGAATCCTCCGGCAAGACCACCCTGGCCCTGCACGTGGTGGCCGAGGTGCAGAAGTCCGGCGGCACCGCCGCCTTCGTCGACGCCGAGCACGCGCTGGACCCCACCTACGCCCAGAAGCTGGGGGTGAACCTCGACGATCTGCTGGTGTCGCAGCCGGACACCGGCGAACAGGCGCTGGAGATCACCGACACCCTGGTCCGCTCCAACGCCGTGGACATCATCGTCATCGACTCGGTGGCCGCCCTGACCCCTCGGGCCGAGATCGAGGGCGAGATGGGCGACAGCCTGCCGGGCTTGCAGGCGCGCCTGATGAGCCAGGCCCTGCGCAAGCTCACCGCCTCGATCTCCAAGTCCAAGTGCATCGTCATCTTCATCAACCAGATCCGCATGAAGATCGGGGTGATGTACGGCAGCCCGGAGACCACCACCGGCGGCAATGCGCTCAAGTTCTACGCCTCGGTGCGCCTGGACATCCGCCGCACCGGCTCGGTCAAGAACCGCGACGAGATCGTCGGCAACAACGTCCGGGTCAAGGTGGTCAAGAACAAGGTCGCCCCGCCGTTCCGCGAGGTCGAGTTCGACATCATGTACGGCGAGGGTATCTCCAAGCTGGGCGAGATCATCGACCTGGGCGTCAAGGCCGGGGTGGTCGAGAAGTCCGGTTCCTGGTTCTCCTACAACTCCACCCGCATCGGCCAGGGCCGCGACAACGCCCGCGAATTCCTCAAGGCCAATCCGGCCATGGCCCAGGAGATCGAGGTGGCGGTGCGCAAGAACGCCGCGCCGATCGTCGAGGACATGCTGGGCGCCCCCGAACCCGACGGCGAGGACTAGCGCCGTCACAGAATCGCTGCGGCGCGGGCGTTCCTGGGTGCGACCCGCCGACCTTGCCGCGCCGGCTCGTCGCCCGCGCCGCAGCGAAACCACCGAAGAGGGGTCGGCCGAAAGGCTGGCCCTTTTTGCGTAAGGAGGCGGAGACCGGGGTCGTCGCCGGGGCGCCCGTAAATGCGCCGCAGCATCGCCGCTGGCCCCCAAGGCCGCGCTTTTCTATATGAACGGCCGATCAGTCCCTTTACCGGAGCGGCCATGCCGAGCCTGAACGACATCCGCAGCGCCTTCCTCGACTATTTCCGGGGAGCCGACCACGCCGTCGTGGCGTCCGCGCCGCTGGTGCCGCAGAACGACCCGACCCTGTTGTTCGTCAACGCCGGCATGGTTCCGTTCAAGAACGCCTTCACCGGCGCGGAGACCCCGGTCTCGCCGCGGGCGACCTCGTCGCAGAAGTGCGTGCGCGCCGGCGGCAAGCACAACGACCTCGACAACGTCGGCTACACCGCCCGCCACCACACCTTCTTCGAGATGCTGGGGAACTTCTCCTTCGGAGACTATTTCAAGGATCGGGCGATCGAGCTGGCCTGGACCCTGATCACCAAGGACTTCGCCCTCCCCAGGGACAAGCTGCTGGTCACCGTCTACGCCGAGGACGACGAGGCCCACGGCCTGTGGAAGAAGATCGCCGGCCTGGATGACAGCCAGATCATCCGCATCGCCACCTCGGACAACTTCTGGTCGATGGGCGACACCGGCCCCTGCGGCCCCTGTTCGGAGATCTTCTACGACCACGGCGCCCACATCCCCGGCGGCCCCCCGGGGTCGGTGGACCAGGACGGCGACCGCTTCGTCGAGATCTGGAACCTGGTCTTCATGCAGTACGAGCAGTTCGCCGACGGCTCGCGCACGGCCCTGCCCAAGCCCTCGATCGACACCGGCATGGGGCTGGAGCGCTTGACCGCCGTGCTCCAGGGCGTGTCCGACAACTATGACACCGACCTGTTCAAGACCCTGATCGCCGCCAGCGAAAGCCTGACCGGGGTGAAGGCCGAAGGTGAGCGCGCGCCCTCGCACCGGGTCATCGCCGACCACCTGCGCTCGACCAGTTTCCTGATCGCCGACGGGGTCTCGCCCTCCAACGAGGGCCGCGGCTACGTCCTGCGGCGGATCATGCGCCGGGCCATGCGCCACGCCCACCTGCTGGGCGCCGAGGACCCGCTGATGCACCGCCTCGCGCCGGTCCTGGTCGAACAGATGGGCCAGGCCTACCCCGAGCTGCGCCGCGCCGAGCCGGTGATCGTCGACACCCTGCGCCAGGAGGAGGAGCGGTTCCGCCGCACCCTGGGCCGGGGCATGGCCCTGCTCGACGAGGCCACGGCCGGTCTCGAGGCGGGCGGGGTGCTCTCGGGCGACACCGCCTTCAAGCTCTACGACACCTACGGCTTCCCCATCGACCTGACCCAGGACGCGGTGCGCGCCAAGGGCCTGTCGGTGGACCTGGAAGCCTTCGACACCGCCATGGACCGTCAACGCCAGATGGCCCGCGACAACTGGGCCGGCTCCGGCGACCGGGCGGCCACGGCCGAATGGTTCACCCTGCGCGACCGGCTGGGGCCAACCGCCTTCGTCGGCTATGACCAGTCCGAGGTGATCGGCGAGGTCCTGGCCCTGGTCCGCGAAGCCGTCGAGATCGACGAGGCCCGACAAGGCCAGACCGTCGAGGTCCTGGTCGACCGCACCCCCTTCTACGCCGAGAGCGGCGGCCAGGCCTCCGACCACGGCCGGGTGGAGTGGAAGGGCGGCGCCGGCGACCTGGTGGCGGTGACCAAGCAGGCCGGCGACCTGCACGTCCACACCGTCACCGTCACCTCGGGCAAGCTGGCGCTCGGCGACAGCGTGCACCTGACGATCGACGCGGAGGCCCGCACCCGCACCCGCGCCAACCACTCCGCCGCCCACCTGGTGCACGCGGCGCTGAAGAACGTGCTGGGCACCCATGTCGCCCAGAAGGGCCAGCTGGTCGATTCCGAGCGTATGCGGTTCGACTACAGCCACGGCGCACCCCTGACCGCCAACGAACTCGACAGGGTCGAGGCCGAGGTCAATGCGGTGATCCGCCAGAACCTGCCGGCCTCCACCGTCGACATGACGCCGCAAGCCGCGATCGACGCGGGGGCGGTGGCCCTGTTCGGCGAGAAGTACGGCGACAGCGTTCGCGTCCTGACCTTGGGCCGGGCCCTGGCCGGCGAGGGCCCCTATTCGGTGGAGCTGTGCGGCGGCACCCACGTCGCCCGCACCGGGGACATCGCCCTGTTCAAGGTCATAGCCGAGACCGGCATCGCCGCCGGCGTGCGCCGGGTCGAGGCCCTGACCGGCGAGGCCGCCCGCCGCTTCCTGCTCGACCAGGCCGCGGTGGCTAGGGGGCTGGCCGAACAGTTCCGCGTTCCCGTGGCCGAGGTCCCGGCCCGCATCGAGGCCCTGAGCGCCGAGCGCAAGCGGCTGGAACGCGAGCTGGAGGGCGCCAAGCGCAAGCTGGCCATGGGCGGCGGCGGCTCGGCCGCGCCCGCGGTGGAGGACGTCGGCGGCGTGAGCTTCATCGGCCGGGTGATGGAGGGCGTCGACGGCAAGGCCCTGCGCCCCATCATCGAGGAGCTGCGCAAGCAGGCCGGCGTGGTGGTGGTGGTCGGCGTCACCGAGGAAGGCAAGGCGGCCGTCGCCGTGTCCGTCTCGGCCGACCTGACCGGCCGCTTCAGCGCCGCCGATCTGATCAAGCTGGCGGTGCCGGCCATGGGCGGCCAGGGCGGCGGCGGCAAGGCCGACTTCGCCCAGGGCGGCGCCCCAGACGGCTCACAGGCCCAGGCGGGCGTGGACGCGGTCAAGGCGGCGCTGGGGTAGCGCCGCAAAGCTTCGCCGGACCCGCTACGCCGGCGGCAGCTCGATCCGCACCAGTTTCCAGCCCAGCCCGCGCCGCTCCAGCACCCAGGTCAGCGGGGCGTGGGCGCTGTCGCTGCTGACGGTGGTGGCCCGCACATGGTTCAGGTCGGCGTAGGCGAACCGGGCGCCCGGGGGCTTCGCCCGCGCCGGTGGGGCGCCGGGCGGCGGGGGCGGGGCGGTGTCGGGCGGCGGGGGTAGGGCGGTCTTGCCCCCGGTCACGTCCGACAGCGGCGCCCGGCCGCTGCGGATGATGGCGGCCACGCCGTCGGGGGTCACCGCGGCGTCCACCACCTGGTCGACCACCGTGGGGCCGAGCAGGGCGCCCAGGGCCCCGAACGGCCCATCGGACAGGGCCCGGTCGCTTGAGAGCGCCGTCGACAGCCGGGTGTTGAGCTGGGTCTTCAGCCCGTCGCGAACGGCCGGGAAGTCCACCAGGGCCTCCAGCCTGCCGCGGTCGCCGGTGCGGCCCGCCTCGGCCAGGTCGGCGAAGGCCTGGAACGGCGAAAGGACGTACCAGGCGACCGCCGCCAGCACCGCGAAGACGGCCAGGCCGGCCCAGAACCTTGATTTCATCTTGCACTCGTCGGAGGCGCGGCCTGCGGCAGGCCCACGCCCACCAGCCGCCAGGAGAACGCCTTGCGGCGCTCGAAGGTGAGGATGGTCTCGCGCGCCGGCCGGGTAGGATCGGTCACGCCCAGGCGCACGCGGTCGGCGCTCCAGAACCGCATCGCCGGGACCGGCCCGCCGAACAGGCCGCCGCCGGGGACCGTCTTGGTTGCGGCCGGGGCGGCGCGGCCATGGGCCAGGGCCGCCAGGGAATCCGGGGTCAGGTAGGGATCGACGTCCGCCTGGGGGCTGGCCGGCTCCCAGGCCCGGCGCAGGGCGCCTAGGGGATCGTGCAGCAGGTCGGCGGGCGGGCCGCGCTCGGCCGAGGCCGGGCGGAGCTGGGTGCGCAGGCTCTGGCGTACGGCGTTGTAGTCCACGAGCTGGCTCAGGGCCTGGACGTCGCCGTACTCGGCCGCGGCCCGCAGCGACCGGAAGGCGAACAGGGGCGCCGTGACGAAGGCGGCTCCCGCCAGCGCCAGGCCGACCAGGAACAGCGTCAGCAACGGGTGCGGGCGGCGCTCCAACCGCGCCCCGCCCCCGGCATAGGGGTCGTAACGGGCGTCATGGGCGGCGGCGTCGAGGCGGGACTCGATCGTCGCCCAGCGTCGGCGGCCCCCGCCGGGGGAGCCGCCGTCCTTTTCGGGCGGGAACGTTGGCGGGTCGTCGTCCATCTCGTCCATGCTAGCCGAAGCGGACGCCGGCGGAAAACGTTGCGCTCGCGGCCTCCCTCCCCACAAGGGGTAGGGAGGCGCAAACCTACGCCATCGCCTTTACGAGGTTCTCCGAAATCTTGTCGAGGAAGCCTTCGGTGGTCAGCCACTTCTGGTTCTCGCCGACCAGCAGGGCCAGGTCCTTGGTCATGAAGCCCTGCTCGACGGTGTCGACGCAGACCTTCTCCAGGGTGGTGGCGAACTTCGCCAGCTCCGCGTTGCCGTCGAGCTTGGCCCGGTGGGCCAGGCCGCGGGTCCAGGCGAAGATCGAGGCCATCGAGTTGGTCGAGGTCGATTCTCCCTTCTGGTGCTGGCGGTAGTGGCGGGTGACGGTGCCGTGGGCCGCCTCGGCCTCGACGGTCTTGCCGTCGGGGGTCATCAGCACCGAGGTCATCAGGCCGAGCGAGCCGTAGCCCTGCGCCACCGTGTCGGACTGCACGTCGCCGTCGTAGTTCTTGCAGGCCCAGACATAGCCGCCCGACCACTTCAGGGACGCGGCCACCATGTCGTCGATCAGCCGGTGCTCATAGGTGATGCCGGCTGCCTTGAACTTGTCGGCGTATTCGGCGTCGAAGACCTGCTGGAAGATGTCCTTGAAGCGCCCGTCGTAGTACTTGAGGATGGTGTTCTTGGTCGACAGATAGACCGGATAGTTGCGCATCAGCCCGTAGGCGAAGCTGGCGTGCGCGAAGTCGCGGATCGACTCGTCCAGGTTGTACATGGCCATGGCAACGCCGCCGCCGGGGAAGTCGAACACGTCGTGCTCGATCGTCTTGCCGTCCTCGCCGACGAACTTGATGGTCAGCTTGCCGGGGCCCGGCACCACGAAGTCGGTGGCCTTGTATTGGTCGCCGTAGGCGTGGCGGCCGACGACGATGGGCTGGGTCCAGCCCGGCACCAGCCGCGGCACGTTCTTGCAGATGATCGGCTCGCGGAAGATCACCCCGCCCAGGATGTTGCGGATGGTGCCGTTGGGCGACTTCCACATCTTCTTCAGGTTGAATTCCTTCACCCGCGCTTCGTCGGGGGTGATGGTGGCGCACTTGACCGCCACGCCGTACTGCTTGGTCGCGTTGGCCGCATCGATGGTGATCTGGTCGTCGGTGGCGTCCCGGTTCTCGACCGACAGGTCGTAGTACTTCAGGTCGATGTCGAGATAGGGGTGGATCAGCTTGTCCTTGATCCATTTCCAGATGATGCGGGTCATCTCGTCGCCGTCCATTTCGACGACGGGATTGGCGACTTTGATCTTCTGCATAGGCGGCCTTCGGCGGATGTGAAAACGGGGCGCCGGCTGGTGCGACGGCGCGGCGGCGCCCGTATAGCCGGTTGCGGGCGGGCTCGAAAGCCTCCACACCGCCGCTATGGATTCAGCCTCCGGTCCCCCCCCGCCCTGCGTGATCCTCGACCACCCTCAGTTGGCCGAGAACATCGGCTCGGTCGCCCGCGCCATGGCCAACTTCGGCCTCGCCGACCTGCGCCTGGTGGCGCCGCGGGACGGCTGGCCCCAGGACCGCGCCTGGGCTTCGGCCTCGGGCGCCGATTGGCCCTTGGACCAGGCACGGGTGTTCGCTTCGGTGGAGGAGGCCGTCGCCGACCTGCGTCTGGTCTACGCCGCCACCGCCCGGCCCCGCGAGACCATGCTGCCGGTCCACACCCCGCACGAGGCGGCCAAGGCCCTGAGCGCGGCCGTCGGCGGCGGCCTGGGCGCCGGCGTCCTGTTCGGAGCCGAGCGGGCGGGGCTCGAGACCCGCGACATCGCCCTGTGCAACGCGATACTGACGATACCCGTCGATCCCAGGTTCCATTCGCTCAACCTCAGCCATGCGGTGAGCATCGTCGCCTATGAATGGCGCCGCACCGTGCTGGACGCGCCGACCCGGACCTTCAAGGACATGGTCCCCGCGGACCAGGCGACCATGCTGGGGCTCTACGGCCAGCTCGAGGACGAGCTGGAGGCTTCGGGCTTCTTCCATCCGCCGGAGAAGAAGCCGGCCATGGTGCGCAACCTGCGCGTGGCCCTTAACCGGGCGCGCTTCACCGACCAGGAGGCCCGCACCTTCCGCGGCGTCGTCACCGCCTTGGTCAAGGGCCGCGGTCGCCATCTGGCCAAGCTGGCAGGCGCAAAGGGCAAGGACGAGTAGGGCGCCGACGCCGCGACGCAAGCGCCCACCGGACGCTTTGCCGCGCCGGCCGGGGGCAAAGCTGAGCTAGACGTTGATGGATGTCCGACATCCTCCAACGGCTGTTCCGATCCGTCCGCCGCGATCCCGATGGGATGAGGGCGCTGCAGGCCGCCAACGCCCGTCTGCAGGCAGAGATCGACGCCCACCAGGCGACGGTGGCCGCCCTGGCCGCGGCGCACGCCACTCTCGAGCTCCAGGTGGCCGAACGGGTCGAGGACATCCGCATCCTCAACGAGCGGTTCGCCGCCGGCCTGCGCAACTCGCCGGTGACCCTGGTCGAACAGGACGAGGCCCTTCGCTACACCTGGGTGTTCAACCCCCCGGCCGGCCTGGACCCCCAGCAGATGGTCGGCCACCAGGCCTACGACTTCACCGAGCCCCACACCGCCGACCTGGCGGTATCGCTGCGCCGCGAAGCCATGGCCAGCGGCGAGCCGCGTCAGGCCGAGATGCGGGTGGAGCGCGGCGGCGAGGTGTTCTGGTACATGGTCCGGGTCCAGCCTACCCGGCTGCGGGACGGCTGCCCGGGGGTTATCGCCAGCTCTGTGGACATTACCGCCCAGAAGCACCAGCAGGAGCACCTGGAACTCGTCACCCGCGAGCTGAACCACCGCTCCAAGAACCTGCTCACCATCGTCCTATCCATCGCCCGCCAGACCGCCGCGGGCCTGGACGTGCCGCCGGCGTTTCTGGGGCGTCTTAGCGAGCGGCTCGGTTCCCTGGCCGCCGCCCACGACGTGCTGGTGGAGGGGGACTGGCGCGGGGCAGACCTGCACGCGGTGATCGAGAGCCAGCTCAGGCACCTGATCCAATCCGTGGCGGGCCGCATCCGGATCGTCGGCGAAGGCTTCGAGCTGTCGCCGGAAATGGCCCACTACGTGGGCTTGGCGATACACGAGCTCGGCGCCAACGCCGCCAAGTACGGGGCGCTCTCCACCGACCGAGGCCAGGTGGTGGTGGAATGGGCGGTGGCGCCCGGAGCCGGCGGCGAATCCAGCCTGCGCATCGACTGGCGCGAGACCGGCGGTCCCCGGGCGGAGCCCCCCTCCGCCAAGGGCTTCGGCTGCACCATCCTCGAGGTGCTGGCCCCGCGGGCCCTGGGCGGGACGGCCAGTCTCCGCTTCGCCGAGGAGGGCGTGGCCTGGAGCCTGGAGGCGCCCCTGGCGGGCCTCGTGGCCCGGTCGCCCCAGACCTAGAGCGTTTTCGAACGAAGCGGGCGCCGGTCCGCGTGAAGAAAACGCATTAAATCAAAGCGGCTGGGGCGGGATCGATTCTATCTGACGCTGCCCTGCTCCAGGGCGACGGGCCTTTAGCGCGCGACCCGGGCGTAGCGCGGCGCGCCGACGCGGGCGGGCCCGCCGCCGTGGGCGGTCTGCAGGATGTCCAGGATCTCCTCGACCCCGGCCTGGGTGAAGGGCTTTTCCAGCACGGCCAGGGCGCCGGCGAAGTCGGGGGGGATCTGCTCGGCGTTGCCGGTGACGAACCCGACCGCGACCTGCCCGCGGCCGGTCAGGGCGCGGGCGATCCGGACCCCGCTGAAGCCGTCGCGCAGGTTGATGTCGACCAGCACCGCGTCGGGCTCGGCCGAGGCGGCCAGGGCCAGGGCGCTGTCGAAACAGTCGGCGACGCCGACCACCTCGTGCCCGGCGGCGGTGGAAAGCAATTGCAGATCGAGCGCGATGAACGGCTCGTCCTCAACCAGCAGCAGGCGCAAGGCGCTCCCCCGAAAGACACCCGACTTGGTTGTGGCGACGCCCCGGGCTCACTGTCGACCTTCTGTCATTGGCGTCAAGAAGCCGTTGACGCGGAAGCTGTGGATCGTCATACAGCCCCCTTTCCCGCGGACCGGGTATCCTGGCCGCGCGAAATCATATGACGGGTGATGCGGACGCCGCCGTTGCAATCGCCTTCCCACTCTCGGGGAGGCCGGCCCGTGTCGATGCGAAAGAGTCTACATGTCCAAGCGCCACTCGGCGAAATACAAGATCGACCGCCGTATGGGCGAGAACATTTGGGGCCGTCCCAAATCGCCCGTCAACCAACGCTCCTACGGCCCCGGCCAGCACGGCCAGCGTCGCAAGTCCAAGGTTTCCGACTTCGGCCTGCAGCTCAAGGCCAAGCAGAAGCTGAAGGGCTACTACGGCAACCTCACCGAAAAACAGTTCCGCCGGACCTACGACGAGGCGTCGCGCCGCAAGGGCAACACCTCCGAGAACCTGATCGGCCTCTTGGAAAGCCGGCTGGACGCGGTGGTCTACCGCTCCAAGTTCGTGCCGACCCCGTTCGCCGCGCGCCAGTTCGTCAACCACGGCCACGTGCAGGTCAACGGCAAGCGGGTCAACATCGCCTCCTACCGGGTCAAGCCGGGCGACGTGGTCTCGGTGCGCGAGCGCTCGCGCAACATGGCCCTGGTGCTGGAAGCCATCCAGTCGCCCGAGCGTGACACCCCAGACTACATCGAGGTCGACACCAAGGGCCTGTCGGTGAAGTTCATCCGCGCCCCGGACCTGGCCGAAGTGCCCTATCCGGTGAAGATGGAACCCAACCTCGTGGTCGAGTTCTACGCGTCCTAAGACGCCGACGACGACGGGAATGCGAAAGGGCCGCGGATCGCTCCGCGGCCCTTTTTTCTATCCGGCGTACGCCGACGACCGGATGGGTCAGGCCGCCAGCACGCCCTTTTCGGTCAGGAACGGCTTCAGTTCGCCGGTCGAGAACATCTCGCGTACGATGTCGGAGCCGCCGACGAACTCGCCCTTGACGTAGAGCTGCGGGATGGTCGGCCAGTCGGAGTAGGTCTTGACGCCCTGGCGCAGGGTCTCGTCCTGCAGGATGTTCACCCCGACGAAATCGACCCCAAGGTGGTCGAGGATCTGCACCACCACCGCGGAGAAGCCGCACTGGGGCTTGTCGGGCACGCCCTTCATGAACAGCACCACCGGGTGCTCGGCCAGGGTCTTGTCGATGAAGGCGTGGACGGCCGTTTCGGTGTCAGGGGCGGATTCGGCGGCGGCTTCGGTCACGGCGACCTCCGTAAGCAAAAGGGTTCCGCCCGGAGCTAGGCGCTGCGGCGGCTTATATCAAGCCGCGCCGGACTTCTCGTGGGTGGAAAACCGCGCCATCTCGATCTGGGCCGACAGGCCGTTGGGCAGGTCGCGCTCCACGGCGGCGGCCAGTTTCTGCAGGGCCGTGGCCTCGAACGACCGGGTCTGGACGGTGGTCAGCGACGGCTCGGTGAGCGCGAACGCCAGGCAGGCCTCCTCGGCGGTCCAGCCGGGGGTGCGCTCCAGGAAGGTGTAGGGCCCGTCGAAGGTGGACTTGTCGCCGCCCAGCAGCCGCCTCAGCCCCAGGGGGCCGGCCGCGGGCTTGTCGGCGGCGCGCCGGTTGAACGGATGGAAGTCGGTGCCGACGACGGCCATGTCGGCCTCGACGGCGCGCTTCAGCCGGTTGCGCTCGATCCAGCCGGAATGGACGTTGAACGGGGTCTCCAGCACCTCGAAGACTCCGCTGCCGATATGGGGGTCGGCCCCTTCCGCCCCGGCGATGCCCAACATCCGCACCCGCCCGGCCTGTTGGGCCGACTGCAGGGACGGGACCACGTGGGGCGGCAAGACCTCGCTTTCGAGGGTGTCGAAGATGGCCACGTCCAGGCGGTCAAGGCGGGTGCTGGCCAACGCCGCCTCGATGGCGCCGGTTAGGCCGTCGGTGGTGAGGTCGCGCACGCGCTTGCCGTTGCGGTCGCGGCTCCAGCCGATCCGTAGGGCCACGAACACCATCCGCCGCTCGATCGCCGAAAGGGCTTCGCCGAGCGCGGCGCCGACCTCGGGGTCGCGCGATTGCAGCTCGAAGGTGTTGATGCCCGCTTCCAGCGCCGCATAGATCAGCTTAACCCGCTCCTCGGGCCGCATCGGCCGGTCGGTGAGCGCCAAGGACAGGGCGGAGACGGCGCCGCCGGAGCGCGCGAAGGGGCGGTATCTCATGGTCCATCCGTGGATGCGGCGGTCTCGAGGGCCAGGGCGTGCAGCTCGCCGCCTACCCGCCCCTTCAGGGCGGCGTAGACCAGCTGATGCTGGCGCACCCGCGTCAGGCCGCGGAAGGCGGCGGCCGTGATCTTCGCCTTGTAGTGGTCGCCGTCGCCGGCCAGGTCGTCGATGACGATCTCCGCGTCGGGGAAGGCTTCCCGCAGCGTAGATTCGAGGTCTTCGGCGGACATCGGCATGAAGCACTCATGCAGCCGGTTCGGTTAAAAACCGGCGAATATTTGGGGCCTATTTAAGGGGCGGCCCCGTCGGCTCTGAGGGTGATCGGCCGGACGTCGCCGATCAGGAAAATCCAGGCGAAGGCGCCCACCGCCGCCACGGCGCCGACGAAGGCCAGCGCCCCGACGAAGGAGCCGGTGGCCTGGACGATGAATCCGATCGCCAGCGGGGTGACGATGCCCGACAGGTTCGCCGCGGCGCTGAAAAGGCCGCCGACCAGTCCCAGGGTCCCCTTGGGGGCCATCTCCGACAGCACCGCCCAGCCCGAGGACGACATGGCCTGGGCGAAGAAGGCGACCGACAGGATGGCCACCACGGCGGCGGTCGACTGCACGTAGTTGGCCAGGACGATGGTGGACGCCACCAGCAGGCCCATGATCACCGGCAGCTTGCGCGCCAGGTTCAGCGAGGCGCCGCGCCGCAGCAGGGTGTCCGACAGCCACCCGGCGAACAGGATGCCGAAGAAGCCGGCCAGGTAGGGCAGGGAGGCCAGCACGCCCGTCTTGATCCAGCCCATGTGCCGCTCCGTGGCCAGGTAGGTCGGGAACCAGGTGAGGAAGAAGACGAAGGTCGAGTAGACCGAGAATTGGCCCAGGCACAGGCCCATGACCTGGCGGTTCGTCGCCAGCTCGCGCAACAGGGACCAGCTGAACGGCCGCGTCTCGGCCGCCGTGCGCCCGCCGCCGTCGGCGATGAACGCCAGCTCGGCCTTCGAGGCGCGGCTGGCTTCGGGGTCGCGATAGCCGAGCCGCCACACCGCGGTGAAGGCCAGGCCCAGGCCGCCCGAGAGGAAGAACAGGCTGCGCCAGCCGTGCTGGGCGACGATCCAGAACAGCAGCGGGCTCATGAAGCCCAGGGCGACGTACTCGGCGGCCGTGTAGACGCCGATGGCCATGCCCCGTTCGCGCCGGGGAAACCAGGCGGCGACGATGTTGCTGTTGGCCGGAAAACAGGGGGCCTCGAACAAGCCCAACCCCAGGCGCAGCCCGATCAGCGAATAGAGGCCGCGGGTGAAGGCGTGCAGCAGGGTCGCGGCCGACCAGCCGGCGATGGCGACCAGATAGATCGTGCGCGCGCCGAAGCGGTCCAGCAGCACCCCCGCCGGCACCTGGGCGGCGAAATAGCTCCAGGAGAAGGCGGAGAACACCACCCCCATCAGGGCCGGACTGAGGTGGAACTCGCCCTGGATGCCCGGCGTCGCCACCCCCAGGATCGCCCGGTCGAGATAGTTGATCGCCACTGCGCCGCTGATCAGCGCCAGCATCACGAACCGGGTCCGCGTCCTGGCGGCGGCCATGCCTATGCGCCCATGTAGGCGGGCATCCAGGCTTCGTTGACCGCGCGCAGCTCGCCCAGCGGGATGTCGAACAGGCCTTTGGCGGCTAAGCCGGTCCCGCCGGCGTCGCCGACTACCGCGGCGGGGACGCCCGCCTTGGCGGCACGGTCCAGCACCTGCCCTTCCGCGGACGGCGCGACCGCCAGCAGGTAGCGGCCCTGGTCCTCGCCGAACAGCCAGGCGTGGGCGGGCAGCGGCCCCTGCGTCCCCAGCCACAGGCCGACGTCCGAAGCCAGGGCCATCTCGGCCGCGGCAGCGGCCAGGCCGCCGTCGGAAAGGTCGTGCACGGTCTCGACCAGCCCGTCCCGGATCAGGCCGCGCACCAGGTCGCCGTTGCGGCGTTCGGCCGCCAGGTCCACGGGTGGGGGCGCCCCGTCCTCGCGGCCGAGGATTTCGCGCAGGTACAGGCTGGCGCCCAGCTCGCCCACGGTGTCGCCGATCAGGATCAGGCGGTCGCCGCCCTTCATCGTGCGGTAGCTCGCCCGCCGGGCGTAGTCGGGCAGCAGGCCCACCGCCCCGCAGGTGGGGGTGGGCGGGATCGCCGCGCCCGCGGTCTCGTTGTAGAGCGAGACGTTGCCGCTCACGACGGGGAAGTCCAGCGTCCGGCAGGCCTCGGCCATGCCCTCGATGGCGCGCACGATCTGGCCCATGATCTCGGGCCGCTCGGGATTGCCGAAGTTGAGGTTGTCGGTCACCGCGATGGGGTCGGCCCCCACCGCGGTCAGGTTGCGCCAGGCCTCGGCCACCGCCTGCTTGCCGCCCTCGTAGGCGTCGGCCTGGACGTAGCGGGGGGTGACGTCGGAGGTCATGGCCAGGGCCTTCCTCGTCCCATGGACCCGCACCAGGCCCGCGTCGGCCCCGGTGGCGCTGTCGGCCAGGGTGTCGGCCATGACGTGGCGGTCGTACTGCTCCCACAGCCAGCGCTTGGAAGCCATGTCCGGGCAGCCCATCAGGGCCTTGAGGGCGTCGCCGTAGTCTTTGGGCGCGGCGGCGTCGGCGGGCGCCAGCCGGGGGCGCTTGGGGGTGTCGACCCAGGGACGGTCGTAGAGCGGCGCGTCGTCCGAAAGCGGCGCCAGCGGCAGGTCGCACACTACCTGGCCCTTGTGGCGCAGGACGATACGCCCCGTGTCGGTGGTCCAGCCGATGGTGGCGGCGTCCAGGCCCCATTTCTCGAAGATGCGGTAGCCGTCGGCCTCGCGGCCGGGCTTGAGGATGGCCAGCATCCGCTCCTGGCTCTCCGACAGCATCATCTCATAGGCGCTCATGCCCTCTTCGCGCTGGGGCACGGCGTCGAGGTCGAGGTCGACGCCCACCCCGCCCTTGCCGGCCATCTCCACCGAGGAGGAGGTCAGGCCCGCCGCGCCCATGTCCTGGATCGCGGCCACCGCGCCCGAGGCCATCAGCTCCAGGGTCGCCTCGATCAGCAGCTTCTCGGCGAAGGGGTCGCCGACCTGCACCGTCGGGCGCTTCTCGTCGGAGGCGTCGTCGAACTCGGCCGAGGCCATAGTGGCCCCGTGGATGCCGTCGCGACCGGTCTTGGAGCCGAAATAGACCACCGGCAGGCCGGCCGAAGGGGCGGCCGAGTAGAAGATCTTGTCGGCGTCGGCCAGGCCCACGCACATGGCGTTGACCAGGATGTTGCCGTCGTAGCCGGGATGGAAGTTGGTCTCGCCGCCCACGGTGGGCACGCCGACGCAGTTGCCGTAGCCGCCGATGCCGGCCACCACGCCGGCCACCAGCCGCTTGGTCTTGGGGTGCTCGGGCGAGCCGAACCGCAGGGCGTTCAGCAGGGCGATGGGCCGCGCGCCCATGGTGAAGACGTCGCGCATGATGCCGCCGACGCCGGTCGCCGCCCCCTGGTAGGGCTCGATGAAGCTGGGGTGGTTGTGGCTCTCCATCTTGAAGATGCAGGCCTGGCCGTCGCCGATGTCGACCACGCCGGCGTTCTCCCCCGGGCCGCAGATCACCCGCGGCCCCGTGGTCGGGAACTTCCTCAGGTGCATGCGGCTCGACTTGTAGGAGCAGTGCTCGCTCCACATCACCGAGAACACCCCCAGCTCCACCGGGTTGGGCTCGCGGCCGAGCCGCTCGAGGATGCGGGCGTATTCGTCGGGCTTGAGGCCGTACTCCTGGGCGAGTTCGGCCGTGGATTTGGTCTGGGCGGCGGCGGTCATGCCCGGCGCATTAGCCTATTCGCGCGCGCCTGTCAGGGCTCGCAAAGGCGCCGGTTCCTTATCTCGGTCCCTTGCGGGGAACGGCGGCCGGTCCTGGCCGCTTTACCGTCAGACCCATCGCGCACCGAAAGGAGCCGCCATGCCCGCCGACCCGTCCATCCAGGTGCCCCAGCCGGTCGTCGCCCCCCCGCCGTCGGAGGGCGACCCCGCCGCGGCGGAGAAGCGCCGCGAGATCGAGCGCAAGGTCTACGAGAACCGCACCAGGACCGACAAGGAGGCCGAGGAGGAGATCGCGCCTCCGCCGCCCAGTCCGTTGCGGAGGGCCTGAACCGTCGCCGAATAGGGCCAAGCCCTGAACCAGGGAGACGAGATATGCCGCACCGGACCCCTCGCGCCCCGAACGCCGCGACCGGGCGCCAGACGCCCAACGACCAGGCCCGCGGCCAGCAGCGCACCGTCCGTCCCGAGCCCCGCAGCTACGCCGCCCCCGACGTGGCGGATTCCACCCTGGCCGGCCCTGCCGCCGGCGAGGTCGGCGACTACGCCGACGAGGGCGCCCCATCCGGCGGTATGCAGCAGGGCGGCGACCGCACCCGCATCCCCGAGAAGAACGCCGCCCGGCCGCAGGGTCGCAAGACCCGGGAGGCCAACCTCGAGCGGTTCAACCGGATTTCCGCCGAGTGGAGCAAGCCGTGATGGGCCGCGTCGGCATTTCCAACGGCCCTAACAGCCGGCCTCTCGACGAGACCGTCGCCGAGACCGGGCCGGGGCTTCCGGACGACGCGGTGCTGGACGGCGAACTGGGGCCCGGCGACCTGGACGCCGGCGCCGACGAGAAGGCCGAGGCGCTGCGCAAGAAGGGCTGGGTCCGGGATGGGACGAAGCCCCGTCATCCTCGGACGTAGACGGCGGGGATTAAGCGCTGCCCGCCACGCTGCGAAACAGGATCGCGCCGTCGGCCGAGCCGAGTTCCGGCTCGAACGCCCGGTCGGGGTGAGGCATCAGCCCCAGGACGTTGCCCGCCTCGTTGACGATGCCGGCGATGGCCCGTGCCGAGCCGTTGGGATTGTCCAGGTAGCGGAACACCACCCGGCCTTCGCCCTCCAGCCGGTCCAGGGTCTCCTCGTCGGCGAAGAAGTTGCCCTCGCCGTTGCCCACCGTCATGGTCGCCGTCCGTTGCTGGCCATAGCCGGCGGTGAAGCGGGTCTGGGCGTTGGTCACCTCCAGCGCCACGGCCTTGCAGACGTACTTGAGGCCGGCGTTGCGCAGCAGCGAGCCCGGCAGCAGGCCCGCCTCGCACAGGATCTGGAAGCCGTTGCAGATGCCCACCACCGCCACCCCGCGGCCGGCGGCCTGGGCCACCGCCCGCATCACCGGCGACTGCGCCGCCATGGCCCCGCAGCGCAGGTAGTCGCCGTACGAGAAGCCCCCCGGCAACACGATCAGGTCGGTCCCGGCGGGCAGCTCGCTGTCGCCGTGCCAGACCATCTCCGGCTTCGATCCGGTCGAGCGCTCGATCGCGACGGCGCAATCCCGGTCGCAGTTGGAGCCGGGGAAGACGACGACCGCTGATTTCATCACAGCGCCCCTATTTCCCGGCCTTGAGGTCGGCCCTGGCCTGGGTGAGCAGTTCGTCCATCCGCGCGCGCAGCTCGTGGGGCAGGCACTCGACGTTTTTTCCGGCCAGGTCGGCCAGCACCTTCTGTAACACGTCGTCGTCGCCGGGTTCCTTCAGGTCGGCGCGCATCACCGACAGGGCGTAGTCCTGCAGCGCGTCCCCGGCCAGCCCCATGCGCTCGCCTGCCCAAAGGCCCAGGAGACGGTCCCGGCGCGCCTGCGCCTTGAACTCGATCTCTTCGCCGTGGGCGAAATTGGCTTCGAACGCCTGCTCGCGTTCGTCGAAGGTGGTCATGCGCTCGCTCCGGAATCGCGGGGTTTGGGCGTCATATAGGACAGCCGAGGCGGATCAGGAATTGCGGCGACCACCATTTCGTGGCCCGCGGGCGAAGCGGCGGCGTTTTGGCCCTTCTCTGGCCTGGCTGAACGCCGGATGAACCGCCCGGTCAGGAATGGTCACATTTGCAAATATTCGCACCGGCTATTGGCCGCATGTCTTGCTGATTGAAGTATATGGCCAAACTATTTGAATAGTTAAGCCGCCGTTTTCGGCGTTTCTTAGGCCGGCGTTTACGGCCCGGGTGTGGACTGGGCGCGGGATTTCGGGGGGGCGATATGCGGACGATCGCGAGAAGTTTGGCGGCGGTGGCCGTGGCCGGCATGGTCGGCGGCCAGGCCTTCGGGCAGGGCGCGCCCGTGGTGGTGCGGGATTCGCCGGTGCACGGGGTTCCGGCCGACGCGGAGCCCTTGGCGCCGCCCGAGACCCTGAACGCCCAGTACGCCGCCCTGTCGGCGGCCCAGGGCCGGGCGGCGGTCCCGCAGAGCCGGGGGCCGGACGGGCCGACCGTGGCCATCGCGCCGATGATCGTCGACGCGGCGGGCGCCTTTGCGGCCTACATGCGCAAGGGCGCGGCGATCGACCCCAACTTCGCCGACGGCGCGGCCGTCGCCCGGGCGGTCTCCACCGGCTCGGGCTACGAGATCGAACAGTTCCAGGAGGGGATCGTCGCCTACGCCGCCCTGGCGGCCCTGCAGGAGCCGGACTTCGTCCAGGCGGTGTACGACGCCGGCCGCGACGCCCGCGACCGCGACGAGATCGCAGGCGGGCTGCTGGCGGACCCGAAGACGGTGCTTGAGATCGAGGGGGCGGACAAGGCGGCCGCGACCGTGAGCGGCGTCCTGGCCCAGATGGGGATCGAACTGCTGCGCACCGGGCAGGGCGTCAGGAAGGCGGCCTACGACGTGCAGCACCAGGCCTGGTCGAAGGAGGCCGCGCCCAACCCGCAGGAGCGGCTGGCCCAGGCCAAGAAGATTTCGGCGACCAGGACGGCGATGAGCGCCGACGACACCACCGCCCTGATGCAGAGCCTGGTGGCGATGCGCAAGGCCGGCGCTTCGGTGGGCGGACGCGCGCCAGCCCCTACGCCGGTGGTTCTGCGCGGCCTGGCGGTCGCCGCCCTGGCGGTCCTGGGCCGGGCCGGCGACGAGGATGTCGATAAGCTGACGCCGCTGCTGAGCGACGCCAAGAGCGCCGATTGCATGAAGATGGCCAAGCTGAACCTCTACCAGTGCCTGGCCGTGGCCGGCCCCCACTACGAGCACGCCTTTTGCCTCGGCCAGCACGCCCTGATGGACACCGGCCAGTGCGTCATCGCCGCCGCCGGCCAGAGCCAGATCCCGGCCGTCACGCCGGTTTCCGCGCCGGTCAAGCCGTCCCGCTCGGTCTCGGTGCCTGTCGCCCTCGGTTCTCCCGCCGGGCCGGAGCGGGCCGGGGCCTACGCCCGGCCTCCGGCGCCGGACCGCGCCCCGCCCCGCGACGAGGCCGCCGCCGCGCCGTTTCCGGCCGCCCGTGACGAGCGTGCCGACCGCGACGAGGCCCCGCCGCCGCGGCAGAGCGCCCGCGACGAGGCCTACGACCGGAACCGGGCCTACGACCGCGACCAGGACTACGCCGGCTACGGCCGGCAGGACCCGCGTTACGACGGCTATTACGACGACGGCCCTCAGGCCTCGCCGCGGGACCTGCGCCAGGACTACGACCCCTACGACGACAGGTACGGCCCCCCCGTCTACGCCTACCGCTTCGGGCGCTAGACGCGACCCGGCAGCCGGCGTGCGGTCGCCCCGCACGCCGGTGGTCCCGGTTTGCGCCAGGGGGGGGATTCCGCTAGGTTGGACGGGTCCTACATCGATGGAAGGTCTGAGTCGGGCCGCGCGCGAAACATCCCGCGCGCGCTTTTCATTTTCCGACCGAGCCATCCAACCCGCCCCGGAGCGAGCGACATGACCCGCCGCAAGAAGATCTACGAAGGCAAGGCCAAGATTCTGTACGAGGGGCCCGAACCCGGGACGCTCATCCAGTACTTCAAGGACGACGCCACCGCCTTCAACGCCCAGAAGAAGGCGGTGCTCGACGGCAAGGGCGTCATCAACAACCGGATCTCCGAATATGTGATGACCCGGCTGAACACGATCGGCGTCCAGAACCACTTCATCAAGCGGCTGAACCTGCGCGAGCAGCTGATCAAGGAGGTGGAGATCATCCCGCTGGAGGTGGTGTGCCGCAACATCGCCGCCGGTTCACTGTCGCAGCGCCTGGGCATCCCCGAGGGCCAGCCCCTGCCTCGGTCGATCATCGAGTTCTACTACAAGAAGGACGAGCTCAACGACCCGATGGTCACCGAGGAGCACATCACCGCCTTCAACTGGGCCTCGACCCAGGAGATCGACGACATGCTGGCAATGACCCTCCGGGTGAACGACTTCCTGTCGGGCATGTTCGGGGCCGTCGGCATCACCCTGGTGGACTTCAAGATCGAGTACGGCCGCATCTGGGAAGGCGAGTTCAGCCGCGTCATCCTGGCCGACGAGATCAGCCCGGACTCGTGCCGGCTGTGGGACACCATCACCAACGAGAAGATGGACAAGGACCGCTTCCGCCGCGACCTCGGCAACATCATCGAGAGCTATACCGAGGTGGCCCGCCGCCTGGGGATCATGAAGGAGATGCCCCGGGTGATCGAAGGCGGCGTGGCGTAGAGGTGCGATTGATGAAGGCCAAGGTCGAAGTGTTCCTCAAGCCCGGCGTGCTCGACGTCCAGGGCAAGGCCATAGAGGGCGCCCTGCACGGGCTGGGCTTTCCCGGTGTGGATCACGTCCGGGTCGGCAAGACCATCAGCTTCGACCTGCCCGAGGGCGACCGGTCGCAGGCCGAAGCCCAGGTCAAGGCCATGTGCGACCGCCTCCTCGCCAACGCCGTGATCGAGAACTACCGGGTCGAGATCGCCTAGATGGCTGGCGATCCGGGGCCGCGGCTTTTCCGGATCAATATCGAGGTCGGCGACATCGCGCGCGCCACCGCCTTCTATTCCGAGCTGCTGGGCCAGGCCGGGCGCCCGGATCGCGGCGCCCGCTGCTATTTCAGCGCCGGCGCGGTGACGCTTCAGGTGGTGCAGGTCGAAACCCCGTCGCTGGCGGCCAAGACGCTCTATTTCTCGGTCGGCGACCTGATGGCCGTCCACGCCCGCGCGGCGGCGCTGGAATGCCTGTCGCAGGACTTGGTGCACGGCGCGCCCGCCGGCGATCCCGCTGTCCGGCCCTGGGGCGAGAAGTCGTTCTACGCCGACGACCCGTGGGGCAATCCGCTGTGCTTCGTCGAGGCCGGCACGATCTACGCCGCCTAGACCGCGCCCGTCGGCAGCCGCTCGGCGCCGCCGACGGGCACGCCGGCCTCGCGGCAGACCTGCGCGATCAGCGAGCCGGGCCCCACGCCCTCCTGGAACGACTGCGACCAGCGTTCCATCGAGGTGTCGAGGCGGACCGGGGGGCCCTGCAGGTTGCTCTGGGCGAAGATCTCGCTTTCCACCAGCATGAACCGCCGCCCCGCGCAGTCGAACCGCCAGACGTCGCGGAACGAGCGGATGGGCCCGGCGCCGATCAGCTGGGTGACGAACTGCTCGCCGTGCACCACCGACTGCACGCCCCGATCGGTGACCTCGATGCTGGGGGGCGCGTAGAACAGCACCATGTTGTCCGTCGTGGCGGCTTCGACCTCGCCGCCCTTGCGGATATAGGCGGCGATCCACTGCTCGATGTCGTCCGGGTCGAGGCTCCGCGGCGGCGGCGGATTGGCCGCCGGGTCCGCTGCGGCCAGGGCGAGGTCGGCCATGCCGGCGGTGATCAGGGCGACCGCCCCGGCGAGGGCTGCAGAAAGCCGCCTCATGCTCCCTCCTGTCCGGGCCTCAGCGCTTGGCGGTGAAGTCCTGGTCCGAATACATGGCCGCGACCGGCGGCCGGATGACGATATAGGTCCGCTCCTGCGCTTCGTGACACATATTGCAGGTGTTGGTCACCTCGCCGTAAGCCCGGTCGGCCGTGCCGGGGTCGCGCGCCTTGATCGCCGCCTGCAGGGTGTCGATCGGCTTGGCGATCATGGTCATCAGGTCGGCGCTGTCCTTGCCCTCGTAGGTCGGGATCGAGCGGGTGATGCGGGTGAACGCCCCGCGCAGCTCCCCCACCTCATAGGCGGCGTAGACCCAGTTGCGGGCCCGGATCGCCAGGCCCAGCTTGGTGTGCCGCGGCTGCACGGCCATGGTCATCATGTCGCTGAGGCTGGGGTGGTAGTCGGCGTAGACCGACGGCTTCGGGGCGGGCCGGGGCGGGGCGGGCTGCTGGGCCGGAGCCGCGGCGGGGACGGCGGCGAGACAGGCGACCGCGGCTGCGGCGGCGATCTTCCGGTGCGATGCCGTCATGGCGACCCTCTCGCGGACCTGCGCGCCGCGGACCGGGCGCCGGCCGAAGTGATCGCCAGTTTCCGGGTGGCGTCAATGCCGGCCGATCCTCCGCAATGGGCTTGCCCGCTCGGTCTGCGCGTGGCGAACTCCCGGCCCCAGGCCGACGGAGGCGGAAGACCATGTACAAGCTGCTCGCGCTGTATCTCCCGCCGGCCGATCCGGACCATTTCCGCCGCTACTACGAGAACCACCACATGCCCCTGGCCCGGGCCCTGCCGGGGTTGCTGGCCCACAGTTACAGCTTCTCGCCGGAAGGGATGGGCGCGCCGTCGCCCTACTTCTGCGTGTTCGAGGGCGCCTTCGCCAACCGGGCCGCCTTCGAGGCGGCGGTGGCGTCCGACATCGGCCGCAAGACCGCCGCCGACGTGGCCAACTACGCCACCGGCGGGGTGACGCTGTTGCACTACGAGGTCACGACCGGCTGAGGCCCTGGCAGCCGCGGCGCAACTTTCCGCGGCGCTGGCGGGTTGGATGAGGGTTACAGGTCAGGAGCTTCCAGATGATTTTGCCCAAGCACGCCACGGTCGCCGTGGCCGACGGGGAGAAGCTGCGCCTCTTCCGCAACACCGGCGACGCGATCAACCCCAGCCTCACCGCAGTAGACCACCCCGCGATCGACGGCGGGAACGGCGGATCGGGCGGGCGTCACCACAGCAGTTCGGCCAATCCCGACGACAGCCGGCAGCAGGAGGACGGATACGCCGCCGGCTCGGCCGCCTGGCTCAATCGCCAGGTGCTGGAAAAGACCATCGAGGCGCTGGTGATCATCGCTTCGCCCAAGACCCTGGGCGAGCTGCGCCGGCACTACCACAAGGCGCTGCAGGCGGTGCTGCTGGGCGAGATCGGCAAGGACCTCACTGGCCGGCCGGTGGGCGAGATCGCCGCCGCCGTCGCCGCCGCCTAGGCTTCGGGGCTACCCCTGCGCCCCGAACACGCGGGCGAAGATCGTGTCCACGTGCTTGAAGTGGTAGGCGAGATCGAACAGGGATTCCAGTTCTGAATCAGTCATATGCGCCTTAACCTCAGGGTCCGCCTTGAGGAAATCGAGGAAGTTCCCCTCGCCGCGCCACACCTTCATCGCGTGACCCTGCACCGCCGCATAGGCGGCCTCGCGGCTCATGCCCTTCTGCGTCAGCGCCAGCATCACCCGTTGCGAGTGGACCAGTCCGCCCAGGCGGTCGAGGTTCTTCTGCATGTTCTGCGGGTAGACCAGCAGCCGGTCGATCACGCTGGCCAGCCGGCGCAGGGCGAAGTCGAGGTGGACGGTGGCGTCCGGTCCGATGCCGCGCTCGACCGAGGAATGGCTGATGTCGCGCTCGTGCCAGAGGGTGACGTTCTCCAGCGCCGGGACCACGGCCGAACGGACCAGGCGGGCCAAGCCGGTGAGGTTCTCGGTCAGGACGGGATTGCGCTTGTGCGGCATGGCCGACGAGCCCTTCTGGCCGACGCTGAACGCCTCCTCGACCTCCAGCACCTCGGTGCGCTGCAGGTGGCGAATCTCGGTGGCGAGGTTCTCGACCGACGAGGCGACCACGGCCAGGGCGGCGAAATACGCGGCGTGGCGGTCGCGGGGGATCACCTGGGTCGAGACCGGCTCGACCGTCAGTCCCATCTTTTCGGCGACGTAGCTTTCGACGTAGGGGTCGACGTTGGCGAAGGTGCCCACGGCGCCGGAGATGGCGCAGGTGGCGACCTCGAATCGGGCCATGGCCAGCCGCTCCTTGGCCCGCTGGAAGGCGGCGTAGTGGCCGGCCAGCTTCAGGCCGAAGGTGGTCGGCTCGGCGTGGATGCCGTGGCTGCGCCCGACCGTGGCGGTCAGCTTGTGCTCGTAGGCCCGCTTCTTCAGCGCCGCCATGACCAGGTCGACGTCCTCCATCAGCATGTCGGCGGCCCGCGCCAGTTGCACGGCCAGGCAGGTGTCGAGCACGTCCGAGGACGTCATGCCCTGGTGCAGGAACCGCGCCTCGGGGCCGACGATCTCGGAGACATGGGTGAGGAAGGCGATGACGTCGTGCTTGGTGACGGCCTCGATCTCGTCGATCCGCTCGGGGTCGAACTTGGCGTCGCGGCCCTTTTCCCAGATGGCGGCGGCCGCCGCCTTGGGGATCACGCCCAGCTCGGCCATGGCGTCGGCGGCGTGGGCCTCGATCTCGAACCAGATGCGGTAGCGGGTCTCGGGGGACCACAGGGCGGCGGCTTCGGGGCGGGCGTAACGGGAGATCATGCGGCAGGCTGATGCGCGGGGTAGGGCGGCGCTGTCAAGGCGCGGCCCGCCGCTTGCAGCACAGGTCCGCCCGGTCCCGTTCCGGGCCGTTCAGGCTCGCGCCTGGGGAGAAGCCGCTCCCCGACTCGAACCAACGCGGTTATCGGCTTATGAATCCGCGAGTTGAGCGATGGTTTGGACGGATAGGTCGCAAGGATTGATCGCCATGTCGCGTCTTGGTTTGGGTCTGGCCGTTGTGGCCGCCGCCGGTCTGGCCTGCGTCGTCACGCCCCTGGGCGCGGTGCAGGCGCACGACGGTCCGCCGCCGAACGCGCGGCCGGGGGAATGTTTCGGCCGGGTGATCCTGCCCCCCGTCTACGGCGACGCCGCCCAGCGGGTGCTCGAACAGCCGGCCTGGACCGAGACCGTCCGCGGCCGGCCCATCGTCGACAAGGTCGTGCGCAAGGTCCTGGTCCGCCCGGCGCAGACGGTGCGGGTGCGCACCCGCCCCGTCTACCGCAACGAGGTGAGTTGGGTCGAACGGCCGGGCCGTCTGCGCACCGTGCGCGAGCCCGACCGCTACCGGATCGTCAGGGACAAGGTGCTGGTCGAGCCCGGCCACGCCGAGTGGCGGCCGTCGTCGGCGCCCCTGGCCTACGGCGAAAGCGCCGGCCAGACCGTGCTGCAGCCCACCGGCGAGGTGATGTGCCGGGTCTGGGTGCCGGCCCGCTACGCCTATTCCAGCCGCAAGGTGCTGGTGGAGCGCGGACGCGCCTACCAGGTCCGGGGCCCCGCCAGCCGCAAGAAGGTCGTGCGTCGGGTGCTGGTCCGCGACGGCGGCTGGACCGAACGGACCGTCGCGGCGGTCTACCGCAACGAGATAGTGCGCCGGGAGGTCCGCGAGGGGCGCTCCCAGGTGATCTCGCACCCGGCGGTCTATTCGTCGGTGCACCGGCAGGTGCTGGTCCGCGCCGAAAGCCCGGGCTGGGCGCGGGTGGTCTGCGGCGGGGCGATCGCCCCGGCGTGGATGGCGGCGCTGCAACAGCGGCTGATCGCCCAGGGCTTCGATCCCGGTCCCCCCGACGGCGTGGGCCGGCCCCAGACCTACGCGGCGCTGCGCCTCTACCAGCGCGCGCACAAGCTGGCCCAGGGTCAGATCACGGTGGAGACCGCCCAGGCGCTGGGGCTGCTGTAGCGCAGCCCCCTAGCTCCCCAGGTCCTTGCGCAGGCTCCGCGCGGCCAGCACGAAATGCAGGCCGGCCCAGATGTAGATCGCCGCCGCGGCGATCAGCGCCTGCTGCAGGCCGGCGAACGAGGCCGCGTGGCAGGCCTCGGCGGCGAAGCCCTGCGCGCCTGGCGGCGCCACGCCCCCGGGGCAGGCCTTCACGAACGGCATCAGGCCGGGGTAACTGCGGCCGGCGAAGAGGTCGCTCAGCGCGCCGATGGTCATCGGCCCCAGCCCCAGGCCGATCAGGGTGATCGAGACGTTGACCACCGCCGTGGCGGTGGCGCGGCTGCGGGCGTCGACCAGGTTCTGGACCAGGGCGAACACCGGGCCGAGGTAGAGGTACTGCAGGATCAGCGGCACGATCACCAGCGCCCCCAGCCGGGCGACGGTGGGCTGGGTCAGGGCCAGCATGAACAGGGGTGCGGCGGCCATCAGCGCGAACCCCGGAATCCAGGCGCGCCAGCGGGGATCCTTGCGGCCGGCGGCGTCGGCCAGATAGCCCCCGCATCCGACGCCGATCGCCGCCGAGAGGGCGCCGAACACCCCGTAGGCGAGGGCGGCGGTGCGCAGGTCGAGGGGAAACCCCCGCAGCAGGAACGGGATGGCGAACTGGGCGAAGGCGTAGCCCGAGAACGATGTCAGGCTGGCGCCCAGGGTGAGGTGCACCAGGGCCCGCTTGCGCAGCATCATGGCCAGGACGGCCCCGAACGACGGCGGCGGGCCTTCGGCGGGCGCAGCGGCGTCCATGCCCCCGCGGACCGGCTCGCGGACGGTCAGCTTGAACAGCAGCGCCACGGCGAGGCCAGGCAGGCCCAGGGCCAGGAAGGCGACGCGCCAGCCGAACGCCTGGGCCAGGGCTCCGCCAAGGGTGGCGCCCAGGAAGGCGCCGAACGGCACCCCCAGGGTGAAGATGCCCAGCGCCGAGGCCCGCTTCTGCGGCGGATAGTAGTCGGCGATCAGCGAATAGGCCGGCGGGATGTAGCCGGCCTCGCCCAGACCCACCCCGACCCGCGCCAGGGCCAGGGTCCAAAAGCCGGTGGCCGCGCCGCACAGGGCGGTCATGGCCGACCAGATGGCCAGGGCCGTCGAGATGATGGTCGCCCGGGGCTTGTGCTCGGCCAGCCGCGCCACGCCCAGGCCGGCGAAGGAATAGAGCAGGGCGAAAGCCAGCCCCCCCAGCATCCCGAGCTGCCAGTCCTGCAGCTTGAGGTCGGCCTTGATCGGCTGGCCCAGCACGCCCAAGAGGCTGCGGTCGATGAAGTTGGAGGTGTAGACGACCACCATCACCGTCAGCATGTAGGTCCGGTACGCCCGTGAAACGGGCGCGGGCGCGGCCGTAGCGGGCGCGGCGGTGTCGGTCATGGAGCTCCCCCGGTCGAACGCGCGCAAGGCTTGGGCGTTGAACCGTTGCAGGCTAAGTCGGGCCGGGGCGGAAGCAAAGGAGCTCAGCATGGAACTGGTGATCGGCGACAAGAACTTTTCGAGCTGGTCCCTGCGTCCCTGGCTGGTGCTCAAGCGCGCCGGCGCGACGTTCGGCGAGACCCTGGTGCGCCTGCGCCAGCCCGGCACGGCGGCCGAGGTCGCCCGTCACTCCCCGAGCGGCAAGGTCCCCCTGCTGCGCGACGGCGAGGTGATGGTGTGGGATTCGCTGGCGATCTGCGAATACCTGGCCGAACGCTTCCCGGCCGCCGGGCTGTGGCCCGCGGACGTCCAGGCCCGGGCGCTGGGCCGCTCGGCCGTGGCCGAGATGCATTCGGGCTTCGCCAGCCTGCGCGGCGAACTTCCCATGGACCTGGCCCTGCACCGGGTGGCGGAGATCTCCGAGGCGACCCAGACCGACATCCGCCGCATCGTCCAGCTGTGGGCGTCCCTGTGCGAGCGGTTCGGCAAGGACGGGCCGTGGCTGCTGGGGCCGTGGTCGATCGCCGACGCCTTCTACACTCCCGTCGCCACCCGCTTCCGCAGCTACGGGGTGCGGCTGTCGGACTACGGCGACCTGGGGGCGGGCGGCGCCTATTGCGAGATGCTGCTGGAGCAGCCCGACTATCTGGAATGGGAAGCCGCCGCCAAGGCCGAGGCGGCCGCGGCGTAGGTGCGGCGTGGAGGTTGAGCGGCCATGTCCGATCCTTCGAGCCTGGTGATCGCCTGCCCCGTCGACGGGACCCTGAACCGGGTGCCCGCCGACAAGCTGGCCGCCGCCCCCAAATGCGGGCGCTGCCACAATCCGCTCTTCCAGATGAAGCCGGTCGAGCTGACCTCGGCCAATTTCGACGCCCATACGCTCAGGGGCGACCTGCCGGTGGTGGTCGATTTCTGGGCCGGGTGGTGCGGGCCCTGCCGGACCATGGCGCCGAGCTTCCAGGCCGCGGCGGCCCAGCTCGAGCCGCGGGTGCGGCTGGCCAAGCTGGACACCGAAGCGGAAGGCGCCGTCGCCGCCCGCTTCGGCATCCGCAGCATTCCCAGCCTGGTCATGATCCGCAAGGGTCGGGAGGTGGCGCGCACCTCCGGCGTCCTGCCGACCCCGGCCATCGTCCAGTGGGTCGAACAGGCGCTCAGGTCGGCCCCGGGCCCCTGAAGCTAGCTCACCACGGCCGCTGGAAGACGCCTTCGCGCAGCCAGTGGATCTGCGCCGCCACGGCGTTAAGGCGCGTCTCGTGCGCGGCTTTCTCGGCGGGGGTGGTCGGGTGGCGAGTGGCGATCAGGGCCAGGTGGTCGCGGTTGGCGGCGACGTCCTGCAACACCCGCGCGGCCTCGTCGTCGGCGATCTCGTGGTCCGCCTGCGCCTTCTTGATCCGGGCGATCAGCCAGTCCTCGCGCGCCGCCAGGGGCCAGGCGTCGCCCGCCGCCGGGGCCGCCGCCGGGGCGGCCGGGGGCATGGCAGGCTGACTCCAGGCGACCGCCGGCAGCGCCAGGAGGGATGCGGCCGCGGCCGCCAGCAGGGTCGATTTCGTCATTGGGGGGCCTTGTCGATCGCGCACGTTCGGCGGCAGCCTCGCGCGCGCTTCAGGTTGAGCGATGGGGTCGTGGGCGGATGCGACCGCCACGGGGCGCACGGCCCGGTGACGGTCGCGGGCCGGGCGCCGGCTACTGGGCGCCGAGGTACTTGAAGCTCTTGTCGACGAAGATGTGGTGCGGCCAGGCGACGCCCACGTTGTGGACCTCGTATTCGCCGGTGCTCAGCTTCACGACGCGGTTGACGACGCCCCCGGTCCAGTTGGCCAGGGCGACTTCGATCGCCTTGTTCGCTTCTGCTCCCTGGATGATCGTGCCTTCGCCCTGGACGTAGTTGGCGGGGATCTTGCCGACCGAGCGCTCCACGGGCGCGACGCCGGCCTGGAAGGGGACCGCCCCTGCCGCGCCTGGAGGTCCCGCCGGCCTTGCGCCGTTCCCTTCGGAGACGTTGGCCTTGGCCACGGTGGCGGGATGGGCGATGACCAGGTCGGCCTTCACGGTCGTTCCCGCGTCGCGCATCCCGACGGTGGCCAGGCCGATCACGACGACGCGCTCGCCCTTCTTGACGATGTTCGCCTTGGCCGTCTTTGGCCCGTTCCGATAGACCGTGGCGGCCGACTGTTCGACGGTGGCCACGCGACCCGGCGAAAGGGCGACGACGAAGCTCGTCGGCGTCAGGCTCTCGACCGTGCCGACGATCCCTCCGATGGACGGCGGAGCGCGCTGCGCGCCCTGCTGCGCGCCCGGAGGACCGCCGGGACGGCCCAGGGGACCGCCCCCGGGACCTCCAGGCCCGCCGCGGGGGCCTTGCGGACCGCCCGGAGGACCGCCGGCGGCGGGACCTTGCGGACCGGCCTGCGCTTGCCCGAGCGGTCGCGCCGTCTCCTGGGCCATGGCGCCGGCTGCGGCGAACGCCACCGCGCCGCTGCAGAGGATGGTGGACAGCAATTTCATGCGAGAGCCTCCCTTATGATGGGCAGCCCCTTTCCGAGGCTGACGATTGCATCAAACCCCTAGACGTTTGAGGCCGGGAAAAAGGAATCCGGCGGCCGTGCGGCCGCGGCTTTGCTCGGGCCGGACTGGCCGGCGAAGGCCGGCGCCGACCGCTCGCCGCAGTCCGGCCGACTTGACGTTTGCGTCCCCGGCGCGTTTGCGGCCCGCCCGCCGGCTTCAGCCGGCGCGCGCCCTACATGTGAAACCCGACTTGCCGGGCGCAGACCACGACCGAAGCCCAGAACAGCAGGGACAGACCGCCGGCGATGCGGGCGGCGGTGGCGGGGGGGCCGCGGTCCCACGCGGCCACGGTGGGCTCTATGAAGAAGTGGAAATAGGCCATGTTGAGCGCGGCCAGGGCCATATAGCCGAGCTTCATGTAGAACACCGGCAGGTCGGTGTAGGCGCCCGCCCGCGAGACGAACAGCAGGCCGCCGGAGATCGCGGCGCCGAGGAAGGCCCACCAGGTGAAGGGCGTGTAGCGGCGCAGCACCACGCTGGCCGGTTCGCCGCCCCCGGCCAAGCCCAGCAGCCGCAGGTCGACGATGGCGATGGAGCCCAGCACCGTGGTCAGGCAGAACAAATGGATCGTCTCGAGGGTCGGGAAGAGCCACGCCGAGCCGCCGATGGTCTGGCCCAGGGCGCTGTCTTGCAGGGCGACGGACAGGTCATGCAACGCCATGGGAAATCCTCGCGCCGGAAGTTGTGGGGATGGTGACGATGGGGGGGCGCGCGGCGCTCATGTGTAGGCGATCCAGCGGCCGGCGGTGACGATGAAGGCCCACAGGGCCAGCGACAGGATGGCCAGAACCTTGGCCTGGAGCGGCGCCCGGTCCCAGGCCCCCGGCCGGGTCTTGATCTGCGCGGCCAGCCCCCAGGTGAGGGCGCAGACGATCGCCAGGGCCAGCATCTTCAGTTGGAACCAGTGGTTGAGCAGGGCCCTCGTGGGCTCGGCGACCATGTTGAGCAGGCCGGTGACGGCCAGGAGCAGTACGCCCCACCCGATCCAGGGGGCGAACCGGTGCACCAGGGCCGGCAGGCGGGCCTGGGCGTTCAGCACGCCCAGCAAGCGCAGGTCCAGCACTGCCGCCGAGGTGAACACCAGAGCTACGGCCAAGATGTGAATCGACTGGATGGTGGGGATCATCCAGGCCTGCGTCTGCAGCATCAGGCTGAACGGCGTATGGCCGACCCAGTTCAAAAATCCGTCCATGCGCTCCTCGGTTGGCTTCGATGACGAGCAAGCTTGGCGCGAGGGCGCAGACCGGTCTTTGATCCGGGTCATATTCGGGCGGGCATTTGGCGCCGGCGCCGCAAGGCGCAGCCTGCGCGCCCCGGAGGACCGCCGGGCGCCTATCGATTTGCGGGGCGACGCGGTTCCGTCAGCTCATGAGCAAGTCGGCGAGACGGGCCCCGGCCCGGCCCAGGGGTTGGCTGGTCCTGTGCACCAATTGAGGGGTGAACCAATAGCGGGACCCCCCGTCGAAGGGCAGTTCCAGCAAGGCGCCCGAGGCCAGGTCCTCCGTCACCAGATAGGCTGGCATCCAGCCGAAACCGAGCCCCATCTGCAGGGCCCGCTTCTTGGCGACGAAACCGGACATGTAGAAGACCCGCTCGCCGCCGAACATGTGGCGGTCGTCCCCCTGGTCGCTGGAGTCCTGGATCGACAGTTCGACGTGCTCGTGCAGGTCGGCGAGCGTGACGGCGCTCTGCGCCGCCAGCGGATGGGACGGGGCGACACACAGGATGCACTCGATCTCCGCCAGGGCCTCGGCCTGCAGATGCGGATGGGCCTCGTAGTCCTTCACCAGCATCAGGTCCGCGTGGTCCTTCTCGAAGCGGAACTGCACCCCGCGCAGAAACTCGACCTTGACCTGGATGCGGGTCGGCGCGCGCTCGTCCGCCAGGGTCTTCAGAGCCGACAGGGTCCGGTCCAGCGGCAGGATGCCGTCGACGATCAGCAAGAGGCGAGGCTCCCAGCCGGTGGTGAACTGGGCCGCCATGGATTCAATGTGCTCGGCCATGGCCAGCAGCCGGCGGCCTTCCGACAGGATCGCTTCGCCGGCCGGCGTCAGGCGAACCCGATAGCCGTCCCGGTCCAGCAGCCGCAGACCCAGCTGATTTTCAAGCTTGCCGACCTGGTAGCTGACCGCCGATTGCACCTTGTGCAGGTGCTCGGCGGCGCGGGCGAACCCGCCGTGGCGGACGACGGCGTCCAGGGCGGCGAGGGCGTCCAGGTCCGGTTTCATGACTGCCAAATTTTTCGATCAATATGGATAAATATATCCGATATTTTAGATGCTCGGCAAGGCCTAGCCTGACTTCGGATCAGCGGCGGACAGCGCCGCGCCAGTCGCTGGGAGCGGATCGTGGAACGGGACAATCCTCTGGGTATGCGCGGAATCGAGTTCATCGAATTCTGCGGGGAAGGACTGCAGTCGCTGGAGCAGTTGTTTCTCAATTTCGGTTTCTCGAAATTGCGTCACCATCCCGTCAGGGCGATCACCTATTTTCGGCAGAACGACATCCATTTCCTGCTGAACGCCGAGCGGAAGGGCTTTTCCGCCGCCTTCGCCAAGGCCCACGGCCCGTCGGTCTGCTCCATGGGCTGGCGTTTCGACGACGCCCAGGCCGCCCGCGACGAAGCGGTCCGTCGCGGCGCCCGCCCGGTGGAGGACGGGGTCGCCGATCTGCCCTATCCCGCAGTGTACGGCATCGGCGACAGCCTGATCTATTTCATCGATCGCTTCGGCGAGCGGGGAACCGTCTACGACGCCGACTTCGTCGCGCTCGACAACCCCGACGTCCGCCCGGACAAGGGCTTCGTCCGGATCGACCATCTGACCAACAACGTTCCCGCCGGCGCCATGGCCCTGTGGGCGGACTTCTACAAGACCGTGTTCGGCTTTACCGAGGTCCGCTATTTCGACATCCAGGGCGCCAAGACGGGACTGCTGTCCTACGCGTTGCGCTCGCCCGACGGCGGCTTCTGCATTCCGATCAACCAGCCCAAGTCGGATCGCGACCAGATCAGCGAATATCTGCGCGACTACAACGGCCCCGGCGTCCAGCATCTCGCTTTTCTGACCGACGACATCCTGGCCTCCCTGGACGCCTTGGAAGGCAGCCGGATCGAGACCCTGGAGATCGACCCCGACTACTACCGCCATGTCTTCGACCGTGTGCCGGGCGTGGTCGAGGACCATGCGCGCCTCCAGGCGCGCCAGGTGCTCGTCGACGGCGACGCGGATGGCTACCTGCTGCAGATCTTCACCAAGTGCCTGATCGGTCCGATCTTCATCGAGATCATCCAGCGCAAGCATAACGACAGCTTCGGCGAAGGCAATTTCGGCGCGCTGTTCCGCTCGATGGAAAAAGACCAGGAAATCAGAGGCGTCCTGTGACGCCGGCCAGCACGGAGGAGCCCGCCATGCTTATCAAGAGAATCCATCACGTGGCTTATCGCTGCCGGGACGCCAAGGAGACGGTGGAATTCTACCGCGACAACCTCGGCATGGATTTCCTGCTGGCGATTTCGGAAGACCACGTGCCGTCCACCAAGGAACCGGACCCCTATATGCACGTGTTCCTGGACGCCGGCGCCGGCAACGTGCTCGCCTTCTTCGAGATTCCCAATTCGCCGCCCATGGGAAGGGACGGCAATACGCCGGAGTGGGTGCAGCACATCGCTTTCAAGGTCGAGGACATGCCGTCGCTGCTGGACGCCAAGGCGCGCCTGGAGGCCAACGGCGTCGAAGTGCTCGGGCCGACCAACCACGAGCTGTTCCAGTCGATCTATTTCTTCGACCCCAATGGGCACCGCATCGAACTGGCCGCCGACACGGCGACGCCGGACATGCTGGCCCGCCTGCGGGCGGTGGCGCCGGAGATGCTGGCGGAATGGAGCCGTACCCACAGCACGGTGAAACAGGCGGCCTGGCTGCACAGCAAGGAGTTCGCCGCCGAGGGGGTGTGATTGCGCGGGGCGGCCGCTAGATCAGGCCGAGCGCCTTGAAGCTGGCCACCCCGTCGCGGCCGACCACCAGGTGGTCGTGCACCGTCACGTTGAGCGCCCGGCCGGCCTCCGCCACCAACCGCGTCATCTCCACGTCGGCCGCCGACGGCGTCGGGTCGCCGGACGGGTGGTTGTGCACCAGGATCACTGCGCTGGACGACAGCTCCAGCGCCCGGCGGACGATCTCGCGGGGATAGACCGGGGCGTGGTCGACGGTGCCGCGGTTCATGGTCTCGTCGGCGATGAGCTGATTCTTGCGGTCCAGGAACAGCACCCGGAACTGCTCGCGCGGCTCGTGGGCCAGGGCCACCCGGACATAGGCGAGCAGGGCGTTCCACGACGAGATGACGGTGCGCCGGGCCACCGGGTCGCGGGCCAGCCGGGTGGCCGCCTCGTGAACCAGCTTGAGGTCCAGGGCTGTGGCCTCCTTCACGCCCTTGACGGTGCACAGCTCCTCGACGCTGGCGCACCAGACCGCCGAGAGGGAGCCGAACCGGGCGATCAGGGCCTTGGCCAAGGCCTTGGTGTCCTGCTGCGGGATGGAGCGGAACAGGTACAGCTCGAGCAGCTCGTAGCCGGGCAGGGCGGTCAGGCCGCCGGCCCTGGCCCGCTCGCGCAGGCGTCCGCGGTGGCCGGCGTGATGCGGCTTGGGCGCGGGCCGGGCGGCCAGCCAGAGGTCGGCCTGGCCCGCGGCGTCGGCAACGGCGGTCGCTCGGTCCATGGGGCGACAATGTTCCCCATGCGTTCCAATTTGGCAAGGGGGCTGAAGCGATGCCGCCGCCGGCATGAGCGGATGGCGAGCTTGACCGTTGCCGACCGGGGGCTCTCATCCGTCTTAGGAAATGCCGGGCAGGGCGATAGGGCCGCTGGCCGATATCGGGGAAACACATGCGCCCACTGGCCTGCCTCGCCGCCGCCTTCACCCTCGCCGCCGTCCCGGCCGTGGCCCAGCAACAGGTCACGGGGCGACCCACCACCCCGTTCAAGGCGACCATGGACCCGGCGGCCTCTCCGGCCGGGACCTATGCCCTGACCGGCTACCACGTCGGTGTGATCGTCCGGGTCCTCCACGCCGGCTTCTCGTACAGCGTCTTCCGCATGGACAAGGTGACTGGCTCGCTGACCTGGGACCCGGCCAGGATCGAGGCCTCCAAGGTGACGGCGACCATCGCCGCCAATTCGCTGAGCACCAACGTCCCCGGTTTCGCCGCGACCCTGACCGGCCCGACCTGGCTGGACGCGGCCAAGTACCCGGCCATCACCTTCACCTCGACTTCCATCCGGCGCACGGGCCCGACCACCGGCCTGATCGCCGGCGACCTGACCCTGCACGGCGTCACCCGGCCGGTCACCCTGGACGCCACGCTGACGGGCGCCGGCCAGGGCCCGAACGCGGCGACCCTGGGCTTCACCGCCAACACCGTGGTCCGCCGCTCGGACTTCGGCGCCGGTCCGGCCCTCGATGTGGTCGGCGACGAGATGAAGGTCGAAATCGACCTGGAGTTCGTGAAGACCCCGACCTAGGGGGCTTAAAGGGGGCCGGGTCCCGAAGGGCGGGGCCGCCGCGATCGTCTTGAGGCCTTAAGCCCCCAGGATTTCCGGCTTGAACAGGCCGGCGGGCGAGCCGGTGAAGACCTCGACGCCGGTCTCGGTGATCCCCACCGAGTGCTCGAACTGGGCCGACAGGGACTTGTCGCGGGTGACCGCGGTCCAGCCGTCGGAGAGCAGCTTCACCTGCGGACGGCCCAGGTTCACCATCGGCTCGATGGTGAAGAACATGCCGGGGCGCAGCTCGCGCCCTTCGCCCGGGCGGCCCAGGTGCAGGACGTTGGGGCTGTCGTGGAACACCTGGCCGACCCCGTGGCCGCAGAAGTCCCGCACCACCGAGCAGCGCTGGGCCTCGACGTAGGACTGGATGGCGTAGCCGACGTCGCCCAGGGTAGCGCCCGGCTTGGCCGCGGCGATGCCGCGCATCAGCGATTCGTAGGTGACGTCCACCAGCCGGCGGGCCCGGGCCGAGACCTCGCCCACCCCGTACATGCGACTGGTGTCGCCGTGCCAGCCGTCGACGATGACGGTGACGTCGATGTTGGCGATGTCGCCCTCGCGAAGGGGCCGCGGCCCGGGGATGCCGTGGCAGACCACGTGGTTGGGCGAGATGCACACGGTCTTGGGATAGCCGCGGTAGAGCAGGCAGGCGGGGATGGCGCCGTGGTCCAGCACGAACTCGCGGGCCAGCCGGTCGAGCTCGTCGGTGATCACGCCGGGCCGGACGTGGGGGACCAGCATGTCCAGGCACTCGGCCGCCAGCTTGCCGGCGCGGCGCATGCCCTCAAAGCCTTCCGGCCCGTGGATCTTGATCCCCTGGGTGCGGACGGGGGGCGTGGCCGTTTCGACGAGGCTCATCGGTGGTGGTCTCCGGTCGGGCCGTCGCGCGTGGGCGCGCCAGGCAGGCGTGTCGGTTTGAACTAGCATTCTAACATAGACCTTCGCCCCCGTTGCGCCAGTCCCGCGGCGCGGGCGACGGGCCGGCCGAACCGCGGTGGCCGGACGGAATCTTCGTGCTCCCGCTGGAACCTTCGCCCTACTAAGGGTTTAGTCCGGGTTGGGGCGTAGGTCCGTGCGGGCTGGGTCGGGGACGTTTTATGGACAGGTCGGCGGGGTTGGACGGCGCTCGAGAAGATGAGGGCCAATACCGCCTGCTCCTCGACGCGATCACCGACTACGCCATCTACATGCTCGACCCCCAAGGACGGGTGACGAGCTGGAACGCGGGCGCCCGGAAATTCAAGGGCTACGAGCCGGCCGAGATCCTCGGCGAGCACTTTTCCCGTTTCTACACGGACGAGGATCGCGCGGCGGGCAAGCCCGCCCACGCCCTGCGCACCGCCTCCAGCGAGGGGCGGTTCGAGACCGAAGGCTGGCGGGTGCGTAAGGACGGCGGCCTGTTCTGGGCCCACGTGGTGATCGACCCGATCCTGCGGCCGGACGGGGAACTGGTCGGATACGCCAAGATCACCAGGGACCTCACCGAACGTAAGGCCGCCGAGGACGCCCTGCGCCGCAGCGAGCAGGAGTTCCGGCTGCTGGTCCAGGGCGTCACCGATTACGCCATCTACATGCTCGACCCGGATGGGCGGGTCACCACCTGGAACGCCGGCGCCCAGCGCATCAAGGGCTACCGGCCCGAGGAGATCATCGGCGACCACTTCTCCCGGTTCTACACCGAGGAGGACCGGGCGTCGGGCCTGCCCGCCAGGGGCCTTGCGACCGCCATGACCGTGGGCCGGTTCGAAAAGGAGGGTTGGCGGGTCCGCAAGGACGGCACCCGCTTCTGGGCCCACGTGATCATCGACGCGATCCGAGGCGAGGGGGGCGAGGTGGTCGGGTTCGCCAAGATCACCCGCGACGTCACCGAGCGGATGGAGGCGCAAAGGGCGCTGGAGGTGGCGCGCGAGGCCCTGTTCCAGTCGCAGAAGATGGACGCCATCGGCCAGCTCACCGGCGGCGTGGCCCACGACTTCAACAACCTGCTGATGGCCATCCTCGGCAGCCTGGAGATGCTGCGCAAGCGGATGGAGCCCGATCCCAGGCTGACGCCCCTGATCGACAACGCCGTGCTGGGCGCCGAGCGGGGCGCGGCCCTGACGCAGCGGATGCTGGCCTTCGCCCGCAAGCAGGAGCTGACGCTGGAGCCGGTGGAGCTGCCGTCCCTGGTGCGCGGCATGACCCGGCTGCTGCAGCCGTCCCTGGGGCCGGGCATCGACATACAGATGAATTTCCCGTCCGGGCTGCCGCCGGTGATGGCGGACGCCAACCAGCTGGAAGTGGCGCTGCTCAACCTGGCGGTCAACGCGCGCGACGCCATGGGCGATACGGGGGTCATCACCATCTCCGCCGACGCCCGGACCGTCGAAGCCGCATCGCCCACGAGCTTGGCGCCGGGTGACTATGTCTGCCTTTGCGTCGCGGACACCGGCGAGGGCATGGACGAGGAGACCCTGGCGCGGGCGACCGAGCCGTTCTTCACCACCAAGGGCGTCGGCAAGGGGACCGGCCTGGGCCTGCCGATGGTCCACGGCGTGGCGGTTCAGTCGGGGGGGCAGCTGGTGTTGAAGAGCCGCAAGGGGGAGGGCGTCGTCGCCGAGCTGTGGCTGCCGGTCGCTTCGTCCGGAGAGCTCTCCGTTCGGTCCCCCGACCCCGTCGCCGCGATTGAGACGCCGCGGCTGGTGGTCCTCGCCGTGGACGACGACGCCCTGGTGCTGATGAACACCGTCTGCATGTTGGAGGACCTGGGCCACGACGTGCTGCAGGCGACTTCGGGCCGGGAGGCTCTGGCCCTCCTGCAGACCGGGCGGCGCCTGGACCTGGTGATCACCGACCAGGCCATGCCGCAGATGACCGGCGTCCAGTTGGCGGAAGCGATCAAGGCCGAATGGCCCGACCTGCCCGTGGTGCTGGCGACCGGCTACGCGGAGCTGCCGCCCGGTCTGGACCCCGGCCTGCCGCGGCTGTCCAAGCCTTTCCTGCAGAGGGACCTGGCGCGGGCGGTGGCCGGCGCCGCCGCGCCGGCCCTGGTCGGCTGAACCTCCGGCGGCTGGACCGGGCCGCGCTCACGCCTTCAGGCGCAGGGCCCCGACGTAGTCGAGCTTGCCCACCGGCGCCCCTTTGCCGCGCAGGATGGCGTAGGCCATGGACGCGTGGAAATAGAAGTTGGGCAGGGAGAACGACAGCAGGAACCCTTCGGCCGTGAACACCCGGTCCATGCCGCGGGCGGTGAACACCACCTCGGCGCCGGAGCGCGCATTGACCGCCTCGGGCGACAGGGCCCGCAAGGCCGTGCGCGCCTCGCCGACCAGGGCCTGCAGCCCCGCATAGTCGTGGGCCGGCCGCTCGCCGGAAATGGTCAGGACGCCGCTGCGGATCGCCTCGACCGCGCCGACCGAGTGGAAGACCACCGACTGCACCTGGAAACGGAAGGGGTGCATGTCGGCTGCGATGCGGGTCTCGACGATCGATTCCGGGTCGATGGCGTTGTCCCGGGCCCAGGCGAGGCCCTTGCCCAGGAAGCCGTCGACGGCGTCCAGGGTCTGCAGGTAGGTCGGCACACTCGCGTCGTAGAGCGATAGGGGCATGGGCGTCCTTGGGTCTGGTCCGGTGCGGAGCGCGCCACGCTAGCCTGCTCCGCGCCGGCTATCCACCCGCCGCCCGTTCCCGCCCGGGGCGGATTGTTTCCGCAGCCCCGTCATTTGAGCGTAGGGTGGCTTATCGCTGGCCGAGGTTTCGGGCGTCAGCGGATGAGAGATGCGCGTGCTCCCGCCTGCCGAGGAGCCTGGCCATGCCCCAATACTTCTTCGACGTCACCGGCGGGGACTTCAGCCCCGACCTTGTGGGCCTGGACTTCCCCGACATGGACGCGGCCCGCGTCCACGCCGTGGGCCTTTGCGGGGCCCTGCTCAACTCCAACGCCGCAAAGTTCTGGCAGGGCGAGGAGTGGCTGATCGAGGCCAAGGACGACTGCGGCCTGGTGCTGTTCACCCTTGTCTTCATGTGCAGGGACACGCCGATCACGCGGGGGACCCGGCCCCTGAAGGCCGTGGTCTAGGGCGCGTCGCGCGCGGCCATTCTCTTCCGCGGCTGTTCCGACGCGAAGTAAAACGTGGGAAGGTCGATGGCATGAGCGGACTGAAACTGCCCCAGGAAGGCGGATGCCGTTGCGGACAGGTGCGCCTGAGGGTCGGCGCCCCGCCGCTGCTGACCATGGCCTGCCACTGCACCGGCTGTCAGCGGATGAGCTCCAGCGCCTTCTCCCTGAGCGCGGCCATCCCCAGCGAGGGGTTCGCGGTCACCCAAGGCGAGCCGGTGATCGGCGGCCTGCACGGGGCGGCGCGCCACTATTTCTGCCCCAACTGCATGAGCTGGATGTTCACCCGGCCCGAGGGCCTGGACTGGTTCGTCAACCTGCGCCCGACCATGCTCGACGACCCGAGCTGGTTTTCGCCCTTCGTCGAGACCTGGACCGCCGAGAAGCTGCCTTGGGCGACGACCCCGGCGGTGCACAGCTTCGCGGCGTTTCCGCCGATGGACGCCTACCCGGGGCTGATCGGGGAATATGCGGCCAGGGCCGGTGCGCCGGCGCCCTGACGTGGCGTTCGAGGCGGCGGGCGGCGGCCATGGCGATCGCGGACGTGACCTTGCGCATCGGCGCCGCCGACCCGGCCGTCATGTCACAGCGGCAGGTGGAGGAAGCGGTTGAAGGCGCTGCGCCGGTAGTCGGCGAAGGGGTCTCCGTGGACGAAGCCGCGCTTGCGGTAGAGCGCCAGCGCCGCCTCGAACGGCTCCCCCGTCCCGGTCTCGAGGCTTAGCCTGGCGAACCCCCGCGCCCGCGCCTCGCCGATGATGTGTTCGAGCAGCGCCGCGGCCACCCCCTTGCGCAGGTGGTCCGGGTGGGTCCGCATCGATTTCACCTCGCCGGCGCCGCCCAGGTCCTTCAGCGCGCCGAGGCCGGCCAGGGCGCCGCCGTCCCAGGCGGTCCAGACCGTCACCTCCGGCGCGGTCAGGCCGGACAGGTCCAGGGCGAACGAATGGCCCGGCGGCGAACTGGCGTGCATCCCGTCCAGATGCAGCGCCAGCAGCGCCCGCACGGCCTCGCCGCAAAGGTCGTCCTTCCGGATGGTCAGCATTTGGTCTCCTGGCGCAGTGGCGTGAAGCTTCGCCTCTGACCCACAGCGGACCCCAGCTTCCATCGCTCGGAGCGATGTTGCAAACCGCGCCGACATGGCGGAGGGTTTCGCAACACAGCGTTGGGGGGAACGCACATGACAAGAACGGTCGGTTCGACGGCGCCGTACGGGATCCTGCTGCTGCGGGTGGTGCTCGGGGCGCTCTTCATCGCTCACCTGTACTTGAAGTTCGTCGTCATGCCGGCCGGGATACACGGCTGGTGGATGGGGTTGCTGAAGAACGGCTATCCGGCCTTCGTCCCCGCCTACGTCCTGTCGGCGGAATTCGCCGCGGCCCTGCTGCTGATCCCCGGCGTCCTGACCCGCTATGTCGCCCTCTACGCCATGCCGATGATGCTCGGCGCGGCGCAGTTCTGGCTGGTGCGCAAAGGTTTCTACTTCACCGTCGCCGGGGCCGAGCTGCCCCTGGTCTGGCTGGCGCTGCTGGGCGCACAGGTGCTGTTGGGCGACGGCGCCTGCGCCCTGGTCCCGTCCCCCGACCCGCGCAGGCTGTTCGGCCGCGGCGCGGCCCAGGCCGCGGGCGTCTAAGCCGGGTCGCCGCCGCGCGGCGACCGTCTTCCACCCGGCCTTGGCGTTCACTCAGTCGGCGATCGACCGGATGATCCTCGCCGGGTTTCCGCCGACGAGCGTGTTCGCAGGCACGTCCCGGGTGACGACGGAACCGGCCGCGACGACGGCGTTCTCACCCACGGTCACGCCGCCGATGACCGTCGCGCCGGCGGCGATCCAGACGTTTCTCTCGATGACGATGGGCCTTGCGGTGACGAAGGCGCGTCGCCGCGACGGCTCGAGGGGATGGCCGGAAGTGATGAGGCTGACGTTGGGCCCGATCATCACGTCGTCGGCGATGTCGAGCCCGCCGAGATCGTAGAAAGTGCAGTTCTGGTTCACGAAGACGTTGCGCCCGACGCGGGTGTCGAGGCCGCCCGTCGCATAGAATGGCGGTATCAGCACAAAGCTGTCGTCCACCGCCTTGCCGATGAGCTCGCCGAACAAGGCCCGGACCTCGTCTGCGTCGTCGAACGTCAGGCGGTTGAGGGCGGCGGTGATCGCCATCGCCCGTTTGACGCTTGCCAGCATGGCCGCCGATTCCGGCGTTCTCCGGGGGATCGACCTGGTGCGATCGTGATTCGCCATTGGCGATTTTCCTCCGGACGGCTCCACCCGTCGACCGCGGCGCCATGGCGCGCCCGGGCGTCAGCCGCCGGTCGCATCCACGACGAAGGCGACCGTCTTGCCCCGGGACAGCGGCTCCCATCCGGCCGCGACGGCGGAGGCGATGGCTGTCGCCACGAGCTCCGGAGCGATTTGCGACGGCTGCAGCAGCGGCGCCCCGAATCTGGGGCCCGGCGTGGCGGGAAACTCCAGCACGGCTTCGCGCTGGCCCTCCTTGTGCCGCGCGGCGATCGCCATGCCCTGCCATCCCGCGGCGTCGCTGGACCACTGGGGCTGCCGCTGGAGCCGCCAGACATAGGGCTCCCCGTCGACATCGATCTCGAACTCTGGGCTTCGCTTGGTTCGTGCCATGGGATGGAGTTAGCCCGGCGTGGTCACCGGCGCCACGGAATCCGGTGGGACAGACGGATCGCGCCCTGGCCCATCTCGCAGCGATAGGCCAGCACCTCCACCCCTGCGCCTGCCGCATGGTCCAGGGCGGCGGCGAACACCGGATCGAGGTCGTGGCAGGCGGAGAAGGCGTCGCAATCCTCCCGCTGGACCGTGAACAGCACCACCGCCCGGTCGCCGGCGGCGACCACCGTCTCCAGCTCGCGCAGGTGCTTGGCCGAGCGCGCCGCCACGCAGTCGGGGAACTCCGCCAGCGTCCCGCCGCGGCGCAGGTGGCAGTTCTTGATCTCCAGCCAGCAGGCCGGGCGGCCCTCGCCGGTCAGCAGGAAGTCGACACGGCTGTTGGTCCCGTACTTCACCTCGGCGCGCACGGTCTCGTAGCCGGCCAGCTCGGAGATCAGCCCTTCGCGCAGGGCCTCGGCGGCCAAGCGGTTCGGATGCATGGTGTTCAAGCCGACGGTTACGAACTCGCCGGAAATCTCGTTCGGAACGTCCACCAGTTCCCATGTGAAGGGCAGCTTCCGCTTCGGGCTGGGGTCGTGGGAGAGCCAGCACGTCAGGCCCGGCGTGTTCAGGCCGATCATCGCTCCGGGGTTCGGGCAATGGGCGGTGATGACTGACCCGTCCTCCAACTCGATGTCGGCGAGGAACCGCTTGTAGCGTTGGATCAGTCGGCCTCGGACGAGCGGAGTGGCGAACTGCATGGTAGCAGACATCACGACCGGAGATGGCTCGGCAATGGCAGATTGGCGGCGTCCCCAGCGGGCGGGGCCTAATTGCCCGGTCGAGTCAGGAGCAATTCTAAGGCGTCCATATCGCGGAGCGGCTTCTCCGCGAACTCTCGTGGCGTCAGGATCGTGAGATCAAAGGCGACGCCGAGTCTCTCTCCAAGGTTGACGAAGGACCTTCGGATTTCATGTCCTTTCGCCAGTAGATCGGCGCGAGCGCAATCTACGACAATCACCAAGTCGATGTCCCGATAGCTCGCCTCCCCACGGAAGTAAGACCCCATACCGTAGAGGGCGGCGATTCCCTCAAGGCCCTCGGCCTCGCGTAGAATTTCCGTCCGCATCGAGCTTGTCGTAATTCCAAAAATCGTCGGTGAACAGCGCGGGTATGATCTCGGCTCCGCGAAAAATCCCGATATGCCGATATTTGCAGAACTCAAGAGCTTCTTCGGTATATCCGTTCCAATTTCCCCCGACATATATGACGTTTACGCTCGGGAACGCGTCCAAGACCTTCATAACGAATTCAACGCCTGCCGAATATTCGTCCATACACGCGATAGTGAGGTGGTCGCCTTGCCTCGTGCGGTCCGCCTCAAAAATGAAGTCGTCGTGCCGTCGCACGCCGGTCAAGTTCCGGTGGCTTCCCAGAACCGATATGAGGTGACTGATCCGCGAGAAGGCGATCCCCCAAGAGTTGCTGCCGTTATCGTTCACTGGAACGCCTTCTCGAACTCGGCGGGAAACAAGGGGTAGCGATCTAAGCGGCTGTGAACGTGCCGCTCATAGGCGTCAGCGTGTGCCACGAACTTCCCATATGCTTCCACCTGTTCAGCGGTCAGAAGCCGCTGATTCGCCTGCACGATGTTCATGATCCTGCGGTTATTGGGAACGATACGATCTGCTCGCCGGAGTTCCCAAAGGCCGTGCAGATTTGACCCCGGATCGCTCATGGCGGCCTCGGATTTCGGGCCATAGTTGGCCCATATGCTGCGGTTCTCGGTTAGTAGGAAGCGGACTCGGCCTGCGAGTTCCTCGTTCGATGAAAACAGTTCTTCTGACCCCAAATTTCGTGTGCGGTCTTCGTGTAGGAGTTTCCAGTGTCGGAGTTCCTCGGCGGGAAACGTGCCCGCTGGGGCCTTGTCCACATCCCGATGGCAGGTCGGGCATAGCAGGATGAGGTTGTCATAGCTGTCGCTTCCGCCGCCCGTGACGCCGCGCGGTCCTCCTTCAGCTTTGGCAATGACGTGTGCCATCTCGCCCACGATGTAGTGCTTCCCGCCTTCGATTAGCCGGGTGAGATCGGTGCCGCAGCCGGGGCGGGAACACGTGCCAGCCGCCCGACCCCAGAGGAGTTTTATGTCTGGGTCGGGGATAGCCACAATTCGCCTCGAACGTCTTCTGCCTGTGCTCGGACGGGCTTTAGCAGCATTTCCCGGTCATCATCTTCTCTCGGGATTGTCACGGAGTATCACCGATCATGGCCCCGCCAATGCGGGGTCGGAACCCGCCGGGGCGTATGACTGTCTGATGTGCTCGTTTCCCAATGCTGGTGCAGCGGAGAGGGAGGCGGTCGCATCACCCCTCGGTCGGGAAGAAATCTTCCAGAAAGAGCATCGTCTCAGGGGCGGACGACGCATGTTGTTCCTTGGCGATGTAGAAGGCGAACCCGGCAGGATTGGCCGCGTCCGTTGTCCACTGCGAGCCACCAGCCCACACGTCAGACCACAAGCCGCGCTGGGTTGGCGGGAACATCTCACTGAACCGTTCGAGCCGCGCATGCTGAACCCGCAGCAAGCCGTGCGCGTGAAGGTTGGACTTCAGGTGCTCGAACATGAACACGCCCGTCGTGCGGTCATTTCGCCGCCGCGTGAACCGCCTTCCGAGCAGCTTGCGGTCCACCTTGCCGAAGCACTCGCCGATGGCCGACCGCGCGTTCGCCAGTGAGACCGGCCTGTTGAAGTTCAGCGTCATGGCGATGTTCAGCGTGGGATCGCTGAGCCAACGGCTGTAGGCTGAGCGGCGCGTCATGTTGAAGCGCGCCTTGAAATCGTCGTTCGGGAGCATGTTCTTTCCAAGTTGTTGGGTTTCTTGAGTGTAGTGAAGCATGGTTAACCTATTTAGTCTAAGGGTTCACGTTAGCGGTATGAATTCCTACCGGTCAAAATCATTCTGAGACGGTCTGGATAAATACCATCAGCAACGGAGGTAAGAATGGTTGTCGGTGAGATTTACAATGAGATGTTCGAGCGTGACCTGACGGACTCGATGCGAAGTTGGAGTGAGCAGTGGGCTGGGCGTTCTCACAACTTCGCCACGACTCACTGGGCGAAACCGCTACCTGCGGAGACCGCGATCCATCTGCGGAAGCGGCTGATCGCGGAAGGCCACCCGGACTTGGCGGCCAAGGTTCTGCTGGCCCTACTGGACGAGGTGCTTTATGCCGCATGAACACGATCCGGCGCCAACGCCATTCAGCACTGAAGACTTGATGCTGAAAGGTCGGAACGGCGCGTTTCCAGACGGCTATCTGAATGCCTATCTGGCTCACCTGCGTCGTTCGCACGCCGCCGCCCAAGCGGAGATCGACCGCCTATTCGCCGAGGCGGCTGACGATCCCGCCGAGTTGGCGCGGCTCAGTGATCTCCGGTTCTGACGTGCGATCCGATGCGCTACCGGGAGATCGTTGAGACGGGCGCCGGCGCCCAGATATGGAAGCAGACCGAGCGGGCTATGGATGCCCTTCGGACGCTGCGCTCCAAACAGGCGAAGGTATCGGATGCGCGCGCTTCCGCTCGCGCACTGCCTACTGGTCAGGAACGGGCACGCCGTCTCCACGCTGCGGATCGGAATGATGCCGATGCTCGCCGAGTCTACGGCGATGCGGTGAGCCGGGCGAATGATCGGGCGCGCGAAGCGATGGCGAAGCGTCGCTGACTTGTCGCCGCAACCGCGAGCTTAGGCTAAACGCGGTATCCGTGTTGGGGCATCGCAGAATGACCATGATTTCCGATCCTGCGATTTGCGGCAGCGGAGTGATAACCGGCGCCTTTCCAAGCCCGGACGGCAACGTGCTCGCAATAGCGAGCCGGTTTTCGCTTCTCGTAAATCCGCGTTCGAGGGCCTGCTACGCGGGCCAAACGCTCCACTACAGGCTTGCCCTCTATCGGCGCGGCGAGATCGTGCCTTTCGCCGCTTTTGATCGGCTCCGGTTCCACATCAACGACGTGGCCTTTCACCCAACTGAACCGGTCGTTGCGATTGCGACCGGCAGCTACGACGGGGGGTATTGCTTCGAGGGCGATCTCGTTCTGTGGAACTGGATTGACGACCTGCACGGTCGGCCAGTCGCGCAGATTCCCGAGGTGGTGCGCTGTCGCTTTGACGACTCAGGCGGGGCCGTCGAGTCCCTTGTCCGACCCTGGGACGAGGAATGGGAAGGGCTACCGGAGCCTCGTGAGGATACGGCGTTCGATAGCCTGTTCCCGGTTCGGATTCCCTACACAGGAGCAGCCTTCGCCGGAACGGATTCCGTCGAGATCGAGCTAACGCCGTGCAGCCGGCTCGAACGTGCTCAAGCAGTTGCCCATGGGTTCGCCGAGATCGCCACCGCCAACGCTGACGAGGCGGAATCGCGCGCATTGTCGTGGCTGAGCCTCCCTCATCAAAAGTTGAGGCACGCCATTCGGGACGTGGGCTGGCTGGACGACCAACATCTCGCCGTCGTCCATGACGGATGCCTACTGGAAATCTTCGACATGACGGGAGATCGGACGGGCGCGTTCTACGGCGAGGGCTACGGCGCGGAGATTCTAAAATCGACTCCCCCGTGCGTTCACATCGTTGAGCCGCCTTCGCTGGCAGACCGCTATTCGCCGCAGCGAGGTGTCGCCAAACTGTGCGCGATCTCCAATGGGGAGCTAACGGAGGTCGGCTCATTTGAGGGGGAGTATACCTTCTCATCTTCCCCGAGCGGCCTTGTCCTTGGGCGGTTGAACCGCATCCCGACTGGCAACTCGACCAAGGATGTGTTGCTCGACTTGGTCGAAAGCGGAGAGGCCAAGAAGATTGATCTTGGGCACTACGATTGCTTCAACCACTACATCGGGATCGACGGGGCGCCCTACCTCTTCTTCCTCCAAGGAACTCCGCCATCCTCGCACAAGGACAAGCGGTTGTGCGTGGTTCAGCCGACCGGCGACGTGCGGACGCTGTGGCCGCTGTTGGCCGCTGACGGGACGAATGCAAGCCATGCCATGGAGTGCTGCGGCTGCTTTGTGGGCGACGGAGCGGGCGAGGGCGTTGTCGTCAGCGGCAGGCACTATGAGCCCAACCCTTCAAGGCCAGTCGCAGCGTTCATCTATCGCAAGGCGTTGGGCGCGGATCGGGAGTTATGGCGCCACGAGACCGATGCGTGCGCGAGTGCCGTCGCGTTTGTGGCCGACGAAGGATTGATCGCGGCGGCGTTCCTTGATGGAACGCTCATGCTGTTGCGCGCCTCTGACGGCCACATCTTGTTCGCGGGCAAGGCCCGGATTGATGGTGTCCGCACGATCATCTTCTGCATGGATGCCAGCGGGGATCGTCTCGCGCTCGGCACGGTCGATGGCCGGATCGCAGTCGTCAGTGTGAAGGACTTGCTGAACGATCCCCCACACGCGGGATGGTTCGAGCTTCGTTAGGCGACGGTATCACAGGCCATGGCCTTACGAGACCTTCGCACTGTGTCTCATTGAGGTGGATGCTTGACTTTTGAGACAATTAGTCTCACAAGGTCCCTATGTCCAGTGAGAATATCAAAGCCGGTGCGGTCGTCGGATACGCCCGCACCTCGACCGGCGACCAAGATGCGGGTCTCGAAAGCCAGATCGCCGAACTGACGGCGGCGGGCTGCACGCGCGTCTTTTCGGAGAAGGTGTCGAGCGTCGATGCCGCGCGGCCCCAGCTTCATGCCGCGCTTCAGTTCCTGCGCGACGGCGACGAGTTCGTCTGCACCAAGCCGGATCGGCTTGCGCGCAGCACGACGGAACTGCTCCGTATCGTGGAAGACCTGACGGCGCGTGGGGTGCGCGTCCGCCTGCTGTCGATGAACATCGACACCAGCACCGCCACGGGCAAGCTGCTGCTGACGCTCATGGGCGCCGTGGCCGCGTTCGAGCGCGAGATCATGCTGGAACGCCAGCGCGCCGGGATCGCCAAGGCCAAGGCCGAAGGGAAGTTCAAGGGCCGGGCACCCACGGCGCGCGCCAAGACCGCCGAGGTTCACCGGTTGATCTCAGCGGGCTGCAAGCCAGCGGAAATCATGAAGCTCACTAACATCAGCCGAGCGAGCTTCTACCGGATCGCCAAGGCGGCGTGATGGTGGGGCGCCGGCGCCCGTCCTACGCGGCCCTGAGCCGCCGGAAATAGGCTTCCATGCGGCTCCGGTTGCGGGGGCTGTCGATACCCTCAAGCATTTCGTCTGCGGTCGCGCCGGTGTTCGGATGGACTTCCCAAAGGGTCTGGCCATCGCGGTCGAAGGCGATCCGGTGAACGCCGCCCACCAGCACCATGACCGCGCTCATATCGCCCCATCCGTTGAAGCCGAACTCGACGGCCTCGACCACGCTGCGAACCGCGTCCGCCACCTTCGCCGGGCGGCGACGCGGGTCTCGTAGTCCTCGGCATATAAGGCGGTGCGGACTTCCAAGACGCGCTTGGCGTGCTCCTTAGGGCTGACCGCACCGCGAGCCACTTGCAGGGCCTTCTCATCCTTGCTGGCCTGCTCCTTGAGCGCGCGGATGGCAGCTTCGATCTCGGCCAACTCTTCCTGAAGAAGCTCGGATTCTTCCCGCGCGGCCAACGCCTTCATCAACCGCTTTGCCCCGGCTGTCTGATTTTCGATGGCGCGGTTCGTTTCGGCCAACCTGATCGCCAACGCCTGCGTCTGGTCGGGCTGCTGAAAGAACCTGTCGTCGAGCGCAAGGTGCAGCATCGCGTCGAGCGCAGCCGTCTCGAATGGCCTGTAGGGGAAGAGCTTGCGCTGTCCGCAGCCCCGGCGCCCGTAGGCGTTCAGGCATTGCAGATAGCGGGCGGGTTTCGCGGCGTTGCCGACCAATCCCATGCGTCCGCCACATGCCCGGCAGACAACGAGGCCGGTGAACAGGTTCGAGAACTGGTCGCGCTTGCGACCGCCAGTGCCCTTGCGGGCGGCGACGGCGGCGCGGGCGCGGCCACGAGATCAGCATAAACGATCCGGGGGAAGTAGCCGACGATCCGCTCGCCGGTCTTCTCGCGGTTTCGGCGGCGGCCAATCCCCGGTTCGAGGTCGCCCTCGACCGCCGAGGATTTCAGGATGTCGCCGATGTAGCTGTGCTCCCAGCCGACGCGGATGGACTTCCGATGATGGAAGGTGCGTCCCCACGGCTTCACCTTGCGGTCGTTGAGGGCCTGCATGATGGCCCGCGCTCCCGCGCCCGCAGCGGCCAGTTCGTAAATCTGCACCACGACGGCGGCACGTTCGGTGATCGGGCGGAACTTGCGAACGCCGCCATCGTCGAAGACTTCCAGCCAGCCGGGCGCGTGGGCGGAAATCAGGTAATTGGACTCGGCAGCCTTCTTGCGGTTGCCGACCCAAGCCGATTTCACCCTGATGCTGATCGTCTCGGAAAGTTGGTTGGCGACGATGCCCTGCATGAACAGATTCATGATGGCCTGCATCTGGGCCGGATTGGCCGAAGAAAGGGCCTTCTCGTCGTAGAATCCGCCATCCATCGACGTTGCAATGGTTAGGCCGTGGCGGGTCATTTCGCGCAGCCAATCGACCGCAGCCCAAACGTCCTGACGGCTCAGCCTGTCGAGCTTCTCGACGCAAAGGATCGAACCGGCTTCGATCTCACCGGCGCGCACGCGATTGGCGAAGTCGCCAAGCTCTCCGCTCGTGAGATTGTCGCCCTTCCACGCGCTGACTCCCGTGTCGGCGAACTCGTCGGCGACTTCCCAGCCTTGCCGTTCACAGTAGGCGAGGTTGTCGCGCTGCTGTCGTTCGAGGCTGTCGCCCTTCTCCTGCTTCGCGGAAGAGAACCGGCAGTAGATGTAGGCTTTCGTCATTTCGCGCCCGCTGTGACCGGGCGCATCCAACGCGCCCATATATGTCGTCTCACGGAATCCGAATCCGTCAACCAAATAGGGTGGTTAACGAGTTTGGCCCCTGTGGGTCGGGCGTGTTCGTAACAGGCGACTAAAGGGTGTTGACCCCGACCAGCCCGCCGTCGACCTCGACCAGCTCCAGGGTGTGGGCGAGCTTGCGCTTCGGGTCGGCCGACTTCGACAGCCAGACGTCCAGGCCCGGCCTGTTCAGCCCCAGCATGGCGCCGGGGTTGGGCACGTGGGCGGTCACGGTCTCGCCGGACTCTTCCAGCACCACGTCGGCGAGGAACCGCTTGTAGCGCTGGATCAGGCGGCCGCGCACGAGCGGTTGCGGGAAGTCCATGGGCCGCCTACTCACAGGGCTTGGGGCGATGAGCCGGGATAGGGAAATCGCGCGATGAGCGCCACCGTCGATAAGCGCAGGGTCACCGCCGCCGCCCTGGTGATCGGCGACGAGATCCTGTCGGGCCGCACCCAGGACGTGAACCTGAGCGCCATCGCCAAGTACCTCGCCCTGCACGGGGTGGACTTGGTGGAGGCCCGCGTCGTGGCCGACGACCGCGCCGACATCGTCGCAGCCGTCAACGCCCTGCGCTCGCGCTACGACTATGTCGTCACCACCGGCGGCATCGGCCCGACCCATGACGACATCACCGCCGACTGCGTGGCCGAGGCCTTCGGCGTGGCCCTGGTCGAGGACCCGCAGATCGTCGCCGAGATGACCGTCCGTTACGGCGGGGAGGAGCCCAACGCCGCGCGCCGGCGCATGGCGCGCATCCCTGAGGGCGGCTCGAAGGTCAAGAACCCGGTGTCGGGGCCGCCGGGGTTCCAGATCGGCAACGTCTTCGTCCTGGCCGGGGTGCCGCGGGTGGCCCAGGGCATGCTGGAGGACATCGGCTGGCGGCTGAAGGGCGGGGCGGTGGTGCTGTCGCGCACCGTGCGGGTCGTGGGCGTGCCGGAGGGGATGATCGCCGCGCCCCTGGAACAGGTGGCCCGGGCCCATCCCGACCTGTCGCTGGGCAGCTATCCCTTCTATGGCCCGGCGGGATTCGGGGCCAATCTGGTGGTGCGCGGTCGCGACGCCGCCGCGGTCGAGGCCGCGGTGGGCGTGCTGGTCGAGACCCTGGCCGCGGCGGGCATAGCCGCCGTGCGGCAGGAGGAGGGGTGATGGGCGCCGAATTCCAGCCTCAGGTGCAGGGCTCGGGGACTTGGTACGTCCAGGCCGGCGGCAAGGTCTGGGGGCCCTATCCCGAGGCGCGGATCGGGGCCTTCGTGGCCGAAGGCCGAGTGGCGCCGGAGACCCTGATGGCGCCGCAGGCAGAGGGACCGTTCCGTCCGGCCGCGCGCCAGGCCCGGCTGCACCGGCTGTTCGGCGACGTGGAGCTGGCCGGACCCGACGGGCCGGCCCGGCCGCAGGCGCCGGAGGCGGCGTCCACCCTGCCGGTGCGCCCTCTGCTGGTCTGGGCGGCGCTGAAGAGCCAGCGGCCGGATCGGTTCGAGGCGCTGCTCGGGGCCTACGGGCCCTATGTGCGCGTCGGTCCGGGGCTGTGGCTGGTGCGCGCCCGCGTCGGCCCTGCCGGCCTGCGCAACGCCATGACCCGGCGCCTGGACGGCGGAGACGCCCTGATGGTGCTGGACGCGCCCCTGGACCAGGCCGCCTGGTTCAACCTCGACGGCGCGGTGGACCGCACCCTGCGCCAGCTGTGGGCGACGGCCGAAGGCTAGGTTCTGGCGGCTGTGGCGGATGGTCGCGTGGATCGCCCCCGGGCCGGGCCTGTGCCCGGCCGGTTTGCTGCTGATCTTCCGGGCGGTTTTCGGTTTCTTGCCTGATACGGTCGCAAAACTGTCTTTTGTTCGTCGTGAACTTTAGGCGCAAGACCATCGCCGACCCGCTTAACGGTTCGGAAACCACGCTACACTGAAACTGTTCAGGCGATTCGGGGGCATGGCGCCGCTCGGGTCGCGCTTCGATGGAGTTCGGGGTTGAGGCGTAGGTCGCCCCCAGATCGGTTCGCAAGCTCTCCGCCCGGACGGCGGCTCTCGACATCGACTCCATCCATTCCAAGGGCGCGGCCAGATGGCCTCGCCCTTTTTTCTTGTCCTCTTTTCCAGTCCATTGGAGGCTCCCATGACCAAGCGTGCCCTGAAGCGTCTGGTGCGTGAAGGCGAGTTCGACGCGACCCAGTTCTCCGACGAAGCCAAGATCCGGCGGCTTCCGGTGGAACGGGGCTGGTCGCCGCTGCGCCAGGGGATTCACGGGGTCGACGATCGGGAGCAGGGCTATCTCAAGACGATAAAACCCAAATCGCCGGGGCAGGAGGCGCTGCTCAAGGCGATGGGCGAGAAGAACCTGGTCCTGGCCCTGGGCCCGGCCGGCACCGGCAAGACCTATCTGGCCATCGCCAAGGCCGTGGAGGAGCTGGAGGCTGGAAACGTCGGCCGCATCGTGCTGTCGCGCCCCGCCGTCGAGGCCGGGGAATCGATCGGCTTCCTGCCCGGCGAGATGGAGGACAAGCTCGCGCCCTACCTGCGGCCGCTCTACGACGCCCTGTCGGACCGGCTGTCGATGAAGCGGGTGCGGGCCCTGATGGCCGAGGGCGCCATCGAGATCGCCCCGGTGGGCTTCATGCGCGGGCGCACCCTGAACAACGCCTTCGTGGTGATCGACGAGGCGCAGAACTGCACCTACGGCCAGATGAAGATGATGCTGACGCGGCTGGGCTGGCACTCGACCATGGTGGTGACCGGCGACCCCAACCAGTCCGACCTCTTGCCGGGGATCTCCGGCCTGGCCGACGTGGCCGACCGGCTGGAAACCCTGGCCGACGTGGCGGTGGTGCGGCTGGCCGACGTGGACATCGTCCGCCACCCGCTGGTCGCCTGCATGTTGAGCGTGCTGTAGCCGACGGCCCCCTCTCCCCGGCCGGGAAGAGGGGGCGCGGTTCCCATCTCCGTTCACGACTGGTACAGGGCTCGCCGCGCGGACTGGCGAGTTCCGGTCGGCGAAAGGGATGGACATGAGGCTGAAACCGCTCGCCTTCGGGCCCCTGGCCGCGCTCGCGCTGTTCGCCGTCCCGGCCCTGGCGGCCGACGCCGCCCCCGGAGAGGTCGCGCGGGCCTACGACTCCGAGTACCGCACCGACACCGCGACCCTCCAACTCGCCGCGTCGGGCGAGGAGGGAAACGAGCTCGAGTACCACGTGCGGATGAAGGCCGGCTCCACCCTGGTCTACGCCTGGAGCGTCACGGACGTCCCCGCCGAGCTGTTCTACACCGACTTCCACGGCGAGGCCGACGCCCGGCCGCCGGCGCCCGAGGTCTCCTACAGGGAGGGGTTGGGCACGGCCGCGCAAGGGTCGCTGGTCGCCCCGTTCGACGGCCTCCACGGCTGGCTGTTCAAGAACGATTCGCTGAAGCCCGTGACGGTCAAGCTGACGGTGGCGGGGTTCTACGACCAGCTGTCCCTGCGCGAGGCCATGGGGATCGCCGGCCCGGAATACCTGCCGTTCGGCCCCGCCGACTGGCCCGACCGCTATGGGCCGGTGCAGAAGAGGTAAGGGCCTCCAGCAGAACGAGGGCTAGTCCAGGTCTTCGCCCAGGATGGCCATCTCGAACATGAAGGAGCCGTCCTCGTCCTCGTCCTGGTAGACGACGCCGACGAACTCCTCGCCGATGTAGACCTCGGACGAATCCTTCTGCTTGGGGCGCGCCTTGAGCACGATCTCTGCGTTGCCGAAGGTCCGCCGCAGGTGGCCTTCGATGCGCTTGATGTCCTTCTCGTTCACGTCCACGCCCTTGCAACCACTGTTGGGGGGACCCTAGGCGGGTTCGCCGCCGAGGAAAACCCTCAGATCACGTAGTCGTAGATCGCGTCGGCCAGGGTGTGGTCCATGCTGCGGGCGGGCTCGGGGCAGGTGGGGCAGTTGACCAGCCGGGCGGGCACGCCCGCGGCGGTGCAGTTGGCGGGGACGGGCTTGAGCACCACCGATCCCGACGCGATCTTGGCGTACTCGCCGATCTCGATATTGCCGAGCACTTTGGCGCCGGCGCCCAGCAGCACGCCGCGGCCGATCTTGGGGTGGCGGTCGCCGCGCTCGGCCCCGGTGCCGCCCAGGGTCACCCCGTGCAGCATCGACACGTCGTCGGCGACCACGGCGGTCTCGCCGATGACGATGCCGGTGCCGTGGTCGAGGAACAGGCCCGAACCCAGGCGGGCGGCGGGGTGGATATCGACCTGGAACAGCTCCGAGGCGCGGCTCTGCAGGTACAGGGCCAGGGTCTCGCGGCCGGCCTTCCACAGGACGTGGGCGACCCGGTGGGTCTGGACCGCCAGATAGCCCTTGAAGAACAGGAACGGCTGCAGGTAGCCCTTGCAGGCCGGGTCGCGCTCGAACACCGCCCGCAGGTCGGCCTCGGCGGCGGCGACGATCTTCGGGTCGGCGTGGTAGGCGTCCTCGCAGATCTCGCGCACGCTCATGGCGCGCAGCTCCTGGTCCCCGAGCTTGCGGGCCATCTGGTAGGACAGGGCCGCGGCCAGGCCGTCGTGCTTGAGCACCACCGCATTGAGCAGCGAAGCCAGGTCGGGCTCGACCTGGGCGGCGTGGGCCGCCTCGTTTCGCAGGGCGGCCCATACCGGAGGGGCCGATTGGGGGGAGACGACTTCCAGGTGCTTAGCCATGCACTTCTCCTGGGCGAACGCGCGACCCTAGCACAGCGCGGGTCATGGCGTCCGAAAGTTCGCCCTCACAGGCCATATGGTGGACGCGCAACAGCATCGCCACCGTAATCGCATCCTGTATCCATCCGCTTACCGCCGCATTGAGGGCCTCGCCGAACGGCACGCGCACCACGGTAAGGGCTTCGGTGGCGTCGGGTTCCTCCGACGCGGGGCTCAGGCCGGTGGCGAGGTAGCCCAGGCACAGCTCGTCGGAAGTGGAGTTCGACAGCTGCATCGTCAGGATGTGGCGCCAGTCGGCGGCCTGCAAGGACGCCTCCTCGCGCAGCTCGCGGCGGGCGCTGTCCAGGGGCGGTTCGGCCGTGGGCGCGCCGCCTTCGGGGATTTCCCAGCTGTAGGCGGCGAAGGGGAAACGCCACTGGCCGACCAGTGTGACCGTGCCGTCTTCGTGCAGGGGGAGCATGCCCACGGCCAGGTTCTTGTAGCTCTGCAGATAGTAGTCGGCCGGGGCGCCGGTCGGGGCGATCGCCTTGTAGTGGTCCACGGCGAACCACGGGTTGTCGTGCACGGGCCGGCTGCCCGTCACGCGCCAGCCCTCGCCGTGGGGCTTCAGCCAATCGGGCCGGTCCTCGTCCATCGTCGTCCGTCCGCCGTTGCGCGGCCGCCTCATAGCCGATAGCGGGAGGTGCGCCTAAGGGCTTTGTCGATCGGAGCACGACGAATGACCGTCCCCCCCGCCCCGGAGTTCGGCGCGCCGTGTCCGGTCACGCCGTCGGACGAGACCCTGGCGCTCCTGGCCACGCGGCGCTCGGCCTCGGCCATGGCCCTCACCGCCCCGGCGCCCGACGAGGCGCAGCTTCGCGCCCTGCTGCGGCTGGCGACGCGGGTCCCCGACCACGGCAAGTTGGCGCCGTGGCGGTTCGTGGTCCTGGAGGGGCCGGCCAAGGCCGAGTTCGTGCGCCGCCTGCACCTCCTGACCGACGCCCAGGAAAATCCCGACAAGGCCAGGGCCATGCTGGGCAAGATCGCCCTGCCGCCCCTGACCTTGGCGGTGGTCTCCAGCCCGAAGACGGCGACGATCCCCGAGTGGGAGCAGCAACTGTCGGCCGGGGCGGTGTGCATGGCCCTCCTGGTCGCCGCCCAGGCCATGGGCTTCGCCGCCAACTGGATCACCGACTGGTACGCCGTCGATCCCCGGGCCCTGGCGCTGCTGGGCGTGAAGCCCCACGAGCGGGTCGCCGGCTTCGTCCATCTCGGGACCCTGGCGGAGCCTCCGCTGGAACGGGTGCGGCCCGAGCTGGCCGAGATCGTGGAGCGGTGGGTTCCCGTAGCCCGCTGAGGGGTTCTCCCTCACATCGAGGGGAGGGAAGGGGTTCTAGCTAGCGTCCCCGGTACGCGGGCACGCCCTGGTCGGGGAGCCACAGGCCCTCGGGCGCTGGGCCTGTCTGGTAGAAGACGTCGATCGGCATTCCGCCGCGCGGGTACCAATAGCCGCCGATCCGCAGCCACGCGGGCTCGATCGTGTCGACGATCCGCCGCGCCACGGCGATGGTGCAGTCCTCGTGGAAGGCGCCGTGGTTGCGGAACGAGGCCAGGTAGAGCTTCAGCGACTTGGATTCGACGAGCCACTCGCCGGGGGCGTAGTCGATCACCAGGTGGGCGAAGTCCGGCTGGCCGGTGACCGGGCACAGGGAGGTGAACTCCGGCGCGGCGAAGCGGGCCAGGTACAGCACGCCCTTCTGCGGATTGGGTACGCGCTCCAGCACCGCGGCGTCCGGATTGTCCGGGATGCGGCTGGCGTGGCCGAGCTGGGTCAGGGGGGAGGGGTCGACGCTCATCGGCTAGCAGGTAAAGCCGCGAGGACGCCGGCGCAATGCGCCTATCGGAACAGCTGCAGCAGGTAGCTGGTCGTCTGGTTGGCGATGGCCATGGCCTTGATGGCCAACTGCTGCTTGACCTGGAGCGCCTGCAGCTTGGCGCTTTCCTTGGCGATGTCGGCGTCCACCAGGTTGCCGACCCCGGCGGCCATAGTGTCCTGCAGCTTGCCGATGAAGTTGAGGTGGGTGTCGAAGGCCTTGGAGCCGGTGCCCAGCCGCGCCACCGCGGAATTGACGTTGGTGATCGAGGTGGTCAGGGCGGCCACCAGGGCCGAGGCCGTGGCCGCGGTGTTGAACGAAGCGGTCGCGCCGATGGTGATCGCCGATCCCGCCGCGCCCAGGCCCATGATCTGCGCCCCCACGGTCAGTTTCGACCCGCCCGAGGCGTCGGCCAGGGCGTAGAGGGCGCCGGCCGCCGTCTTCAGTAGGTTGGCGCCGTTGAAGGTGGCGCCTGCGATGGTCTTGGCGATCTGGTTGCGCAGGGCCACGAAGTCGTTGTTCATCGCCGTGCGGGCGTTGGTGTCCAGCGAGGCGTCCGCCCCGGCCAGCGCCTTGGCCTTCATCTGGTTGAGCAGGTCGGAGATGGTCTCCCCTGCGGAAATGGCGACGTCGAGGGTGGACTGCCCGCGCTGGATCGAGTCCTTGACCGAATCCAGGGCCATGATGTCGCCGCGCTGGTTCTGGGCGATGGCCCAGATGGCGGGATTGTCCTTGGCGCTGGAAACCTTGAGGCCGGTGGAGATCCGCTGCTGGGTGGTCGCCAGCTCGGTATTGATGGCGTTGAGGTTCTGCAGGGCGACCATCGCCCCGTAGTTGGTGTTGATGCTGTTCAACGCCATGGCGCGCCGGCCCCGTTCGAGGGTTCCGGCGCGGACGCCGGCAGGCGTTTTGCCTGGAGAGCCGAGGCTCCCGCCCGCACCTCGCCCGAACAGGGTGAAGAAACCCCGAACCAATAGGGTTAACGCCGCGCCGCCTTGATGTACCGTCGGGAAAAATCAGGTGGGAGGACGACGACATGGCGCGATCCGGCGAGGGTCCTTCGGGCACGCGGCGGGCGGTCCTGGCCGGCGCGGCGGGCGCGGCCGCGGCGGCGGGCTCGCCTCTGGCCGCGGCGCCCCGGTCGGCGGCGGGGTTCTGGCGCGGCGAGTACTCGGCCGCCAAGCGCCGCGGCGACCAGGCCATCGAGCTGGCGGTCTACCGCAAACGGCTGGAGCCGCCGGGCCGGGGCGCGCCGGCGCGGCCGGTGCTGTTCCTGGTGCACGGTTCCTCGACCTCGGCCCTGTCGAGCTTCGACCTGCCGCTGGCCGGCGGGGCCTATTCGTCGATGAACGCCTTCGCCAAGGCCGGTTTCGACGTCTGGACCATGGACCACGAAGGCTACGGCCGCTCGTCGCGCACCAGCGCCAACTCCGACGTCGCCAGCGGGGCGGAGGACCTGAAGGCCGCCGCCGAGGTGGTCCTGCGCGAGACGGGCCAGCGCCGCGTCAGCTTCCTGGGCGAATCGTCCGGGGCGTTGCGGGCGGGGGTGTTTGCGATGAAGCACCCCGACCGCATCGACCGGCTGGGGCTGGGCGCCTTCACCTATACCGGCAAGGGCTCGCCGACCCTGACCGAGCGGGCCAAGCAGCTCGACTTCTACCGCGCCAACAACCGGCGGCCGCGGGACCGCGCCATGATCCTCTCGATCTTCACCCGCGACCGGCCGGGCACGACGGACGCGATCGTCGGCCCCGCCCTGGCCGACGCCGAGCTGCCCTTCGGCGACAGCGTGCCCACCGGCACCTACCTCGACATGACCACCAACCTGCCGGTGGTCGATCCGCTCAGGGTGACGTGCCCGGTGCTGCTGGTGCGCGGCGAATACGACGGCATCGCCACCGACGCCGACCTGCTGGATTTCTACGGAAAGCTGCCGCACGGGGACAAGCAGTTCGCCGTCATCCCCGGCGCAGCCCATTCCCTGGCCACCTGCAAGAACCGGGCGCTGTTCGAGCACACGGTGGCGGCCTTCATGACCATGCCCAAGCCGGTCCCGGTGTGAGCTGGCCCGTCCGTCCGCTCATCCCCGCCGACGCGGGAATGAGCGGACGTCTTGGGATCAGGCCCGCTTCACCGTCGCCCCCACGGCCTCGTGGCCGGCGATGAAGCCCTGGCAGGTCGCCCGCGCCAGGCCGTGCTGGCTGAAGCCGCCGGCCGTCTCGCCGCCGCAGTAGAGGCCGGGGATGACCTTGCCGCCCATGTCCACCACCTGGCAGCGGCCGTTGATGCGCAGGCCCGCGCGGGTGTCGTGCACCACCGGGGTGGCCCAGGCGGCGTAGAACGGCCCCCTGGCGATCTTGTACTTCGGCGCGGCCTTGTCGAAGTCCGTGTCCTTGCCGGCGTCGACGAAGCCGTTGTAGCGGGCCACCGTCCGTTCCAGGGCCGCCGGCGGCATCGGCACGCGCTGGTGCTTCATGACGATCTTGCTGGCCAGTTCGCCTATGGTCGGGGCGCTGAAGAAGAAGCCTTCGGCGTAGTCCACGTACGGCGGTTCGCAGGTCCACTTCTCCCGCGCCGCGCCGTCGGCGTCGAAGATGGCCCAGATCGGGCCGCCGCCGTTGTGGCCGTCGCCGATCCCGGCCAAGGCCGCATTGAGGAAGTTGTTGGGTTTGTAGGGTTTCTCGTTGGCGTTGCGCCAGCTGTTCTGGACGTAGTTCTTCTGCGAATCGGAATTGTTGGCGGCGAACTGCGGCCCGGCCTCGTCGTAGAAGCGGTTGCCGATCATGTTGACCATGATCAGGTTCTGCCAGTCCGCCACCCTCAGGCCCGAGGCGCGGGCCCTGTCGAAGACCGGGCTGCCGGGTTCCCAGGTCGTGTTGGTGTAGCCGTACTGGCAGCCGATCCGGCCGGCCTTGGTGATGGTCCAGCCGAATTCGCCGGTGTGGTTGGCCAGGCCCCACAGGGCCGCGCCCACGGCCATGCCGGCCAGCTCGCCGCTGGCGTCCTGGTTCGACCAGGGCATCCCGGCCAGGCCGCAATATTCCTCGGTCAGCCGCGGGTCGAACATGCGGCGGAACTCGACGTTGCCGGTCGATCCCCCCGTCGCCACGATCACCGCCTTGCGGGCGCCGATGTCGAGGTGGACGCCCTTGTTGGTCGCCGCCACCCCGGTCACCCGCCCGCCGCCGGGGCGGTGCAGGGCGGTCATCCGGTGCTCGAGCAGGATCTGCACCCCGGCCTTGCGGGCCGCCGCGATCAGGGGCTGCATCAGCCCGTTGCCGCTGGACGTGGTCAGGCGCTGGGCCGGCGGGGCCGGCGCGCCGGTCTGGATCAGGGGCCAGTCCACCGGCGCGCAGTGCATCTCGCGCGGGATCGAGGCGCCCACCGACAGGCCGCCAAGGTTGTCGGGGGCCTTGTCGACGAACACCACCCCGTGGGCGAGGAGGAACTCGAAGGTCGGCGCGCTGTGGTCGGCGAAGGCGCGGATGATCTCGTGGTCGTTGTAGCGGTAGTTGGCCGCGCCGTTGCTCTCGACCACCGACCAGTCGGTGAGGTCGCGGAACAGCAGGTCGGGGCTGTCGACGATGCCGTACTTCTTCTGGATGCTGGTGCCGCCGCCGTGGGGGACGTTGCCGCCGCTGCACATGGCGTGGCCGCCGGCGTGGGGCTCGGCCTCCAGCACGATCACCGAGGCCCCGGCCTCGCGGGCGACGATGGCGGCGGTGATGCCCGCGGCCCCGGCGCCGACGATCACCACGTCGGCCTCGTGGGCGAAGCGCAGGGGCGTGGCGGCGTCGGCCGTTTCAGGCGAAACAACCGCGGCGGCGGCGGCGGCCGCGCCGCTGGTGCGGAGCAGGTCGCGTCGGTTCAGACTCATGGTGTTTTCTCCCCCAAGGCTTTGGACGGAGCTTTGCAGCCTCCGGGCCGGGCCGTCCAGAGGCGCCGCCCGTTTGGACTGGAGGTCCGCCGGGGCTAGAAAAGGGTGGCGGCCATTTTGCCTGTGCCGGCGCCCGCAACGGAACAGGGAGGCTCAATGCTCCGCTCGAACGTGATCGGCTCCGGCCGCCGGCGATCCCGCCTCGCCGATTGCGCCGCGGCGGCCCTGTCGATGTTCCTCCTCGGCGGCGGGACGGCCCACGCGCAATGGTCCATCGGCCCGCCCGGGCCCCGTGAGGCTGCGCCGGGGCTGAACCGTTACCTGTATCTGGTGGCCTCCACGCCGCTTCCCGGCCTCGAGCAGGCCTTCAACGAGGCCTACCAGAACCAGCACATGGGGGACCTCCTCCAGCTCGACGGCTGGGTGGGCGCCCAGCGCTTCCGCCTGGCGACCGACGGCCAGCCCCGCTCGATCCCGGGCTCCCGCTACGGCTATCTGATCGTCTGGGAGCAGGAAGGCGCCAGCCCGCCGCCCGTCCCCATCGGCGGCAAGAACCGGCGGATTCCGGGCTACGACTTCACCACGCCGGACGCCAACTGGCAGGCTACCTACAAGGTGGTCGGACCCAGGAAGCGGCGGCCGGACGGGCGGGGACCGTTCATGCCCGCGGCCTCCGACACCGAGACGCCGCGCCCGAACCGCTACGTCCTGATGGAGTTCGACGACCCGCCGCCGGGGGTCGGGGAGGCCGACTTCGAGGCGACGCTGGACCGACGGATCGACCAGGTCCTGGCTGTGCCGGGCTGGATGGCGGCCCAGAGGCTGCGTCTGGAGCCGACCCCGCAACCCGTGGGCCGGCCGGCCCGTCCGCCGTCGCCGGCGGATCGGTACCTGATCGTCTGGGAGACTGAGGGGCGTTCCGCCCAGGCGCTGCAGGACGCCCTCCTGGCGGCGGTCAAGGCCGGCAAGGTCGAGCCCTTCGTGCGGGACCCGGCCACGGCTCAATCGACCTACTGGCAGCCGATCAGCCCTTACGTCACCAAGGACGACATCGAGCGCTGAGTGGAAACCCTCGCCCCTCTTGCGTAGGCGCGGCGAGACTCGAACTCGCATGACCGAAGTCGGGGGATTTTAAGTCCCATGTGTCTACCAGTTCCACCACGCGCCCAACGCAGCCGTTCCCGTTTAGAGGCGCGTCCGGTCGCCCGCAATGAGGGAGGCTTTCCAGTGCTCCGGGAGGGCGGCCTTATGGCTCGGCTTCGTGACATTCGCCCTATGGACATGTCCACCGCCGGTCCACCGCCCTCGCGCCTCAGTCCAGGCGCTGCCCGTCGAGCGCCGCCAGGCGCAGGTGGGCGCGCGGCCGCACCGGGGCGATGGGCGGCTGCACCGGGACGGGGATGTGGAAGTCGTCGTCGGCGACCTTGGTCCCGTTGAGGGTCAGGGCCACCAGGGCCTGGCCGTGCAGGCGGCGCAGCGAGGTCGTGGGCTGGTACAGGCCCAGCACCCGGTCCAGCTCGCCGGTCGGGCCCACCAGCGGGGCCAGGACGATCTCGAATTGGGCTTCGTCGCCCTTGCCGGTCCAGCCGGAGGCCGACAGCACCACCGGAACTCCGCCCTCGCGGGCCAGGGCCAGGGCGTCGTGGACCGCCTGGCGGTCCGAGGCCATCCACAGGGAGAAGAAGCACACGCCGCGCAGGTCGCGGGCGTGCAGGTCGGCCAGCAGGCCGCCGGCCAGGCGGAACGGCTCGCTGAGGTCCGGCTCGGTGCCGAGCAGGAAGACCTGGGGCAGCAGCTCGCGGTAGGCGGCCGGCGAGATGTCGGCCCGGGCCGGCGCCGCACGGTCGCCGCGCCGCGCATTCCAGTCCTCGATCACGCGCTGTGTATTGCTGTGGAACATGTCGTTCTCCTGGAAGGATCGGGGCCGAGGGACGGGCTGGCTAGTGACGCCGGCCCGAGCCGCCGCCCCAGCCGCCGCCTTGCTTGCCGCCGCCCTGCTTGCCGCCGCAGGATCCGCAGGTCGGGGGAGGCGGGGGCGCGTTGCAGCTGTTGCAGCCTTGGCCGCCCGGCTTGCCGCCATGGCCGCCCTTGCCGCCGCCGTTGAAGCTGGCGTTGAAGGTCACCGAGGCGTTGGCGCTCGCACTGGCGCTCGACTGGCTGCTGGCGCTGGCCCAGGCGGACGAGGCGCTCTGGGCCCGGGCGAAGCCGCTGCCGAAATCGGAGAAGCCGCCGCCGCCGGCGCCGCCGCTGATGAAGCCGGGACCGACCCCGCCGCCGAAGCCGCTGTCACGCAGGATGACGGTCTCGGGCGGCGCCGCCGGAACGCAGACGTAGGCGCACGGGGGCGGAGGCGGCGGGGGAGGGGGCGCGCAGACCGGGCAGGGCATGGCGTAGCCGGTCGGGTAGGGATAGGGCGCGGGCGCCGGATAGGGGTAGGCCTGGGCGGGATAGGCGTAGCCCTGCTGATACTGCCCGTACTGCTGGTAGCCGCCCGCCCACTGGCCCTGGCCCGCCGAGGACCATTCCTGCACCGCGTAGGCCGGGGCCGGCAGGTAGGCCTGGGCCGGGGCGTAGGCCGGAGCGTAGGTGGGGGCGTAGGCCGGATAGGCCGCGGGGGCGTAGGCCTGGGCCGGCGGCGCGAAGGCGTAGCCGGGAGAAGCCGGGGCATAGGCGCAGTCGGCGCCCGAGCAGGCCAGGGCCGCCGAGGCGGTGACGGATGCGAGCGTGGCGGCCAGTCCGAAGACGATGGTGTTCACGAGGCCCTCCCAAAATGGAACAGCGGAGACGCGTTTGCGCGCCGGATGCCCCATCCTTTCAAGAGCCGCGCCGTCCGCCGTGGGACGCCTGCGAGGAGGTCGATCTTAACCCTGCTTAAGGAGCTTTGACGCCAAGGTGCCTGCGACTGCGCCTAGTGGAGACGGGCCGATGATCAAGGGATTCAAGGCTTGGGCCGCGTTCGCGGCGGCCTTGGCGCTGACGGCGCTGGCCGGCGGCGCCTATGCCGCCACCTGCTGCAACGTCCCCACCACGCACCAGGTGCGGGTCCCCGGCGTGGTGGTGGGCCGGCCGACGGTGTCGCAAGGTTGCAGCTCGAACTGCCAGCCCAGCTGCCCCACCGACTGCAACTCGACCCCGCCGCCCTGCGACACCTGTTCGCCGCCCCCGTCCTGCAACGAGAACTGCGGCCGCCGCAACAAGGGCTCGGGCGAATTCTCGTTCACCGCCAACCTTTCGGCCTCGGCCAACGCCAGCAGCGCGGCCAGCTCGGTCAGCAGCGCCTTTGCCGCCTCGTCCGCCTACGGCCTGGCCGGCGCCAACAACGGCAGCGCCTTCGTCGGCAGCGGGGGCAGCAACTTCTACGTCGACTACAACACCGGCTACATCCCCAACCTCTTGGTCGAGGAGGCGGCCGCGGCGGCCACCGCTTCGGTGACCGTGCCCTATTCGGCCAGCCGCTCGATCATCAAGATCGTGGCGATCCAGGCGGTCTGCGTCGACGACAAGGCCGTCCCGCACCCGGCCTCGCAGGTGACCCCCGACAAGGACATCGCCGACGCCTACGAGGGCGAGCTGTTCCGCTGCATCGCCGGGTCGCGGATGCAGTTCACGCTCGCGGACTACAACGGCAAGGTCGATTTCAACCAGGGCCAGACCACCACCTGCGACAAGGGCAGCGCGCTCTATCACCAGGCCGGCGGCAAGGTCGAATGCCGCAAGGAAAAGCCCTCGCGCGACTGCAACGAGCGCTCGCTGCTGCGCCGCTACGGGGCGGGCATCAAGATCGTCAAGATCGTGTGGACCGAGACCTACACCGCCTACCGGACCGAGACCCAGACCGTCTCGGCCCAGGCCAGCGCCCAGGCCACCGCGATGGGCATGGCCATCGACGGCGGCGTCGGCGGCATCGTCCACTGATCATTCCCTCTCCCTGAGGGAGAGGGAGGGTGAGGGGTTACGGGCTTTCCGCAGTAAGCCTTCCGCGCACTCGCCTCTCCCCGCCGGCGACCATTGCGTTATGCGTGGAGGGTCCGAAAGCCTCGTCCTTCGACAAGCTCAGGATGAGGCCTTCTACGGGTCCGCCGGCGGCTGCACCGCGGTCTCATTCGGCCTCATCCTGAGCTTGTCGAAGGACGAGGCCGTCGCACCCGTTTTGCAACGGTCGCGGCCGGAGAGAGGGGATTCACGCCGACGCCCGACCTCAGATATCCAGATCGTCCGCCGCGAACTCGGCGTGGTCCTGGATGTAGCGGAAGCGCAGCTCGGGCTTGCGGCCCATCAGGGTCTCGACCAGGGCGTCCACGTCCTCCTGGTCTTCCAGGCCGTGGGGCAGGGTGACCTTGGCCAGGGTCCGCTTCTTCGGATCCATGGTGGTCTCCTTGAGCTGGGCCGGCATCATCTCGCCCAGGCCCTTGAAGCGGCCGATCTCCGGCTTCTTGCCCTTGAAGGTGGTGGCCAGGAGCTCGTCCTTGTGGGCGTCGTCGCGGGCGTAGGCCGTCGTCGCCCCGTGGCTGATGCGGTAGAGCGGCGGCAGGGCCAGGAACAGCCGCCCGCCGCGAACCATCTCCGGCATGGTGCGGTAGAAGAAGGTGATCAGCAGCGAGGCGATGTGGGCGCCGTCGACGTCGGCGTCGGTCATGATGATGATGCGGTCGTAGCGCAGGTCCTCCTCGCGGAAGCGGCTGCCGCCCTGCACCCCCAGGGCCAGCATCAGGTCCGACAGCTCCGCGTTCTTGCCGGCCTTGTCGCCGGTGGCCGAGGCGACGTTGAGGATCTTGCCGCGCAGGGGCAGGATCGCCTGGGTGGCGCGATTGCGGGCCTGTTTGGCCGAGCCGCCGGCCGAGTCGCCCTCGACGATGAACAGCTCCGAGCCGTCCGTGCCCGTGCCCGAACAGTCGGCCAGCTTGCCCGGCAGGCGCAGCTTGCGGGTGGCCGAGGCGCGGGCGACCTCCTTGTCCTTGCGCCGCTTCAGCCGCTCCTCGGCCCGCTCGATCACGAACTGCAGCAGGGCGGTGGCGGTCTTGGGCTGGGCGGTCAGCCAGTGGTCGAAGGGGTCGCGCAGGGCCGCCTCGACCAGCCGCTGGGCGTCGGAGGACGACAGCCGCTCCTTGGTCTGGCCCTGGAACTCCGGGTTGCGGACGAAGACGGAGATCAGGGCGCCCGCCTGGGCGATCACGTCCTCGGCGGTCAGCACGCCCGCGCGCTTCTCGCCGGTCATCTCGGCATAGGTCTTCAGGCCGCGCAGCAGCACGGCGCGGAAGCCCGCCTCGTGGGTGCCCCCGTCCGGCGTCGGCACGGTGTTGCAGTAGGACTGCATGAAGCCGTCGTGCTCGCCGAACCCGGCGGGGCTCCAGGTCACCGCCCACTCGACCGCGCCGCCCTCGCCGGTGCGCTCGATGCGACCGGCGAAGGACTCCGGCGTGACCGTCTCGATCGCGCCGACCCGCTCCTTGAGATAGTCGGCCAGGCCGTTGGGGAAGTGGAACACCGCCTGGTCGGCGGTGCCGTCGTGGATCAGCTCGGGCGCGCAGCTCCAGCGGATCTCGACGCCGCGGAAAAGGTAGGCCTTGGAGCGGGCCATGCGGTAGAGCCGCGCCGGCTTGAAGGCCACCGCCTCGCCGAAGATCTCCGGGTCGGGCGAGAACTTGAGCAGGGACCCGCGCTTCTTCGAGGGCGCGGCCTGTTCGATGGGACCCAGCGGCTTGCCGCGGGAAAAGCTCTGGCGCCACTCGTAGCCGTCGCGCCAGATGGTGACGTCGAGCCGCTCGGACAGGGCGTTGACCACCGAGGCGCCGACCCCGTGCAGGCCGCCGGAGGTCTGGTAGGCGCCGGTCTTGAACTTGCCCCCCGAGTGCAGGACGGTGAGGATCACCTCCAGCGCCGACTTGTCTTTGAACTTGGGATGGGGGTCGACCGGCATGCCGCGGCCGTCGTCTCGGACGCTGAGCGCCCCGTCGGCGTCCAGCTTGACCTCGATGACCTTGGCGTGGCCGGCGACGGCCTCGTCCATGGCGTTGTCCAGGATCTCGGCGAACAGGTGGTGCAGCGCCCGCTCGTCGGTGCCGCCGATGTACATGCCCGGCCGCTTGCGGACCGGCTCCAGCCCTTCCAGCACCTCGATGTCGGTGGCCGAATAGCCGGACGCCGCGGCGGTCTTGGTCGCGCCGCTCTGGGCGGCGGTCTGGGCTACGGTCGGAGCAGGCCGCAGCTCCGCCTTGGACGGCGGCGCGGCGGGCGCGGTGTCGAACAGGTCCGGAATGTGGGCTGAGGCCTTGGCCATGACGCGGAACTTGGAGCGATTCGAGAAGGGGCGGGTATGGCCCCGGCGGCGGATGGGTACAAGGGCGGCGGGCGGGCTGCGTGCTTCGAGACGCGCAAGCTTCGCTCACGCTCCCCGGCATGACGAACTTTTGTGCAGTCCACCCTCCTCGTGATCCTGAGGAGGCCGGGGAACTCGGCCGTCTCGAAGGACGCAATCGGCGTTGTCCTCCGCTTATGCCGCCAAGCGAATGAACCGTTCGGAGCCCCATAATCGGAATACCTTCCGGGGGATGATTAGTTACTAAAATTTTTACAATAGTTACTGATTGACCGGGCCAAAGACCGGGTAGAGGGTGAGTTATAGCCATTCACAACCGCTGCGGCAGATCGCGTCCGAGATGTGCAGCGCGTACCAGCGAGAGCGCTATGCGTTCAATCCTCGTCGCCCTACTTGCAATTGCGGCGGCCCTCCCCGCGAGGGCGACGGTCCCGATCCCTATGCCGCCGAATTGGGTGCAACTTCCCGACGGCATCCGTCATGTCCCGAGCGGGCTCACCTGTCCCACCAAGATCGCAGGCGCCCATATTTTGCACGGCGGGGCTGGAGGCATCACCGAGCCTAATTGCGGCTTCTCGACGGAATGCTTTGAGCGGGCCTGCACGAGCAGAGCCATCCAAGCGCTAGTGCGTGTCGCGAGTCACGTCGACCGTCCCGCCGAGCCGATGGCTTCGCCGCAACCTCCTGCGTCGCCCGTAGAACTCCCAGGTGTCTTGTCGACACGACCAACTAATACCGGCGGCAAGATGCACGGCGCCTGGTCATACCCGTTCGGCGCAGGGACCGTCGTGATTGCAGTAACCTATCCCCCACAATCCTCGGCGGCCGTCGCCGCCTTTGTTCGAGCCTTCATCGAATTGAACCCGCCAAAGCCGGCCTAGCTTGACCGCCTACAAACGCCTTCCTGCGCGAGAATATGCAACCTATGCGTGTATTTTTTGTCATTAACTTTCTTTAGTTGTGTACCCGCCGCTCTGAATCCAGAGGAGATCAATCATGCCCGCCACTGTCGACACAGCCCCCTCGGTCAGCAATCCGGTGCTCAGCGTGGTCGCCGGCTCAACAATGTGGTCGGGTACGATCGATATAAACTTCGCGGCGGGCTCGACTGAGTTAGCCCGTCTGGACACCTACTCGCCAACCGAACTGACAAATTTTGGCGAACTTGACACTGACGGCCAAGCCTTAATCACCGCCGCGCTCGACAAGTATAAGAAGTATATTGCGTTCGATTACACTATTTCCAACAATACCACCTCGAACTACATCGCAGGAACAGCGAAGGATCTCAGCCAACCAACACACCTCGGCTGGGGTTCCGAGCCTGATCCGCTCGGGACCACCCACACCTTAAATCTGAATACTGATCTTTTCGGGCGGCCAGAAGCCGCGCAGGAATGGGCCGTCTTGCATGAAGTCGGTCATCTGCTTGGTCTAACCCACTTCAACTCATCCAGTTCGTTAGATTTCACGCAGTTCAGCGTGATGTCGTACAACTTCTCGAGCCTCGACGGCGGTGTCGGACCGACTAGCCAGGCGGTGGGTATGGCCGCCACGCCGATGGCCCTGGACATTGCCGTTCTGCAGGCGTTCTACGGCGCCGCCACTGCGCAAGCTGGCGATACGACCTACGTCCTGGGCGGCGATGACGGTAGCGGCGGCGTCGACCTTGACGGGAGCGACAGCACTCTGGGAAACGCCTCCCAGTATGTCTGCATCTGGGACAGCGGCGGAACTGATACGATCCGTTACGACTCGTCGAACGATGTCCTGATCAATCTCAATGCAGCGACGTTGGCGAGCACGGTCCCATCGACCCTCAGCGCCACGATCACTGCCCTGCAATCGACCGCGGCTTGGGCAACGCTGGATGGCGGTACCCAATCGGAAATCTCAAGCGCTTCAAAAAACGCGGGAGGCTCATTTTCCTCGCTGCTAGCCAGCGGCGACCGCGCGCCTGCTGGATTCACCATTGCCCACGGGGCGACGATTGAGCGCGCCATTGGAGGCAGTGGCGACGACATCATCGTCGGCAATGAAGCAGCCAATTTGCTTTGGGGTGGCGCAGGGGGCGACGCCCTCGTTGACGGCCAAGGAGCCGATAGCCTGTTTGGCGACGTTGGTGACGACGAAGTGCGCCTTGTTGGGGATGGTTCAACCGACGTCGTCGTCGGGGGCGGCGGATCCGACACAGTCTTTGGCGCCGGGGATACGGACATCATCTTTGGCGGCGAAATCGGCCAGGTGCAGACGTCACCGACCAGCGACGCCACGTTGAATGCACTTGTCGCAGCCTTTGTGACCGCAAGCGCCTCCTACACACCTCCCGATGGCTATTCCGCGCAGACGGACGACGGGACCGGCGACACGATCAGCGGCGAAGGCGGAGCCGATCAAATATCCGGCGGCCTGGGCAACGATGCGATCGCTGGCGGCGCTGGGGATGACCTTCTCCTCGGCGATCTCGGGAACGACACCATCGACGGCGGCGACGACAATGACGTTCTGTTGGGAGGTTCCGGAAACGATAACCTCACCGGCGGTAGCGGCGCCGATACGCTGAACGGCGGCGGAGGAACCGACAACGTCAACGGCGGAGACGGATCAGATCTCATTATCGCGGCCGGAGACGGAGACTCATTGAGCGGAGGCGACGGTGACGATGAGTTCCGGATCGGCGCTGGAGCTGACACCCTCGATGGTGGTGCCGGGAACGACACCGTTTCGGCGGCGGACTTCGGCTCTGGAATATCCTTCACCATCGGCGCCACGTCCCTTGGCGGCCACGCAATCCAGAATTTCGAAGCATATGAGGGGACGGCCTTTGCCGATACGCTCAACGGAGGCAGCGGCAACGACCAGCTGAATGGTGGGGCTGGCAACGATAGCCTCGCCGGCGGCGACGGCGACGATTCGATCCTGGGTGGCGACGGCAACGATACGCTTGATGGCGGCGACGGGAACGACAGCCTAGTTGGAGCCGCGGGAGATGACTCGATCTCTGCGTCTGGTGACGGAATCGCCCTCAATGGTGGGAGCGGCAATGACACCCTAAAAGGTACAGGCGAAGCTATTTCGTTCAACGGCGGGGCCGGCGACGACAGCATCGACGCGGTCGATACCGGTTGGGATGCGACTGTATTCTTCGGAGTGGGCAGCGGCCACGATAGCCTCGCCACCTACGAGGTGCCGATGTGGGAGCACCCCTTTAGTTACGCCTGGAGCTGCGTAGGCTATTTAGATTTCGGCACTTTGACTCCGGGAGATCTCGAAGTGCATTTTTCCAATGTCGACATCGTCAATCAGACTGATCTTGGAAGCCGGATTGATTATTGGATCATCGCGGATACAACTATCGTTATCAAGAGCACCGGAGAATCGATATACGTTGGAAGGACAGACGCCGATCTGGAAAACTTTGATGGGGTTGTTGACGACAATGACATCATCTGGTGGGGCGGTGTTGACACCGGAATATTTGACGGCGAGGAAGACGGTGATTTTCTTCAAACGATAGCGGATTACGGCGGTATG
>DATJIO010000008.1:0-80553 GCA_035493215.1 Caulobacteraceae bacterium
TGGAGAGGAAGGCGGGGGAAGTGGGGTCGCGCTGCGCCGAATGGGGCGAGGCCGAAGCCCTGGCCCAAGAGGAAGCCCCGGCCCAAGAGGATGTGGCGCCGCTGCTGATCGACTCGCCTGTCACGGCGCGGGGACTCCGCAGCTAGAGTGGACGGCTTCCGCAGTCTTTTTCGCGCTCGCGAGGGCGCATTTCGCCGACGCTGTCGGCCAAGGAGCGCGCCGGTGACGGTACGATCGATCGCACGCAGAGGGCGCTCATGACGGTGGCCGAAGCCACGCTTCTGTACACCCCGCTCCACGCGCTGCATCTGGCCCGCGGCGGGCGGATGACCGCGTTCGCCGGCTATGAGATGCCGCTCCAGTACGCCCCGGGCATCCTGGCCGAGCACCTGCACACCCGCGCGGCGGCCGGCCTGTTCGACGTCTCCCACATGGGCCAGATCGAGCTTCGGCCCCGGTCGGGGGATGTCCTGGACGCCGCCCTCGCTCTGGAGGGCCTGGTTCCCGCCGACATCGCGGCCCTGGGGGTGGGGCGGCAAAAATACGGACTTCTCACCAATACCGAGGGCGGCATCCTCGACGACCTCATGATCGCCAACCTCGGCGACCGGTTGCTGCTGGTGGTGAACGCGGCGTGCAAGGCGGCCGACCTCGCCCATCTCGAGGCGCACCTCTCCAGGACCTGTTCGGTCGAGGCGCTCGAGGACCGCGCCCTGGTCGCGCTTCAGGGCCCTGCCGCCGAGGCCGCCCTCGCGCGCCTGGCGCCGGCGGTCGCCGACATGCGGTTCCTGGACGTCCGCGAGGTCGAGCTCCTCGGTGCGGCCTGCACGGTTTCGCGGTCGGCCTATACGGGCGAGGACGGGTTCGAGATCGGCTTGGCCGCCGACCGGGCCCTGGACCTGGCCCGGGCCCTCCTGGAGGCGCCGGGCGTCCTGCCGGTCGGGCTGGGCGCGCGGGACTCCCTGCGGCTGGAAGCGGGCCTGTGCCTCTATGGCTCGGACTTGAGCTCTTCGACGACGCCGGTCGAAGCCGCGCTCGAATGGACGATCCAGAAGACCCGCCGTCCGGGCGGGGCGCGCGCCGGCGGCTATCCGGGCGCCGCGATCATCGGCGGCCAGCTGGCGTCCGGGGCGGCCCGTCGCCGGGTGGGCCTGCGGCCGCAGGGCAGGGCGCCGGTCCGCGCCGGCGCACGGCTGTTCGCTTCGGAGCAGGCCCCCGAGCCGATCGGCTCGGTGACCTCGGGCTGTTTCGGACCCAGCTTGAACGCGCCGGTCGCCATGGGCTACGTCGATGTCGGCCACAGCCGGGTCGGCGACGGCCTGTTCGCCGAAGTGCGGGGCGCGCGCCTGCCCGTCGTCGTCGCGCCGACACCCTTTGTGCCAAACACCTACAGACGTTGACCTGCGTGAAGAGAGCGACCTCATGAAATACTACACCAAGGAGCACGAGTGGCTGAGCCTCGACGGCGACGTCGCCGTGGTGGGCATCACGCAGTTCGCCGCCGACGCGCTCGGCGACGTGGTGTTCGTCGAGGTCAAGCCGGTGGGCTCGACCGTCGTGGCGCTGGAAGCGGTCGGCGTGGTGGAATCGGTCAAGGCGGCGTCCGACATCTACACCCCGGTCTCGGGGGAGGTCCTGGAGGTCAATTCCCGCCTCGCCGACGATCCGGGGGTGACGGGCGTCGAGCCGGAAGGGGCGGGGTGGCTGTTCAAGCTGCGTATCGCCGACGCCTCCGAACTGGGCCAGCTCCTCGACGAGGCGGGCTACGCCGCCCTCGTCGGCGCTTCGGGAGGGCACTAACGCCGATGTCCAACGCCCCCTGGCCGACCGCCGCGCCCGACGCCTTCGCCGCCCGCCATATCGGCCCATCGGAGCCTGAGGTCCGCGTCATGCTGGACGCCCTGGGCGTCGCCGACCTCGACGCCCTGATCGACCAGACCGTCCCGGCCTCGATCCGGGACCGCGCGCCCCTCGGCTTCGGGCCGGGCCTGGGCGAGGTCGAGGTGCTGGCGCGGCTGCGGGCGCTCGCCGACCTGAACCGGCCGCTGATCTCGCTGATCGGCCAGGGCTATCACGGGACGGTCACGCCGCCGGTGATCCAGCGCAACATCCTGGAGAACCCGGCCTGGTACACGGCCTACACCCCCTACCAGCCCGAGATCAGCCAGGGGCGGCTCGAAGCCCTGCTGAACTTCCAGACCCTGGTCTGCGACCTCACCGGCCTGGACGTCGCCAACGCCTCCCTGCTCGACGAGGCGACCGCAGCGGCCGAGGCCATGGCCCTCGCCCGCCGGACCTCGTCGTCGAAAGCCGACGGCTTCTTCGTCGACCGGGATTGCCACCCCCAGACCCTGGCGGTGCTGCGCACCCGCGCCGAACCCCTGGGCTGGCGGCTGATCGTCGGCGACCCCGCGACGGACCTGCAACCGTCGCAGGTGTTCGGCGCCCTGTTGCAATATCCCGGGACGTTCGGCGAGATCCGCGACCACCGGGGGGCGATCGCCGCCCTCCACGAGGCCGGGGCGGTCGCGGCCATGGCGGCCGACCCCCTGGCCCTGACCCTGCTGGCCTCGCCCGGCGAGCTGGGCGCGGACATCGCCATCGGGTCGATGCAACGCTTCGGCGTGCCGATGGGATACGGCGGCCCCCACGCCGCCTACATGGCCGTCCGCGACGCCTACAAGCGGGCCATGCCGGGCCGCATCGTCGGGGTCTCCGTCGACGCGGAGGGCCGCCCCGCCTACCGGCTGGCGCTGCAGACCCGCGAGCAGCACATCCGGCGCGAGAAGGCGACCTCCAACATCTGCACCGCCCAGGTGCTGCTGGCCATCATGGCCTCGATGTACGCGGTCTATCACGGCCCCGACGGGCTGACGGCCATCGCCGCGCGGGTGCACCGCCTCGCCACCCTCCTGGCTGAGGGTCTCGGGAAATTGGGCTTCGCGGTCCGGACGGGGGCCTTCTTCGACACCATCGCCGTCGAGACCGGCGACCGCACCGAAGCCATCCATGCCCGCGCCGTCGCCGCGGGCGTCAACCTGCGACGGATCGACGGCCATCGCATCGGCGTCGCCCTGGACGAGACCACCACCCCCGACGTGGTGCGCACGGTCTGGGCAGCCTTCGCCGGCGACGCCGCCGAAGCCGTGGCCCTGTCGGGCCAATCCGCCTCGTCGATCCCCGACTCATTGCGCCGAACCCGGCCGTTCCTGACCCATCCGGTGTTCCACCGCCACCGTTCGGAAACCGAGATGCTCCGCTACATGCGCCGGCTGTCCGACAAGGATCTGGCCCTGGACCGGTGCATGATCCCGCTTGGTTCATGCACCATGAAGCTGAACGCCACGACCGAGCTGATGCCGGTCACCTGGCCGGAATTCTCGTCGCTGCATCCCTTCGCGCCCGAGGACCAGGCGCTCGGCTACAAGGCGATGTTCGAGGATCTGGAGGCGCGCCTTTGCGCCATCAGCGGCTATGACGCGGTGTCGTTGCAGCCCAATTCCGGCGCCCAGGGCGAATACGCCGGCCTGCTGGCCATCCGCGCCTATCACCGCAGCCGAGGCGACGAAGGCCGCGACGTCTGCCTGATCCCCGCCTCCGCCCACGGCACCAACCCCGCCTCGGCCCAGCTCGTCGGCATGGTGGTCCGCGTCGTCGACTGCGACGCCGAGGGCAACGTCGATCTCGAAGATCTCCGCCACAAGATCGCGGTCGCCGGCCCGGCCCTGGCTGCGATCATGATCACCTATCCCTCGACCCACGGGGTCTTCGAGGAGGGGGTCCGCGAGATCTGCGACCTCGTCCATGCGGCCGGGGGACAGGTCTATCTGGACGGCGCCAACCTGAACGCCCAGGTCGGACTGGCCCGGCCGGGCCGCTACGGCGCCGACGTCAGCCACTTCAACCTACACAAGACCTTCTGCATCCCGCATGGCGGCGGCGGGCCGGGCATGGGACCGATCGGCGTCCGCGCCCACCTGGCGCCCTTCCTTCCCGGCCGCCCGGAGTCCGGCGGCGTCAGCGCGGTGTCGGCCGCGCCCTTCGGCTCGGCGTCGATCCTGCCCATCGCCTACGCCTATATCCTGCTGATGGGCGACGAAGGCCTGAGGCGCGCCAGCGAGGTGGCGATCCTGAACGCGAACTACATCGCGCGGCGCCTGGAGGATCACTATCCGGTGCTCTATCGCGGCGAGCGGGGCCGGGTGGCGCACGAGTGCATCCTGGACCTCCGCCCCATCAAGGAGGCGACCGAAGTCACCGTAGAAGATGTCGCCAAGCGCCTGATCGATTACGGCTTCCATGCCCCGACCATGAGCTTTCCGGTCCCCGGCACCCTGATGATCGAGCCGACCGAATCCGAAGCCCTGGTCGAGCTCGACCGCTTCTGCGACGCCATGCTCGCCATCCGCGGCGAGATCGCGGCGATCGCGGACGGCAAGATCGAGGCCCACGCCAGTCCCCTGCGGCACGCGCCCCACACCGCCCAGACCCTGGCCGTGGACAGCTGGCGGCGGGTCTACAGCCGGATGGACGCCTGCTTTCCCGCATCCGACGCCGGGCAACCCAAATACTGGCCCCCGGTGAGCCGGATCGACAACGTCCACGGCGACCGCAACCTGATCTGCGCCTGCCCGCCGGTCGCCGGATACCTCCAGACGGCTGGATAGGGGCCGGGCCAGTCTTCGGCCCGCAAGGCCCTCCGCTCAGGCACGATCCCTGAAGCCTCCTGCGCAGGATGGGCTGGAGTGTGCCGTTATGGTCTGCCAGGGCTTCAAGCTGACGAGGGATGGTCGAACCTGGGTGGTGCGCGATCCCATGGGCGAGCTGGTGTTCCGGGGGGAGCGCCGTCGCGCGTTGTGCTTCGTGCTTGAACGCATCCAGGCTTGGCGGCCGGTCTAGGAACGCCGACCGTCGGCCTCCGGCGGCTCCCACGCGCCGGAATCCCGCATCAGGACGAGGGACGACGCCCGGGGCGGGCGCGCTCGGCAAGGCTTCGCCGCAGCCCCGCGCTGCGCCGCCGTATCGCCCGGTCTGGCCCCTGCCTTGCTTGTTGGTGACCGGTCACCGACCCGGAGCTGGGAAAATGGTTCAAAGCCGCACAACCACATTGATCGAGCCGGCGATCCAATGGTGGGGCCCCTCGGAAAATCCCGAGAAGATCACCGACGAGTACCGGACGGAGCGGGGCCTGCGCTGGAAGTTGCTGACGGCGCCGCGGTCCCGTCGCGCGGCCCTGTATGCCGACGCCTACGAAGAGGTGCTGCGCCGCTCCTACGAAGACATCAACCGCCGGCAATTCGAGATTCTGAAGGACCGCGCCCACGCGAGGGACACTTTCCGCGCCTTGCGCCGCTTCGTTAAGGCGGGCCACCGGGTCGTCGAGCTCGGGCCGGGGCATGGCCGCGTTTCCCGCCTGCTCAGCGAAATAGCGGCGCACGTCACCATGGTGGACGTCCGGTCCGCCCTGGCCCGGGACGCCGGGGAAATCGACAACCTGAGCCTGATCGTGACGAAGGGTACGCGCATCCCGATCGCCAGGAACTCGGTGGACGTGGTGTTTTCGGATCAACTGATCGAGCATCTTCATCCCGACGACGCGTTTCAGATGCATTGCGAGGTGTTCAATGCAATGGCTCCGGGCGGAGTCCTGATTTGCTACACCCCGAACCGAGTGCTCGGCCCTCACGACCTCAGCCGGTATTTCGGCAAATACGAGCCGGACGGCCTCCATCTGGTGGAGTACTCGATCACTGAATTGGCCACGTTGTTGCGCAGCGTGGGGTTCCAGTCTGTTCGACCCCTGATCGGCGGCAAATGGATGTGGATTCCGATGCCGCTGTTCATCCTCGCCGCGGTGGAATCTGTGCTTGACCGCCTGCGGCCGTCGCAACGGCTGCGCCTCGTTCGCTTTCCGCTGGTGAAGCAGGGGTTGAAGGTCCTGCTCGGCGCGCGGGTCGTCGCCAGAAAGCCCCTCGACGGACCGGCGCGCCGGAAGCTCGGGGAGTCCGCTTTCCTGCGCGTCGTGGCTCGCCTCCTGCACCGGCTGAGCCCAGATGCCAATTCGGGACGGAGTAATAGCCATGGCCAACCTGACGCTCGTTTCTGAGGCGCCCGACTCCACGGGCCGCCGGGCCATCGATTTGATGAGGCAAGCAAGGGCTGCCGGCGACCAGCACGTCACCGCCTATCTGCAAACGCTGGAACTGGCCTGTCGGCAGGCTGAGGAAATCGTCGCGGGGGGCGAGGCCTATCCGGCGGGCGTTCGGGACCTGGCCGAGAAGCTCGCCGAACACACCGCCTATAAGGCCCAGGCGATCTACAGGATCATGCACGCGCCGACGACGAGCCAGCCGGGTGAAAAGCTCACCCTGTTGGGCCCTTTCGGGCCGGCCATCACGCGGTCCGCGGCGGAAGACGGGTACCTGGCCGATTTTCCGGCGGAGTGATCCGTCGGGACGACCTCAGGCGGCCGGGGGCGACAGCCTGGGTGACCAGGATGCGCTCGGCGCATCGGTGACGTGGTTGAACGGCAGGGGCGCCCGGAAATGGTCTTGATGTCGCCGCCGAGCCACAGCGGGGCGTCGGTGGTCTCCCCGTCCGCATCGTCGTTAAGCGTCCCGAGAAGCCGTAGACGATGCGGGCGGAACGGCCCGGCCGGGGCGCCGAAGCGGTCGCCCGCTTGACCCGCCGGTCCGACCCGGCCTAGTTAGCCACACTCTTTGGGGAGTAGCCGCCCTCGCGTTCAGAGGGGCTCGCGTCAACACACTTGGCTTCGGCCATGGCGCGATCGGTCAGTACGACTTGGCGAGACCATTGGTTTCGGCGCTCGTCCATGGGTTGGGCGAGGGCGTCGGACCCTTTGGCTCGTGCGCCCGACCCCGAAAAGGCTTCCTATGAATTCCCCGTTCGTGATCGTGGCTCTGCTGCTCGGCTCGGCCGTCGTCATCTACCTCGCCTGCGAGTATTTCGTGAACGGCGTGGAGTGGGTGGGCCGCAAGTTCGCCGTCGGCCAGCAGGCGACGGGGACCATCCTGGCGGCCTTCGGCACGGCCCTGCCCGAGAGCGTGGTCACCTTCGTCGCCGTGGTGTTCGGCGTCACCGCCGCCCAGAAGGAGATCGGCGTCGGCGCCGCCCTCGGCGGCCCCCTGGTCCTGTCCACCATCGCCTACGCCACGGTCGGCCTCACCCTGATCCTGTCCCGGCGACATCTCCCGCGCACCGAGGCGGTGCTTGGGGACTTCAAGAGGCTCTCGCGCGACCAGGGCTGGTTCCTGGCCATCTTCGTGGCGAAGATCGGCCTGGGCCTCTTCATCTTCACCCTGAAACCATGGCTCGGCGTCCTCTTCCTCGCCGCCTACGCCGCCTATTTCTGGAGCGAGATGCGGCGCGGGGACGGCGGCGACGAGGAAGGCGAACTCGAGCCGCTGAAGTTCGCCCCCAAGCGGAAGACGCCGGCCGCTGCGGCCGCGGTCGCCCAGACCCTGGTCGCCCTGGTGGTCATCTTCGCCGCCTCGCGGGTGTTCGTCAGCCAGCTCGACGCGCTGGGGCCGATGCTCGGGATCAAGCCGCAGCTCCTGGCCCTGCTGCTGTCGCCGATCGCCACCGAACTGCCCGAGACCCTGAACGCGATCATCTGGGTGCGCCAGGGCAAGTACAGGCTGGCCCTGGCCAACATCAGCGGCGCGATGATGATCCAGGCGACGGTCCCCACCGCCCTGGGCCTGTTCTTCACGCCCTGGCTGCTCGACCGCTCGCTGGTCCTGGCCGCGGCGATCACCCTTGTGGCCGTCGGCATGATGTACGTGGCCTTCCGCCGGGGCGTGGTCTCCCGCGGCTTCCTGGCGACCATGGCGCTGTTCTACCTCCTGTTCGGCATCGTCCTTGCGATCTTCCACGTCTGAACCCTCCAATGTCATGGCGGGACCGGGCGGCGGTTTCGCGCAAGGCGGCGAGCTGACGGAAGGGCGCCTGCAGCGAAGGCACCGCGCTGCGTAAAAGGTCACTCGCTGTCCCAACAGGGCCTCGCCAGTGGGCAGGGCGCCAAATCTGTGGGCAATCCGCCGCAAATATGGGCGTAAGGGCGTCCGCGGCTTCCACTGTGATTCTGAAGGTCCTAGCCCACACCCATGCGCGTCCTGGTGATCGACCCGGATTCCGCCCGCGCCGCCCTGGTGGCGGAGGGCCTGAAAGGAATCCATCCGCTGGAGGTGCGGCAGGCGGCCGTGTACGTGGCTGCGGAGGCGGCCGCGTTCGCCCCCGACGTGGTGGTGGTCGCGTGCGACAGCCCCGACCGGGACACGCTGGAGAGCCTGCGCGACGCCACCGCCTCCAATCCTCGTCCCGTGGTGATGTTCGCCGACCGTTCCGAGCCCGGCCTGGCGGAGGAGGCGGTGCGCGCCGGGGTGGCGGCCTATGTGGTCGACGGCTTGGCCCCCGCCCGGGTGCGCCCGGTGCTGGAGGCGGCCATGACCCGATTCCAGCTGATGCAGCAGCTCCGCGGCGACCTCGCCAAGGCCAAGGCCGACCTCGCCTCCCGCAAGACCGTCGACCGGGCCAAGGGCCTGCTGATGAAGGAGCGCGGCCTCGACGAGGAGGGCGCCTACAAGCTGTTGCGCAAGCTCGCCATGGATTCCGGCCGGCCGATCGGCGCGGTGGCCGCCGACCTCCTGACCTTCGCCGGCGTGCTCAAGGGAGACGGCCAATGAGCGCGAAGATGGGGAGCGCGGACTTGAAGCTGGGTTTCATCCCTCTGAACGACTGCGCGCCCCTGGCGGTGGCCGAGGCCAAGGGCTTCTTCGCCGCCGAGGGGCTGGAGGTGACGCTCAGCCGCGAGGCGTCCTGGGCGACCGTCCGCGACAAGGTCGCCGTCGGGGCCCTCAACGGGGCCCACATGCTGGCGCCCATGATCCTGGCGGCCAGCCTCGGGGTCGGCGGCGAGCCCACCCGGCTCGTCACGCCGATGGCCCTGAACCTCAACGGCAGCGCCATCACCGTGTCCAAGGCCCTGGCGCAGGCTCTGCGCCGCCTCGATCCCGACGGGGTGGCCGCCCGCACCGCCCGGCCTCTGGCCCGGCTGATCGCGGCGCGGCGCGAGCTCGGCAGCGCACCGCTCACCTTCGCCGTGGTCTTCGCCTATTCGATGCACAGCTACGAACTGCGCTACTGGCTGGCCGAGAGCGGCGTCGACCCCGACGCCGACGTCCGGCTGGTGGTGGTCCCGCCGCCGCGCATGGCCGACCAGCTTCGGGCGGGCCTGATCGACGGCTTCTGCGTCGGCGGGCCGTGGGGCGCCCTGGCGAGCGCGGACGGGGCAGGTGAAACCTTGGCCTACGCCGCCGACATCTGGAACGACAGCCCCGACAAGGCGCTCGGGGTCAATGCGGCCTGGGCCGAGGCCAACCCCGAGGTCCTCCAGGCGCTGCTGCGCGGCCTGCTCCGCGCCGCCGACTGGTGCGACCGGCAGGGCAACCGGGCCGAGCTGGCGGCGATCCTCGCCACCGAGGCTTACGTCGGGGCGCCGGCGGACCTGGTGGCCCGGTCGCTGGAGGAGACCGAGATCGTGTTCCACCGCCGGGACGCCAGTTTCCCCTGGGTCAGCCACGCGGCCTGGTTCCTGTCCCAGATGCGGCGCTGGGGCCAGCTCGATCCCGCGGTGGACATCGCCGCCGCCGCGGCGCGGGTCTACCGCCCCGACTTGTTCCGCACCGCTGCGGCCGCGGTCGGCATGGACGCTCCCGACCGGGACGGGAAACTCGAACAGGGCTTCGGCGACGGGCGGGTGTTCGATTTGGCCGCGGCGGCGGATTACGCGGCAGGGTTCAAGATCACCCGGTCCTAAAAGTTCCTTTCGAGGGAATGAGGCCAATTTTATCCTCGGTGCAGTAAAACGCCTCGTCGGCGCGCCCGTCGAAGGACGAGGCTTTCGGGTCACGGCCGGGCCCGCCAGAATCATAAGTATGCCTTGGCATTGGTCTCGCGCCGTTCGAGATGCCCGTCGTCGTCGTCAGATGAGGGGCGAGCTGGCCATTTGCCTCAAAGCGCGGCGCCGAGCGCGCTTATTCGGCAGATCGAAAAAGTAACTGCGGACCGGCCTAAATCGTCTTTACCGTTGGCGGAAGCATCGGCCACCTGAGGTTCGACGCGGGGCAATGACGTTCCGCGAGGTCCAGGTCGGGCCGTCCGGCTCGGCCGGAATTCATCAGGACAACGACGTCCAACGCGGTGACCCCGCGCTGGGCGTTTTTTTGTTTGGGGGCAGGGTATGTCGTCGAAATCTGTTTTGTACTGGGGTCCGGCTACGGCCGCCCTGTTGTGGGGTTCCGCCGCCTTGGCGCAGCCCGCGCCGCCGCCGACCGAACCGGCAGTCCAGCCCGCCGCGGTCGAGGAGCCGGCGCCCGAGCCGCCGCCGCCGCCGCCCGCACCGCCGACGATCACCGAGGCGATCGGCAAGGGCAAGTTCCTCTTCGAGGCCCGCGCCCGGTACGAGACGGTCGACCAGGTCGGCATCGCCAACAAGGCCGACGCCTTCACCCTGCGCACACGCCTGGGCTGGGAGACCGGCGACTGGCACGGGGTCAAGGGCCTGGTCGAGTTCGAGGACGTCCGCCAGCTGGGGTCCGAGCACTACAACATCGCCGTTCCCGGGGTCGTCGGCGGCAGCCTCAACGGCAAGACCGCCTATCCCATCGTCAACGACCCGGAGGTCACCGAGCTCAACCGCGCCCAGCTGACCTGGGTGCTCGGCCCGGCCCTGACCCTGACCGGCGGGCGCCAGCGCATCCTGCTGGATGACCAGCGCTTCGTCGGCAACGTCGGCTGGCGCCAGGACGAACAGACCTTCGATGCTGTGCGCGCCGACGCCGCCTGGGGCCGGTTCAAGGCGACCTACGCCTATGTGACCCACGTCAACCGCATCCTGGGCGAGGCCCGGGACTGGGACTCCGACAGCCACATCCTGAACGCCACCTATTCCTTGGCCGAGCCGCTGAAGCTGCAGGGGTTCCTCTACGCCCTGGACTTCGGCAACGCGCCGATCAGCTCGACCAAGACCTGGGGCGCCAAAGCCTCGGGCAAGACCTGGGTCGGCCTGTTCCAGCTCGCCTACAACGGGACTTGGGCGCACCAGACCGACTACCGGCACAACACCGCCCCCTTCGCCCTCGACTATTGGAGCGGAGACGTCGCGGCCACCTTCGATGTCTGGACCGCCAAGGCCGCCTACGAGGTGCTCGAAGGCGACGGGACGCGGGGCTTCATCACCCCTCTGGCCACCACCCACCTGTTCAACGGCTGGTCGGACGCCTTCGCCGGGGTCGGCGGCAACAAGACCTTCGTCGACGGGATCAAGGACTTCAACCTGCAGCTGGTCGTCCGGCCGAGGAAGCGCTGGACCTATCTGTTCAACACCGAATTCCTGGCCCGCTACCACGACTTCGACGACCAGCGCACCGGCGCCGCCCTGGGTCACGAGTGGAACGCCCAGGTCACCGCCGGGATCACGCCCAACCTGTCGGTGGCGCTGAAGTACGCCGACTTCAAGCGCGCCACGACCGTGCCCGTCGGGACGGCGGCGCCGCCGGCCTCGCGCTCGAAGTTCTGGATCACCTTCGAATACCGCCTCTGAGCCCCAATACGACGGAGTCATTTCCATGAGCACGCACAAGTCGAAGCCGCCCCTGACCCCCACCCGCCGCGCCGTACTGGGCGGTGCGGCCGCCACCGTGGCGGCCGTCCGCGCGGCCTTTCCCGGCGGCGCCTTCGCGGCCGGCGCCGGGCCGGAGGTGTCGAAGGCCCGGCTGGGCTTCATCGCCCTGACCGACGCCTCGCCCCTGATCATCGCCAAGGAGCGCGGGCTGTTCACCAAGCACGGCCTGCCCGACCTGGAGGTGCTGAAACAGGCGTCCTGGGGCGCCACCCGCGACAACATCGTGCTGGGGTCGGGCGGGGGCGGCATCGACGGCGCCCACATCCTGTCGCCCATGCCCTACCAGTTCACCCTGGGGGTCCAGACCGGCGGCAAGCCCGTGCCGATGTACGTGCTGGCCCGGTTGAACACCAACGGCCAGGCCATCTCGGTCGGCAACGACCTCAAGGCGGTCAAGGTCGGCCTCGACGCCGCCGGGGCCAAGGCCAAGTTCGCCCAGCTCAGGGCGGCCGGGAACCCCGCCAAGATCGCCATGACCTTCCGCGGCGGCACCCACGACCTGTGGGTCCGCTACTGGCTGGCGGCGGCCGGGGTCAACCCGGACACCGACATCTCGACCATCGTGATCCCGCCGGCGCAGATGGTCGCCAACCTAAAGTCCGGCACCCAGGACGCCTTCTGCGTGGGCGAGCCCTGGGGGGGGCAAACGGTCAACCAGAAGATCGGCTACACTGCCTGCCTCACCAGCGAGATCTGGATGAACCATCCGGAGAAGGCGCTGGGTATGCGCGCCGACTGGGTCGACAAATATCCCCGCGCCGCCCAGGCCATCACCGCCGCGGTGCTGGAAGCCCAGATGTGGTGCGATAAGATGGCCAACCGGCCGGCCATGTGCTCGATCGCTTCGGGCCGGCAGTACATCAACGTGCCGATGGGCGACATCCTGCCCCGCCTGCAGGGGACCATCGACTACGGCGACGGCCGCGCCGCCAAGTCCACGCCCCACTACATGAAGTTCTGGGCCGACGACGCCTCGTTCCCGTTCAAGTCCCACGACATGTGGTTCGTCACCGAGAACCAGCGCTGGGGGGTGATACCCGCCAAGACCAACGCCCAGGCCCTGGTGGCCAAGGTCAACCGTTCCGACATCTGGCGCGCGGCGGCCAAGTCGGTGGGCGCGACCGGCCCGGCCTCCGACAGCCGCGGGCCCGAGCGCTTCTTCGACGGCAAGGTGTTCGATCCCGCCAACCCGGGGGCGTGGCTGGCGTCGCAGCCGATCAAGAAGCTCGCGTGAGGATGTCCGCCATGACCAAGCCGCAACGGACCTTCGTCCCCGCCGCCGCGGCCGCCTCCCCGCCGGGGACGCCCCCGGCGTCCGTCGCCCAGCCGCCGGCCCCCGCCCGGCCGGGACGGCTGGGCGGGGCCGCGGCCGGCGTGGCCAGCACCGTCCTGCCGCCGGCTCTGACGGTCCTGGCGATCCTGGCCCTGTGGCAGTTCGTCGGGCCCGGAGGCGGTTTGCCGACCCCTTCCGCCATCTGGACCGACTCCCGCGAGCTGATCCTGCATCCGTTCTTCGACCGGGGCGGGATCGACAAGGGCCTGTTCTGGCATGTCGCCACCAGCCTGAGCCGGGTGGCGGTGGGCTTCTCCCTGGCGGCGGTCTGCGGAATCGCCCTGGGGGTCCTGGTGGGCTCCAACCGCTGGGCCCACCGGGGGCTCGACCCGATCTTCCAGGTCCTGCGCACCGTACCGCCCCTGGCCTGGCTGCCGATCAGCCTGGCGGCCTTCCACCAGGCCCAGCCTTCGGCACTGTTCGTGATCTTCATCACTTCGATTTGGCCGATCGTCATCAACACCGCCGTCGGGGTGCGCAACATCCCGCAGGACTACGTCAACGTCGGGCGGGTGCTGCGGCTGTCGCCGCTGGAGTATTTCGCCAAGATCCTTCTACCGGCGACGGCGCCCTACATCTTCACCGGCCTGCGGATCGGGGTCGGCATGAGCTGGCTGGCGATCGTCGCCTCGGAGATGCTCCTGGGCGGCGTCGGCATCGGCTTCTTCATCTGGGACCAGTACAACGCCTCGCGCATCTCCGACATCGTCGTGGCCCTGGTGTGGGTGGGCCTGACCGGCTTCGCCCTCGATAGGTTCGTGGCCCTGATCGGCAAGATCGTCGCCCGCGGCGCCAGCGCCTGACATCGCCTAGGAGGGCGGAGACATGACCAAGGCCTATCTTTCCATCGAAGCCGTCGGCGTCACCTTCGGCGGCGCCCGTCCCAGCGAAGTGCTGCGCGACATCAACCTGCAGGTGGAGCGCGGCGAGTTCGTCTCGCTGATCGGCCACTCCGGCTGCGGCAAGTCCACCCTGCTGAACGTGGTGGCGGGGCTTGTCCCGGTCACCACCGGAGCGGTGATCCTCGACCACACGGCGGTCGACGCGCCGGGGCCGGACCGGGCGGTGGTGTTCCAGAACCACTCCCTGCTGCCGTGGCTGTCGGTCTACGAGAACGTCAAGCTCGCGGTCGACAAGGTGTTCGGGCCGACCAAGAGCGCGGCCGAGCGGCGGGAATGGACCCTGCACAACCTCGCCCTCGTGGCGATGGACCACGCCCGAGACAAGCGGCCGAACGAGGTCTCCGGCGGCATGAAGCAGCGGGTCGGCATCGCCCGGGCGCTGGCCATGGAGCCCAAGGTCCTGCTCCTTGACGAGCCGTTCGGCGCCCTGGACGCCCTGACCCGCGCCCAGTTGCAGGACAGCGTGATGGAGATCCACGCCACCCTGAGGAACACGGTGCTGATGATCACCCACGACGTCGATGAGGCGGCGCTGCTGTCGGACCGCATCGTGATGATGACCAACGGCCCGGCGGCCGGGATCGGCGAGGTCCTGGCGGTGGAGCTGCCCCGTCCGCGCCGCCGCCTCGACCTGGTCGCCACGCCGCAATACCTGCAGGCGCGCGGCGCGGTGTTGGAGTTCCTCTACGCGCGGCACGCCCGGCCGGCCCTGGTCGCCTAAGGGACTGATGCGGCACGATGCGTGCTTCGAGACGCGCGATTTCATCGCGCTCCTCAGCATGACGAAAGGTTTGTGCGGCGCACCCCTGCTTGGCATCCTGCCTAGGGGCTGGGAAACGCCGCCAGCCGGCGCTCCAGTCCGGCGCGCACCAGCGGCCATTCGCCATCGGTGATCGCGTAGATGACGCTGTCGCGGACGTGGCCGGTCCAGGTGATCCGCTCGCGCCGCAGCACGCCCTCGCGCACCGCGCCCAGCTTGGCGATCGCCGCCTGGCTGCGCAGGTTCCTGAGGTCGGTGACCAGCTCCACCCGCACCGCGCCGTGGTCGAAGGCGTAGGCGAGCATAAGGAGCTTGGCCTCCGGGTTGGCCCGGCCGGAGCGGGCTTCGGGGCGCAGGAAAGTGGCGCCGATCTCGGCCCCGCGGTGCGGCGGGCGGATGTCGAGGAAGGCGGAAGTCCCGACCACCCGGCCGTCGGCAAGGTCGCGCACGGCGTAGGCGAGCCGGCGGCCGTCCCCCATCTCGGCCAGGCTGGTCGACCACCAGCCTTCGAAATGCTCGCCCTGGCCACTGGTGGCGAACAGGTCCCAGCCGTCGGAATCGCAGTCGAGGGCCGCCCGGACCTCGTCCTTAAGCGCCGGCGCGTAGGGCTCCAGCCGGACGAAGCGGCCTTCCAGCGGGTGGGTCTGCAACTGCAGGGCTAGGTCGGGCATCGGGGCTCCGTCGCGCAACGGCCTCCCTTCCTATCGGACCGGGGCAGTCGCGGCGAGGTTTGGTGATAAGCTGGCGGTCCGCAGACCGGAGAGCCAGGCCATGCCCCAAGCGGACGCCACGTTCACGGGCTCCATCCCGGACATCTATGACCGGTGTCTGGGACCGACGCTGTTCGAGCCCTTTGCGCGAGATCTGGCGAACCGCTTCAAGGGGTGGGAGGGCGCGCTCCTCGAAACGGCCGCCGGCACGGGACGCGTCACTCGGGCGCTGGCCGAAGCCGTAGGGCCGCGCGCCACCATCGTCGCCACCGATCTGAACGAGCCCATGCTCGCGCGAGCGGCTCAGATCGTGACGGCGAAGAACGTCCAGTGGCGGCAGGCCGACGCCCAGGCCCTGCCGTTCGACCGAGACGGTTTCGAGGCCATCGTTTGCCAGTTCGGAGTGATGTTCTTCCCCGACAAGCCCGCCGCTTTCGCCGAGGCGAGGCGGGTGCTGAAGCCGGGCGGGCGTTTCGTGTTCAACGTTTGGGACAAGATCGAGGCCAATGAACTAGCGCTCGTCGTCCATGAGACGGTGGCGTCCCTGTTCCCGGACGATCCGCCCGGCTTCCTCGCGCGCACCCCCTACGGCTTCCACGACCTGGGCCCGATCCGCGCCGCGCTGACCCGGGCGGGTTTCGGCGCGGTGGAACTGGAGACGGTGGCCACGACCACATTGGCGGCGTCGGGGAAGGCGATCGCCGAGGGCCTCTGCATGGGGTCGCCCCTTGCGGCGGAGATCCAGGCGCGCCGTCCGGGCGGGCTGGAGGACATCGCAGTCGAGGTCGCCGAAGCCGTTGTGGCCAGGTTCGGGACAGGCCCGATCGAGGGCGCGGGCCGGGCGCTGGTGGTGACGGCGAGCTAGGCGAAGCGACCCCGCTCACGACCGGAAATTGGGCGCCGCAACGACCAACTGCCGCGCAATTGGGCCGATCGGCGATTTTGGCCTCCGACCGGGCCGAAGCGGTAGCCCTTCCTCCCCACGCGGCGCTCCATCGGCACAGGCCTGAGGACAATGGCGTTCGCGGCCAACGGACGACCGCTCTGATGCGGTTTTCGCCCGGCGACGCCGCCGCTTCTCGAACCCACGTCGAGGGCCTGTTCCCATGTTCGATCGTTCCTTCCTCAAGGCGGGGCACACCCCGACCCTGTTCGCCGCCTTCCTCTATTTCGACCTCAGCTTCATGGTCTGGGTGCTGTTGGGCCCGCTGGGCGTCGCCATCGCCAAGGACCTGGGGCTCTCCCCCGCGCAGAAAGGCCTGATGGTCGCCGTGCCGCTTCTGGCCGGGGCGGCCCTTCGCCTGGTCAACGGGGTCCTGGTCGACCACATCGGCCCGAAGAAGACCGGGATCGTCGGCCAGCTGATCGTCATCGCCGGCCTCGTCCTCGCCTGGTTCCTCGGGGTCCATTCCTATTCGCAGGTGCTGATCCTGGGCGTGATCCTCGGCGTCGCCGGCTCGTCCTTCGCCGTGGCCCTGCCGCTGGCATCGCGCTGGTATCCGCCGCAGCACCAGGGCCTGGCGCTCGGCATCGCCGGGGCCGGCAACTCGGGCACCGCGCTCGCCGCCCTGTTCGCCCCGGCCCTGGCCAAGGCCTTGGGCTGGAACGCCGTCCTGGGCCTGGCGGCGATACCGCTGGCCGTCGCCTTCGCCGTCTACATGCTGCTGGCCAAGGACGCGCCGAACCGTCCCCCGGCCAAGACGCCGCTCGAATATCTGGCGGTGCTGAAGACGGCGGACGCCTGGTGGCTGATGTTCCTCTACGCCGTCACCTTCGGCGGCTTCTCGGGCCTCAGCTCCTCGCTGACCATCTATTTCAACGGCGACTACGGGCTGGACCCGGTCGTCGCCGGCTTCTTCACCGCCGCCTGCGTCTTCGCCGGCTCCCTGGTCCGTCCGGTCGGCGGGGCCATGGCCGACCGCTTCGGCGGGGTGCGCACTCTGATCGTGGTCTACGGCCTGGCCGCCCTCGGCCTGGCCGCCGCCAGCCTGCACATGGCCACCGCCGGCGGCGCGCTGGCGATCCTGCTCTTCTCCATGATGGCGCTCGGCGCCGGCAACGGGGCGGTGTTCCAGCTCGCGCCCCAGCGCTTCGGCAAGGAGATCGGCGTCATCACCGGCCTCGTCGGGGCCATGGGCGGGGTCGGCGGCTTCTACCTCGCGTCGACCCTGGGCTTGGCCAAGCAATTGACCGGCAGCTACCAGGCCGGCTTCCTCGGCTTCGCCGGCCTGGCCCTGTTCGCCCTGGTCGCGCTGACCGGGCTGAAGACCCACTGGCGCGCCGTGTGGCCCACCCTGTCGGCGACCCCCGCCGCCGTGCGTCTGTAAGGGGCGGCCGTCATGTCCAGGCAAAAGCTGGTCGTCATCGGCAACGGCATGGCCGGGTGCCGGGCCGTCGAGGAAATCCTCAAGCGCGATCCCGACCGCTACGAGGTCGCCATCTTCGGGGCCGAGCCGCGGGTCAACTACAACCGCATCATGCTCTCGCCGGTGCTGGCCGGGGAGAAGGCCTTCGCCGACATCGTCATCAACGACGAGGCCTGGTACCGCGACAACGGCATAACCCTGCACGCCGGCCGCGCGGTCACGGCGCTCGACCGGGAGCGCCGGGTGGTCGTGGCCGAGGGCGGCCTGGAGGTCGGCTACGACCGGCTGATCCTGGCGGTGGGCTCCGATCCCGTACGTCTGCCCCTGCCGGGCGCGGACCTGAAGGGCGTGGTCACCTTCCGCGACCTCGACGACGTCGAGGCCATGGTGGCGGCCTCCGCCGACCCGCAGGCCAAGGCGGTGGTGATCGGCGGCGGCCTGCTGGGCATCGAGGCCGCCTACGGCCTGGCCCGCCGCGGGATGCAGGCCACCGTCGTGCACCTGATGGACGTGCTGATGGAGCGCCAGCTCGACGAGTCGGCCGGCTTCCTCCTGACCCAGGCCATGCGCGAGCGCGGCGTCGAGACCATCCTCGGCGCCCAATCCGAGGAGATCGAGGGCCTGGACGGCAAGGTCACGGGCCTGCGGCTGAAGGACGGCCAAGTGCTGCCCTGCGACCTCCTGGTCATGGCCGTGGGCATCCGCCCCAACGGGGCCCTGGCCAAGGCGGCGGGCCTGGCGGTCGGGCGCGGCGTGCAGGTCGACGACGCCATGCGCACCTCCGACCCGGCGATCTACGCGGTCGGCGAATGCGCCGAGCACCGCGGCCAGTGCTACGGCCTGGTGGCCCCGATCTGGGAGATGTGCCGGGCGCTGGCCGACGACCTGACCGCGGGGGAGGGCGCCTACCAGGGTTCGGTCCTCTCGACCCGGCTGAAGGTCTCGGGCGTCGACGTCTTCTCCGCCGGGCGCTTTTCCGGCGGCGAGGGCTGCGAGGACATCGTGTTCCGCGACGCCGGGCGCGGCGTCTACAAGCGGGTGGTGCTGGAAGGCGGCAAGGTCGCCGGGGCCGTCCTGTTCGGCGACGCGGCCGACGGGAACTGGTACTTCGACCTGATGCGGGCCGGGACCGACGTGGCCGCCATCCGCGACACCCTGATCTTCGGCCAGGCGATCACGGAGGGGCTGGCCGGCCTGGACCCTAGTTCGGCCGTTGCGGCCATGGCCGACACCGCCGAGGTGTGCGGCTGCAACGGCGTGTGCAAGGGCGCGATAACCGGCGCGGTCACGGCCCAGGGCCTCACCACCCTGGACGACGTGCGCGCCGTGACCAAGGCCTCGGCGAGCTGCGGCTCCTGCACTCCCCTGGTGGAGCAACTGCTCAAGCTGACCCTGGGCGACGGCTTCCAGGCCCAGGTCGGCCCCAAGCCGATGTGCAAGTGCACGTCCCACCCGCACGGTCTTGTCCGGGAACGGATTCTCAGCCTCGAGCTCAAGTCGATCCCGGCGGCCATGCAAGCCCTAGAATGGACCACCCCGGACGGCTGCTCGTCCTGCCGGCCGGCGCTCAACTACTACCTGCTGTGCGCTTGGCCCGCCGAGTACCGCGACGACATCCAGTCCCGCTTCGTCAACGAGCGGGTCCACGCCAACATCCAGAAGGACGGCACCTATTCGGTGGTCCCGCGCATGTGGGGCGGCATGACCACCCCCGACGAACTGCGGGCCATCGCCGACGTGGCCGACAAGTTCTCCATCCCCGCGGTCAAGGTCACCGGGGGGCAGCGCATCGACCTGTTGGGGGTGAAGAAGGAGGATCTGCCCGCGGTGTGGTCCGACCTCAACGCCGCCGGCATGGTCTCTGGCCACGCTTACGCCAAGGGCCTGCGCACGGTGAAGACCTGCGTCGGCTCGGAGTGGTGCAGGTTCGGGACCCAGGACTCCACCGGACTTGGGATTCGGCTGGAGAAGTTCATGTGGGGGTCCTGGACCCCCGCCAAGGTCAAGCTCGGGGTCTCCGGCTGCCCGAGGAACTGCGCCGAGGCCACCTGCAAGGATGTCGGCGTGGTTTGCGTCGACAGCGGCTATGAGATCCACGTCGGCGGCGCCGCGGGCCTGCACATCCGCGGGACGGAAGTGCTGACCCGGGTGGCCACCGAGCAGGAAGCGGTCTGGGTCATCTGCGCCCTGGTCCAGCTCTACCGCGAGGAAGGTTGGTACCTGGAGCGGATCTACAAGTGGATGGACCGGGTGGGCCTCGACTCGATCAAGGCCGCCCTGGCCGACGAGGACGACCGCCGGGCGCTCTACGACCGCTTCGCCTATTCGCAGCGGTTCGCCCGCATCGACCCCTGGGCCGAGCGGGTGGCCGGGCGCCACCACGAACAGTTCAACCCCATGAGCCGCCGCCTGGAGTTCGCCCCCGCATGAACGCGCTTGTGAAACCCCCCGTGCTTGCCTGGGTCGACGTCGGCGCCGTGACCGACATCCCCCGCCGTGGCGCCCGACGCCTGCCCAGCCCCGCCGGCGACGTCGCGGTGTTCCGCACCGGCGATGGGGAGGTCTACGCCTTGCGCGACGCCTGCCCGCACAAGGGCGGGCCGCTGAGCCAGGGGATCGTGCACGGCCGGGCGGTGGCCTGCCCGCTGCACAACTGGACCATCGACCTCGCCACCGGCCATCCCACCGGCGCCGACGCCGGCAAGGGCTGCACGCCGGTCGTGCCGGTGGAGGTGCGCGACGGCCGCGTCCTGCTCGGCGTCCCGGCGGCGAGGGACTGAAGGTCGTGGCCGACGGCTCGCTCCCGCCCCCCGCGGTCAAGACCACCTGCCCCTACTGCGGCGTGGGTTGCGGCGTGGCGGCGCGGGCGGGGGAGGGGCGCAGCCTCCAGGTCGAGGGCGACCGCGACCACCCGGCCAACCGCGGGCGGCTGTGCTCCAAGGGCCTGGCGCTCGGGGCCACCGTGGGGCTGGAGGGCCGGCTGCTGTCGCCGATGATCGGCGACAAGGCGGTGGGCTGGAGCGAGGCGACCGCCCACGTCGCCAAGCGGTTCAAGGACACCATCGCCCGCCACGGCCCGGACTCGGTGGCCTTCTACGTCTCCGGCCAGCTGCTGATCGAGGATTACTACGCGGCCAACAAGCTGATGAAGGGCTTCATCGGCTCGGGTAATATCGACACCAATTCAAGGCTTTGCATGGCCTCGGCGGTGGCCGCCCACAAGCAGGCCTTCGGCGCCGACCTGGTCCCCGGTTGTTACGAGGACCTCGACCTGGCCGACCTCGTGATCTTCTCCGGCCACAACGCCGCCTGGACCCACCCGGTCCTGTTCCGGCGCATGGAGGCCGCCCGCGCCCGCGGCCAGCGCCACGTGGTGATCGACCCCCGCCGCACCGACACGGCGGAAGGCGCGGACCTGCACCTGGCCATCGCCCCCCAGACCGACGTACGCTTGTGGAACGGCCTGCTGGCCGAGATGATCGCCCGCGGCGTCGTCGACCGCGCCTACGTCGCCGCCCACGTCTCGGGCTTCGAGGCCGTCGAAGCGGCCCTCGCCGCCGACGACCAGTGCATCGACGCCGTGGCGGCCGACTGCGGCGTGGCCCTGGCCGACCTCGCCGCCTTCTACGACCTCTTCGCCACCAACCCGCGCACGGTCAGCCTGTTCTCCATGGGCGCCAACCAGTCGGCGCAAGGGACGGCCAAGGGCCTGGCCATCCTCAACGCCCACCTGGCCACGGGGCGGATCGGCAAGCCGGGTGCGGCGCCCTTCTCGATCACCGGCCAACCCAACGCCATGGGTGGGCGCGAGACCGGAGGCATGGCCAACACCCTGGCCGCCCACATGGATTTCGACGAGGCGTCGCGGGCCCGGGTCGGCCGCTTCTGGGGGTCCTCCACCATCGCCCCAGCGCCGGGGCTCAAGGCGGTCGACATGTTCGACGCCATCCATTCGGGCCGCATCAAGGCGGTGTGGGTGATGGCCACCAACCCCGCCGTCAGCATGCCCAACGCGTCGAAGGTGCGCCAAGCCCTGTCCCGCTGCCCGCTGGTGGTGGTGTCGGACTGCATGGCCGGCACCGACACCATGGCCTTCGCCCACGTGAAGCTGCCGGCCCTGGCGTGGGGCGAGAAGGACGGCACGGTCACCAACTCCGAGCGCCGCATCTCCCGCCAGCGGGCCCTGTTCCCGGCCCCCGGCGAGGCCCGCGCCGACTGGCGGATCGTCGCCGGGGTGGCGGCGGCCATGGGTCATGCCGACGCCTTCGGCTGGGCGACCCAGGCCGAGGTGTTCCGCGAATACGCGCGGATGACCGCCTACGAGAACGACGCCCGACCCCTGAACCTGTCGGGGCTCGTCGGTCTGGGCCGCGGCGGCTACGACGCCCTCGAGCCGGTGCAATGGCCGGCGAGGGAGGCGGGCGGCGCCGCCCGGCTGTTCGAGGACGGCCGCTTCGCCACCGCCGACGGCCGCGCCCGCATGGTCGCCGTCGCGCCCAAGCCCCCCGCCGACGCCGTCAGTATCGGCTTTCCGATGTCGCTGAACACCGGCCGGGTCCGCGACCACTGGCACACCATGACCCGCACCGGCCTGGCCGCCGACCTGTGCCGCCACGCCCCCGAGCCCTATGTCGAGGTCCACCCCGCCGACGCAGCCGAGCTGGGCGTCCAGGACGGCGCCCTGACCCGGGTCGAGACGGCGCTCGGGACGGCGGTGGCCGTGGCCAAGCTCAGCGACCGCCAGCGGCCGGGCTCCCTGTTCATGCCGATGCACTGGAGCGAGGCCTTCGCGCCTTCGGGGCGGGCCAACCCCCTGGTGTCGGGCGCGGTCGACCCCTTCTCGGGACAGCCGGAGTTCAAGCACACGCCGGCCCGGGTCCGTCCCTATCGCGAGACCTGGCGCGGCTTCCTCATGACGCGCCGGACCGTCGCCGCGCCGGCGGCGCTCGACCTGGTGTGGCGCCGCATCCCCCAGGACGCCTGCCAGCTCTACGAATTCGCCGGCCGCGGGGGCGTGGGCGAGCGCGACGGCCTGCGCCGCCTGCTGACCCGCGGCGGGGCCGACGAACTGGTCCGGTTCGAGGACGCCGCCTCCGGCGCGGTGCGCGAGGCCCATGTCGCCGACGGCCGCCTGCAGCAGGTGCTGTACATGACCATGAGCGGCCGGCTGCCCCCCCGCGACTGGCTGGCCCAGCTGTTCGCCGAAGAGACCCTGCCGGCCGAGGCGCGCAACTTCCTGCTGTTCGGCCAGGCTCCCGGCGCGGCGCCCGACCCCGGCCCCCAGGTCTGCGCCTGCCTGAAGGTCGGCGCCCGCGCCATCGCCGCCTCGATCGCCGCCGGCGCGGCCAGCGTCGAGGCGGTCGGCCGGGTCACGGGCGCCGGGACCAACTGCGGCTCCTGCCGCCCCGAGATCGCCCGGATGCTCGCCGCCCCCGCCGTTTCCGAGGAGAAGCGTCATGCCGCTTGAACATGCCCAGGGCCAGGTCCTGCTGGTGGGCGCCGGCCCCGGGCCGGCCGACCTGATGACGGTGCGGGCGCTGCGCGCGGTCGAAGGCGCAGGAGCCCTGCTCTACGACGCCCTGGTGTCCGACGAGGTGCTGGCCCTGGCCCCGCGCGCCTGCCTGCGCATCCAGACCGGCAAGCGTTCCGGGCGCGCCAGCATGAAGCAGGAGACGATCAACCGGCTGATGCTGCGCCTGGCGCGCCGCGGCCTCACGGTGGTGCGGCTGAAGGGCGGCGACCCCTCCGTCTTCGGCCGCGTCGGCGAAGAGCGCGCGTTCTTGGAGGCGCACGGGGTTCCGGTCGAGGTGGTCCCCGGGGTCACCGCCGCCAGCGCGGCGGCGGCGCAGTTCGGCTTTCCCCTGACGCACCGGGGCGCGGCCCGCCGGGTCACCTTCGCCACCGCCCGGGTGGAGAACGGCGCGGTGGTGGACGAGGGCTGGGCCGCCAACGCCGACCCGACGACGACGCTGGCCCTCTACATGGCCCGCGACGCCTGCGCGGCGGCGGCGGCCCGCCTGATCGCGGAGGGCCGCGACCCGACGACGCCGGCGGTCGCCGTCGAGAACGCGGGGTCCAGGTCGGCGCGGATCATCAAGGGCGACCTGTCCGACCTGCCGGCCAGGCTCGCGGCCGCGGCCTGCGAAGGTCCGGTCGTGGTGCTGATCGGTGAGGCGGTGGGCCTCGCCCACGCGGTCGCGGCCGGTTCCGGAGAGGCTCGCCGCCGGGCCTGAGACCCGCGCGAGGGGGGCGGACGGCGAACCGCCTGCGCGATCCCGGAAAGCATTAAGGGGCGGATCGCAAGAAACCTGTGGTCGACGGCGCTGTAATCCCTCCGCCCGTCGAACATCGCCGGCCCATGTTGCACGGCGACCGCGAAGGCGTATCATCGGCTCCGCAAGAATCTGAGGGGACGACAATGTCAAAATTTGTCGGCGCCGCTTTCGCTTTCGGACTGGCGCTCGGTCCGGTTTGCGCTCTCGCCCAATCGGCTCAACCTTCCGTCGCCGCCGCGGCGACGGGCGCCTCGAGCGACCTCCCGACGGGACCCGCCGGTCCGGGCCACGGGGTCGTGCCGGGGGTCGGCCCCACGCCCGGCACGGTCGTGGCGCTCGATACCCCCGTGCACAAATGCTCGAGGGACGCCGTCAAGGCCGCGGACGGCCTGATGGCCCCGACCGACGCGATCCTCAGTTGCAACGAGGCGATCACGAGCGGGGTCGTCACGACGCCCGACATGGCCAGCACCCTCGTCAACCGGGGCGTGCTGCTCATGAGGATGGACCAGCCGCAGGACGCGAAGCGGGATTTCGAGCAGGCGCTCGTGCTCGCGCCCATGCTTCCCGAAGCGCTGGTCAACCGGGGCGGCATCCTGCTCGAAGAGGGTAAGCCGCAAGAGGCGCTGACCGACCTCGACCGCGGCATCGCGCTCGGCCCTGAGCATCCTGAGCGCGCCTACTATACCCGCGCGATGGCGCGGGAGGACCTGAAGGACCTGAAGGGCGCCTACGCCGACTACAAGGCGGCGGAAGCCCTGCGGCCGGGCTGGGAACCGGTCGTGACGCAACTGAGCCGGTTCCAGGTCCAGGCCCGCGCCAAGTAGGCGGCTGCGACCGTCACGGAGCGCGCTGCGCCGCGACGGTCGCTAATCCGCGGCGGCTACTGGGCGCCGAGGTACTTGAAGTCCTTGTCGAGGAAGATGTGGTGCGGCCAGCTGACGCCCACGTTGTGGACCTCGTATTCGCCGGTGGCCAGCTTCACCACGCGGTTGACGTAGCCGCCTGTCCAGGCGGTCAAGCCCGCTTCGATCGCCTTGTACGCTTCCGGTCCGCTGATAATCGTCCCCTCGCCCTGGACGTAGGTGGCCGGAATCTTGCCGACGTCCTTCGCCACGGGCGGCGTACCGGGGGGCGTCACCACCGAGATCTGGGCGCCGGCCCCGCCAGGTCCCACGACGACCTCGTTGGCCTTGACGGTGGTGCCTGCGTCGCCCCGTCCCACGGTGACCAGCCCGATGGCGAGGACCCGCTCGCCCTTCTTGACGGCGCTCGCCGAACTCGCGGCTTTCCCCGTGCGGTAGGTCGTGGCGGACGACTGTTCGACGGTGGTCTTGCGGCCCGCAGCCGTCGTCATCTCGAAGCCGGAGGCGGAGACGCTGTCGACCGTGCCGACCACCCCTCCGATGGACGGCGGAGCGCGCTCCTGGCCCGGACCCAGGGCGCCGCCCGGAGGACCGCCGCGGGGGCCTTGCGGACCCGCCTGAGCTTGCCCCGGCGGCCGCGCCGGGGCGTCCTGGGCCATGGCGTCGCCGACCACGCCGAGCGCGACCGCGCTGCTGAGCAAAAGACCTGGGATCAGTTTCATAGCCTACTCTCCGGATTGGCGAATATCGTTCGCGTCGCAGCGCCTATTAGGTCTGTGCTTGGACATGGTGTCGAAGCGCCTAGAAATACTTTCTTATTAGTATCCGTAACGCACGCCTGTAGTGAAATAACGCCCCCTGACGTCGCCGAACACCGTGATGGTCTGGCCCGGCGAGCCGGCGCTCGGCGTGAACTGCGGCTTTGCGTTGAAGACGTTGTTGACGGCCAGGAAGGCCTGGAGGCTGCGGCCCGCCGACGTCTTGAAGCGGTAGCTCAGGTTCAGGTCGTGGAGGACGATGGGGGGGTAGTCCGGCTCCGCGAAGTACTGGGCGGCGGCCCCGGAGCCGCGCCCGTGGGAGCCCGACCAGGTGGTTTGCCAGCTGGCCCTGAGCGGGCCGAGGTTGTAGTTGGCCATGAACGAGAGCCGGGTCGAGGATATGCCGTTGCCGGCGGCGTTGACTCCCGGTTCGCCCGGGAAGGCGACGATGACCTGGTCCGGCGCGTAGTTGAGCAGCACCCGCAGGTCGGCGCGGCCAGGCAGGCTCTTGTGGATTCCGGCCATGTCGAAGCCGTAGCTCGCCTCGACGTCGATGCCGCGGTTGTACTGCTCGGACTGGTTGATGCCCTGGTTGACGATCATGGTCGGGGCGTTGGCCAGCGAGTGGTCGCTGAACGGCAGCGGTCGCGGGAAGATCTTGCAGTAGGCGGAGGTTCCGCCGGAGTCCTCGCAACGCTGCAGGGCGATGGTGACGGCGTTGGCGCCGACCCCGAGCGCGGTGCCGATCACGTCGGTGACGTCGATGTTGTAGAAGTCGGCCGACATCCGGAACCCGCGGAACCAGGACGGCGAATAGACCGCGCCGATCGTCCAGGTCTCCGCCTTTTCCGGCTTCAGGTCCGGATTGCCCTGGTCCGAGCGCACGACGTTGAGGTTGCTGGCGCCCGTGTGCGGATCGGTGGCGATGTTGGCCGTGCCGAGAGTCGGGGCCTGGAACAGCTCGAACAGGCTGGCGGCGCGGATGTCCCGGGATTTCGTCGCGCGGAAGCGCAGGTCCTCGAACGGCTGGTATTCCAGCCCGACCTTCCAGCTCACGACCTCGCCGCTGGTGCTGTAGTTGGTGTAGCGGGCTGCGCCGTTGAATTCGAGGTTCTGCGCCAGCGGCAGGTTCTTCAGCAGGGGGATCACGGTCTCGCCGCTGAATTCCCACACCTCGTTGGCGCCGTATAGCGGGGACTGGCTGGGCGCCTGATAAGGCGTGGTGGGCCCGGCGGCGCCCGTCCTGCCGGCGGCGACCCAGGTGGGGCGAAGGCCGGTGAGGACCGGGGCGAAGGCCGGATCGGCGTTGGTCGTCTGGGTCAGGCTCTGGCGGCGGTATTCGACGTTGAGCGCCCCCGACACGGGGCCGGCCCAGTTCTTGAACAATTCGCCGGAGACGGTGGCCGACAGGTCGTCGGTCTTGTTCACCGCTTCGCCGTAGGTGTCGTCGAAGATGTAGGCCAGGGCGGCCGGGGATTCGTTGCCGGTCCCCATGATGTTGAGGGGGACGCATCCCGGATAGAGGTTGGCCGAGGCGGTCGTGCTGACGTTGCAGACGATGGCGCCGCTGCTGTCCCGCACCGCGTCGAGGGCCGCGTAGAAGTTCCGGTTGTTGATGTTGTTTACGTTGGTGTTCTTGGTGCGCCCTTCGCCGTGCGAGTAAAACGCGTTCCAGTGGAAGGCGTCGTTGAAGATTTTGCCTTCGAACCCGCCGAATATGGAAGTGGACTGGGTCTTGGTCTTGAGTTCCCCCATGGCCGCCAGGTCCTGCTTCAGGGAATTCAGGGTGAAGCTGGCGAATTGGGGTTTGGCCAGGGTGCCGGCGCCCGTCAGCGCCGCCTGGACCGAGGCCGGCAGATAGGGGTTGCCGCTGTAGACGGTGGTGCTCACCGTGGCCGACGACTGCAGGAAGTGGGTCTGCGACAGGGCGGCGCTGACCTGGACGAAGGCGTTGACCCCGTGTCCCAGGTCATAGTCGAAGCGGCCGAACAGCTGGTCCGTCAGCGCCGGCTTGTAGAGTTGCATACCGTAGAAGTAGGCCCCGTCCCCGCCGATCGAGATGCCGGTGGTGCCCGTGCGGGTCCCCGGGTTGAACGGCGCCAGGGTTCCGGTTCCCACGAACTGCTGACCGACCAGCGACGACGGTCCGCTGGCGATATAGCCGCCGAAGGCGGTGGTCGCCAGGCGCGTGTTGTAGGCCACCATGTAGGGATTGGTGATGGACGCAGGAGCAGCGGTGGAGCCGGGGACGCTGCCCACGTACAGCGGGTAGGTGTTGCTCACGTCGCGGCTGAGCTGGCTAAACCCCGCCTGGGTGTAGTGCTCGAAGCTGACCACGGCATGGCCTCTGCCCAGCACCGGCGCGCCGGCGGCGACGCCCAACCGTGCGGAAAAGGCGTCGCCGTAGGTGGAGATGCCGGTCTGGGCCAAGCCCTTGACGCCGTTGAACTTGGTGTTGAGGACGTAGTTGATCACGCCGGCGACGGCGTCCGAACCGTAGGCCGCCGAGGCGCCGCCGGTGACCACGTCGACGCGCTGCACCAGCAGTTGCGGCAGGGTGTTGTTGTCGACCTGGCCCAGGCTGTTGGTCGGCGGCACGCGCATCCCGTTCAGCAGGATCAGGGTGCGGCCCGGGCGCAGGCCGCGCAGGTTCAGGAAGCTGCCCTGAGGCTGTGTGGTGCCGTTGCTGTTGCTGGACTGATTGGTGCCGTTGCCGAATTCCGGCAGCTTCTGCAGGGCGTCGGGGATGCTGGAAGGGGTGGTCTGCTCAAGCTGATCGATCGGGGCGACCATGACCGGCGTCGGCGATTCATAGCCGTTGCGGACGATGCGCGAGCCGGTGACGGTCACCGCCTGCAGCTCGGAGCTGGTGGACGCGGACGACGCGGTCGAAACCGGAGTCGAAGCCTGCTCGGCCGCGAGGGCGGCCACCGTGAACGACCCCGCCGGGGCCGGAGGGGAATAGGGGGGGGGCGCGGTCGCGGCGGCTTGCAACTCCGCCCGGACGAGCGTCTTGGCCTGCGGCCCCGGAGCGGGAACGATGGTGATGGTGCTGCCGGAGGCGACGAACGACAGGTTCGAGCTCCGCAGGAGCGCCTCGAGCGCCTGGCGCGGCGAGGTCCGGCCGTTCAGCGCGGGGGCGACCTTGTTGGCCACCACCGGCGCGGACGAGATGACCTGCAGGCCGGACTGGCGCGAGTACTGCAGAAGCGCCGTCTCCAGCGACTGGCTCGGGATGTGGAATTCCTGCTGGGCGTCGATGTTCGCCTTCTGGGCCGCGCACAGAGCGGGCTCGGCCTGGAGCAAGGCCCCGACAGCAGTCATCCCGAATAGCATCGCAAGGCGCGCCATATAGTCTTCCCCCTATGATCCCCTGCAGCCAGCGTTGCGGCTGCATTCGGGGTTAAGACGTTCTGGCCGTCGCGAGCGGAAGCGGGCGGGTCGATTTTTAGCAAACCGCACCGGCGGTGCGGGATCGGGCGGCGCCCGGCGAGACCGAGAGGGCCGAACGGGCCGCCGCCGGCCTATCGGCGGTAGCCTGCGTCCAGGGAATCCATCCACCGCGTCATCGCCGCCCACAGCATGGCGTTTTCCGCGCCCTTGCGGGCTGCGTCGTCGAACTGTCGGCTTGCGCGCCGGGCGATAGCGATGTCGGGGAAGAGCAGGGGCGCGCCGCTGCTCTGGGCGGCGATCTGCACCTCGCAGGCGCGCTGCAGCTGGTACATCTCGGAAAAGGCGTCGGCGACGGTCGCGCCGCAGGTGAGTAGGCCGTGGTTGCGCAGGATCATGGCGGACTTCCCGCCGAGGTCGGCGGAAAGCCGGTCGCATTCGTCGCGGTCGAGGGTGATCCCCTCGAAGTCGTGGTAGGCCAGCCGGTCGGTGAAGAAGGCGGATGGGAAGGACATCGCCAGCAGTCCGTCCTTCTGGCAGGCGACCGCAAGCCCGGCGGTGGTGTGGGTGTGCATGACGCAGCCCACGTCCGGCCTCGCCGCGTGGACGGCTGAGTGCACGATATATCCCGCCGGGTTGATGCCGTAGGCCGACGGGGAGAGGATGTTTCCCTCGAGGTCCACCTTGACAAGGTTGGACGCCGTGACCTCGCGATAGGTCAGGCCGAACGGATTGATCAGGAAGGCCTCGGTCCCCGGCACCCGCACGGTGATGTGGTTGTAGATCAGCTCGTGCCAGCCGAATTCGGCGAACAGGCGATAAGCGCAGGCCAGGTCGATGCGGGCCTGCCGCTCGGCGCCGTCGGCGGGCGTCTCGCGGCGTTCGGGGCGGCCGTCCATGTCCAAGCCCTCTCCTGAGCGGCAGATCCGCGCGTTCCGACGGGATATCGCCCGCCTCGACACCGCGCGAGACCTACTTCAGCCGGAGTTCCACGGCTACCCGCCGCGTCGCCGCGCCCCGGAGGGCGGAACCCGGGGGCGCGACGTCGGTTGGGGCTTTCGACGAGTTTTCTGAAGCGAGGAAGACGGTCATGCAGGACCACGACGACCATCCCCGGATCAGGGAAGTTCGAGCCCTGATCGACAACATCCGTCACGGCGCGGCGGTGGAGGCGTCCGCCGAGCGGTTGCTGGCGATGTTCGACGACTTGATCGAAGAGCTCGGACGGGCGGAGCACCCCGGTTCGCAAGCCGCCCCCTATCAGAAGGCCCTCGGCTGACGAGGCGCCGCAACCCGCCTTCCCGACAACAGCCTGCGGGACAGGGCGGCCGAGGTGCGTATATCTAGGACGCGTCACCTTGGGAGTCGGCGGCAATGGGAATGTCTTGGCGCCGGGGCCCGGTCGGCGCGTTTGCCGAACCCGCTTTCGCCGAGCCGGCCGAGGGCTTGGCGGAAGAATGATCGACCGCATCCTCGCCGTCTCGGTCCGCGCCCGTTGGCTGATCATGTTCCTGACGGCGGTGGTCGCCGTCGTCGGGGCCTGGCAGATGACCCGGTTGCCCATCGACGTCACCCCCGACATCACCAACAAGCAGGTGCAGATCAACACCGTGGTCCCGACGCTGGGGCCGGTGGAGATCGAGAAGCGGGTCACCTTTCCGATCGAGACCTCGCTCGCCGGGCTGAACGGAGTGGAGAGCACCCGCTCGTTCTCCCGCAACGGGTTCTCCCAGGTCACCGTGATCTTCAAAGAGAGCGCCGACCTCTACTTCATGCGCCAGCAGGTCTCCGAGCGGCTGGCCCAGGCGCGGGCGAGCCTGCCCACGGGAGCCGAGCCGGAGATGGGCCCCGTCTCCACGGGTCTGGGCGAGGTGTTCCATTACTCGATCGAGTTCACCTATCCGGGAGGCAAGGGCGCGCCGGTCCGGAACGGCAAGCCGGGGTGGCAGGGCGACGGCTCATTCCTGACCGACGAGGGAGAGCGGCTTGTCGGCGAGACCCCCCAGCTCGCCTATCTGCGCACGGTGCAGGACTGGATCGTTAGGCCGCAGCTCCGGGCCGTGCCCGGGGTGGCCGACGTCGACAGCCTGGGCGGTTTCGTCAAGCAATACGTGGTCGAGCCCGACCCGTTGAAGCTGGCGGCTTACGGGGTTTCCTACAACGACCTCGGCGAGGCGCTGGAGCGGGCCAACCTGTCGGTGGGGGCCGACTTCATCCAGCGGGGGGGCGAGGCCTATCTGGTCCGCGCCGACGCCCGGCTGCGATCTGCAGACGATGTCGCCGAGGCGGTGGTGGCCAACCGCGGCGGCGTACCGGTGACGGTGCGCGACCTCGCCAGGGTCGAGGTCGGCGGCGAGCTGCGGCGCGGCGCGGCCAGCCGCAACGGCTACCAGACCGTGATCGGCAGCGCGCTGATGTTGGTGGGCGAGAACAGCCGCACCGTCGCCCACGCCGTCGGCGAGAAGCTGAAGGTCATCAAGACCACCCTGCCCACCGGCGTAACGGTCGTTCCCACCCTGGATCGCTCCCAGCTCGTCGTCGCCACCATCTCCACCGTGGGCCGGAACCTGGGGGAGGGGGCGCTGCTGGTGGTGGCGATCCTGTTCCTGCTGCTGGGCAATTGGCGGGCCGCCCTGATCGCCACCCTGGTCATCCCCCTGTCGCTGCTGATGAGCGCCACGGGGATGAACGCGATGCGGATATCGGGCAACCTGATGAGCCTGGGGGCGCTCGACTTCGGCCTGATCATCGACGGCGCGGTGATCGTCGTCGAGAACAGCCTGCGCCGGCTGGGCGAGCGCCAGCAGCGGGAGGGCCGGCTGCTCACCACGCCCGAGCGGCTGGACGAGGTGGTCCAGGCCTCGCGGGAGATGGTCCGCCCGACCGTCTACGGTCAGGTCGTCATCTTCCTGGTGTTCGTGCCGTGCCTGACCTTCCAGGGGGTCGAGGGCAAGATGTTCTCGCCCATGGTCGTCACCCTGATGCTGGCCCTGGCCTCGGCCTTCGTCCTGTCCCTGACTTTCGTGCCGGCGCTGACGGCGCTGCTGGTCAAGGGCAAGATATCCGAGACGGAAGTGCCCTTCGTCCGCTGGACCAAGCGCCACTACGAGCCCGTCTTGCGCCGGGCGGTGGCGGGTCCGGCCCCGTTCGTCGTTGTCGCCCTGGGCGTGTTCGCCCTGGCCGCCGTGACCTTCCTGTTCGTCGGGCGCGAGTTCATGCCGACGCTCGACGAGCAGAACCTGAACCTGTCGTCGGTGCGCATCCCCTCGACCTCGATCGAGCAGTCGGCGGCGATGGACCTGCCCCTGGAGCGGGCGGTGATGAGCCTGCCGGAAGTGCGGATGGTCTACTCCAAGGCCGGCACCGCCAGCCTGGCCGCCGACCCGATGCCGCCCAACGCCTCGGACAACTACATCATCCTCAAGCCCAAGTCGGAGTGGCCCGCCGGGGTGACCACCAAGGACCAGGTGATCAAGCGGATCGAGGAGAAGGCCGGCGTCGTGGTCGGCAACGCCTACGACGTCACCCAGCCCATCGAAATGCGCTTCAACGAACTCATCGGCGGCGTGCGCTCGGACGTGGCGGTGGCGGTCTACGGCGACGACCTCGACCAGATGGCCGCCGCCGCCGACCGGATCGCCGGCGTGCTGGCCAAGGTGCGCGGCGCCGCCGACGTGCGGGCGGCCCAGACGAAAGGCTTCCCGACCTTCGAGATCGACTTCGACCGGGACGCCATCGCCCGCTACGGCCTGGACATGCGCGAGGTCGCCGACACGGTGTCGGCCGCCCTGGGCGGGCGGCCGTCCGGCCTGATCTTCGAAGGCGACCGCCGGTTCGACGTCGTGGTGCGCCTGCCCACCGTTCAGCGCAACGACATGGAGGCTCTGGGAGCCCTGCCGGTCATGCTGCCCGCCGACGCCGGGGGACACCGCGCCTCCGTTCCCCTGCGCCAGCTCGCCGCGTTCCGCTTCACCGAAGGGCTCAACGAGGTCAGCCGCGACAACGGCAAGCGCCGCATCTTCGTCGAGGCCAACGTGCGGGGCCGTGACCTGGGGTCGTTCGTTTCCGAGGCGCAGGGCCGCATCGCCCGCGAGGTCAAGCTGCCCGCCGGGTCCTGGCTGGAATGGGGCGGCCAGTACGAGAACCTGCAGGCGGCCACGCAGCGCCTGGCCCTGGTGGTCCCGGTCTGCTTCGTCCTGATCTTCGCCATGCTCTACGTCGCCCTGGGCGGCGCGGCGCTGGCGGTCACGGTGTTCGCCGCCGTGCCCCTGGCCCTGGCCGGCGGGGTCTTCGCCATCGCCCTTCGCGGCATCCCCTTCTCGGTCTCGGCGGCGGTCGGGTTCATCGCCGTCTCCGGCGTGGCGGTGCTGAACGGCCTGGTGCTGATCACCTCGTTCCGCCGCCGCATCGACCGGGGCGAAGCGCCGGACGACGCCGTGATCCGCGGCTCCCTGGAACGGTTGCGGCCGGTGCTGATGACCGCCCTGGTGGCGTCGCTGGGCTTCGTGCCCATGGCCATCGCCCACGGCACGGGCTCGGAGGTGCAGCGGCCCCTGGCCACGGTGGTGATCGGCGGCCTGATCACCTCCACCGCCTTGACCTTGCTGGTGCTGCCGGCGGTCTGCGCCTGGATTCTGCGGCGCCGACGGTCCCCGGTCGAGCCTGTCGCCGAAGCGCCTCACGCCGCGGAGTAGATCGCCATGGGCTATTTGATCCTTAAGGCGCTGCTCTCTGGGGCGATCGTCATGATCGTCTCCGAAGTCGCCAGGCGAAGCCCTCCGGTCGGGGCCCTGGTCGCCTCGCTCCCGCTCATCTCGATCCTGGGCATGATCTGGCTGTGGCGGGACACATCCGACACCGAGCGCCTGGCGGCCCACTCGCAGGCCACCTTCTGGTACGTCCTGCCCTCCCTGCCGATGTTTCTCGTCCTGCCGGCGCTGCTCCGCGCGGGCATGTCCTTCTGGGTCGCCCTGGCCCTGTGCGTTGTGCTCACGGCCGGCCTCTATGTGGCGATGGCGGCGGCCCTCGGGCGGTTTGGATACCGGCTATGAGCCGCGGGGCTCTGCTGGGCCTGTTCGCCGGACTGTGGGCCGCCGTCGCAACCGCCGCCTGCGCTGCGGCTGGCGGCGGGGCGCTGGTGCTCGAACGGACCATTCCCCTGCCCGGAGTGACGGGACGGATCGACCATCTCGCCGTCGACCTGGAGCGCCACCGGCTGTTCGTCGCCGAGGTCGGCGCGGGCGCCCTGGACCAGATCGACCTCGCCACGGGCCAAAGGCTGAAGCGGGTCGTGGGGCTGAAGGAGCCTCAAGGTGTCGCCTACCTGCCCGATATGGACCAGGTAGTGGTCGCCAACGGCGGCGACGGCTCGGTGCGGTTTTACCGGGCCGAGGGCCTGGAGCCTGTCGGCGAAGTCAGGCTGGACGGCGACGCGGACAATGTCCGGATCGAACTGAAGAGGGGCCTCGTCGTGGTGGCCTATGGCTCCGGTTTGGCCTTGATCGACCCCGCCGGGCGAACGATCGTGGGAGACATTCCCCTACGGTCGCACCCAGAGGGCTTCCAGATCGACCAGGCGACGCAGCGCGCCTACGTCAACATGCCGGGCCAGCGCCGGGTCGTGGTGGTCGACCTCGCCGCCCGTCGGGAGGTCGCGTCGTGGGCGACGCCCGGGGCGATATGGAACTTCCCCCTGGCGCTCACTCCCGCCGGCACGGTGGCGGCCGTGTTCCGCGGGCCGCCGAAGCTGATGATGTTCGACGCCAAGAGCGGTGCGGTGACGGCGCGGTCGGGCGTCTGCGGCGATTCCGACGACGCCCATTTCGACCTGCGTCGGCGGCGTCTGTACGTGACCTGCGGCACCGGGGCGGTCGAGACCTTCGCGGAGGCGGGCGGGTCCTATCGCTCCCTGGGGCGGACGGGCACGCGTTCGGGGGCGCGCACGGCCTTGTTCGTGCCGGAACTCGACCGCCTGTTCGTCGCCGCCCGAGCCGGGGGCGGCGGGCAGGCGGCAATCATGGTGCTGCGCCCGCAGGATTGAGCCCAGTCGTCGCTGGCGGCCTTCCATCCGCTCGCGCGACCGACGAACGCCCGCGAGAAAGAACTAAAAACTAGCTTATAGAAATCACCTCCCGCACCTCTCCATTTTGGCTGTGGCGAGAGGGCGAATCCGACGGCGGAAGACCGGAAGGCGCCCGGCCCGGCCCCGAAAAGCCCCGCCAAGCGAAAGGCGACAGGGTTCCGTCAGCCGCCCAAACGTTGACGTCTCATCGATTCATCAATAAGGGTCATAAATATAGGCTTAGGGATGTCCCGATCTGTCCGGGTCTCAAGCCGACGGCGATCGGCGGAACCGCGTCGTTCAAAAACGACAATCAACCTTGGGGGGAAATGGAATGCACAAATGGTCAGCCGCTGTCCTGTTCGGCGGTGTCAGCGCCGTGGCGATGGCCACGTCCGCCTTGGCTCAGGAAGCCGGTTCCCCGGCCCAGGTCGACGCCATAGTCGTGACCGGCTCGCGGATTGTGCGCAACGGCTATAGCGCCCCGACGCCGGTCACCGTCGCCCCGATCGAACAGTTGCAGCAAACCACGCCGTCGAACATTCCCGACGCCCTGAACAAGCTGCCCCAGTTCTCGGGTTCGACCCAGGCCGTCGGCAACGGCAACGGCGCCGGCACCCAGGTCAACAACGTCTTCACGGGCAACTTCCTGAACCTCAGGAACATGGGCGCGATCCGCACCCTGATCCTGCTCGACGGCCGCCGCGTGCCTTCGACGGCGGGCAACGGCTCGGTGGACACCAACACCCTCCCGCAGATGCTGGTCCAGCGCGTGGACGTGGTCACGGGCGGCGCCTCTGCGGTGTATGGCTCTGACGCCGTTACCGGGGTGGTCAACTTCGTCCTCGACACCGGCTTCACCGGCCTGAAGATGCAGGTCCAGAACGGCGTCTCCAGCCGTGGGGACGCCCCGTCGTTCAAGGTCGGGCTCGCCGGCGGTGTGAAGGTCTTCGACCGCGGCCACGCCATCTTCAGCGCCGAGCACTACCAAAACGCCGGTCTCAAGACCATCGAGTCCCGATCCTCCACGTCCCCGATCTACGTGCAGACGGGGGCGGGGACGGCCCAAGACCCCTATCGAGTGACGGCCAACGCCCGTATCGCCACCACCGCCTACGGCGGCCTGGCCGCCACCGGCCCCTTCGCCGGTCAGCAGTTCGTAGGCGCCGGGGTCCTGGCCCCGTTCAATCCGGGAACCCCGACGCGCACCACCGGCCTGTCGTCCGGAGGCGACGGCGCCTACCTGTACAATTCACCGCTGATACCGGCGCTGAAGTACGATCAGCTGTTCGGACGCTTCGAATACGAAATCGGCAACAACACCGTCGGGTTCATGCAACTCGGTTGGTCGCAGAGCGGGAACGCCAATTTCCACCGCTCCAACTCGCCCAACGTCGCCATGACCATCTTCAGCGGCAACCCTTACCTGCCGGCCAACGCCCAGGCCGCCCTGACCCAGGCGGGGGCGGCCAGTTTCGTCCTCAACCGATACCCCCGCGACATCACCCTGGGGGCCTACCTCACCCAGACCACAAGCGCCCTGAACTTCACGACCGGCTTCAAGGGCAAGCTGCTGAATAACTACAATTGGGAGGCCTATTACACTCATGGCGAGGCGGAAGTGCTTTCCCAACGCTTCAACAACATCAGCTGGCCCAAGTTCTACGCCGCCTTGGACGCGGTTAGGGACGGGGGCGGCAACATCGTCTGCCGCGTGACCGTGACCAACCCCGGCCTCTATCCGGGATGCGCGCCGATCAACATGTTCGGTCAGCTCAACCAGTCGGCCGCGGCGCTGGACTACGTCTATGACGACACCGAGTTCCGGGTGCTCAACAAGATGGACGACTTCGGAGCGAGCATCGCGGGCGACGTGTTGCAGGGCTGGGCCGGTCCCCTGTCGGCGGCTTTGAACGTCGAGTACCGCAAACAGAGTCTCAACCAGACCAGCACCGCCGACCCCAACCAGCCCATCGACCTGACGGGGGTCCGCCTGGGCGCCTTGCCCCGCTCGGTCTACCTGTTCGATCTGCTGGCCCCTCAGTTCGGCGAGAACTCGGTCTGGGAGGTCGGCGGCGAAGCGGCGCTGCCGCTGCTGAGGGACGTCACGGCGGTCAAGCGCCTCGATGTGACGGGCGCGGTCCGCTACACCGAGTACAGCTCGAGCGGTCCGGCCACCACCTGGAAGGTCGGCCTGACCTACGAGCCTTTCGATGACCTGCGGTTCCGTTACGCCGAATCCCGCGACATCCGCGCGCCCACCCTGAACGACCTCTATTCCGGCGCGACCATCGCCGGGGTGACCGTCAACGACCCGCACACGGGGCGGGCGGGCAACACCTCTCTCCTGGGCGGGGGAAATCCCGACTTGGTGCCGGAGGTTTCGCGGACCACCACCTTCGGGGCCGTCTACAGGCCTTCCTGGTTCCGGGGCTTCCAGATGTCGGTGGATTACTTCGACATCCGCATCCAGAACGGGATCGGCACCCTTTCCGGGAACAACGCCGACGTTCTGCGCGAATGCGAAGTCTCGGGCGGCGCTTCGCCGCTCTGCGCCCTGATCGTGCGGCCTCTGCCCTTCGGCGACCGCACGGCGGCGAATTTCCCGACGTCTGTCCGCAGCGTCAACCTGAACGTGGCCGAGCAGTCGACGCACGGGATCGACGTGGAGATGAGCTACCGCCTCGCCTTGGCCGAGCTCGCGCCGAGCCTGCCCGGAACGCTGGACCTTCGCTTCCTGACCACCTACCAGCCGGTCCTGGACAGCCAGTCGTTCGCGACCTCGCCGGTGGTGAACGCCTCCGGCGCGGTGGGCCTTTCGAGGTACCGCGCGTCCCTGATGGCAGGCTATACGGCCGGGCCTTTCACGCTGAACTGGCAGGCCCGCTACTACAGCAAGCTGAAGGCCAGCGGGAATCCGCTGCAGTTCTTCGCCGATCAGGACCTGCCTTCGAGCACCGTGCACGACCTCAACCTCGGCTACAGGTTCAAGGCGGGGGGGCGCGACTTCCAGGCGTCGTTCTCGGTGAACAATCTGTTCGACAAGACGCCGCGGATCGCCCCGGCGGCGAACTTCGCGGGAACCCCCGGGATCAACAGCGCCACGGTTCCCGACGACGACCTCGTCGGCCGCTACTATACCTTCGGGCTGAAAGCCCAGTTCTAGAGTCCCCCCGCCCACGCCTTCGGGTTGGCCTGCCGGCCCAATCCAGGGGCGTGGGCCAGGGCGGGCGGTGCGGTCCATCGTCCCTAGCGTTTCCCGCCCGTGCGGCTTAACCGACCACTGAACGTACCGGAGACTTTCCATGCGCCCTGTTGCTGGCGCGCCACCTGGCGGCGCCTCGACCCCACCCACAGCCGGGCAGGTCCAGCCAAGTTGGCCGGCTCAAACCTTCGCCACGGCGACGATAAGGGACTTCCGATATTCCGACGGGACGGTGCTGCCCGAGACGAAACGGGGCTATGTGACGATCGGCTCGCCCAAGCGTGACGTCCATGGCGAGATCACCAACGCTGTTCTCCTCCTGCACGGCGCGAGCGGAACATCGTCCCTCTGGCTCAATCCCCGGACGGCCGTACCCCTCTTCTCGCCGGGCAAACCCCTCGACGCTTCGAAGTACTTCATCATCATGCCCGACGGGATCGGGCGCGGACGGTCGTCCAAGCCCAGCGACGGCCTGAAATCAAAATTCCCGCACTACCGTTATGCCGACATGGTCGAGTCCGACTACCGGCTGCTGACCGAGGTGCTCGGCGTGAAGCGCCTGCGGCTGCTGCTGGGCGTGTCGATGGGCGGTATGCAAAGCTGGATGTGGGCTGAGAAGCACCCCGACTTCATGGACGCCGTGGTTCCGCTCGCGGCCCAGCCTGCGCCCCTGGCCGGCCGCAACTGGATGATGCGCCAAATCACTATAAACGCGATCAGGTCCGACCCCGAATGGCGCGGCGGCGACTACGACAAGCCTCCCTCTCTCTGGACCAAGACGGCGCCGGCGATCCGCCTGATGGCCGACGGGACGGTCCCGCTCGCCCGGATGGCGCCGGACGTGGCTTCGGGACGCAGGCTGGTCGAGGAGTTCGAGAAGGCCGCGGCGAACATGGACGCCAACGATACGCTCTGGAGCCGGGAAGCGGCGGAGGACTACGACCCGACGGCGGACATCGGGCGCATCAAGGCCCGGCTGCTGGCGATAAACTTCGCCGACGACGCGGTGAACCCGCCCGAACTGCACACGGTGGAGCCCGTGATCAGCCGCATTCCCCACGCCCGGTACGTGCTCTTGCCGGCGGGGCCCCTGAGTTGCGGCCACCAGACCTATCAGATCAGCGAAATGTGGGGGCCGGTCGTCGGCCGCTTCCTGGCGAAGGTCCCGCGCCGCCAGGCCCGACCTTGAGGGCGGCTTCCCGGCGGCCACGCCGCGCGGCGTGGCGGGACCGCCGGGTCGGCGCGGATCGAGCCCCCTAGCCCGCCGGCGCTGCGGCAGGCCCTGCCGGCGGCGCGCCGCCCGCGGGGCCGGCGGCGGGGGCGGGGGCGAAGTCGGGGGCCAAGAGCTCCCAATCAGGCCGGCGATAGTAGGTCTTCACCGTGGTCCAGGGCTTGGTGAAGGCCTTGGGGTCCTCGACCGTGATCTCGTCCACCAGCATGTTGGGCTTGGGCGAATAGAGCCGCTCGGTGATGCGCATGGCGTCGCTGTGCGGGCCCCCGCCCGGCAGGCGGCTGCCTTCGGCCAGGCAGCAGGTTTCGACGATCAGCTCCTTGTTGACCCAACGGCCGGTCGAATACCCCGCCGCGGTCGGAATGGTGTCCGCCGAGGCGGTCCGGCCGTCGGTGAATATCCGGCGGACCTGGGGCTGGCCTTCGGTGAGCATCAGCGTCACATGGGGGTTCACCTGCACCTCGAAGGGGCGCAGCACCATCATGTAACCGGGCATGGCGCCGCGGAAGAGTCCTCCGCCGCCGACGGGCTGGGCGGCGGGCGGCCCGGCTTGCACCTGACGCTGCATATCGTCGTAACGCTTCTGATATTCGGCGTTGTAGGGCGGCACTTGGGGAGCCCCGACGGGGAGGCGGGTGTCCCAGATCAGCGGGTCGCCGCGTTCCCACACGCTGTTCCAGTCCGCTATCTCGGACAATTCCGGCAGCTTGGGCCCGCTTGAAGGATAGGTCACCGTCTGCGCCAAGGCGGCTCCAGCGTAGCCCACGATCCCCGCGGTCGCCAGGCCGATCACCCAGGCGGCCAGCCGCCCATTCCCGAACCGTGCATTCATGTCGTTTCCTCAAGCAGCGAAGGGACAGCCGTTCGGCGTTCAACCCGGCAGTTGCAGCTCACAGTAGGCGTTGGAGCCATCGGGATCGGCCGTGCAGTGCAGGCTGAGCGCCCGGGTCGTGGCCACCCACTTCACGGTCTTGGCGTCGCGCTGGATGTCGGAGATCTGTATGATTTCCCAGGCCCCGCCCTGGGCCAGGGACGTCGCCTTCTGAAGGGTCTCGATTTCGGCTTCCTTCGTGCCCGGCTTGGGCGCGGCCTCCCGGTAAATATAGAACGGGTTGTCGGAGACCGTTTCGCAGGCGCCCAGAAGCGCCAAGCCGGCCGACAAGACGAGTGCAGAGCAGAGCCTGCGCATGGTGTTTCCCCCAAATTTGTAATGGCGTCGGCGGCCGCTCGAGCGGCGGACGGTCAGGACGACGGCGGAGCCGAACCGGCTCCGCCCGCTACCTCACCGTTCCTCCCCCGCCTGCGAGCCGGCGCTCAGGGTCTTGCCGTTCCCCAGGGTGGCGCGGAGGAACGAGCCGGCCTTTTTGCCGTCGCGCATGGGGTTCATCACCACGGTGACCTTGTCGCCCGGGGTGAAGCTGTTCTGGGTCCAGCCGCGGCGGACCAGCGCGCTGACGCTGGAGCCTTCGACCAGGTAGTCGACCGCCGCGCCGTCCTCGACCACGCTCACGACCAGTTCGCTATGGGGGTTGGCGAACTGCCACTTCTTGATGGTGCCGGAGATCGTCACCGCCTTGGTCCCGTCGTAGATCGCGAAGGAATGGTGCGCGAGAGCGGGCCCCGCTACGGCGCCCAGGGCGGCCGCCAGGCCCAGCATCGAGGGCAAAGACATCGCCCGCATTCCCTTCATGTGTTTCCTCATCATTCTTCTCCACGGGATGTGGATGATTCAACCGCCGGTCCGATCGCGAGCCGCCTGTCCCGGTCGCGAACGTCGGCGCTTTTCGTAGTTCGCGCCGATTTTGATTCAGCTTGGTTCAGAATGCACGCGCAATCGCGCCGGCGCATTTCAGTTTTGAGAAAAAAGCCCGCCGGAACTCCCGACCCCAGCCCGGCGCCGCCGCCCCGTGGACGGGGGCGGCCTTGCGCCGGCCGACGTGACGGACGACGGGCCGGCCCCCGGCGGATTGGCGCCGCTCAGGCGGCCGTCTTCCAGGTGGGCGCAAGTTCGACGTGCGGCGGGCAGGGGGCGACCTCGGTCGCGGCCTGGCCGGCCAGTTCATTGGCGAAGCTGTGGTTCACGTCCCGGTGGTGGGCTTCGTCGGCGCGGATCACCAGGACCACGTCGCGCAGGGTCGCCGTGTCGGGCAGGTTCCAGTACCGCTTGGCGATCGCGGGGGCGGCCACGTCGGGGCTCCGGCCTTCGTCGATTTCGGCGAGGTAGTGGGTGTAGCTGATCACCGCCTCCTCCTCGAAGTAGCCGACGACACGGTGGGCGGTCCTGGAGGAGACTAGGTAGAGGGCGAAGAAGAGGAGATAGAAGACCCACTGCACCGCCACGACAACGAACCGCTCGAACAGGGTCGGCTTGCTCACCTCGATGAAGGTCATGAGGTGCATCCGCTCGTTCTCCGCCTCGTCCATGAGCGTCTTGATCCATCCCTTGTCGTCGCACATGCGCCTCAGGCACCTCAGGTGATTCAGCGTGGCGCCGACCATGCCCGGAACCGCGGCGACCGTTTCGAGCACGATGGCCCGGTGCCCGTAGCGCTTGGCGAAGAAGGTGTCGGCGCAAAAGCGCAGGAGCTTGGTGAAGCCGAGGGCGATCCGATCGGCGGCGCCGTGGGGGACGTGGTGGACGGACAGGTCCACGTGCGGAGCGGTCATGGTCGGTTCCCTTACTGTCGGCCGCGGGCCGGCGAAACTGTTCGAGGGATCGGGAGATATCTTCGCCGCCGTCGGCCGGACATTCAGGGGTTCCCCCTACGGGATGTCCCGGAGGTTCCCCGCAGGTCCCGTGAAGCTGACCCGGAGCGGAGAAAGGGGCGGCTCCGGGAAGAGCCGCCCCTAGGGCTGACGCTGTGGGGGTGCGTCAGCCGGCCGGGGCCGGGCGGGGGGCTCCGGCGCCGGGGTGGGGATCGAGGACCGTTCGGGCGAAGGCCGCGGCCAGGGATCCGATTCGGAGGGGCGCAGCGGTCGTCTTCATGAAAGCCCCTCCTGCCTGTCGCCCGTCCGGCATCCGTTGCGCCGATTAGGCCCGCCCCGGCGCCCACGCGGAATGATCCGGATCAAATGGACGTCGCCGAGGGGGGCTCGGCCGGCCGAGCGACGGAGTGGACCAGGTCCACCAATTCGCTGGTCAGCAGGGGCTTCTCGACGATGGGGACGCCGAGCGCCGCCGCGCGGGCGCGGTCGGCGCTGGTGGGGTGGCTGGTGATCAGAACGGTCGGTGCGCGGAAGCCGTGGCGGCGCAGATGCTCCACCATCGCCAGGCCGTCGCGGCCGGGCAGGCGGTAGTCCACCACCAGGCAGGACGCGGCCGCCAGGTTGCTGCCTACGGCTTCGGCGGCGCTGGCGAAGGCTTCCACTTCGAAACCGTCGACCTGGAAGGCGAAGGTGAGGGACGCCAGGACGGCCGGGTCGTCGTCGATCAGGACGACGTGGGCTTTGGGTTTGGCCAGGACGGATTGGGACACGGGAACGCTCCGATGGGTCGAAGCAGGATAGGGGCTTCGCCGCCCACCGCCTTGAGGCGGCTCAAACCCCGAATTCGGCCGACAGCGCCATGCGCACCAGTTCGGACAGGCTTCCCGCCTGCATCTTCGACATGACGTTAGCCCGGTAGACTTCCACCGTGCGCGGGCTGATGCCGAGGTCGTAGGCGATGATCTTGTTGGGCCGGCCTGCGACCAGCTTCTCCAGCACCTGCTGCTCCCGCCCGGAAAGGCCGTCGATGCGGGCCCGGACCGCGGCCCGCTGGGGGTCGTCCGCAGTCGATGGCGAGGACGGCCGCAGCGCACTGCGCAGGGCGCTGAGCAAGGCCTCGTCGTCGAATGGCTTTTCGATGAAGTCGACGACCCCCGCCTTCATCGCCTCGACCGCCAGGGGCACGTCGGCATGGCCGGTCATGACCACGATGGGCATTGGCGCGCCGAGCTCCTTCAGCCGGCGGGCGAGGTCGAGGCCGCTCATCTCCGGCATCCGCACGTCGGTCACTACGCAGCCGGGCGCGGCGTCGGAGAGCTGGTCCAGGAAGCGCTCGGCGGATTCGTAGGTGCGGGCGGCGAACCCGGCCGTCTCCAGCAGGAACGAGAGCGAATCCCGGATCGACTCTTCGTCGTCGATGACGTGGATCACGGGCTCATTCGGCATCCGACAGGTCCTCGTCCGTCACGCGGCGCAGGGTGAAGCGGAAGGTCGCGCCTCCGCCGGGGTTGGGCTCGGCCCAGATGCGACCCCCATGCGATTCAACCACGGTCCGGCAGATCGGCAACCCTACGCCCAAGCCGTGCGGTTTCGTAGTCATGAAAGGCTCGAACAGCCGCGCGGCGACCTCCTCCGACAGTCCCGCCCCGGTGTCGGCGACGGCGATCTCCACCATGTCCGGGTCCTCCGCCGGGCCGGTCGAGACCGTGAGCTGACGCCGAGGCGACGTCTCCATCGCCTCGATCGCGTTGCGCATGAGGTTCAGCAGGACTTGCTGGATCTGGACCTTGTCGGCCAGGACCACGTCCATCGCCGGGTCGAACCGGTAGATCACCCGCACGCCCAATTCCCGGGCGCCGACGAGGGCCAGCGCGCTCGCCTCCTCGATCAGCTTGGGCAGGTTTTCCAGGATTCGGTCGGTCTCGCCGCGCGCCACGAAGTCGCGCAGGTGGCGGATCACGTCACCGGCGCGCAGGGCCTGGTCGCCCGCCTTCCGGATCGCCTCGCGGATCCTCGGCAGGTCGGGCGACTCGACCTCCAGGAGACGGGTCGCGCCTCGCAGGTAGTTGGCGGCGGCGGAGAGCGGCTGGTTTAGCTCGTGCGCCAGGGCCGAAGCCATCTCCCCCATCACCGTCACGCGCGACATGTGGATCAGTTCGCCCTGCAGCTCCTGCACCCGCGCTTCGGTCTCCTGCCGCTCGGTCAGGTCGCGGATGAACCCGGTGAAGAAGCGGGGGCTGCCCGCGCTCATCTCGCCGACGGACAGCTCCATCGGGAAGGTCGAGCCGTCGCGCCGTTCGCCCACCACCACCCGGCCGATGCCGATGATCCGCTTTTCGCCGGTGGTGAGGTAGCGGGCGAGGTACCCGTCGTGCTGCTCGCGGTAGGGCGAGGGCATCAGCATGGAGACGTTGCGCCCCGCGACCTCTACCGGCGTCCAGCCGAACAGCCGCTGGGCCGCCTTGCTGAAGGATTGGATCGCCCCGGCCCCGTCGATCACCACCATGGCGTCGGGAACGGTGTCGAGGATCGACTGCAGGTGGGCCTCGCGCTCCAGCCGCTGGCGGGTCGTGGCGGCGGCTTCGCGCCGGGCGAGCCTGAGGCGGGCGCCCGCCCAGCAGACGCCGAGGGCGAGGACGGCGAACACGGCGGCGTTGACGAGGTCCGCGGCGCCCCAGCCGCCGGGGGCCAGCACCTGCAGGCCCGCCCCCAGGCCGATGGCGGCGGCTAGCATCCCCGGTCCGAGGCCGAGCCAGCCTGCGCTGACCAGGACCGCCGGGACGAAGATGAGGAACGCGCTCTGCTCGAGCACCACCGGCGCGAGCATCGTGTGGAGAAGGACGCCGCACAGGGAAAGGCCGGCGGCGAGCGCGTAGCGGAACGCCACCCCGGTGGGCGGACGGTCGACCTCGGCTTCGGCCATGGTCTCGAACAGTTGCTTCACAACCATGGCGTAGACGCGCCGAGCTTCGCCGCACAAGGGCGAGATTGTCGCGGGATCATCCGGGGAGGGGTGCGGGAGAGGGCGACGTTCCGGTCCGCTGGGTCTGGATCGACTTCAGATAGACGATGATGTCCTCGATCTCTCCGGGCGGGAAGGTGAACTGGGGCATGGCGGGGTGGCCCGTCAGAATGCCTTCCGCCAGGGCCTCGGCGAGCATCTCCACCGGATAGCGCGTGTGAAGCTCGCGGAACGGAGGAGCCTCATGGTTGCGGCTTTCCCCCCGGGTCCCTACCGCGTGGCAGACGGCGCAGTTGCGCTGCACGATCTGGCGTCCGTTGTCGACCGAGGCGGCGTGGGCCTGGGCGCCGACCAGCGCCGCCACGGCGGCCGCCGCGGCTCCGAATTGTCTCATGGCCATGCTGGCTCCTCGCGCGCCGCGGCGGCTCCGTAAGATCGGGCGCAGCGACGACCGGTGCACTTCCGTAATTGTGCGTAGGCCCAACCCACGCAGCGCGGTTGTTCCTTGCCTCGGGCGCGGGCTGACAAGCCTTCGACCGGACCAGGGATTTTCGCCGTTTCAAGTCAGATGGGCGGCAAATATGCTGAGCGCCACAGCCATGATCACGGCGATGCCGATAAGACTTGTGGCCATTGCGGCTGGATGAACGTCCCGCGAAATCGATTTGGATTTGGCAGAGGCGGCACGAATATCTTGGCTCCGGAGCGGTGCGTTCATGACGAACATATTCCCTGTTGAAGGAGTGGACGGCGAAATCTAGTCCGACCGAAATCGCCCCGAAATTCAGGGAATGTCCCTCGGGGTTACTACGTATTTGCGTCCGCCCTCGGTCGATTGGGCTTGGCCGCGGAGCCTTCCACGGCCCGCTAGTCGCCGGCCGGCGCACCTCCGCAATTGTGCGTAGACGTCAGTGCGCGAAGGCCGCCCGCTGCACCGTCGCCGCCCGCGCCTCCCTCTCGCCCCTGCTGCGAAGGGTTCGGAAGTAGGCGGTGAGGTCGACGATCTCGCGTGGCAGGAAGCGCATCTCCGGCATGGCGGGGTGGCGGGTCAGCAGGCCCTTCCGGAAGGCCTCGTCGAGGGTCTCGGCCGGATAGCGGCGATAGATCAGCCGGAACGACGGGGCCTTGGGGTTGGGGCTCTCGCCCCGCGCCCCGATGGCATGGCACACCGAGCAGTTCCGCTCGGCCAGCCGCAGGCCTCGGTCGGCCGAACTTTGGGCCGGCGCGGCGACGGCGGGGCCCGCGAGGACGAGGCCCGCGACGATCGCGACATGGAACTTCATCGGTCTTCTCCGGCGCTGCGGCCTTTCGATGGCTCAGGTTAGGCGACTTCGGCGGCGGCCCCTTGATCCGGCGCAATCGATGGAAGGCCTTGAGCGGCCTCAAGGCGGAACGCTCCCTCCCGTGGCTTCTGGGCGGGGCAACCGCGGGGAGAAAGCGATGCGAGCGTTCGTGTTCGGGACCGTCCTGGCTGTGGCCGTCGCGAGTGCGGCGATCGCGGCGGCGCCCCCGGCGCCGGCCCTGTCCATGACGCTGTCCGCCGAGCAGGAGGCTCTTCTCCGCACCACGCTGGAACGCGCGCCGAGCCATGGCCTTCGGCCGGCCGCCAGCGTCCCCGCCGGCGGCGAGGCCCTGCTGGAGGCCGGCGTCCGTTACGCCCAGGCGGTCCGCGCCGGCCGGCTTCAGCCCTTGCAGTTCCCTCCGGAATGGGCCCAGCGGCCCGCGCCCTTCGACGCTCGTTCGGAGTTTTCCCGCGCGGTGGCCGAGAACCGGCTTGGGACTTGGCTGGAAAGCCTGCCTCCGCCTTCGACCTTCTACGCCCAGCTCCGCCAGGCGCTGGCCCGATATCGCGCCATCGCGGCGGATGGAGGCTGGGATAGCGTGCCCTCCGGCAAGGCGCCCAAGCCCGGCGCCGCAGACCCGCGGGCCGCCGCGCTCCGCGCCCGCCTCGCCGCGGAAGGCGACGCGGTCGCAGAGGCTTCGGAGTCGGGTTTCGACGAACCCCTCCGCCAGGCTCTCGCCCGCTTCCAGGCCCGCCACGGGCTCGCCGCCACCGGCGAGCTGAACGCGCGGACGGTGGCGGAGCTGAACGTCCCCGCGGAGGCCCGCGTCGCGCAGATCGAGGCCAACTTGGAGCGCTGGCGCTGGGCGCCGCGGGCGACGCCCGCCACGCGGCTGGAGGTGAACATCGCCGCCCAGACCCTGGTCTATGTCCGGGACGGCGCCGTCGTGGCGACTATGCGCACCGTGGTCGGCCGTCCGGCGGACCGGACCCCGATCTTCTCCGACGCGGTGGAGGCGGTGGTGTTCAACCCGCCCTGGAACGTGCCCTCGACCATCGCCGCCAAGGAGATCCTGCCTAAGCTGAAGCGCGATCCGGGCTATCTCCAGCGCAACCGCTTCGTCGTCCAGCCGGGGGGCGGGGCCGTAACCCAGCGCCTGCAACAGCTGCCGGGCCCCAAGAGCGCGCTCGGCCTGGTCAAGTTCGACCTGCCCAACGGTTTCAACGTCTATCTCCACGACACGCCGACCAAGTCCGCCTTCGCCCTCGACGAGCGGGCCCTGAGCCACGGCTGCATCCGGCTGGAGAAGCCGCTGGACCTCGCGCGCCTGGTTCTACGGGGCGATCCGGACTGGACCGCGGACGCGATTCAGGCGGCCCTCGACCGCGGCGTCACCGTCAGGGCGCGCCTGTCCCGCCCGGTCCCGGTCTACGTCGGCTATTGGACCGCCTTCGTCGGCGAGGACGGGGCGGTGAACTTCCGCCGCGACCTCTATGGTTGGGATGCGCAGCTCCTGCGCTTGATCGTTACGGGAGCGTAGGTCATGCCACGCGACGAGGTCCGCCGCTTTCGCGACAACCTGCAGGCGGAGCTGGACGGGACCGCGGTCTACGACGCCCTCGCCCGCGCCGAGTCCGACCCCAAGGTCGCCGCCGTATATCGCAGGCTCGCGGCGACCGAGGAGGCCCACGCAGAGTTCTGGCGCTCCAAGCTTCGCGCCGCCGGGGCGCCGCCGGGACGCGACCGGCCCAGCGCCCGGGCCTCGACCCTGGCGTGGCTGGCGCGCCGGTTCGGTCCCGGCCTCGTCCTGCCGGTGGTGGCCCGCGCCGAGGCCCGCGACAGCGGCCATTATGCCGACCAGCCCGACGCGGTCGCCGCCGGCCTCGACAAGGACGAACGGGGCCACGCCCGGGTGATCGCCGCGGCCAGCGCGCCGGGAGGGATGGCCGGGGCCGCCCTCGCCAGCCTGGAGGGCCGCCACCGCGGCGGCGGGGGCGGCAACGCCCTGCGCGCGTCGGTCCTCGGCGCCAACGACGGCCTCGTCTCCAACCTCAGCCTGGTCATGGGAGTGGCGGGCGCCGCCGCTGACGGCCGGCTCATCCTGCTGACGGGCGTGGCCGGCCTCGTCGCGGGGGCCTGCTCGATGGCCATGGGCGAGTGGCTGTCGGTGACCAGCTCCCGCGAGCTGGCCCAGAACCAGATCCGCATGGAGGCCGAGGAGCTGGCGCAATCGCCCGACGACGAGAAGCGCGAGCTGGTGCTGATCTACCAGGCCAAGGGGTTGGACGAGGCGACCGCCCGTCGCCTCGCCGACCAGATGTTCCGGAACCCCGAAACCGCCCTGGACGCCCTGGCCAGGGAGGAGCTGGGCCTCGACCCTGAGGGCCTGGGCGGTTCGGCGACGGCCGCCGCCGGCTTCTCCTTCATCCTGTTCGCGGTGGGTGCGGCCGTCCCGGTCCTGCCCTTCTTGTTCACCGCGGGGACCACGGCGATCGCGCTCAGCCTGGTCGTGAGCGGCGTAGCCCTCGCCCTGGTCGGCGCCGGCACCTCCCTGTTTACCGGACGGGGCATGGCGGTCTCGGCGGGCCGGCAGCTCGCCATCGGCTTCGCCGCCGCGGCGCTCACCTACGGGGTGGGCAAGGCCATAGGCGTGTCGCTGACTTGAGTCGCGGCTTTGCGTCCGATCAAGGCGGCCCTCGGACCTTGGCGGGATGCTCGGGCGAACTGGAGGAGCCGCCCATGTCCCTTTCCCTCGCCAACATCGCCTTCCTGACCCTGGTTGTCGTCGCCTTCACCGCCTTCGCGGTGGTGCTGTTCACGACCTACATCATCACCAACCTGCCGCCCCGCAAGCCGGCTTCCCTGCGGCACGAACCGCCCGCCCGCATCCGCGACGGCGCCGACAGGCGCAAGGAGGCCTGAGGTGCAGTTCAGGGCGATCCCGGCCTGGCTGCTGAACGCGACGCCGGAAAGCGTGCAGGGCGACGCCCGGGGATTCCAGCGGCCGAACGCCGCCTGTCGAGGAGCGGGCGGATGAACCGGGCGGCCGTCGCGCTCGTCCTCGCCCTGGTCCCCTCCTTCGCCACGGCGGAAGGGGGGCAGGACCGGCTTGCCCGCCTCCGGATCGAGCGCGGCATGCATGAAGCCCTGGCGCGCTGCGGACCCTGCCACGCGGTGGAGGTTTCCGGCGCGAGCCCGCTGGCCGGCGCGCCGGCGTTCCGGGACCTGAACAAGACCTATCCGGTGGCTGACCTCATCGCAGCGATCGCCGAGGGCGCGCCGACAGGCCACCCGCAGATGCCGCGCTTCCACCTGTCGCAGCGGGAGCGCGAGGCCCTCGTCGCCTATGTTCGTTCGGTGCAAAGATGAACCCTGAAGCTCCCCTCTGCCGATACGGGACCATCCTGGTCCACGTTGACGCCGACATCGAGACCTCGTCCCGCCTGAAGGCGGCCTTCTGCCTGGGCGCGCGGTTCGGGGCCAGGGTGATCGGCCTGGGCGCCGTGGCGTGGGATTCCGACGCGGACTTCGTCGCCCCCGTGCTCGCCGGCGAGACCCTGGAGCGTCTCCGCCAGGATGTGGACGACGATCTGGCCGTGGCCGAGGCCGCCTTCAGGACTGCGGCGAAGGGCTACGCTTTCCCCACGATCTGGCGGACCGATACGGACTACCCGAAATCGGCGATGGCGCGCCAGAGCTGCGCCGCGGACCTGATCGTCGCCAGCCCCGGCCGCGGCCTGCACGACCGGCGCCGGTTCCCGTCGACGGTCGACCTGGTGATGGAAAGCGGCGTCCCCGTGATCGTCGTGCCTCCCGGCGAAGAGCCCCTGCAGCCCCGTACGGTGGTGGTCGGCTGGAAGAACACCCGCGAGACGCGCCGCGCGGTCTCCGACGCCCTGCCGCTGCTGCAGATCGCCGAGCGCGTGCACATCGTCCAGATATGCGACGACCGTGACCATGGCGCGGCCCTGTGCGAGATGGACGACGTGGTCCGCAGGCTTGCCCGCCACGGGGTCGTCGCCGAGCCGGCGACCTGGCCGCCCTTGGCCCTGGGGCCGTCCGTCGCCGAGGACCTGATGTGCTGGGCCCAGTCGCACGTCGCCGACACCATGGTTGTCGGAGCCTACGGCCATTCCCGGGCCAAGCAGTGGGTCTTCGGCGGGGTCACTACCGAGCTGCTGGCCAACGTGCCCAGGCGCATCCTGTTCAGCCGCTGACGGGGCCGCCGCCTCGTCAGGCTCCGCGCTTCCCCAAATCGCGCACCCGCTGGAGCCAGCGCTTGCGCGCGTCCTCGTCGGCTTCGACCCTGCCGATCAGGGTGCGCCGGATCGGACTGAAACCCGCGAGCCACAAGATTCCCCTCTCGAGACCGCGTACGCCGAAGGCGCCGAAGCCCAGGCGGTAGATGGCCGCGGGCATTCCCATGGTCACGACCACCCGCGCCGAGCGGCCGCCGAGCAGCCCCCCGAACGCCTTCCCGCCGGGGGCCGGGACGGCGAACCCGTAGCGGAACACCTGCTCGAAGAAGCCCTTCAGGAGCGCCGGCGCGGAGCCCAGCCACAAGGGGTGGGCGACGACCAGATGCTCGGCCCAGCGGATGTCGGCCTGCGCCCCCTGGGCTGCGGGCGGGACGGGACCGCCGATGAAGTCCTCGGCGCTGCGAAGCGTCGGCAGGGCCAGCCGGCCGACCTCGATAAGGCGCACCTGGTGTCCCGCGGCTCGCGCGCCCTCCGCGTAGGCGGCGCACAGGGCGGCGACGAAACGCTGCCGGCTCGGGTCGGGATGTCCGTTGATGACGAGGATGCGGCGGCTCATGGAAAGATCTCCGTTGCCGGCCGATCCTCGCCGCGCCCGCCGGGCGCGCCTTGATCGCACGCATGGGCGGGGCCGAAAGTCCCGCTTCCGGAAGAATACGTAAGGGGAAGACCCGAATTCTCCGGCCGGACCAGGGCGGGTAGCAAGTGTCCATCCTGACGGAGGACATCATGCGCAGCTTCGACACCTTCACCGACCTCGGCGGCGCCGGCATCGGCGGCGTCATGTCTCCGAAGACGGGTGGCCTCATAACCCTTTCGCCCCGCGTTTCCGCTCCGGGCTTCACCATGGATTTCGACCGTAACGAAGAAATCTACGGCCAGGAGGAGGAGGCCGATTTCGTCTACAAGATCGTCTCCGGCGTGGTCCGCACGTCGCGGATGCTGAACGACGGGCGCCGCCAGGTGGTGGCCTTCTACTATCCCGGCGACGTCTTCGGCCTGGAGCCGGGCGAGCTCCACGCCCTCTCCGCCGAAGCGGTCACCGATTGCCGGGTGGCCCTGGCCCGGCGCCGTTCGCTGGAGCGGGCGGCCGACCGGGACAACGGCGCGGCGCGCGACCTTTGGGCGCTCACCGCCCGCGACCTGCAGAGCCTCGGCGAGCACATGCTGCTGCTGAGCCGCAAGGGCGCGACCGAGCGCGTCGCGATCTTCCTGCTGCAACTGGCCGAGCGGACCGAGACCGACCGGCTGGAGTTGCCGATGTCGCGCACCGACATCGCCGACTACCTCGGCCTCACCATCGAATCCGTGTCGCGCAGCATGACCCAACTGGAGCGGGAGGGGGCCATCGCCCTGCCGAGCGCCCGGCGCGTCGTCGTGCGCAACCGCGACGCCCTCGACGACTACGCCTGCTGAGGGGACCGCCATGACCCTCGCCGTCGTGGACACGCGGGGGCGGCCTTCCTCGGCGCCGGCCGCCGCCCTGGCCAAAGACCTCGCCCACCGTCGCCGCTAGCGAGGATCGCCCGATGCGCGCCATGGTGCTGGAGCGGGTGGGCGCCGCCCTGGTCGCCCGCGAATTGCCCGACCCGGAGCCCGGCCCAGACGAGGTGCGGGTGCGCGTCGGCGCCTGCGGGGTCTGCCGCACCGATCTGCATGTGGTCGACGGCGAGCTGCCCGCGGTCCGCACGCCCGTCGTTCCCGGCCACGAGATCGTCGGCCGGGTCGACCGAGTGGGTTCGGGGGTGGTGGGCCTGGCGCCCGGGCAGCGGGTGGGAATCCCCTGGCTCGGCCACACCTGCGGCCACTGCGCCTTCTGCCTCCACGGCCAGGAGAACCTCTGCGACGCGCCGGGTTTCACCGGCTACACCCGAGACGGCGGCTATGCCGAGCTGGCGGTGGCGGACGCCCGCTTCGTCCTGCCCTTGGACGAGGTCGGCGAGGACGCCGCCCTGGCGCCGCTTCTCTGCGCCGGGCTGATCGGATGGCGCTCCCTGGTCAAGGCGGGTCCTGCGACCCGGCTGGGTCTCTACGGCTTCGGCGCGGCCGCCCACATCGTCGCCCAGGTGGCCGGATGGCAGGGCCGGAAGGTCTTCGCCTTCACCCGGCCCGGCGACATTGTCGCCCAGGCCTTCGCCCGGGAACTCGGCTCGGTCTGGGCGGGCGGCTGCTACGACGCGCCGCCGGAATTGCTCGACGCCGCCATCATCTACGCCCCCGACGGCGGCCTGGTCCCCGTGGCCCTGAAGGCGGTGCGCAAGGGTGGCCGGGTGGTCTGCGCCGGCATCCACATGAGCGACATCCCTGCTTTCCCCTACGAGCTCCTGTGGGGCGAGCGGTCCGTGGTCTCCGTCGCCAACCTGACGCGGGCTGACGGGATCGACTTCCTGCGCATCGCCGCCGAGGCCGGCGTCCGCACCGAGACGACCGTCTATCCGCTGGCCGACGCGAACCGCGCCCTGGACGACCTGCGCCGCGGCGCGCTTCGCGGCGCGGCCGTGCTCCGGCCCTGAAGGAGACGCCGATGAGCGCCCGCAACCTCGACGCCCTGTTCCGGCCTTCCGCCATCGCCCTGGTGGGCGCCAGCAACCGTCCGGGCTCGGTCGGGGCGGTCCTGGCCCGCAACCTGTTTGAGAGCGGCTTCAAAGGGCCGGTCATGCCGGTCAACCCGCACGAGACGTCCATCCGCTCCGTGGCCAGCTATCGTTCGATCGCCGAGCTTCCCGTGGTCCCCGACCTGGCGGTGATCGCCACGCCGCCGGCGACGGTCCCCGGGCTGGTCGCAGAGCTCGGCGCGCGCGGCTGTCGCGCGGCGGTGGTGGTCACCGCCGGCTTCGGCGAAGCCGGCGGGGAGGAGGGGGCCGGGCTGCGGCGCAGGATGCTGGAAGCCGCCCGTCCGCACCTGATGCGCATCGTCGGCCCCAACGGTCTTGGCTTCATCTCCCCCGGCCGGGGCGTCAACGCCAGCTTCGCCCAGCTCACCCCGCCGCCGGGCGACATCGCCTTCCTGACCCAGTCCGGAGCGGTGGCGACCACCATGCTGGACTGGGCGGCGGGGTGCGGCCTGGGCTTCTCGCACCTGGTCTCGCTCGGCGACATGAGCGACGTGGATTTCGGCGACCTCCTCGACCACCTCGCCCTCGACCCGGCCACCCGCTCGATCCTGCTCTACGTCGAAACCGTCACTGCGGCGCGCAAGTTCATGTCCGCCGCCCGTGTCGCCGCCCGCGCCAAGCCGGTGATCGTGGTCAAGGCGGGCCGGGGCGAGGCCGGCGCCCGGGCGGCCTTGTCGCACACGGGCGCGCTCGCGGGCTCGGACGCGGTCTACGACGCGGCCTTCCGCCGCGCCGGGATGCTGCGGGTCGCCGAACTGCGCGAGCTGTTCGACGCCGCCGCGACCCTGGGCTCGGGAATTCAACTCGACGGCGAACGCTTGGTGGTGCTCACCAACGGGGGCGGGCTCGGCGTCATGGCCGCCGACGCCCTGGAAGAGGAGGGCGGGCGGCTGGAGCCGCTCTCGGACGCCCTGCTGGCGCGCCTCGATCCGCTGCTTCCGGCCGCCTGGTCGCGGAACAATCCGGTCGATGTCCTGGGCGACGCGGATGGACCCCGCTATGCGGCGGCGTTCAAGGCCGTGGCCGAGAGCGGCGAGGCGGACGCCGTGCTGGCGCTGAACTGCCCGACGGGACTTTCCGACGGCTTGGCCGCTGCGGAGGCCATGCTCGACGCCCACGCCGCCTGCGCCAAACCTCCGCTGCTGGCCGCTTGGATGGGCGGCCTCACAGGCGCGGCGGCGCGGCGACGCCTGCGCGCGGGCCATGTGCCCACCTACGAGACGCCGGAAGAGGCGGTTCGGGCGTTCCAGCACCTGGTCGACCACCGGCGCAACCGCCGGCTGCTGATGCAGACCCCGCCGGCCGCCGAAGCCCTTCCCGAGGGCGCGGTCGAAGCCGGAGCCAGGATCGTCAGGGCCGTGCTCGCGGACGGCCGCTCGGTCCTGACCGAACCGGAAGCCAAGGGCCTGCTGGCCGCGTTCGGGATTCCCGTGGTCGAGACCCGCACGGTCGCCACGCCGGCCGAGGCGGCCGCCGCCGCGGCCGAGTTGGCGGTCCCGGTCGCCTTGAAGATCCTGTCGCGGGACGTCACCCACAAGAGCGACGTGGGCGGCGTCAGGCTCGACCTCGAGGCGCCGGGGGTCGAACAGGCCGCACGCGAGATGCTGGAAGCGGTCGCGGCGCGGGCGCCGACGGCGCGGATCGACGGCTTCACCGTCCAGCCGATGGTGCGCCGGCCCGGGGCGCAGGAACTGCTGCTCGGGGTGGCGGACGACCCGACCTTCGGCCCGGTGCTGATGGTGGGGCAGGGCGGGACGGCGGTGGAGGTGCTGCGCGACCGCGCCATGGCCTTGCCGCCGCTCAACACCGCCCTGGCGCGAGAGGCCATCGCACGCACCCGAGTGTCGCGCCTGCTGGCGGGCTACCGGGACGTGCCGCCCGCGGACGTCGGCGCCGTGGCGGCCGTGCTCGTCCGGTTGTCGGAGCTGATCGTCCATGTCCCGGAAGTGGTCGAACTGGACATCAACCCCCTGCTCGCGGACGCGGCCGGCGTCGTCGCCCTGGACGCCCGTGTGGTGGTCCGCGCCGGCGCTGGCGCCGACCGGCTGGCCATCCGCCCCTATCCGGCCGAGATGAGCCGCGAGGTCACGCTCCCCGACGGCGCCGGGTTCCTTCTGCGGGCGGTCAGGCCCGAGGACGGCCCGGCGCTGGAGCGGACGATGGCTCGCTGCACGCCTGACGACCTGCGAGCGGGCTTTCTCGGGCGGCTGAACCTCGACTGTCCTGCCGCCGCGGCCCGCCTTTCGCAAATCGACTACGACCGCGAGATGACCCTGATCGCGGTGGACGGGGAGAGCGCGATCGCCGGCTTCGTGCGGATGGCGGGCGACCCCGACTTCGAAACGGCGGACTTCGTCGTCCTGGTGCGCAGCGACCTGCAGGGCAGGGGTCTGGGCCGGGCCCTTCTGGGCGCCGGCCTGGACTACGCCCGCGCCCGGGGCGTCCGTCGGGTGACGGGAGACGTTTTCGTCAGCAACGGCGGGATGGTCGACCTCGGGCGCCGCCTCGGCGCCACCGTGCTGGCGACGGACGCAGCCGAAATCGTGACCCTCAGTTTCGATCTGGCGGCTTGAGCCGGATCATGTCGCGATCCGGCGGGCCGGGCGACAAGACCTTGCCACGGCGCCTCAGGCGCCAAGTCCGGAGGCCGACATGAGCTACAAGACCATCCTCGTCCACGCAGGCGTGGATTCCGACGCCGACAGCCGCTTGCAGGCGGCCTTCGCCCTGGGCGAGCGTTTCGGCGCCACCATCGTCGGCGTCGGCGCGTTCGCCTGGGACCCCTACGTCGATCCGACGCTGGGCTATGCCGACGGCGAGACCATCATGGCGCTGCGCGGCCTTGTCGACAGCGACATCGCGGCCGCCGAGGCCAAGTTCAAGCGCGCCGCCAAGGACTACAAGCATCCGATCGTCTGGCGCGGCCTCGTCGATTACCCCGCCAAGGCCATGAACGCCCTGGCCTGCGGCGCTGACCTGATCATCGCCAGCCGTGTCCCGGCCAAGACCGACGACCGCCGCTTCGCCTCGCCGACCGACCTGATCATGGGCAGCGGCCTGCCGGTGCTTCTCTTCCCCGCCGGCCACAGCCAGATTCGGGGCGGCAAGGTCCTGGTCGGCTGGAAGAACACCCGCGAAACCCGGCGCGCCGTCTCCGACGCCTTGCCGCTGCTGCAGGCGGCCGACCACGTGCATCTGGTCCAGGTGGCCGAGCACGACGCGGTGGGCGGCCAGGCCCAGGCCGGTCTCGACGACCTGGTCGAACGGCTGGCCCGGCACCAGGTGTTCGCCGAGGCCTCCATCGCGCCCCAGATCGGGGAGTCGGTGGTGGATGACCTGATGGACGTCGCCCGCAGCCGAGAGTGCGGCCTGGTCGTGCTGGGCGCCTACGGCCATTCCCGGCTTCGCGAATGGGCGTTGGGCGGAGTGACCGCCTATCTCCTCGACGCGGGCGACCGGCCGATACTGTTCAGCCGTTGAGAGCCGCACCGCACCGGAGGACAGGCCGTGAAGCACGCCGTGATCGTCGCCCATCCCAATCCCGACAGCTTCACCCTGGCGGTGGCCGAAACCTACTGCGAGGCCGTGCGGCAGAAGGGCGGGGAGGCCGTCCTGCGGGACCTCTACCGCATGGGCTTCGACCCCTGCCTCAAGGCGAGCGAGATTCCGCGCCCGGGCTTTTCCCCGGCCGATGACGTGAAGGCCGAACGGGCGACGGTCGGCGACGCCGCCGTCTTCGCCTTCGTCTACCCCCTATGGTTCAACGCCCCGCCGGCCATGCTCAAGGGCTATGTCGATCGGGTCTTCACCATGGGCTTCGGCTACGGCCCCATCGCCGGCGGGGGCAACCAGCCCCTCCTGCTCGACCGCAAGATGATCAGCTTCACCAGTTCCGGGGCCCCGGCGGCCTGGCTGGAGGAGGAGGGGACGTGGAACGCGATCCGCACCCTCTTCGACAGCCACGTCGCCCGGGTCTGCGGCCTCCAGGGGCTGGGCCACGTCCACTTCGGGGGCGTGGGCCCCGAAATGTCCGAAGCCGCCGTGGCGCAGAACCTCCAGCAGGTTCGCGACACGGTCGCCCGCTTGTCCTGAGGCGCCGGCATGAACCCCGAGCCTGCCCGGCGACCGGGCCGGGCGCTCCTGAAGGCGCGGCCGCTGCCGATCAACACCTTCCGGGAGAACATGGTCGTGCTCGCCCGCGACAACCTCGCGCTGCGCCCCGAGCGGCTGAGCGGGGCGCGGAAGGTCGAGATCAGGGCGGGGGGGCGCACCCTGCTGGCCACGGTGGTCATCGCCGACGCCGCCGACCTGGTCGCGCCGGACCAGGCGGGCCTCACCCAACCCTGTTTCCGGCGCCTGGGCATAGCGCCGGACGATCCGGTCGAGATCGCGCCGGCTCCGCCGCCCAAGAGCTTCGCGGCGATCAAGGCCAAGATCGGCGGGGCGACCTTGGATAGCGTCCAGCTGGCCGCCGTGGTGCAGGACCTGGTCGAGCACCGTCTGTCCGACATGGAGGTCGCCGCGTTCCTGGTCGCCTGCGCCGGCCTGATGACGCCCGAGGAGACCCTGTCCCTGACCCGGGCCATGATCGCGGCGGGCGCTCGGCTCGATTGGAACCGGCCCCTCGTCGTCGACAAGCACTGCATCGGCGGCATCCCGGGCAACCGGACGTCCCTGATCACGGTCCCCATCGTTGCGGCCCACGGCCTGACCATCCCCAAGACCTCGTCGCGGGCGATCACCTCGCCGGCCGGCACCGCGGACGTCATGGAGATGTTCGCTCGGGTGGACCTCGCCGAGGACCAGATCCGGCCGGTGGTGGACCGCTGCGGCGCCTGTCTCGTCTGGGGCGGGCGGGTGAACCTTTCGCCGGCCGACGACGTGCTGATCTCGGTGGAGCGCCCGCTGGCCCTCGACACCGCCGAGCTGATGGTCGCCTCCATCCTGTCGAAGAAGGTGTCGGCCGGGTCGACCCACCTGCTGATCGACCTGCCCGTCGGCCCGACCGCCAAGGTGCGCGACCCCCAGGCCGCCCTCAGGCTCGGCAAGCTGTTCCAGTATGTGGCGGACCGCATCGGCATCTCCCTCGACGTGGTGGTCACCGACGGTTCCCGGCCCATCGGCCGGGGCGTGGGGCCGGCCCTGGAAGCGCGCGACGTCCGCGCCGTCCTGGCCGGCGACCCCGCCGCGCCGGCCGATCTCCGCGAGAAGGCGGTGCGGTTGGCCGGCCGCATCCTCGAAGCCGACCCGGCGCTTCCCGGCGGGCAAGGGGAGGCGAGGGCGCGTGAGCTGCTCCGATCGGGCGCCGCGCTGCGCAAGCTTGAGGCCATCGCCGAGGCCCAGGGACCGTCCCCGGTCGAGGGCGGCCTGGGGCCCTTGACCTATGAGGTGCTCGCCGACCGCAGCGGCTGGGTCCAGGGGGTCGATTGCCGCCGCATCGCCGCCATCGCCCGTCTCGCCGGGGCGCCGACCGATCCCGGCTCGGGCATCGACCTGATCAAGGGCGTGGGTCAGGCGGTTCGGGCCGGCGATCCCCTGTTCCGCATCCACGGCGTCGACCCCTCCGACTTCGCCTTCGCGGTCGAGGCGGCCGGCGAGGACGCGGGCTTCCGCATGGCCGTCCCGTGAACGTCGCCGTCCACGCATTTGCCGAGGACGAGGTCCCCGCCCGCGCCCTCGCCGCCGCCCTGGGCGTGGCGTTCGCCCCCATCGGGCTGCACGTCTTTCCCGACGGCGAGGTCCTGCCGACCGTCATGCCTGGCTCGCGCGTGGTGCTCGCCTACCGCTCCCTCGACCGGCCGAACGACAAGCTGGTGTCCTTGCTGCTCGCCGCCGACGCGTGGCGGCGGGCGGGAGTGGAACGGCTGGTCCTGGTCGCGCCCTACCTCTGCTACCTGCGCCAGGACGCCGTGTTCGCCCCGGGACAGCCCCTCAGCCGCGACGTGATTGCCGCGCTGCTCGGGCCGCGGTTCGACCGCGTCGTCACCGTCGAGGCCCACCTGCACCGCACCCGCGACCTGTCGGCGGTGTTCGGCGTCCGCGCCGACAGCCTTCCCGCCGCCGCGATGCTGGCGAAGGTCCTTGGTCCGCCGCCGCCGGACTTGGTGGTGGTCGGCCCCGACGCGGAGTCGGCCGCCTGGACGGCGGAGGTCGCGGACGCGCTCGGGGTCCCCAGCCTGGTGATGCGCAAGCGCCGGCTGGGCGACCGGTCGATCCGGCTGGACGCGCCCGATCCCGAGCGGTTGGCCGGCCGCCCCGTCATGCTGGTGGACGACATCTGCTCCAGCGGCTCCACCCTGGTCGCGGCGGCGGAGGCGGTCGGGGCCGCCGGGGCCGCGCAGATCGACCTGGCGGTGACCCACGCCCTGTTCGGCGTCCAGGTCGAGCGCCGTCTGCGCGCGGCCGGCGTCGGCCGCATCGTCTCCACCGATTCCGTTTCCCATCCGAGCAACGCCGCGCCGCTGGCCCCCCTCTTGGCCCGCGCCATGGCTGACGAGGTCTCCGCATGAGCGTTCACCTGACCTTCCACGGCGCGGCCGGCTGCGTCACCGGCTTCTGCGCCCGCCTCCAGACGGGTGGGGCGAACGTGCTGATCGACTGCGGCATGTTCCAGGGCCCGAAGGCGCTCAAGGCGCTGAACTATCAGGACTTCCCCTTCGACCCGAGGAAGCTGGACGCGGTGCTGCTGACCCACGCCCACCTCGACCATTCCGGCCTGCTGCCCAAGCTGGTGCGAGCCGGGTTCGAGGGCGCGATCTACGCCACCGCCGGGACACGTGACCTCGCCCGGATCATGCTGGCCGACGCCGGCGAGATTCAGGAAAGCGAGGTCGAGCACCTCAACCGCCGCAACCAGCAGCGCGGCAGGCCGCCGGTCGAACCGATCTACACCGCGCGAGACGTGGCCCCGACGCTGGCCCTGTTCCGCACCGTGAAGCTCGACGAGGAGGTGGAGATCGTTCCGGGGCTGCGGGCCCGCTATTGGGAAGCCGGCCATATCCTCGGCTCCGCCTCGATCGAGGTGACGGTCGACGGCGAGGACGGTCCCCAACGGCTGCTGTTCTCCGGCGACCTGGGTCCGGGCGGGCGCGAGTACGCCCGCGATCCGCAGGGCCCAGCGGGCGTCGACCACCTGATCCTGGAATCGACCTACGGCGACCGGGAACGGCCGCGGCTCGACAACGCCGCGCGCCGCCGGATGTTGGCTCAGGAACTGCGTGACGCCCACGCCGCGGGCGGGCCCGTCCTCATCCCGGCCTTCGCGGTCGAGCGCAGCCAGGAGCTGCTCGCCGACATCGTCGCCGTTATGGAGCAGGGCGACGTCCCTGAGGGCGATATCTTCCTGGATTCCCCCCTGGCCATCGAGGCGACCGAAGTCTTCCTGCGCCGAGGCTGGAACAAGGACGCCGGCCGCAATCCCTTCGAGACGATCCAAAGCTCAAAGCGCATCCGTTTCCTGGAGAAGCCCTGGGACAGTGACGGCCTGGACAGGCTGACCGGGTGGCACCTGATCGTCGCGGGCAGCGGGATGTGCGACGCTGGGCGAGTGCGCAAGCACCTGAAGCGCCTGCTGTGGCGACGGGAGGCGACCGTGCTGATCACCGGCTTCCAGGCGTCCGGCTCCCTTGGCCGCCTGCTCGTCGAAGGACGCGAAGTGGTGCGGATCCAGGGGGACGAGGTGCGGGTTCGCGCCCGCATCCGCGCCCTCGACATCTATTCCGGCCACGCCGACGCGGCGGGGCTGGTGGCCTGGGCGACGGCGCGCCAGCCGATCGCGGGGAACATTTTCCTCGCCCACGGCGAGCCGTCTTCCCTCGCGGGCCTGTCCCGGCGGCTCCAGGCGGCCGGCGTCGCCGGGGACCGTCTCCTCATCCCCGCCCTGGACCAGGGTTTCAACCTGGGGAAGCGGGCGGCCGAGGCCCTGCCGGCCCCGCCGCCCAGGCTGCCGGCCGAAGCGGCCACCGCCCTGGACTGGCACAATGCGCGCGCCGCGTTCCTGGGCGACCTGAACGAGAGGCTGGAGGCGGCTGCGGGTGACGCGGAACGGATGGGGCTGTTGCGCCGCCTGGCCGCCGAACTCAGCCCCGCCGGCTGACCCGCCCGCCGCGCCGAACGGCCACGGCGACCCCGATGAGCAGCAGCGAAAGGCCGGCCAGGCTCGCCAGCAGGGCGCCGGGTATGCCGAGGTCGATCAACACCTTCGACGCCTCGTGGTCGTAGAGGGCGAAGCCCAGGGCTGCCAGCAGGACAAGTCCCGCCGCCGCCATCACGCCGCCCAGGATCCGATATCGGGTCCGCATCGGGTTCAGCCGAACTCGACGGCGACGCACGCGCCGTTTCGGGTCGGTTCGACGACGACGCGTCCGCCCAGGCTCCTGGCGAGCTGCTCCACCAGCGTCAGGCCGAGGCCGCCGGGGCGGCTTCCCGCGGCAGGGAAGCCGGGGCCGTCGTCGGCGACGCTGAGGCGGTAGCGGCTTCCCTGCCGTTCCAAACGTACGGCGACCACCCCGCCGCGATCGGCGTAGGCGTGCTTAAGGCAGTTCGTCGCCAGCTCGTTCACGATGAGCGCCAGCGAACTCGCCCGGTCGCCGGGCTGTTCGCCGCCGTCGAGGGCGAGGTCGAAGCGGATGCCGCGGCGGTCGCAGCCGGCGCTCCGGGCGAGCTCGGTGCAAACGTCGAAGAGCAGGTCGCCGACGTCCACCCGTTCTGCGTTCGACCTTTGCAGGTGCTCGTGGAGTCGCGCCACGGCGGCCACGCGGCCCGCGGCCTCCTTGAGTTGCTCGCTCGCGCCTGCGGCCTCGGCCTCTCGGGCCTGTAGGTTCAGAAGGCTGGCGATCAGCTGCAGACCGTTCTTGATGCGGTGGTGGGTTTCCTGGCGCCGGTCGTCGTCCCGCAAGGTGTCCCACGACATGGCCCGGTCGCGGGGCGGGAGGTCCAGGTCGTCGATCAGAATCCGGTGCTCGGGCGAACCGCCGAAGGGCCGGGCGACGAAGCGCGGATGGAAGAAATCTGTGTGCTCCAACATTCCCGACCTCCCTCGTCGATAACCGAACCTTAAGATTATGGCCGGCGCGAAGTAGCTCGGATGATGCCTTAGGGGACTCTACGTAAGGCTACTGGGCCGTGTAGCCGCCGTCGATCACGAGTTCGCTGCCGGTCACGAACTTGGATTCGTCCGAGGCGAGGTAGAGCACGCCATAGGCGATGTCGTTGGGCTCGCCGATGTGGCCCAGCGGGTGCAGGGCGGCCAGCGCCCGCTTCATGCCCTCGGGATCGTCGCTGCCGGAGACGTAGCCCTCGACCATCGGCGTCCAGATGTATCCGGGGTGGATGGAGTTCACGCGGATGTTGTAGCCGCGGCCGGCGAAATCGAGCGCCATCGACTTGGTGAGGAGCCGCACCCCGCCCTTGCTGGCGTTGTAGGCGGCGAGGTTCGGGTCGCCGATCAGGCCCTCGATCGAGGACAGGTTGATGATGGAGCCGCCGTGCTCCCGCATGGCCGGCAGCACGTGCTTTGCGCCCAGGAACACGCCGTCGAGGTTGACGCCCATTAGCCAGCGCCACTGCTCGAGGCTGGTCGCCTCGACGCCGCCGGGCAGCGCCACGCCGGCGTTGTTCACCAGGACGTCGATCCGGCCGAAGCGCTGCGCCGCCAAGCGGACGGCCTCGATCCATTCGGGCTCGCTGGCGACATCGTGGCGAATGAACATCGCCTCGCCGCCGGTGGCGTTGATTTTCTCCGCCAAGGCCTCGCCTTCCTTGCCGTTGACGTCGGTGAGCACCAGGCGGGCGCCCTCCTGCGCCAGCAGCAACGCCGTGGCCCGGCCCAGGCCGACGCTGGCGCCCGTGATCATGCAGACCTTGCCTTCGACCCTGCGCATTTCAGGCTCCTTTTCGACAGCTGGCGCGGCCATGCCCGCCGTTCGGCAAGAGATCGCCCGGCCCGACCTGCGACGTTGTGAGCCCGATCAAGCCTCGGTCGGGGCGGTTGATCCGGATCAAGGCCGCGGCGGCCGCTTACTCCAACCTGCCCCCGGACTTCGGGAGACCCGCCGTGCGATCGATCAAGCTGACGCCGAGACCGATGGCCGACGGTCCCGTGAACATCGCCCTTCTCGTCGGAAGCGTACTGACCGTGCTTGCCGCCGGCGGCGCGCCCGTCATGGCCGCGACCGGCCCGGACGCCGCTGCAGGGCGTATCGTCGCCCAACGCGCCTGCGGCGGCTGTCATGCCGTCGCCGAGGGCCCAAGCCCGCTCGCCGTGGCGCCGCCGTTCCGCACGCTGCGCTCGCGGGGCGCGATAGACGCGCTCCTGGAGCGGGGTATGCTGGCGGACCATCCGCCGTCGCTGGAGGAGGGGCGCCGACCGCCCCATCCCGACATGCCCCAGGTCACCCTTGGGCCCGACGAGGTGGCCCACCTGAAGACCTATCTCCACGCCCTGAACGACCGGGATTGAATGTCCGGGGCGACCATCGGCGCGGGCAGGACGCGGCGCCTACTTCAGCGAATTGATGAATGTCCTCAGGTCGCGGGCGTCGAGCTCGTCGATCGGCACGGGCGGCATCTCGTCGTGGCCGCCTTCCGAGATCGCACGTGTCGTCCGCTCCCAGGTGATCTCGTTGAAGCGGATGCGCAGGACGCGGAACGGCGGGGCGCTCGCCCGGGGGCTGTCCGATGCGAGGTCGATCGCGTGGCAGCCGGAACATCGCGTCCGGGCGATCACGGCCCCCCGGGCGGCCAGGTCCTCGTAGCGGCCGACGCGGACGGGTCCGCCTTCGGCGGCGCAGCCGGCGGCCAGCACGGCGAGGCCGGCCAAGGCCACGGCGGTCGCGCAGGAATGGGCCATGGGAGAAATCTCCGTTCTGTCCGCTAACAATCGTCGCCCGGCCCGTCGCCCGCCTTGATCCGCCGCAAGGCCGACTTGCGGCCCGTCGGGGGCCGGCGGCGGGGTGACTTTCGCCTTCCTTGCGCCGCCGCAGCGGCGATCAGGCGGCCGCGGCGAGCGACACGAGGTCGGTGTGGGCGAAGCCCTTGCTGTAATCCAGCACCGAGATCACCTCCGGCTCCACCCGGAAGACCGCCATGCCTTGCAGGTCTGCGCCGGCCATCATGGTCCGGTATTCCGGGTACTTGGCGGGCAGGAGCTCGAACATGATGCGCCGGATCAATCCGGCGTCGCCCACGGGGTGGACACGCGCGGCCATGGACAGGCCGGTGATGGCCATGGGGTCCGGCGTGTCCCGGTCGATCGTCAGGGAAACGCGATTGTCGGCCGCGAGGTTGTGCGCCTTCTGGCTCTCCCGGCTGCACGTGAAGAACAGGGTCAAGCCTTCGCTGATGTAGGCCACGGTCGTCGCCTGCGGCCAGCCGTCGGGTCTCAGGGTGGCCAAGCTCATGATGCGGTGCTCGTCGAGCAGTTGCAGGATCTTGGCGCGGAGTGCGGGGTCCATCACGGCCTCCTTGGGCTTTGAGGCCTCGCCTTGGACCCGACCGGCGCATAGCGCCTTGCGCCGGCGCAAGGCCGTGGGCGCCGTCGGCCGAATTGATCCGGCGCATTACGGACCTTGCGCGAGATGGCGAAGCTTCGTTGGCGGCGATATGCGCCGCGGCCTGTTTTCCTCGGAGGGCGCGATGAACCAAACGCCAGACAGATCGACCCCGCACGCGGCCGCGGGCGCCTTGGAGACCGCGGTCGCCAAGGCGCTCGACGGCGTGCCCGAACTGGCCAACCAGGCGATCCACGCCAGGGTCGAGGGCGGCCGGATCGCCCTCGAAGGGTCGGTGGACTGCGACCGCGACCGGCGCCTTGCCGAACGCGCCGTCTGGGCCGTGCCTGGGGTGCGCGAGGTCGAGAACCATCTACGCACCGTGCGCCCGGAACCGGCGGCCTGACGCGCGGCGCTCCCGGGCGTCGATGCTCAATCCGAACCGCCAAGCGAGGCCACGGCCGCCCGCAGTTTGGCGCTCGCCTCGGCCGCCACCGCGGCGAGGCCGGGATTGTCCACCGTCGCCATGAGGGCCTCCGGATCGACAGCGGAGACTTCGACGCCCGTGGGCGTGGCCCGGACGACGACGTTGCACGGCAGGAGCAACCCGACCCGGTCCTCGGCCTGCAGCGCCCGCCAGGCCAGAGGCGGGTTGCACGCGCCGAGGATGCGGTAGGGCGGTATCGCGACGCCGAGCTTTTGCTTCATCGTCCCCTGGACGTCGATCTCGGTCAGGACGCCGAAGTCCTCTCGACGGAGGGCCTCGACCGTTCGCTGCAGGGCTTCTTCGAAGCTGCAATGGATTTGGGTGGAGAATGCGGGCGTCATGGCGATCCCTTTCGAGCGGACGTCACCTGTCCCACAGCGGGGGAGGGGGCGACTTGAGCCGGCGCAAGGCCCGCTGGCGCTCGGAGGCGGCCCAAGCCGCCCAAAGGCACGGCCTGGCTCCGCCGCGCCGATACCGACCGCCCGATCTTCGGCAGGTTTGATCGCGATCATGTCGCGAGCTTGGGGGACGCCGAATATGCCGGCGCGGCGCGACCACCGCGCTTCAACCACGGAGAATCCGACATGAACGACAAGATTCTACGTCAGAAGATCATCGACCAGCTGGATTTCGACCCCAGCATCGACTCCGCCGGCATCGGCGTCGCGGTCCATGGCGGGGTCGTGACCCTCAGCGGCCATGTCCCCACCTATATCCAGAAGCACCAGGCCGAGAGCGTCACCAAGGCGATCAAGGGCGTGCGTGGCATCGCCCAGGAGATCGAGGTGCAGTACGACGGCCTCGACGTGACCACCGACGAGGAAATCGCCAAGCGCGCCCTCGCGGCCATGGCCTTCAACGTCATGCTCCCCGCCGAAGGACTGCAGGTGCGGGTATCAAAGGGCTGGGTGACCCTCAGCGGCGAGGTCGAGTGGCAATACCAGCGCCATGTCGCCGAGGCCGACGTGCGCAAGCTGCGCGGCGTGGTGGGCATCACCAACAGCATCACCCTGAAGGCGTGCGCCGTCGCCGCCGACGTGGAAAAGCGCATCAAGGACGCCCTGGGCCGTGACGCGGCGCTCGACGCCCAGGCCATCCACGTGAAGGTGGCCGGCGACAAGGTCACCCTGGACGGTACGGTCGACTGCTGGCGCGATCGCGACCTGGTCGAGCGGGCGGCCTGGGCCGCGCCCGGAGTCCGCACCGTCGAGGACCACCTGCGTGTCGCCTGAACTCCATCGGCGGCGGAAGTCTCCGCCGCCACCCCTTCACCCAAGCCGTCAGGTGTTCCGATGCACAGGGAGCCTTCCCTAGCCTACCTTGTCGCCGACGCCGCCCGGGCCCGGCTGCTGCTCAGGCATGGCGACGGCCGCTATGAGGTCCGCGCCAGCTTCGACAACGAGCCCTTCCGTCGCCCCAGGCACGATACGCGCGGACGGGCCTTCGCCCCGACGGGGTCGGCTCGCTCGGCCATCGGCGGCCGCGACCGCGACCGCGAGAAGATGCGCTCCACCTTCGCCGGCGAGGTGGCGGCGGGGGTGGAGCGGTCCCTTGCCGGAGCCGGGGTGGAACGCCTGGCCCTGGTCGCGCCGCCCCGCATGTTGGCGGCGCTGCGGAGCAGGCTCGGGCCGGAGACGGCGCGTCGGGTGGTGGTCGAACTGGCCCGCGACCTGACAAAGCTGCCGGAGGCGGCGTTGCGTGAGACGCTCGCCGACCTCGTCCTTCTCCGCGACCTGCAGGCTTGATCCGGCGCAAGGCGGCGCTGGGCAGGGCGTTGTGAGATCGGCCTGGCCGCACAGGGCGGCCGGTGGAGGTCAGAATGCACACCAACGGTCCCGGTCCCGGCCGCACGGACAACCGCGCCCTCGCGCGCCGCGACAGCGCTTTCGGCGCGCTGCAGCATGAAGTCGACCGCCTTTTCGACAGCTTCGCCCATAGCTTCGGCAGCTTTCCTGCCGGCACGACGCCGACCATGGACGTGTCGGAGACGGACAAGGAAATCGAGATTACCGCCGAGCTTCCCGGCCTGGAAGAACGCGACGTGCAGATATCCATGGCCGGCGACGTCCTGAGCATCCGGGGTGAAAAGAAGTCGGAGCGGGAGGAGAAGGATCGCAACTACCGCTTGGTGGAACGCAGCTTCGGCGCGTTCTCCCGCGCGATCGAGTTGCCGGCGGACATCGATCCGAACGCGATCAAGGCCGTCATGGCCAAGGGCGTGCTCAAGATTTCGATCCCGAAGCCGGAGGCGAAGAACGCAACCCGCATCAAGGTGAAATCGGCCACCTGAAGCCGCAAGGCGCGGCGCTTTCCGAGGCGCCGACGCCCCGGCCGAGGGCCGCCATACCCGGAGACCTACCCCATGGCCGAACCCTATTCCGCCCCTGCCTTCCCTGCGGCCGCCGCACCCGGCCCGTCGCTCCTGTGGGGCGGCTGGACGTGGTGGGCCCGCATGGCGGGTCTCTATCTCGAAGGTCTCGCCGATCTGACCAAGGCGCAGACCGATTTGTCGAAAGCGACGGTGGAGGCCCTGGGCTTCTGGCGCGCCGACGCCTTCCTGCCGCGCCCAAAGAACGCCGAACTGCTTGTCGCGGGCACCCAGGCCGAGCGTTTCGCCGAAGGCCTGATGCTCACCGTCGACGCGTTCGCCGCGACGGACGCCGGGCCCAGGGTCGCGCCCCTGCCATTGCCCGAATAGGCGAGGCCTTTCGGGACGCGCGCGCCGTTACATGTCCGGGTCGGAACCGATCGAGACGCCAGCCGCCTCTCGGCGGGCGCTTCGTCGGCTGGGGCGTGGCCACGGCGGTTTATGCCCGCCTTGCGCCGGCGCAAGGCGGGCGCGGCCGGCCTGGGCGATCTTGGAGCGTCGCCAGCCGGCGGCGCCGAGGAGCGACGGCCATGGGCGTCCGGATCATTTCCTTCTTCATGCTGAGCGCGGCGGCGATGGGCGCGCTCAGCGCCGCCGCGTTGGACGCGGGCGCGGCCGAGCCGCCGGCCCACGGATCGACGGTCGCCCCGCTCACCGTCCGGCCACAGTCCGAACCGGTCGGCCGGGTGATCGCCAGCAGCGAGGCCGCGCCGCTCACGGCGCCCGATTTCACGGCCAAGGACGCGCAGCATCCCCCGTTGGCGGTCCGCATCGCGCCGGGCGCCGCTCTGGGTCGCCAGACGGTCCGCTCGGAACCCCCGCCGGGGCTGCTGAGGAACAACCCCGACCTGGGCCCCGACCCTGCTCAGGCAGAGGTCGGGATCACGGCGCTCTTCTGAACTCGCGCGGGAAAGCGTAGCCGTGACCGCCGCAGCTCCATGGCTTCGCGCCGTCGGCCCCGCCCTGGCGGTCGCGATCCTCGCCGGCTTGGCCGCCGCGCCGGTCAAGTCGTCCGCCGCCGGGGGCGGCTGGTTCGTCGTCCCGCACCCGCCGAAGAGTTCCGACGATTCCGGCGTCGACGCCTGGGTGAAGGACTACATCGAGGTCGGGGACTACCTTCAGACCGGCTACAACTCGAAAGTGCTGGGCTTCCTGTCGACCACGGAGGTGGAGCCGCTCGGTCCAGAGCGGATCAGGATATGGGTGCGGTTCGAGACCTTCCGCGCGGCCCAAGTCGGCGACGTCCGCGTGGGATCTTTCCGGATCCTGACGGAATTCGACTGTCGGCAGCACGCGCACCGCGAACTGGCGCACGAGTTCTTCCCCTCGAACAACCTCATGGGCGTCCCGGTGCGCCAGGTCAGCCCGGCCGCGCCGTGGGGGGTGGACGATCCCCAAGGCGTCTGGGCGGTCAACGGCGGGGTGGTCTGCGCCCTCATGGTCAGCGCTCGTGCGAGACTCGCGCGGAGCCTGGCGCCCGATGGGACGGAAGCGGCCCCGGCCGCGCCCTAGGTCCGCTCGGGGCAGACCAGCAAAGGCTTCGCCCGGTTTGATCCGGCTCAAGGCGGCGCCTTGTGACCGGCCCCAGCCTCTGTCCTGAAAAAGGAGGACCTTGGTTATGGCGGCGATGATCGGAAGCTTTGCGCTGGTGGCGGGCGGGGCCGGCCTTGTGGTGAGCGCCATGTCCTATGCCGCCGCATTCCGCTGTCGGCGGCGCTGAGTTCGGCCATGACCTACAAGACCATCCTCCTTCACGCCGACGAAGGCGAAGGGTCTGGCCGGCTCGTCGCCGCGGCCGCGTCCGTGGCGCGCCGTTTCGGGGCCACCTTGGCGGGGGTCGGCGCGGTTCCCATGGAGGCCTATGTGGATGCTGTGGTCGCGGAGCCCCAGCGCGATCCGATGGAATGGGTCGATGTGGACATCGGCCGCAGGCTGGCTGCCGCCGAGGACGCGTTCCGCCGCGCGGCCGACGGCGTCCCCGTGCTCTGGTTCGGCGAGGCGGCCTATCCGGACGAGGCGGTGGCCGCCCACGCCTGCGCGGCGGACCTGCTGGTGGCCCCGCGCCCTGCGGGCTGGTGCGACCTGAGGAAGACGGTGAAGCCGGGCGACCTTCTGATGAGCGTGGGCCTGCCCGTGCTGGCGGTTCCGCCCAAGGCCAAGCCGTTCGCGGGTGAGGTCGTCCTGGTGGCCTGGAAGCGGACCCGGGAAGCCGAGCGGGCGATCTCGGCGGCGCTGCCGTTCCTGCGCCATGCGGAAGATGTCGCCGTGGTCTCGGCTGCCGAGAAGGGGGCGGTCGATCGTGACGCCGACATCGAGGCCGTGCTCGGCCGGCTGCTGCGCCATGGCGTGGCGGCCCGCCGCCTCGACCCGCCCGCATTCGACGGACCGACCGGAGCGGTCCTGGTGAAGACAGCCGAGCGTATCGGGGCCGACCTGATCGTCTCCGGCGCCTACGGCCGCAGTCGCGCCTTGGAGTGGGCCTTCGGCGGCGTCACCCAGCACCTGCTCGAACACGCGCCCCAGTTCGTGCTGTTCAGCCGCTAACTCGCCGCGGCTTGATCCAGGTCATGTCGCCCGCGGCCCAGGGCGGCAAATGTGCGCCGGCGTCACGTTCGCGCCGGAGTCCGCCCATGACGTTGAGAACCGTTCTGGTCCAGGTCGAACCCGAGGAATCGCGCCTCGACCGCCTCCGCTGCGCCATATCGGTCGCGCAGCTCTTCGACGCCCAGCTTCTGGGGGTCGGGATCGCCATGCTGGACGAGTTCCTGCAACCGGCGGTGCGTTACATGCGGCCTCCCGTGCTGCGGGCGCTGCGCGAGGAGATCAGACAGAATTTGGCCCGGAGCGCGGATTTGTTCCGCCGCGCGGCAGCCCCCCTCAGCGACCGGGCCCTGTGGCGGGAGGTCGAGGGGCCGCCGCTGGCGACGCTATGCCAATCGGCGGCGCGGGCCGATCTCGTCATCGCCGACCACCCCGGCAAGACCAATCCCATCGCCTGTCCCAACCTCGGCGCGCTGATAATGGCGGCGGGAACCCCCGTCCTGGTCGTGCCCCCCGGTTGCGACCGGCTCGCCGCCCGCAACGTCCTCGTCGGATGGAAGAATACCCGCGAGGCCAGGCGCGCGGTCAACGACAGCCTGCCCTTCCTAAAGTGCGCCGAACGGGTCGTGCTCGTCGCCGCCGTCGAGGGGGGAGGGGAAAGGGACCTCGCCGCCGAGCTCGGGGACGTCGCGGCCCGCCTGGAACGCCATGGCGTGTCCGTCGAGGTCGAGCGGCGCGACGACGCCGGGCCTCCCGCGGACATCCTGATCGACCTCGCCCGGTCCACCGGGGCGGGCCTCATCGTCTGCGGCGCCTATGGCCACAGCCGCGTGCAGGAGTGGGTGTTCGGGGGCGTCACCGACGCGCTGTTGCACCGCTCTCCCGTTCCCGTCCTCTTCAGCCGGTAGCCCCGGCATGGACGGCCCTTCACAGGACGCCCGCTTCGTCCGCAGGGTGCTGATCGTCGGCAGCCTCGCCGTCCTCGCCTATGTGCTGGTCGCCGTCGCTCAGGTGCTGTTGCTCGCCTTCGGCGCGGTGCTGAGCGCGATCGTCCTGAGGGCGGTGGCCGATCCCATCCGCCGCCGCACGCCCCTGGGCCGCACCGGCAGCCTCGCCGGCGCGGTGGTGGTGCTGGCCCTGCTGGCGAGCCTGTCCCTGTGGCTGTTCGGCAGCCAGGCGGGACGCCAGCTCGCGAGCCTATCGGTGACGGTGCCCGCCGCCTGGGCCGAGCTTCAGGCCCGCCTGTCCGGTTCACCGCTGGGCGGGCGCATCCTGGCCGAGCTGCGGGCTCTGGACGGCCGCACGGGCTGGCTGCTGGCCTGGGCGCCGCGGCTGGCCGGAGGCGTGGCCTCTGCCGCCGCCTCCCTCGTCATCGTATTGTTCGCGGGCCTGTTCCTGGCCGCGCGGCCCGACAACTACCTGCAGGGTGTCCTGCGCCTGGCGCCGGTGGCGGTGCGCCCGAAGCTGGAGCAGGCGCTGGAGGCCTGCGGCGCGGCGCTTCGGCAATGGCTGGTCAGCCAGATGGGCTCGATGGTGCTGGTCGGGACCTGCGTCGGCGGCGCCCTATGGCTGGCGGGCGTGCGCTCGCCCCTGGCCTTGGGTCTGCTCGCCGGCATCGGCCAGTTCGTGCCTCTGGTCGGGCCCTTCGTCGTCGCCGCTCCGGGCGTCCTGCTCGCCTTGGCCGACGGACCGGACAAGCTTGTCTGGGCGGTGCTGATCTACGTCGGCGTAGGGCAGTTCGAGAGCAACCTGTTCAGCCCGCTGCTCCTGCGCCAGATGGCCCAGCTGCCCATGGCCCTGACCCTGTTCGCGGTCCTGGCCTTCGGCATCCTGTTCGGGCCGCTGGGCGTGCTCTTCGCCACGCCCCTGGCCGTCGTGATCTACGTCCTGGTCAAGACCCTCTATGTCGAAGGGCTCCTGGAGGGTGGCTCCAAGGCGCCTTGACCAGCCTCAAGCCGTCGGACCGCGCGGCCTGCTAATCGCGGACATGGAATCCACCCGACCCGTCGCATGGCACACGCTGGAAGCGTCGGAGGTGCTGTCGCGGCTTGACAGCCGTCCCGAGGGGCTAAGCGAGGCGGAGGCTCGCCGGCGGCTCGACCGCGACGGTCCCAATCGCCTGCCGGAGCCGAAACGGCCCGGAATCCTGCGCGTTTTCGCCGAGCAGTTCCGCAGTCCCCTCATCTACGTCCTTCTCGCGGCAACCGTGGTCTCCGCGGCCCTTGGGCGCTGGAGCGACGCGGCGTTCGTGCTGGTCGTGCTGCTGGTCGACGCGACCATCGGCGCGGTCCAGTCCTCGAAGGCCGAGGCCAGCGCGGCGGCCTTGAACAAGACCCTGGCGCTCGTCCCCACCGTGCTGCGCGACGGGCGCCGCCAGAAGCCGCCGGTCCAGACCCTGGTGCGCGGCGACGTGGTCCTGCTGGAGCCCGGGGCGGCGGCGCCCGCCGACCTTCGCCTCATCTCCAGCGAGCAGCTCAGGACGGACGAGTCCTTGCTCACCGGCGAATCCCAGGCGGTCGACAAGACCGCCGATCATCCGGCCGCCCTCGATGACGCCGTGGCCGACCGCTTCGACATGGTCTTCGCCGGGACGACCGTGCTGGCCGGCCGGGGCCTGGGCGTCGTGTGCGAAGTGGGGGAGGGGACGGAGCTCGGCCGGATCGCCCGCTCGCTGGCGGCGCCGGGCGCGCGCCCGCCGCTGCTCCTGCGTATGGAGGCGTTCTCGCGGCGGATCGCGGCCGCGACCCTGGCCGTGGTGGTGCTGCTGGCGATAGGCCAGGCGCTCCGCGGCGCCCCGTTCGCCGACATCTTCCTGCTGGCCGTCGCCCTCGCCGTCTCCGCCATCCCCGAAGGCCTGCCGGTGGCGATCACCATCGCCCTGTCGGTCGCCTCGGCGCGGATGGCCAGGCGCGGCGTGGTGGTGCGCCGGCTGCCCGCCGTGGAGGGGCTGGGTTCGTGCACCCTCATCGCCACCGACAAGACCGGCACCCTCACCGAGAACCGGCTCACCATCAAGCGGGTGTGGCTGCCGGACGGCTCGGTCCTCGAGGTCGACGGGGAGGGGCTCGACGTGACTAGGCCGAAGCCCCCGGCCTCGCCCGAACAGGGCCGCGCGCTTCAGGCCCTGGCCCGCGCCGGCGTGCTCGCCAACGAGGCCGTCCTGTCGATCGCCCAGGGCGGGGTCGAAGCCGCAGGGGACGCCGTCGACGTCGCCTTCCTGGTGTTGGGCGCCAAGCTCAGCCTGCATCGGGACCGGCTCCTGCCCGCCGCCCCGCTGCTCAGCAGCCTGGCCTACGAGCCGGAGCGCGGCTACTGCGCCGGCCTGCACGCCGCCGCCGACGAGGTGCGGGCCGAGGTGAAGGGCGCCCCCGAACAGGTCCTGGCCATGTGCGACGGCTTCGACCGGGAAGCGGCCGAGGCGGCGGCGCGGGCCCTCGCGGCGGAGGGCTACCGGGTCCTGGCCGTGGCGTCCGGCCCCGTCGCCAACCATGGCAAGGCGCTGGCCCACGACCACCTGCGGGGACTGCGGCTGCTGGGGCTGGTCGGCCTGATCGATCCTCTTCGCGCCGAGGCGCCCGAGGCCGTGGTCCGCTGCCGCGAGGCGGGAGTCGAGGTGCGGATGATCACCGGCGACCACCCTGACACCGCCCGCGCCATCGCCGCTCAACTCGACCCGGCGCATCCTCCGCTCCGCGTCGTGACGGGACCGGAGCTCAGGCGCCTCGAGGGCGAGGCCTTGGACCGCGCGATCCTGGAGGCCGAGGTCTACGCCCGCGTGGAGCCCACCCAGAAGCGGCTGATCGTCGAGACCCTGCAGCGCCACGGCCACTTCGTCGCCCTGACCGGCGACGGGGTGAACGACGCCCCGGCCCTGCAGGCCGCCCACGTGGGCGTGGCTATGGGGGCGCGGGGCGCCGACGTGGCCCGGGCCGCCGCCGACCTCATCATCGCCGATGACAATTTCGCCTCCATCGTCAACGGCATCGAAGAGGGGCGCAACGCCTACGACAACATCCGCAAGATCGTCTGGCTGCTGATCAGCACCGCGATCGCCGAGATCCTGCTGTTCCTGCTGGCCATCGCCACCGGCCTGCCCATGCCCCTGACCCCGGTGCAGATCCTGTGGCTTAACCTCATCCACGAGGGGGTGCAGGACGCCGCCCTGGCCCTCGAAGGCCGCGAACCCGGCCTGATGCGACGCCCGCCCCGGTCGCCCCGGGAGCCGATCTTCGACCGGCAGATGATCGAACAGTGCCTACTGACGGGAATCTACATCGGTGGGGTCGGATTCGGCCTCTATTGGTGGCTTACCGGCGTGGCGGGCTACGACGCCCCGGCCGCCCGGAACCTCCTCTTGGCCTTCCTGGTCCTGTTCGACAACGCCCACGTCCTGAACTGCCGCTCCGAGCGCCGCTCGGCGTTCGCCGTCCCATGGCGGGCCAACCCCATCCTGATAGCCAGCATCGCCGGCTCGACCGCCCTGCACGTCGCGGCCATGTACCTGCCGGGGCTAAGCCAGGTGCTGGAACTTCAGCCGATCGGCCCGGTCGAATGGCTGTGGACCTTCGGCCTGGCTTCGACGGTCGTCGCGGTCGCCGAGCTCTACAAGCGCCTGCGCGTCCCATCGTTGGCAAGGGCCATCGCCCGCGACAAAGGCGGGGCGGGGGACGGCGCGCCACCCTAACCAGGCTCGAAAGCCCACGCCCCGCGAGCCCCGCCTCGCCGTCCCGGCGTTGCGTGGGATCAAGGCCCTCGCGGGGGGAGGGTCGGACTGTAGGGCGCGGCCGGTCCGGCCGCGATCGAGCCCCAGGGATTCTACGATGTCCAGTCTGATCCAACGCCCGGGCCGCCACGCCCCGGCCCTCGTCGTCTGCGCCCTCCTCGCCGGCTGCGGCCAGCCGAAACCCGTGGCGACCGCTCCCGAGGCGACGCCCGTCGCCCAGCCGCCTCCCGCCGCGGCGCCCGCGGCCGCGCCGATGAAGACCTACGCCAGCGAGATGCGCTCGGAGGACGTCTCCATCACCCTGCCGCCCAACAAGAGTTACGACAGCGAGCGCGAGCACATGGTGCAGATGAGCGCGGGCGACACCCTCGTCTACAGCTGGACCGCCGAGGGCGCGCAGCCCGGCGGCGAGTTCTACTACGAGCTGCACGGCCAGGACCCCGCCGACCCCGAGAAGGTCATCGCTTCTTTCGAAAAGAAGATGGAGACCAAGGGCAGCGGCGCCTTCACCGTCGACAAGCCCGGCCACTACGGCTGGTTCTTCCAGAACCAGTCCGACAAGCCCGTGACCGTGAAGCTGCACATCGCCGGCTTCTACGCGCCGGTCCCCGCCGCCAAGTCCTGATCGCCGCGCCGGGGCCGCTCTCCGCCCAGGCGGCGGGCGGGTCCGGCCGCGCCCCTCACGCCGAACGTTCCCGCCCGGAGGGGCTCTCGCGGCCGACCGGCTCCGATCAGCCGTGGGCCAGGGCGCGTCGCCCTTCGACGGCCACCGCGCCGAGGCCGACGATGAAGGCGACGGCCCAGACCACGCCTCCTGCCAGGGGGATCGCGCCCAGGACCAGCAGGGCCAGGACCGCAAGCAGGGACCAGCCCAGCCGGGCCCAGCCGCTCGCAGGCTCCAGCGGGCGACCGCGCGCCGCCGCCCGGCGCGCCTTCATGCCCAGCCAATAGACCGTCGTGGCCAGGGCGAGCGGCGCGGCCGCCAGGTATAGGGCCGCGACAAGCAGGCCGAGCGGCAGGCCGACGAGGGAGACGAATAGGAGGCCGACGACCGCCGGCCCGATCAACAGCAGCAGGAATCCGATCCCGACCGAGGCGGCGGGCCGGGTTTCGAGCCGGCCCGCCGACCGCTCCATCAGGCTGGGGAAGGCGCTCGCCGCGGCGAGCACGAGCACCGCGCCGCCGACCACGAAGACCAGGAAGGCCATGGCGGCGGCGGCGACCGCCCCCGCCACCAGGCCGTGCGGCGCCTTGGACGCCCCGTCGGGGCGCGCGACGCGGCGTCCGGTCACCACCGCCTCCGGCGAGATGTCGACCGTCCCGCCCGAATAGACCAGGTCGCCGCCGATGCGGGCGTTGGGGCCGATCACCAAGCGCTGCGCCGTCAGGTCGGCCGATCCGGTCACGATCCCGTCGATGCGGACAATCTTGCCGGAGACCGAAAGCTCCCCGCCGACCGGGGCCTGCACCTCGATGTCGCCGCCGGTCAGCACGGCCGAGCCGCCGACGCCGAAGGCCGGGCCCAGTCGCAGGGTCCCGGCCGCCGCGACGAGGTCGTCCTCGATCCGCCCGCCTTCGAACCGCGCTTCGCCCGCCGCGACGATGGCGTCGTGGACCTGGCCCGCCGCGAAGCCGAAGCTCGCCGCGCCCGCGAACAGGTGGTCTGCATGGATTTGCCGGGCCTGGATGCTGCGTCCGGCGGCGAAGACGTCGTCGCTGCTCGTCAGGTCCAGGACCACCTGACGACCGGCGGCGAAGAGGCTGTCGGTGAAGCCGCCGGTCACTTCGACCTGGCCGCCGTTTCGGAAGGCGAGCGCACTCGCCGCGCCCGCCGCTGCGGCGGCCATCAGGCCTATCGCGAGGGCTCGGACGATCTTCGAGCGTGGAAGCTTCATGGGTTTTCTCCTGCTGGGCTGCAGGTTCCAGCAGGCGCGGGCGGCGCACCTTGAGTTGCCGCAACGGCTCAGCGGTTCGTGGGCGCCCTGAGGCTACGGACGTAGGCCGCGATATCGTCCACGTCCTGCAGGCTGATCTCGGCCGGCGGCATGGTCAAGCGGCCCAGGTGCATCTGCGCCATGCGTCGCTCATAGCTGACCGCGTTGCGGCGAAGACGCATGTTCCGGAAGGGCGGCGCGCCCGGGAACCGGCTCGCGTTGACGAGACCCGTCGCGTGACAGGCCCTGCAGGCCTGTTCGGCGATGAGCGCTCCGCGGGCGACGGCCGGGCCTTCGTCGGGGGCGCCGGGCGCTCCGGCGCAGCCGCACAGGAGCGCACAGACGGCGACGACCATCCGGGGGGCGAAGGCCGCGGCGCGCAGTTTAAACGGCGGCTTGGTCATGGGTGCACCTCCTCGAAGGCGACGAACGCTGGAGGCGACGGTAAGCCTATCCCTCGGGTGACAGCCGGGGAGGGGGCGAAGTCCTTTACTTCAGTGCGAGCACCACCGGGCCTGAGGCAGGATCGGTCACGCCCAGGCCTCCGCCGAGGTCCTCGAGCGTGTCGCGGAAGGTGTCGAGCGTGGCGATCATGTTCGGCCGGGCGGCGGCCAGGGCGTCCATGTCCGCCCATTCCGCTATGATGCAGTAGGTGCGATCGCCGGTCTTGATGATGTTGACGTGGCGGAGACCCGGCCAGTCGGCCTGGATCCTCTTGTGGGCTTCAAGGAAATCTCCGTCACGACCGGGTTTGACTTTGAAGCGGACGGCGTTGAATGCGGTCATGGCCCATTCCTCCCGATAGCCGCGCCGACATTGAGCCAAGCCAGAGCCTCAGGCAATGCCGGCCTCCACCGGGGCGACCGGGCTCCGGCGCGGTCGCCGCAAGCCTATGGACTCTTCCCCGAGGCTGCCTCGTCGGGCGTCGCCGCTCGGGAGACGGTTCGCCTCGACCGAGTGGCGGTGGAGGCAGTCAGGCGGCACGTTGTCTCCAAAGACGAATTCGTGCGCCGAAGCAGTTAGGTCCGCTCTCCTTTGGCACGCCAGCGAACTAGGCTGCGCTTGGATGCCCGCGCCTGAACCGCCACTGGAACTTGCCAACCCGCTCAGCGACGGCGGCGCTCCGGCCTAGAGGGCCCTGTTGAGCGCAGAATGTTGCTAAAATGTTCTCGATTCCTTTGCGAACCAGCTCAGAATTTCATCGATGCGGGGCTGGTCCCGCTTCGTAGGGCAACGCTGAGCGGAGATTGAGGTGGCGAAACCCGGCATGGCCCGATGGCTTACAATGGAAGAAGCCATCGAAGGGATCCTGAAGCAGCAGCAGTGGGCAGCGCTCCCTAGCCCTAACGCCGATAATCAGGCGGTAAAGCCTCCGCTGACTGGCGGAATTGGGGATGGTCAGCAAGCCGACGAGAGTTGGGCCGACGGCTCGCTGGTCGGTCGGTGGCGACAGGATCAGCCTTACCTGTCCAATGACGACCTATCGCTTGCGACACTACGGGAATGGCCAAGCCTAGCCGATCAACCGCTGTTTGGCGGCACTGTTGATCGTTCGCTCGCAAGTCCACTAGACGCCGCCTCTCTGATGGAGGTCGACTGGAAGCGGGAGAAGCAGCGACGGGAGTGGGAACAGAGTGAGGGACGGGACTGGCCCAGAACGGCGGATGGACGAAGGTATGATCGCCATCACATCACGCCCAAGGCTCATGGCGGCTCGGAAGCCCTCGACAACATAAAGCCTATGGATCCGCTCGAGCACCGCCGGCATCATATGGAGAGCGGCGATTTCCGGACGTGGGGCTCCTGGGCGCGAGGCAAGAAGCCAAATGGTGGATCAGATGTGAAGGGCCTTGGGTTGTTGGGGATTATTCCCGACATCACGGGAATCCTCTCCGGTAGGATCCGCACGGATACGTTCGACAATTTTGCTAGCGACATGATGGGGGTGCCCAGCCAGGAAGATCGTCGCAAGGCGTTCGAGGCGGAGCAGCGAAGGCTCAATCCGAAGTGGAAGCCAGGTGACCCCTTCATGATCTGAATCTATCCTCATGAGCGGCGAGAGGAGCCGCGCGGAATGAGGCCGATCGATACGTCGAGATTCGAGTTTGGCGTCGTCGAGGACGATGATCCAGATTTCGACTCGGAAAAGGAAAGGCGGCTGCTCGATGAGCTTAGGAGTCGCGCCACCGCGTGCTTGCACGATCAGGAGTGGGCGCCGCCCTTCCAGGACCTCCTTCTGGCATTTGGGATCGGCGGCATCATCGGCCTCTATCTGGTTCGTTTCCCGTTCCCCGTGACATGCGGCGGCGTTAGTCGCGACGAGATGTGGCTGGTCGTCGGTGATCTGCCCACCATCCTCTTCACGACGGACACCAGTCCGACCCGGGCGGCCGCGTTGCGAACCTATTGCGACATAGCCGAGGAGTGGGCCGATGCGGTCCTTACTGGCGGCGATCTTTCAGACTGCTATGACATAGACGTGGAGCCCACGGAGGAGCATGCGCTCATGCTCAAGTGCCGGACTCGAACCATCCGCCACGATTTCGCCCTGCACGTCGAAGAGGGCTCGGGCTTCTACATGGCTCCCGGCTCGGTGGGATAGAGCCCGATCGCAGCCTCGTCAGAGCCAAAAAACGGTGAGGTCGCGCAAGAAGGACGAAACCGCACTAGATCCCAAACCGGCGGAGTCACGCGCGGCGCAAAAAGTCCAAAGGCGCGCCAAATCAGCCCGTTCTACGGGCTGCCCACTACGGAATGGCCTCTAATAGTTCAAAAATATTCGCCGGTTAGAGGCGGTGGCGTTCGCGGAGCCAAGTCGCCGCCGACAGAGTGGCGGTGCGAGTGGGATTCGAACCCACGTTACGGTTTCCCGTAAACACGCTTTCCAAGCGTGCGCCTTCAACCACTCGGCCACCGCACCATCCGGACCACCCGGGCCCGAAGGCCCCGGCGACGCGGGAAGGGGCGACCTATCAGGCCGCGGGCGCGGGGACAAGCGACGACGTCGGTTTGGCGCCCGGACCGTGCGGCGCCTATCTTAAGGGCCGTCGCCGCCACCGTCCGCACCCGGAGTCCCGCCCATGCTGTTCGGCAACAAATCCCTCGACATCCCCGGCCCGGACCAGGCGCTGAAGGGCCGCCCCGAGCCCATCCCCACCGCCGCCACCCACTTCGTCAACGGCCGCCCGCTCAAGGGCCCCTATCCGGCAGGGCTGGAGAGCGCTCAGTTCGCCATGGGCTGCTTCTGGGGTGTGGAGAAGCTGTTCTGGGGCCTGCCGGGGGTGTGGGTCACCGCCGTGGGCTATGTGGCGGGCGCCACACCCAACCCCACCTACGAGGAGGTCTGTTCGGGCCGCACCGGCCATACAGAGGCGGTGCTGGTGGTCTACGACCCCAAGGTCGTCGCCTATGACGCCCTGCTCAAGCTGTTCTGGGAGGAACATGACCCGACCCAGGGGATGCGGCAGGGCAATGACGTCGGCACGCAGTATCGCTCGGGCGTCTACACCGCCAACCCGGCCCAGGCCGCCGCCGCGGCCGCCTCGCGCGACGCTTACGCCGCGGCGCTGAAGGGCAGGGGGTACGGCCCAGTCACCACCGAGATCGCCCCGGCCGGCCCGTTCTATTT
>DATJIO010000009.1:0-8927 GCA_035493215.1 Caulobacteraceae bacterium
CCACGAACCCTTCGGCCTCCAGCGTGCCCAGGGCCTGGCGGATGGTGGCCCGCGCCACCCCGCAGTCGGCGGCCAGGTCGTCCACCGTCGGAATCTGCCCCCCCACAGGCCACTGCCCCGACTCGATCCGGCGACGGAACATCGTCGCCAACTGGATGTAGCGGGAGACTGCGCTGCGGGTCAGATCCGCACGGACGTCGGGCTTGGCCATGTCATGTCCTTATCGAGGGCCGCAGATTAGCTCAACGGTTCGATAGTCCAGCAAAGGCTTCGCGAGCGCCGCCTCAGGCCTGCAGGATGGTCACCGCACAGTTGCCCCCGGCGCCCAGGACGTGGGCCAGCCCCACCCGAGCCCCTTCGACTTGGCGGGGACCGGACTGGCCGCGCAGCTGGGAGACGAGTTCGACCACCTGGCCGAGGTGCGAAGCCCCCACCGGCTCGCCCTTGCTGATCAGCCCGCCGCTCATGTTGACCGGATAGCGGCCGCCGATCTCGGTGGCGCCTTCGTCGATCAACCGGCCGGCCTCGCCCAGGGGGCACAGGCCCAGCTCCTCGTAGATCTCCACTTCGCAGAAGGCGTCTGTGTCCTGGACCTCGAAACAATCGACGTCCTGCGGTCCCAGACCCGCGCGCTCGAACGCCTGGTGGGCCGTGACCTCGGTCGGTCCCGGGTTGGCGGCGGTGGCGCTCATGCTGTCGGCCGGGCAGCGGAAGTCGGCGGAATAGCGGGCGATGGTGTGGCTGACCGCGGCGATGCGGATGCCCCGGGCGCCCAGCTGGCGCATTTTCTTCTCCGAGGCCACCACCACCGCCGCGGCGCCGTCGTTGGGGGCGCAGATCTCCAGCAGGCGGATGGGGTCGCAGACCAGGGGCGAGGCCAGAATCTGCTCGATGCTGAATTCCTTGCGGTACATGGCGTTGGGGTTGTGGACGCTGTTCTTGTGGTTCTTGTAGGCCACCTTGGCGATCTGCAGCTCGGTGGTGCCGAACTCGTGCATATGGCGCATGGCGCGCATCGACCAGTAGGCGGGGTTCATCGACATCCCCAGCTCGATCTGCCACGGCGCATAGATCATCGACGGGTCCATGAACCCGCGCGGCATCTTCTCGACCCCGCAGACCAGGGCCAGCTCGATCTCCCCCGACCGGATCGCCAGCACCGCCTGGCGCAGGGCCGCCCCGCCGCTGGCGCAGGCCGCCTCGATGTCGACGATGGGGATATCGGTCCCACCCAGGCGGCGCAGGATTCGCGCGCCCGAAGTCGCGGGCAGGTACATCCGCGACAGATAGGCGGCCTGGATGTCGGGCCAGGCCACGCCGGCGTCGCGCAGGGCGTCGCCGGCCGCTTCCGAGCCGATGGCCTCGTAGGACTTGTCGAACCGGCCGAAGGGATGGATGCCCGCGCCGAGGATATAGACGTCGCTCATGGTGCTGATCTCTTCGGTGCGCTTCAGGCGGGGCGGTAGGTGAAGGCGACCACTTCGCGGCCGGCCTCGTCGGTGCGCAGCACATAGGGACGGATGTGCAGGGGCATACCGATCGCGAGACTGTCGATGTCCGCCTCGACCGGAGCCATCACCCGCAGGCCGTCGGCTAGTTCGACCAGGCCCAGGGCGAACGGCTGGAACGGGTCCGGCCCGTGATAGGCCCCCGGCGGCTTGTGGCGTACGACCGTATAGGTCCACAGGGAGCCCAGGTCGCTCAGGGCCTTCGGCGTCACCTCGGTCCCGCCGCAGTTGGGACAGATGTCGCTGGTCCCCAGGCTGGTCTCTCCGCAGGCGGCGCAGCGGCTGCCGCAGAGGTGGACCTGGCTCAGGTCGTCGAGGGGCCCGGTAAGAAGCCCTTCGCGGATCGGCCTGCGGCCGCTGTCGTTCGCCATCACTGTCTCCATCCGCCCGGGGCGCGGACGGCATAAAACATCATATATATGACCTTTATGGGTTGCGGCCGGCCGCGTCAACGCGCAAAGCCCGGCCCAGGCGGCCTCAGGCGCCTTTGTAGTCGGGGCGGCGCTTGTCGAGGAAAGCCTGCATACCTTCGGCCTGGTCGGCGGTGTCGAACAGCAGCTGGAAGATCTTCCGTTCCATGGCCAGGGCCGCGGTCAGCGGCATGTCCTGGCCCAGGCGGACCGCCTCCTTCACCCCGCGGACGGCGAGGGGCGGCATGCCGCAGATGGTGTTGGCGAGCTCGAGCGCGCGGTCCATCGCCCGGCCCGCCTCGACCACTTCGGAAACCATGCCCATGGCCAGGGCCTCCGCGGCGGGAACCTGCTCGCCGGTGAGGGCGAGCTTCATGGTCCGGTACTTGCCGATGGTGCGCAGCAGGAGCTGGGTCCCCCCGGCCCCCGGCATGATCCCGACCCGGATCTCCGGCTGGCCGAAACGGGCCCCCTCCCCCGCCACGATGATGTCGCAGGCCAGGGCCAGTTCGCACCCCCCGCCAAGGGCGTAGCCCTCCACAGCGGCGATGACCGGCTTGGGACAGGCGCGCAGGGCGGTGAACACCCCGTCGGTGACCCATTCGGCATGTTGGGTCGGGGTCATGTCGCGCATCTCGGCGATGTCGGTGCCGGCGACGAAGACCGTGGGGCTTCCGGAAAGCACGATCACCGAGACAGCCGGGTCCTGGGCCAAGTCGACGACGAAACGCTCGATCAGCCGCTTGACCTCCAGGTTCAGGGCGTTGAGCCGGTCGGGCCGGTCGATGACGATCCGCCCGACCCCGGGGGCGGGCCAGTCGCAGAGGACGGGAGCTGCGGTCATGGGCGGTCCTGCACGGCGGCGAGCGGCCCCGCCGCCACGGCGCCGGCCTTGGGACGAAGACCGACCAACAGCGCCACTGCGCCCGCAGCGAGCAGGCCTCCGAAATAATACTGGCCGGACGCGAGCTGGCCGGTGCGGTCGGTGAGCCAGCCCACCACGATGGGGCTGAAGAAACCCGCGACGGCGCCGGCGGTAGTGATGAGCGCGATGCCCCCCGCCGCCGCGGTCCCCCGCAGATAGTTGGCCGGCGTGCTCCAGAACGGGCCCGTGGCCCCGAACATCCCCATCGAGACCAGGGTCACCACGACCACCGACATCCAGGTGCTGTCCTTGACCACTGGCAGCAGGCACCAGGCGACGGCCCCGACCAGGGCCGGGGCGGCCGCGTGCCAGCGGCGTTCGCCGCGCCGGTCGGAACTCCACGCCACCCCCTGCTGGGCCGCGACGCCGCAGAGGTAGGGCACGGCGGCCAGAAGTCCCACATGCCAGACGTTGGTCACGCCGGTGCGCTGGATCACCGTGGGCACCCACAGCGCCAGCCCGCCCAGGCCCGAAATCATCGCCATGGACATCAGGGCCAGGACATAGAACCGCTTGTCCTTGAGGGCGCCGGCGAAGGTCGCGTGGCTGGTGTCGCGTTGGGCCGCGGCGTCCGCCTCCAGTTCGGCCGCTACGATCGCCTTTTCGGCGGGGGTGAGCCAGCGCGCCTGGTCGGGACGGTCGGTGAGGTAGTAGAGCGCGATGGCCGCCAGCAGGCAGCCCGGCAGGCCCTCCAGCAGGAACAGCCACTGCCAGCCCCTCAGCCCGGCCATGCCGCCCATGTTGTGCATGATGAGGCCGGAGATCGGGCTGCTGATGACGCCCGCCAGGGCCATGGAGGACATGAACAGGGCGGTGAACCGCGCCCGGCGGTGAGCGGGCGCCCACTGGCTCAGGTAGAACAGCACGCCGGGGAAGAAGCCGGCCTCGGCGGCGCCGAGCAGGAACCTTAGGATGTAGAAGTGCTCAGGCGCGGCGATGAAGGCCGTCGCCGCCGAGCATAGGCTCCAAAGGAACATCACCCGAGCGATGGTGACCCGCGCCCCGATCTTGGCCATCATCAGGTTGGAGGGCACCTCCAGCATACTGTAGCCGAGGTAGAACAGCCCGCCGCCCAGGCCGTACATGGCTTCGGTCAGGCCGATGTCGCGGCTGAACTGCAGCTTGGCGATGCCGATGTTCGACCGATCGACGAAGGCCGAGATGTAGCAGATAATCAGGAAGGGGATCAGCCGCCACATGATCCGGCGATAGGTCGCCTCCACCGCCTCGGGCGTAGCGCCATGCTGAGCAGGCGTCCTCATCAGATCTCTCCCGGCGAACCTGGGCCCGGCGTCAAAACGGGCGAAGACCGCTCCCTATAGGCTAGCTCTTTGTGTTTTATAGTCCTCGCCAGGGGCGTCAAGGCCGGGCGGTCCGAAGCCGAACAGCCGGGCGGGATTGTCCGCCAGGATCTTTCGGCTCATGGCCGCATCGCCGATCCAGGCCTGGAAGCGGTCGAGCAGCGCGCCCACGTCCGGAGACTGGTCCCCCAGACGAATGAACGGCCAGTCGGAGGCCCACAGGAGGCGATCCGGGTTGGCCTCCACCAGGGCGTCGTGGAACGGCCGGGCGGCCTCGTAACGCGGCCCGGCGCCGGGGACACGGCATAGGGACAGCTTGACCCACGCCCGACCTTCGCGGACGAGGCCGAGCAGGCGCTGGAAGCTGGACGCGCCGGTCCCCGCGTCGCAGTCCACCATCCCCAGGTGATCGATCACCAAAGGCAAGTCGAAGCGGTCCAGAGCCGGCAGATACCGGTCGAGGTCGGCGGCCGACGCCCATACGTGAGCCTGCCAATCCAGGGCGCGCAGCCGCTCGGCCAGGGGCGCCAACTGGTCCAGCCCGACCGCGCCGGCCCGGGACGTGCCGTCCGGGTTGCGCGCTTCGGAGAACCTAAGCCCCCGCACGCCGGCCCGATCCATGACCTCCAGGGTCTGGTCGGAGACGTCGGGGCTGGCCACGCCTATGCCGCGCAGCCGGCCCGTGTCCTGGGCCAGGGCGTCCATCAGAGCCGAATGGTCGAAGCCGTAATAGACCGGCTGCACCAACACGGCGCGGCCGAGCCCGCCCTCCGCGAGCATCCGGCGATGCACGGCGGCGGGCGCCAGCGGCAGGGGAAAGGGTGGGGGGTAGACCAGCGGGAATCGCTCGAAGGGCCCGAAGACGTGGTTGTGGGTGTCGCACGCGCCCTCGGGGAGGACCTGAGCCGGCGCGGACGGCATCCGGGGGGCGACCGAGGGCGGAGTTTCACTCATGGGGTGTGGTGGCCCGGGCGGAAGCGCGCGACGAAAAGCGCTCGAAGAAGGCGGTCAGTTCGGGCCGGCCCTCGCGCCAGCCCAGCCGGTCGAAGCGGAAATCGAGGTAGCCGAGGGCGCAGCCGAGGGTGACCTGGGCGAGGTCGAAGGACGTCCCCGACAGCTCGGCCGCCTGGGCCTCCAGGACGGCCAAGGTGGCGAGGGCCTTGGTCTCATAGGCCTTCAGATGCGGCTCCGAACGGAGCTCGGGCGGCCGTTCCCGCTCGTTGCGCCACAGGATCACCAGGTCGAGGAAGCCGTTGCTCAGGGCGTGACGGGCCAAGGTCCGCAGCCCCGCCGCGCCGGAGGGCGCGAGCCTGGGCCCCTCGTGCAGACTGTCGAGATAGAGGCAGATCACCAGGGAGTCGAACAGCACGGAGCCGTCGTCGAGCACCAGGGTGGGGATCTTGTTGAGGGGGTTGTCGGCCATCACGGCCGGATTGATGGCGGTCATGGCCACCACCGACCGCACCAGGGTTAGCCGGTCGGCCAGCCCGGTCTCGTGCGCCACGACCATCACCTTGCGGACGAACGGCGACCTCGGCGACCAGTGCAGCTTCATCGGCTTTCGACGCCCCTTTCAAGCCCGTACGTCCAGGGGCGCCCTGGATCGGCCGAGCGGGGCCAATCCAGGGTCACTGCGAACCTACTAGTACTGCATCTTCAGACCGAAGGTGAAGTAACGGCCCATCTCGTCGTCGCTGTCGACCGTCGCGCTCTGGCTTCCCGGGCTACCGGCGAAGTTGGCGCCCGGCGAAAGCCTCGGCGGGGTATCGAACACGTTGGACACCGCGACGAAGGCCTGGACGTCGTGACTGGCCGCCTTGAAGCGGTAGGTGACGTTCAGGTCGTGCGTCATGTGCGAGGGCAGGTTGGGCGAGTTGTAGATCACCAGCGGATCGCCGGTCAGCTTCAGCTTGCCCGTGTAGCGCGCCTGCCACCGCAGCGAAATCGGCCCGGCCTCATAGCCGACCATCAGCGTGGCCCGGTCTGCGGCGAGCCCCACCGCACCGGCGGAGTTGATCACCGGAGAAGTGGCGAAGGCCTGAGTGTTCATCACCGGCTGGTGAGTATAGAGCAGCCGCAGGTCGAGGACGCCCGGCAGGCTCGGCGCCAGGTCGGCCAAGGGCAGGCGGTAGCTGGCCTCCACGTCGACCCCGTGCGTTTCCTGCGACGCCACGTTCAGCGTCGTGCTGCGCACGAAGGTCGGGAAGTTCGCCGCCGAACGATCGCTGAACGGCAGCGGCCGGACGATCAGGGCGCAGAGCGGGGAGGCGCCGTTGGTCACCTCGCATTCACGCTGGATACTGGTGTTGGTGCCCGCAAGCGTGGTGATCCCGTTGGTCATCCGGATGTTGAAGTAGTCGACCGACATCTGGAACCGCGGGAACCAGGACGGGCGATAGACGCCGCCGATGGTCGTGGTGCGCGAAACCTCCGGCACCAAGTCCGGATTGCCCCCGCCGCGGGTGATCGTGTTGCCGGTGCGGCCCGTGTGGGCGTCATTGAAGGAGACGCCCGCCACCGTAGCGCCGGAGTAGAGGTCGAGCAGGGTCGGCGCGCGGATGTCGCGGGACTCGGTGAAGCGGAACCGCAGGTCTTCGAACGGCGTGTAGTTCAGTCCGAGCTTCCAGGTCGTGGCCGGGCCGCTCGAGCTGTACTGGGTGTAGCGGACCGCACCGGAGACATCGAGCCGCTTCACGAACGGGGCGTCGACGAGGAGCGGCATGGCCAGTTCGCCGCTGCCTTCCCACACCGAGTTCTGGCCGTACTGCGGCGCCAGGAGGTCGAAGGCCCAGGTGGAGCGCGGCAGCGTGCCCAGCCGGATGCCCGTCAGGTTGAGCGGGTCGTTGGGGTTGGCCGTGGTCGTTTGGGCCATGCTCTGCTGGCGGTACTCGAAGTTCAACGCCGCCGACAGGGGCCCGGCCCAGCCTTGCAGCACGTCGCCGGAGAGGCTGGCGGCGAAGTCCTCCATCTTGTTGAGGATCTGGAAGTTGGTGTCCTGGTAAACGTAGTCCAGGGCGTTGGGCGACTGGTTCAGCTGGCCGAACATGTTGAGCGGCTGGCACCCCGGATACAGGCCCGGGTTGGTCAGGGTCACGCGGCAAACGATGTTGCCGCCCGGATCGCGAACGGCGTCCAGACCCGCGTAGAAGTTCGGCCAGTTGATGTTGTTGTTGCGGCGGGAGCGGACCCTCGCCTCGCCGTGGGTGTAGTAGGCTTCCCAGTTGTAGTCGCCGAAGATCTTACCGCGCAGGCCCGTGGTGAAGTTCAACGAACTGACCAGCTGGGTGAGCGAGGATCCCAGAGTCAGGTCCCGCGGAAAGCGGTCCATGATGAAGCTCGCCGTCCCGGTCGCGGTCAGCGCCGCCTGGGCGTTGGCCGGAAGGAAGGGGTTGCCGCTGAAAATGGTCAGCGGCACGGTCGGCGAGTTGGAACGGCGGAAGTTGGAGGTGCCGCTCTCGGTCCAGCTGAGCTGGACGAAGCCGGTGGTGTTGTCGCTGAAGTCGTATTCAAAGCGGCCGAACACCTGATCGTTCCGCAGCGGCTGGCTCCCCACCGCGTCGTAATAGTAGATGCCGTCCCCGCCGATGGAGAGGCCGGCGTTGCGCGTCGGGGTCCCGACGTTGAACGGCGCGAGCACGCCCGAGCCGACGAACTGCTGGCCCGCGAACGGACCGGTGGACGCCAACCCGCCGTAGGCGGTCCGGGCGAGCCTGGCTCCGCTGGCCAGGGTGTAGGGGTTTTCCGGCGATCCCGCGCCGACGAAGACGAGCTGGTTGTTGAGGTAGTCGCGATCCTCGACCCGCTTGATGCCCGCGTTCTGGAAATGCTCGACGCTGAAGATGACGTGGCCGCGGTCGAACACGTCGGCGCCGCCGGCGAAGCCGACCTTGAACGACGGGGCGTCGTTGCGGTCGGAGATGCCCTTCTGGACCTGGGCCTTGAAGCCCTTGTAGCGGCTGTCGAGGACGAAGTTCACCACCCCCGTGACGGCGTCGGAGCCGTAAACGGCCGAGGCGCCGCCGGTCACCACGTCGACGCGCTGGACCAGCTGCTGCGGCAGGGTGTTGGTGTCCACCTGGCCATTGCCGGCGGTGGAGGGCACGCGGCGGCCGTCGAGCAGGACCAGGGTGCGGATCGCGCCCATGTTCCGCAGATTCAGGTAGTTGCCGGTGAAGACGTTGCTAGGGCCGCTGCCGGCCCCGTTGCCGTTGCCCACGGCGGTGGCCGAACCCGCGAATTGGGGCAGCTTGTTAAGGGCGTCGGGGATGTTGGACGGCGTCGTCTGCAGAAGCTCTGCGACGGGCGCCACGGTCACCGGCGTCGGGGCGGTGTAGCCGTTGGTCTGGATCCGGGTGGCGGTGACCACCACCGATTCGACTTCGCCGGAAGCCGCCGCGGCGCCGGCCGCCTGTTGCGCCAAGGCGGACGTCGCCAGGGCCATAACGCTGATACCGCCGAACAGGGCGGCTACTGATCTCATATGCATTTTTGTTCTTCCCCGGAGATTTGTCGTTATTTGCAATGGCGCGGTTTCACCGCGCCTATAAGCTCATACCTATGGCCTTTATCGACCTCGAGCCGGGTCGTCAATCCGCGACCGCGCGATTCCGCCGGGGCGGGCTGGGGGCGCTGCGACGGCGGCCCCCTGCTCTACTCGGCGTCGCCCGCCCGCACCGGGCCCTGGCCCCTCAGCACCGTCCCGCTGGCCAAGGTCACCAGCTCGGCCCGGCCGCCCTTGGAGCCGTCCCGCATCGGGTTGACCGTGACCTTGACCTTGTCGCCG
>DATJIO010000010.1:0-6744 GCA_035493215.1 Caulobacteraceae bacterium
CTGGCGGCCGTGGCGGCGGTGCTGATCGCCTGGTGCACGGTCTCCTACCAATCGTTCGTCGTGGCCCGGGCCAAGCCGGCCGGCGCGCTCAGATACGAGTAGCGCAAGGGAGGGAGTCATGCTCCGCAACTACCTCGTCACGGCCCTGCGCAACCTGGGGCGCAACTGGCTCTACGGCGCGATCAGCATCCTGGGCCTGGCGGTGGCCTTCACCGTGGCCCTGCTGATCGCCCAGTTCGTGCGGGGCGAGTTCAGCTACGACCGTTGGATCCCCGGCTACCAGCAGGTCTACAAGATCGCCAATGTGATCGTGCAGCCGAGCCAGCCGCCCAGCCCGAGCGACATCACCCAGGCCGTCCTCGCCAGCCAACTGCGGCCCCTGCTCAAGGGCGCCGAGGTCGCGCGCGTGATGCAGGATTTCCCGCCCGTGAAGCCTCGGCCGAACGACGCGCCCACCGCCGACCGCACGTTCGCCTGGGCGGATCCCAACGTCTTCAAGGTGTTCCCCCTGCCGGTGCTGGCCGGGAACCTCGACACGGCGCTGCAGCAGCCGGACACCGTGGTGATCACCCACAGCGTCGCCCGCAAGGACTTCCACCGCGACCTGCCGGTCGGCGACACCCTGATGGTGCAGACCACGCCGCCCCCGCCGCTCGGCGCGGTTGCCCTGACCCCGCCGCCGCCTGTCTGGCACACGATGCGGGTCACGGCCGTGCTCAAGGACCTGCCGTCCAACACCAACCTGGTCACCGAGGTGTTCGCCTCGGGCCGCTCGGCCTATTCGGGCCTGGCCATCCAGGACGCCCGGCCGCCCAATTTCGGGGGCGTCTCGACTTACACCTACCTGCGCCTGCCGCCGACAACCTCGCCGGCCGACCTGCAGACGGCCTTGGACCAGGCCACCAAGCCGGAGTCGGCGCTGTCCAACAACTTCAACCCGGGGTCCAAGTGGCTGTACCACGGCGTGCCCCTGGCCGAGGCCCACCTGACCCAGCCCGGCCTGACGGCGGTGGTGGCCAAGCCGGTCGGCAGCGCGGCCATCGCCTACGGCATCGCCGGGGTCGGCGCCCTGATCGTGCTGGTGGCCGCCATCAACTTCGTCACCCTGATGACGGCCCGGGCGGCTCGGCGCGGCGTGGAGGTGGGCATCCGCAAGGCCACCGGCGCTCAGCGCCGCGACCTGATGGTGCAGTTCGTTGGCGAAGCCCTGCTCCAGGTCGCCTTCGCCGCCTTGATCGCCGTGATCCTGTCGGAATTGCTGCTGGGTCCCTTCAGCGCCTTCGTGCAAAGGACCTTGAGCCTGAACTTCCTGACCGATCCCGTCCTGCTCGCGGGCGTCGTGGGCCTGACCCTCGTCGTCGGGCTCCTCGCCGCGGTCTATCCGGCGTTGGTGCTGTCGAGCTTCCGGCCGGCCATGGTGCTCAAGGGCGGCGTGGTCCAGGCGTCGGGCTCGCCGGCCGCCCGCGCCTCGCTGGTGGTGATCCAGTTCGCCATCCTGGTCGGGCTGATCGTGACGACCACCACCATCTACCGCCAGACCCAGTATGCCCTCGGGCGGGGCCTCGGCACGGTGGACAGCAAGCTGATCGTCGGCGTGACCGGGTCCTGCAACACCGCCTTCCCCGACGAGGTCCGCAAATTGCCGGGCGTCGCCGCGGCGGCCTGCTCCTCCTACAACGCCCTGAACACGCCCAACGCCAAGAACCTGACCACGATCCAGATCGGGGGCGGGCGGAAGGCGACCTTCGACGTGGACCCGGTCGACTACGGGTTCTTCGAGCTCTACGGCATCAAGCCCCTCGCCGGCCGGCTGTTCGCGAAGAGTCACGGCGAGGACGGCGTGCTGGCCGATCCCAGGACCGACGCCATGCCGACGGTGATCATCAACGAGACCGCCGCCCGCACCCTGGGCTTCCCGGACCCCCGCCGGGCGGTTGGCAAGCCGATGCTGTGGGCCCGCGGCCGCCCCGGGCGTCCGCCTACCAGCGGGCCGCCCCCTCTGGGGGCCTCCCAGATTATCGGCGTCGTCCCCGACATGCCCGTCACCGTGCGCGTCGCGACCGATCCCACCTTCTATTTCGTGGTGCCGAAGACCCTGGGCCTGACGTCGATCCGGATGACCGGCCAGGACATCCCGGGCACGATCCGGGGCATCGAGGCCGCGTGGAAGCGAACCGGCAAGGGGGCGCCGCTCAACGAGATCTTCCTCTCGCGGTTCCGCATGAACCTCTACCTCGACCTGATCATCCAGGGGGTGACCATCGCCATCTGCGCGGGCCTGGCGGTGCTGATCGCCTGCCTCGGCCTGTTCGCCCTGTCGGCCTACACCACCGAGCGGCGCACCAAGGAGATCGGCATTCGCAAGGTGATGGGCGCCGACACCCGGCAGGTGGTGCTCCTGCTCGTCTGGCAGTTCACCATCCCGGTGCTGGCGGCGATCGCCGTCGCCGTCCCCCTGGGCTTCTTCGCCATGAACTGGTGGCTGCACGGCTTCACCTACCACGTGGGCCTGCCCGTCTGGACCTTCGTGGTGGCGGCCGTGGCGGCGGTGGTGATCGCCTGGTGCACGGTATCCTACCAGTCCTTCGTGGTCGCCCGCGCCAAGCCGGCCGGGGCCCTCCGGTACGAGTGAAGCGCGGGATATTTACTCTTGTAATCTTACATACGTAAATGCATCCTCTGACTGACGGCGGCCGACGACCGCCGCGGGCAGGGAAGCGCCGGATGTTCCGCAATTACCTGGTCACCGCCCTGCGCAACCTGGCGCGCAACTGGCTCTACGGCGCCATCAGCATCCTCGGCCTGGCGGTGGCCTTCGCGGCGGCCCTGCTGATCGCCCAATTCGTGCGGGGCGAGTTCAGCTACGACCGCTGGATTCCGGGCTACGAGCGGGTGCAGAAGATCTACGACGTGCTCGCCTTCCCCGGTCAGCCGCCGAGCTCCAGCGACGTCACCCAGGGCGTGCTCGCCCGCCAGCTCAAAGCGGCGCTTCCGGACCTGGAGGCGGTCACGCGGTTCACGGGAGGCGGGGCATACGGCGCTCCCCTGAAGCACCGCCCGGGAGACGCCGGCGTCAACGAGAAGTCGTTCTCCTGGGTCGATCCCGAGGTGTTCAAGGTGTTTCCCCTGCCGGCCCTGGCCGGGGATCTGCAGAGTGCGCTGCAGCAGCCGGACACGGTGGTGATCACCCGCAACATGGCGCGCAAGTACTTCCACCGCGACCTGCCGCTCGGCGACACCCTCTATGTGCAGGTCGCCAAGGAGCCGCCGCGAGGAGAGCCGTCCCCGACGCCGGGGCCGGACGACTGGCATCCGCTGCGGGTCACCGCGGTGCTGAAGGACCTGCCGCCCAACACCATCCTGACCACCGAGATCTATGCCTCGGGCCGCTCGACCTATTCCTTCCTGGCGCGCATGGACGCCCAGCCGCCGAATTACGGCGGCGTCTGCTGCCTCACCTTCGTGCGGCTCGCGCCGAAGACCTCGGCGGCGGACCTGCGGCGCGCTCTGGACATCGCCACCCGGCCGGAGTCCGCGCGGGCCGACAAGTCCACCCCCGGCGGCAAGTGGCTGTTCCACGGCGTCCCGCTGGCGGATGTCCACCTGACGGCGCCGGGGCGGGTTGCAAGCCAGGGCAAGCCGGTCGGAAGCCGCAGCGCCGCCTGCGGCATCGCCGGGGTCGGGGCCCTGATCGTCCTGGTGGCGGCGATCAACTTCGTTACCCTGATGACCGCACGCGCGGCCCGGCGCAGAGTCGAGGTCGGGGTGCGCAAGGCGACGGGGGCGGGACGCCGGGATCTGATCGTGCAGTTCCTCGGCGAAGCCCTGCTGCAGGTGGCCCTGGCCGCGCTGATCGCCGTCGGCCTGGCGGAACTGCTGTTGCCCGCCTTCAGCGCGTTCGTGCAGCGCGGGCTGACTCTGGACTTCATCGGCGACCCCGTGCTGCTGCCCGGACTCGCCGTGGGCGTGCTGACGATCGGGCTTCTGGCGGCGATCTATCCGGCCTTGGTCCTGTCGAGCTTCCAGCCGGCGGCGGCGCTCAAGGGCGGAGCGGCCCAGGTCTCGGGCTCGCCCGTGGCGCGGCAGGCGCTGGTGGTCGTGCAGTTCGCGATCCTGGTGGGCCTGATCGTCACCGCCGTGACCCTCTACCGCCAGACCCGGTTCTCTCTGGTCCAGGGACTGGGAACGGTCGACACCAAGCTGATCGTGACCGTCTTCGCTGCTTGCGACGGCGCCTTCCCGAAAGAAGTGCGCAAGCTGCCGGGGGTGGCCGGGGCGGTCTGTTCCTCGACCAACGCCCTCAACGCGCCCAACAATAGCTGGCTGACCAACGCCCAGCGGCGGAACGGGCCCAGGATGACCTTCACCCAGGACCCGGTGGATTTCGGCTTCTTCGAGCTCTACGGCGTCAAGCCCCTGGCCGGTCGGCTGTTCGAGCGCCATCACGGCGAGGACGGGATCGTCGCGCGGGACCGGAACTCGGCCGCCATGCCGAGCGTGATCGTCAATGAGACCGCGGCCCGCCAGCTCGGCTTCGCCGATCCCCGAGCCGCCGTCGGCCAGCAGATGCTGTGGGGTCGCTTCCGGCCAAAGCTGACGCCGCGCGATGGCCCAGTCACCGCCGAGCCGTCGACCATCGTCGGCGTCGTGCCCGACATGCCCGTGACCGTCCGCCTCGCCGCCGAGCCGACGTTCTACTATGTCACCTCGGGGCTAAACGTGCTGTCGATCAGGTTGACCGGTCAGGACATTCCCGGAACCGTCAAGGGCATCGAGGCCACATGGAGGCGCACCGGCGCCGGCCAGCCCCTCGCCGAGACCTTCATGTCGCAGGCCCGTCTCGACCTCTACCTCGATCTCGTCATCCAGGGCGCGACCCTGGCCATCTGCGCGGGCCTGGCCATCCTGATCGCCTGCCTTGGCCTGTTCGCCCTGTCGGCCTTCACCACCGAACGGCGCACCAAGGAGATCGGCGTGCGCAAGGCCATGGGCGCCGAGACCCGGCAGGTCGTGCTGCTGCTGCTCTGGCAGTTCACCCTGCCGGTGCTGGTGGCGACCGTCATCGCTGTTCCAATCGGCTTCCTGGCCATGGACGGGTGGTTGCACGGCTTCGCCTACCATGTGGACCTGCCGGCCTGGACCTTCGTCCTGGCGGCCGTAGCGGCGGTGGCCATCGCTTGGGGCACGGTCTGCTGGCAGTCGTTCATGGTCGCCCGGGCCAAGCCGGCCGGGGCCTTGCGGTACGAATAGGTGTATGGGGACGGGCGCGACGTCCACGTGGTCCCAGAGCGCGTCATGACCGGACTAATCACCCTGGCGCCCGCCGACTGGCGCGCGGCGCTCAGCGCCGCGGACTGGCAGGCCCTCGTCGAGGAGGGCTGGCTGCACATCCCGGCCGTGGCCGACGGGGCGGCGCTGGAGGCCATGCGCGCGGCCTGGGCGGCCCGGCTGCGGGCGCCGGGCTCGGTCCGCAGGGGGAACAACGAGGGCCCCGAGCGGCTCGACCAGGACCCCGCCTTCCGACCCTGCCTCGAGCATCCCTATGTGATGAGCGCGGTCGCCCAGGTGCTGGACGGGGACGTCAACCTGCTCGGCTTCCGCGGCCGCGATCCACAGGCCGGCAGCGGCCAGCAGGGCTTCCACGTGGATTTCGCCGAGCCCGTGGCGCCGGACCGGCAATGCGTCGCCAACGCCTTCTGGCTGCTCGACGACATGGACCAGGCGAACGGCGCGACCCGTGTGGTGCCCGGCTCCCACCGTCTCGCGCGCCTTCCGAGCAAGAGCCTGTCGCAGCCCGACGCGCGGCATCCCGAGGCCCGCCCGATCCCGGCGCGCGCCGGCGACGTGATCGTGTTCAGCGCCCACCTGTGGCACGCCGGATCGCGCAACCAATCCGGCGCGCCCCGGCGGATCGCCATGGCCATGTTCGGCCGCTCCGAGTTGCTGCGCGCCTATGACGAGCGCGGCTACCTGGCCGCCCTGTGAGCCCTACTTGAACAATCCCAGGTCGATGGACTCGGCCAGGGCCTTGTAGCCGGCGTCGCTGCCGTGCAGGTGATCGCCCGCGTGCAGGCCCTCGCGGATTTGGCTGGGGTGGGCCGGGTCACGCCACACGGCGTCGAAGTCGACCACCGCATCGAAGGCGCCGGAGGTGCGGATCCAGGCGTTGACCGCCTGGCGCGCCGCCTCGCCCTGGGGCGAATCCGTCCCCGCGCCTTCGTAGGGGGTGATGGTGGCCCCGTAGATCTTGACCCCGCGCGCATGCGCCCGGGCGATCAATTGGCGATAGCCGGCGATGATGTCGTCGGCGCTCACCGGCGCCCCGCCGAACGTCTTCATGAAGCCGGCCAGGGGACCCGCGTCGTTCCTCGGGGCGAAGGAGAGGCCGATGTCGTTGATGCCTTCGAATACGATCACATAGGCCAGGCCGGGCGTGGCCAGCACGTCGCGGTCGAACCGCGCCAGGGCCGCGGCGCCGAAGCCGTCGTTCAACACCCGGTTTCCGCTGATGCCCTGATTGGAGACGTAGACGGCCGGCCCGCCGCGCTTGACCAGGCGCTCGGCGAACTGGTCCGGCCAGCGGCGGTCGGCGTCCAGGGTCGCGCCGACGCCGTCGGTGATGGAGTCGCCGAAGGCCACGATGGTCTTAGCGCCGTCGTCGCCCGCCACCTCCACCGCTGAGATCAGGGCGCGCACCGCCAGGGGCTTGGCGTCCGCCGGCGGGGCCGCCGCGGCTATGGCGTC
>DATJIO010000011.1:0-82948 GCA_035493215.1 Caulobacteraceae bacterium
CGCAAGACCGGCGCGCCCCTGCCGGAGGGCGAGGCGGTCCTGCCGGTGGGCGTGGAGACCAGCTATGTCGAGGGCGGCCGGATGCTCACCGACCGCTCGCTGTACCGGGTCGGCTATGTGGCGACGCCGGGCTTGCTGGGCGCGGTCAAGCTGCGCCTTCTGGGAGTGTCGCTGATCCGGCGCGGCTTGGGCGGCGACCTGCAGGGCGCGGTCGACGCCCAGTGGCGGGCCACGGGGCCGGCTCCGCCCCCGCCCAAGCCGGGGACCCCGAAGCCGGCCAAGCCGCCGGCCGGCTGACGGCCTATTCCGCCGGGGTCGTCAGGGCCGAATGCACGCCGGTCGGGATCGGCCGGTCCGCGGCGAAGGCGGCCTCGTAGACCGCCTTCTGGCGCCGCAGCGCGGTGACCGTGTTTTTCAGCAGCATGGCCACCGTCACCGGCCCCACCCCGCCGGGGACGGGGGTGATCCAGGAGGCCACGTCCTTGACCGAGTCGTAGTCCACGTCGCCGACCACCTTGTGGTTCCCCTCGGCGTCGGTGACCGCGTTGATGCCGATGTCGATCACCGCCGCCCCCGGCTTGACCATGGAGGCGTCGATCAACTTGGGCCGCCCCACCGCCACGAACAGGGCGTCGGCGCGACGGGCGTGGGCGGCGACCGAGCGGGTCATATGGTGGCACACGGTCACCGTGGCGCCGGCGCTCATCAGCATGAAGGCGATGGGCTTGCCGACGATCTCGGAGTGGCCGACCACCACCACCTCCAGCCCCTCCAAGGTCAGGCCGGTGGACTTCAGCAGCTCGACCGAGGCGGCCGCGGTGCAGGGGGCGAGGTCGAGCTGGTTGTAGACGATGTTGCCGATGGAGGTCGGGTGCATCCCTTCGACGTCCTTCATCGGCCCGACGGCGGTCTGCAGGGCCCTGAGCGAGATGTGCTTGGGCGCCGGCCGCTGGATGATGACGCCGGTGACGCGGGGGTCGGCGTTCAGGGCCCGCAGGGAAGCGTCCAGCTCCTCCTGGGTGATGGTTTCGGGGAAGTTGCGCTCCTCGAAGGTGATGCCGGCCTTCTCGGCCCATCGGCTCTGGTTGCGGACGTAGAGCTCGACGGCCGAGGTGTCCCCGACCGTGACCGAGATCAGCTTGGCGTTCCAGCCCGCCGCCTTCAGTTCGTCGGTCGCCTGGCGCACCTCGCCGACGATGCGGTCCCTCAGGTCCTTGCCGAGCAGGTCCCTGCTGCGCCCACTGGCCACCATGTCCACTCCATCACCCGACCGAACGCGGTCCACCGCGAAACTGCGGTCTCTCTAGGGGGCTCGGGGCGTGGCGGCAACGGGGCGATTATTTCCTGCCGAGAAAAAATATCGCCTTTCGGTCGCGCTAGCCCGGCGGGCCGCCGCCGGCGAGCGGCCGGTCGGGTATGGCGGCGAGGCCCTGCGGCGTGCGGCGGCAGGCGGCGCCGACGATGGCGCCGGCGGGGGTGGTGAGCTGGACCGCTTCGCCCGCGGCCTTGCCGACGCAGGCCTCGAACGCCTGCGGGGGCGGCCGGCGCGGACCTGGGCCGCCCGGGCCGCCGGGGCCGCGGGCCACGGCGCCCGGCGGGCGGTTCTCCGGACGCAGGGCTTCGGCCCCCAGGCCGATGAACTCGAGCGATTGCTGGAACTGCAGCGTCTTGGCCGAGCCGGCGTCGGGTCGCGGCGGCAGGGCCTTGGCCTCCAGCTGGTAGAGCTTGCGGCCCACGAAGAAGATCGACACCAGCGAGCGGCTGCCGTCGGCGCCGGCCAGGCTCATCGAGCGGCCGAACTGCCGGTCGATGCGCGCCTCGACGTCGACCTTGACCTCGCCACGGCCGCTCCAGGCCTTCACCGCCTCGGCGACGGCGGCGTCCTTTTCGACCGCGGTCGCGGAGAAGTCGGCCACGACCAAGGTGTAGGCGGCGTCGGCCTCTCGCAGGGCGTAGGTGACGGCCGGAACCGCGGCGCCCGCCGCGGTCCTGACCTCGCCCCTGGTCACGGCGGGGACGGCCGGCAGCTGGACCGCGAATCCATCGTCCGGGTAGGAATAGACCTCCCAGGCGTGGGCCGCCGCCGGCGCCACGGCCACGAACGCAGCCAAGATCAGGGCCCTCATCGTCAATCTCCCGCGCCGGCCGGTCCGCGGCGCCTGAGGGATGAACGCACGCGAAAACCGCTTTCCGTCGGCATGAACCCCGCTCCCTCCCGCGCGTTTCGCTGGCTGCCGTAACCAATGGAGCCGCGACCATGGCCGAACTAGACGCCAAGAAGAGGAACAAGCTCCCCGCCAAGGCCTTCGCCGAACCGGAGAAGCGGGCCTATCCGATCGAGGACAAGCCCCACGCCCGCAACGCCAAGGCCCGCGCCAGCCAGGCCGTGAAGGCCGGGCGGATGTCCAAGGCCGAGGAAAAGAAGATCGACCGCAAGGCCGACGCGGTGCTCGGCAGGCCCTAGGCCCGCCGGCCCGCCTTGAATCGTCCCCGCCGGGGCCCGACATGCGAAAGCTGCGGGCAAGGAGCGGCGGCATGGACTTGAACCTGAAGGACCGGGTGGTCCTGGTCACCGGCGCCAACCGCGGCATTGGCCGCGCCATCGCCCAGGCGGCTGTGGACGAGGGGGCGGTGGTTGCCGTCCTGGCCCGCGACGCCGAGACCAGCCGCCAGACCGTCGCGGCCTTGGGCGAGCACGCTTCCTCCTTCGTCGTCTGCGACGTGTCGGACCCAGAGGCCGTGGTCCGGGCGGTCGAGGCCGTCTCGGACCGCTACGGGCGCCTCGACGCGGTGGTCAACAACGCCGGCCGCTTCGGCGGCGGCCCCGTCGCCGGCATCGCGCCGGCGGCTCTGCGCGAAGGTCTGGACACCAAGGTGGTCGGCGCCCTGGGGGTGGTGCAGGCCGCCCTGCCGGCCCTGAGGCGCAGCGACCAGCCCCGTGTGGTCAACATCGCCGGCGTCAGCGCCCAGCGGGTCATGCCGGGCGCGGCGGTCACCGCCATGGCCAACGCGGCCATGATCACCCTGACCGCCTACCTGGCGCGCGAACTGATCGGCGACCGCGTCAACGTCAACTGCGTCATCCCCGGCTACGTCCTGACCGACCCGTGGCGCCGGCGCACCGAGGACTTGGCCAGGGCCGAAGGGCTGAGCGTGGATGCGGCCCTGGTCGAGGTGCTGAAGCGCCAGGACATGGGCCACGCCCGCTGGGGAACCCCGCGGGAAATCGCAGAGGTGGTGGTGTTCCTGCTGTCGGCCCAGGCCGGCTTCGTCAACGGCGCGACCTTCCGCGTCGACGGCGGCCAGTTCGTGGCGGTCCAGAACTGAGGGGCGCCCAAGCCTTGCAGTAAAAGCTTTATGCGGGAGTCACTCAGCTGAGATGAGAATCGCCCACAGACCCCTCCAGGAAGTCGAGGAGGGTCGCCATGGCGAATATCCTGTCTTTACCGCTGATGCTGGCTGCCGTTGCTGCGTCCCCCGTCGAAAATATCGAGTATCCTTTAACGCCGCCGCCGGTCCGGGCCGAATCGGTACGCCCCGCGGTCGCCCCGCCGGCGGCGGACGCCAAGACCCGCGAACTGGTCGTGCTCAGCTACAACATCCACGGCCTGCCCTGGCCCCTGACCAAGAACCCGCGCAGGACGCTGCGGGAGATCGGCAGGGAGCTGGGGGAGATGCGGCGCCAGGGCCGGGCCCCCGACGTCGTGCTGATCCAGGAAGGCTTCGCGCCGCTGGACGACCTGGTCCGCGAGAGCGGCTACAGCCATTGGGCCAGGGGGCCGGACAGGCATGAGCGTACCGCCAGCCCGGCGGCCGGCGAAGGGTTCGCCCGCGCCCGCTACATCGCCACGGGCGAGGGCTGGGGCAAGTTCACCGGCGCCGGCCTGCACGTCCTGAGCGACTTCCCGATCATGGAGATCGAGAGCGACGCCTACGGCTGGTGCGCCGGCTGGGACTGCCTGGCCAACAAGGGGGTGATGATGGTGCGTCTCGACGTCCCCGGCCTGCCGGGCGGGCTCGAGGTGGTCAACACCCACCTCAACTCGCGTGAGGCGGCCAAGGTGCCCGACGCCCGCTCCCTCAGGGCGCACAACCTGCAGATGGAGGAAATGGAGGCCTTCATCGGCCGGGTGCGCAACCCCCGCGCGCCCCTGGTCGTCGGCGGCGACTTCAACGTCAGGGACGCGCCGGAGCGCTACTATTTCAACGCCGCCGCCCGGCCGTTCACCGTGGTCAGCGAGTTCTGCAAGGTATCCTCGAACGGCTGCCCGTCGCCGGCGCTCGACCGGCCCGAGCCCTGGCTGGCCAGCGAGGACCTGCAGGCCTTCGCCACCGACGGGGTGGTGAACATCCGCCCGGTCGAGGCCCGGACCATCTTCGACGGGGCCGGGATCGGGTCGCGGCTGTCCGACCACGACGGCTACCTGGTCCGCTACGCGCTCAGCTGGCGCTGACGGCTACCGCTCCAGGAGAGTCCTGAACCCGCCGTAGATCAGCCGCTTGCCGTCGAAGGGCGAGTTTTCCATGAAGCCCTTCAGCCGCGGGTCGGCCATCACCTTGGCGTTGACCGCGTCCCGGCTCTCGCGGCTCTCGTAGCTGATCCAGGAAAACACCACGACCTCGTCCTCGGTGGCCTGGACCGCACGGGGGAAGGAGGTGACCCGGCCGTAGGGCACGTCGTCGCCGACGCACTCCACATACGTCAGCGCCCCGTGCTCCATCCACACCGCGGCGCACTGCTCCGACATCGCCTTGTAGGCGTCGAGCTTGTCCCTGGGCACGGGGACCACGAATCCGTCGACGTAAGCCATGCTAGTCTTCCTCTTCTTGGACGACCGACCGAAGGACGAACGGGCCGATGCCGATCCGACATCCCATCCTGGCCGCGCGCGACCGCAAGGCCCAGCCCTGGAAGAACGGCGGCGGCGTCACCCGCGAGATCGCCGTCCACCCGCCGGGCGCGGACATGGACGGCTTCGCCTGGCGCATCTCGACCGCCGAAGTGGCTTCGGACGGTCCGTTCTCCCGCTTCGAGGGCGTCGACCGCACCCTGGTCATCCTCGATGGCGCGGGTTTCGAGCTGGCGGTCGAGGGCGCGGCCCCTGTCCGCCTGACCCCCGCCTCGGCGCCGCTGTTCTTCCCCGCCGACGCGCCGGCCTCGGCCCGGCTGCTGGCCGGTCCGGTGAACGACCTCAACGTCATGGTCCGCCGCGGGGCCTGGGCCTCGCGGGTGGAGCGGCGCAAGGTCGCAGGCGAGGTCCGCTGCACGGCCGAGGTCTGCCTGGTGCTGGCGTTGGGCCGGTGCGCCGCCGACGGAGCCAGTCTTGAGCCCGGCGACGCGGTGCGGCTGGAGGCGGGGGAGGCGGCCGTGCTGGACGGGCCCGGCGAAGTCATCGTGGTCGCGCTTTCGCGGCTCTGACCCCGGCGGCTGAACCGTCGTCGCATTCGGCCTCATCCCGAGCTGGTCGAAGGACGAGACCGTCGTACGGCGTTTCGCAGCGCCCTCATCGCCCCACGAAAAGGAACGCTTAACCCTAACAGTCGAAAAGGGCTTCAGGGGCGTCGAACGCGCCCTTCGTCTCTAGCGTGCCCGAAGGCTCTCGAAAGAAGCGAGACCTCCATGACCGTCGCCTATCAACACCATGCGTTCGCCCGGACCGACCGGTCCTGGCTCGGCCTGTGGTGGTGGACCACCGATCGCCTGCTCCTGGGCGCCACCGCCCTGCTGATCGGCCTGGGCGTCATGCTGTCGTTCGGGTCCAGCCCGGCCGCGGCCGCGCGCATCGGCATTTCCGACCCCTTCCATTTCGCCGTGCGCCAGTGCGTCTACGGGGCGATGGCCGCGGTGATCCTGGTCGCCGTTTCGGCCGCCTCGCCCAAGGGCATCCGGCGCCTCAGCTTCCTGGTCTACGTCGTGGCCATCGTCATCATGATGATGCTCCCCTTCGTCGGCCACACCGCCAAGGGCGCGGCCCGCTGGCTCCAGCTCGGCGGCTTCTCGCTCCAGCCGTCCGAATTCATGAAGCCGGCCTTGATCGTGCTCGCGTCCTGGATGTTCTCCGAGGCCCAGAAGGGGGAGGGGGTCCCCGGCGTCTCCATCGCCTTCGCCCTCTACGGCCTGTCCGTGGCCCTGCTGCTGCTCGAGCCGGACGTCGGCCAGACCGTGCTGATCACCGTGGCCTTCGGCGCCGCCTTCTTCATGGCCGGGGTGCCCTTCGCCTGGATGGTGCGGCTGGGCGCGGTGGCGCTGGCGGGATTCGTCGGCATCTATTTCGCCTTCGGCCACGTGGCCGCGCGTTTCCACAAGTTCCTGTCGCCGGACTCCACCGACACCCACCAGATCGACCGCGCCGCAGAAGCCATCGCCGCGGGGGGCCTGTTCGGGCGCGGTCCGGGCGAGGGGGTGATGAAGCGTCACGTCCCCGACCTGCACACCGACTTCATCTATTCGGTGGCGGCCGAGGAGTTCGGCCTGGTGTTCTCCTTGTTCCTGATCGTGCTGTTCGCCGCGGTGGTGGTGCGCGGGCTCTTCAAGGCCATGAAGCTGAGCGACCCGTTCGAGCAGGTGGCGGCCTCGGGCCTGTTCGTGCTGCTGGGCCAGCAGGCCTTCATCAACGTCGCGGTGAACTTGAACATGATCCCGACCAAGGGCATGACCTTGCCGTTCATCAGCTACGGAGGCTCGTCCATGCTGGCCATGGGATTGACCCTGGGCATGGCGCTGGCGCTCACCCGCCGCCGCCCCGGCGCCTACGCCGCGCCCGAGGGCCTGGCCCACGCGGGGGCGGCGCTTGACTGACGCCTCTCCAGCCGAAGTGGCTGCCGGTTCGGCGCCCGGGAGAGGCGTGAAAAGCCGCCTGGCGGTGGTGGCGGCCGGCGGCACCGGCGGCCACCTGTTCCCCGCCGAAGCCCTGGCCCGCACCCTGGGCGAGCGCGGCTGGCGGGTGGTCCTGGCCACCGACGAGCGCGGCGCCCGGTACGCCCAGGACTTCCCCGCCGAGGAGCGGCTGGCCCTCGAGGCCGCCACCTTCAAGGGCGGCGACCCGGTCGGCATGGCCCGCGCGGGTTTCCGCATCCTGGCCGGCGTCATGCGGGCCCGTAAGGCCTTCCGGCGCCTGAGGCCCTCGGTGGTGGTGGGTTTCGGCGGCTATCCTTCCCTGCCGGCCCTGCTGGCCGCGGCGGCGGTGCGCGCGCCCACCGTCATCCACGAGCAGAACGCGGTCCTGGGCCGGGTCAACCGCTTCGTCGCCCCCCAGGTCGACGCCATCGCCTGCGCCTTCCCGACCCTGGAGAAGGCCACGCCCGCGGTGAAGGCCCGCGCCGTGGTGGTCGGCAACCCGGTGCGCGCCGAGATCCGCGCCCTCTACGACCGCCCCTATACGGCCCCCGACGCCACCGTCCGCATCCTGGTCACCGGCGGCAGCCAGGGCGCGCGCCTGCTGTCCGAGCTCGTCCCCGACGCGGTGGCCATGCTGCCCGAGGACCTGCGCATCCGGCTCAAGATCGAGCAGCAGACCCGCATGGAATCGCTGGAGTTCGCGCGCCACGCCTATGCCGAGGCCGGCGTCGAGGCCGAGATCGCCCCCTTCTTCCGCGACATCGCCGGCCATCTTCGCAACGCCCACCTGGTGATCGGCCGGGCCGGCGCCTCCACCGTCTGCGAGCTGGCCGTGGCCGGCCTGCCGTCGGTGCTGATCCCCCTGGCCATCGCCGCCGACGACCACCAGCGCTACAACGCCAAGCTCCTGTCCGACGTCGGCGCCGCGGTGGTGGTGTCGGAGGACGACCTCAGCGCCGAAGGCTTGGCCGAGGTGCTCGCCGGGCTGATCGCCGATCCCGCCGGTCTGGCCGCCCGCGCCGCCGCCGCTCGCTCGGTGGCGCAGCCCGACGCGGCCGAACGGCTGGCGGACCTGGTGGAGAAGACGGCGCGCTAGGCGACATGTCCGGCTTCGGCGCCCCGTCGGATCGCGCTAAGCATCGCGGTCGCTGCGCGTCCGGACCGTTCCATGCCCCCTGGTGATCCCGAAGCTCCGTCGCCGAACCCCGTGCAGGCGTTGCTGGACGCCGCCGCCCGCTCGCCCCTCGACGCGGCGGCGCACTTCAACCTGGCCAACGCCTTTCAGAACCTGGAGCGGTTCGACGAGGCGGTGAGGAGCTTTCACCGCGCCCTCGAACTCAGGCCCGACTTGGCCGAGGCGCACAACAACCTCGGCAACATCTTCACCCGCCTGCGGCGGCCCGAGGAGGCCGAGGCGAGTTTCCGCCGGGCGCTCGAGATCAGGCCGGCCTACCCCAACGCCCTGAACAACCTGGGCCTTCTGTTGCAGGGCCTGGGGCGCCTCGAAGAGGCGGCGGCGCGTTTCGGCCGCGCCGTCGCGGTCGGCCCGGACTTCGCGGCGGCCCACTTCAACCTCGGCAACGCCCTGCAAGGCCTGAAGCGGTTCGACGAGGCCGAAGCGAGCTATCGCCGGGCCATCGGGATCAGGCCCGATTTCGCGGGCGCCCATGTCAACCTGGGCAATCTTCAGGCCGGCCAGGGGCGGTTCGACGAAGCCGAGGCGAGCTATCGTTCGGCCATCGAGGCCCAGCCCCGTCTCGCCGAGGCGCACAACAATCTCGGCGGCCTCCTGAGCAAGCGGGGCGAGCCCGGCCGGGCCGAGGAAAGCTACCGCCGCGCGCTCGCGATAAGGCCGGGCTATCCCGACGCCCTCAATCAGTTGGGCGACCTGCTGCACAGCCAGGGGCGTCTGGGCGAAGCCGAGGCGAGCTTCCGCCGCAGCATCGAACTCGTCCCCCAATCTCCGGGGGCCTACGTCGGCCTGGCCGGCGTCCTGAACGGCCTTGGCCGGCTCGAGGCCGCCGAACAGTGCTACCGGAAGGCGATCGAGCTGAGGCCCGATTTCATCGCGGCCCACAGCAGCCTGCTGTTCTTGCGGCAGTATATGCCGCAGTACGGGCCGCAGGCGCGGTTTGAGGATGCCCGCAGGTTCGGCGACATGGTGCGCCGCCAAGTCCGAGGCCGCTTTTCATCCTGGACCTGCGCCGACGAGCCGGAGCGCCTTCGGGTCGGCCTCGTTTCCGGAGACCTCCACGACCATCCCGTCGGCTACTTCCTGGAGGGGGTCCTTGGGGAACTCGACACCGGCCGCATCGAGCTCTTCGCCTATCCCACGGTCAATGTCGTCACCGCGCTCACGCGCCGGATAAGGCCGTATTTTTCCGCCTGGCGCCCCTTGTCGGGTCTCGACGACGAGCAGGCCGCCGGCCTGGTTCGTTCGGACGCGATCCACGTCCTCATCGACCTCTCGGGGCACACCGCCTCCAATCGGCTCGCCCTGTTCGCCTGGAAGCCGGCGCCGGTCCAGGCGACCTGGATCGGCTACTTCGCCACCACCGGGGTGGAGGAGATCGACTTCTTCCTCACCGATTCCCACCTCCTTCCCCCCGAGGACGAGGACCAGTTCACCGAGAAGCCCTGGCGCCTGCCCGGCATGGGCTGTCTGACGCCGCCGCCCCATCGGGGCGAACCGAACGCCCCGCCCTGCCTTTCCGCCGGGGTGTTCACCTTCGGCTGCTTCAACAACCTGCGGAAGGTGACCGACGAGGTCGTGGCCCTGTGGGCGAAGATCCTGCGGGCGGCGCCCGCGTCGCGTCTGTTCCTCAAGGCCCCGCAGCTGGGGGAGCCGTCCGTCGCCGAGGAGACCCTCAGGCGCTTCGGCGATCACGGGATCCCGGCCGATCGGCTGGTGCTGGAGGGCCCGTCTCCCCGGGAGCAATACCTGGAGGCCTACCGCCGCGTGGACGTGGCCCTGGACCCGTTCCCCTACCCCGGCGGAACGACCACCATCGAGGGGCTTTGGATGGGCGTGCCGGCGATCACCCTGCGGGGCGACCGGATGCTGTCGCGCATGGGCGAGAGCGTCGCCCACCGGGCCGGGCTCCCCGAATGGATCGCTGCGGAGGAGGGGGACTATCTGGCCAAGGCGGTCGGCCTGGTCGCCGACCCGGCGCCGCTTGTGGCCCTCAGGTCAGGGCTGCGCGAGCGGGTGCGCTCCTCGCAACTCTACGATTCGGCGGGATACGCCCGGGTCCTGGAGCAGGCCCTGTGGGGAATGTGGCGCGCCGCGCGCCCTCCGGGGTGACGGGTACGGGACGCATCCGCTAAGCAGGGCGCATGAACCTCCGCCCGACTCCGTTCGCGCTCGGCCCCGTGCATTTCGTCGGCATCGGCGGGATCGGCATGAGCGGCATCGCCGAGATCATGCTCCGGATCGGCTACACCGTGTCCGGCTCCGACGCCAAGGCCAGCGCCAACACCGAGCGGCTGGAGAAGCTGGGCGTGCGCATCTTCATCGGCCACGACCCCGCCAACGTCGAGGGCGCCAGCGCCGTGGTCTTCTCCACCGCGGTCAAGCCCGACAACCCGGAGTTCGCCGCCGCGCGGGCCCGCCGCATCCCCCTGGTGCGCCGCGCCGAGATGCTGGCCGAGCTGATGCGGCTGCAATATTCGGTCGCGGTCGGCGGCACCCACGGCAAGACCACCACCACCTCCATGATCGCCGCCCTGCTCGACGCCGGGGGGCTAGACCCGACCGTGGTCAACGGGGGGATCATCAACGCCTACGGCACCAACGCCAAGGTCGGCGAGGGCGACTGGATGGTGGTGGAGGCCGACGAATCCGACGGCTCGTTCCTGCGGCTGAAGTCCACCGTGGCGGTGGTCACCAACATCGACCCCGAGCATCTCGACCACTACGGCGACTTCGAGAAGGTCAAGAAGGCGTTCTGCGATTTCGTCGAGAACATCCCCTTCTACGGTTTCGCGGCGGTCTGCCTCGACCACCCCGAGGTCCAGGCCCTGACCGCCCGGGTCGAGAACCGGCGGATGGTCACCTACGGGACCAACCCCCAGGCGGAAGTCCGCGCCCTGAACGTCACCCAGGGGCCGGACGGCGCCCGCTTCGACGTCCAGCTCACTCCCCGTGACGCCCCCCCGCTCTTGATGGAGGGGCTGCACCTGCCCATGCCCGGCGGCCACAATGTGCTCAACGCCCTGGCCGCCATCGCGGTCGCCCGCGAGCTCGGGGTGTCCCCCGAGGCGATCCGCGAAGGCCTGCACGGCTTCGGCGGGGTCAAGCGCCGCTTCACCATCACCGGGGTCGCCAAGGGCGTGACGGTGGTCGACGACTACGGCCACCACCCCGTCGAGATCGCCGCCGTCCTGAAGGCCGCCCGTGATATGCAGGGCCCGGCCGGCCGGGTCGTCGCCGTGGTCCAGCCGCACCGCTACTCGCGCCTGCACGACCTGTTCGCCGAATTCTGCGGCTGCTTCAACGACGCCGACGCGGTGATCGTCGCCGACGTCTACGCCGCCGGCGAGGCCCCGCTGGAGGGCGTCAGCCGCGACGCCCTGGTCGAGGGCCTGCGTCGCGCCGGCCACCGCCGCGCCCTGCCGCTGGAAGGCCCCGCCGCCCTGGCCGCCATGGTCGCCGAGGAGGCCCGGGCCGGCGACCTGGTGGTCCTGCTCGGCGCGGGCGACATCACCACCTGGGCCTACGCCCTGCCGGGGCAGTTGGAGGCGTTGGCGTGACGGCGATCCCGGAGACGGTGGTGTTCCACTACAATCCCCTCGCCCGGTTGCCGATGCTGATCGGCTGCACCCTGTTCGGCCTGCTCGGCTGCGCCCTGTCGCTTGCGCAGCTCAGCGCCGCTGCCGGGGCGTTCCAGGCGGCCGTGCTCGGCCTGTTCTCGGCCCTCTTCGCCCTGACGGCGCTGGCCGGCTGGGCGATGTGGGGGGCCAATGTGGTCGGCGGCCCGGCCGCCCGGCTCACCGCCGCCTCGGCCGAGTTGCGCGGCTTCGGCTCGCGCGTCGTGATCGACCGCACCGCGCCGGGACTGACGCTCGACTGGCGCCGGAACGGCCTGCTCGTCTCGCCCGCCGCGGCGGTGACCGTCCTGAGGCGAGGGGTGCTCCGCGCCCGCGCGCTGCCCGGCGACAGGGCCTGGGCGCCGATCGAATACCGGACGGTGTGGAAGGGCGCGAAGCTGGTGGCCGCCCTGGACGGCGGGAGAAGCGACCTTTGACCGACTGGCGCGACACCCTCCCTGCCGTCCGCGGCCGGATCGTCCGCGACGAGCCGCTGGCGCCCTTCACCTGGCTGCGGGTCGGCGGGCCCGCCGACGTGCTGTTCCTGCCCGCCGACGAAGCCGACCTCGCCGGTTTCCTCAAGGCCCTGGACCCCGACGTCCCCGTCACCCTGCTGGGGGTCGGCTCCAACACCCTGGTCCGCGACGGCGGGGTGGAGGGGGTCGTGATCCGGCTGGGCAAGGCCTTCGCCGCGGTCGAGGCCCTGGACGGGGGGCGGGTCCGCGCCGGCGCTGCGGCCCTGGACGCCCAGGTCTCCAAAGTCGCCGCCGCCGCCGGGATCGCCGGGCTGGAGTTCTTCACCGGCGTTCCGGGCACGGTGGGCGGAGCCCTGGTCATGAACGCCGGCTGCTACACCCAGGAGACCAAGGACGTCCTGGTGGAGGCCTACGGCCTGACCCGCGCCGGAGAGCCGGTGACCTTTTCCAACGCGGAGATGCGGTTTTCCTACCGCAGGTCGGCGACGGCGGCCGAGACGGGGGTGGTGTTCACCGGCGCCTTGTTCCGCGGCGTGCCCGACGATCCGGTCGAGGTGACGCGGCGTATGACCGTCATTACGGCCCGGCGCGAGGAGACCCAGCCCATCCGGGAGAAGACGGGCGGCTCCACCTTCAAGAATCCCCCGGGCCACTCGGCCTGGAAGCTGGTGGACGAGGCCGGCTGGCGCGGCCGTCCCGTCGGCGGGGCGATGTTTTCGCCGCTCCATTCCAATTTCTTGATCAATACAGGGCAAGCTACGGCCGCCGAGATCGAGGCCCTGGGCGAAGCGGTGCGCCGGGACGTGCGCCGCAAACGGGGGCTTGAGCTCGACTGGGAGATCAAGCGCGTCGGCCGGCCGGCGGAATAACCGGCCTTGGATGGAATCGGTGACACAGACTAACCTTTGATCATGTACGCCCTGAAACCCAGCCGTCTCGGTCCGATCGTCGCCTTGGCCTTCCTCGTGATGGCCATGGCCTGGGGAGCGATGGCCTTGAGCCGCCAGGGCGGGGTCGTCGCGGCGGTCTGGCCGATGGACGCTCTAGTGGTCGCCTTCTGCGTCCGCTGGGTGCGCGACGGGTCCGAACGGGTCGCGGCCATCGGCCTTTCGGGATTGGCCATGGTCGCCGCCAACCTCCTGTGGGGCTCGCCCTTCTGGCTGGCGCTGGTCCTGCCCGTCTTCAACGTCGTCAACATCAGCCTGGCGGCGTGGCTGTTGCGCCGCTCCGGCCCGCCGGTAGAGAGCCCGAAGGCCTTTGCGGCCTTCGTCGCCGGGCCGGTCCTGGCCGCGCCCCTCCTGACCGCGGCGGGGGCGGCGGCGGTGTTCGCCTTCGCCGTGCCCGGGTCGAACCCGGTGAACATCTTCCTGCGCTGGACCTTCGCCACCGGCCTGGGCATGGCCATCGTCGGCTCCTTCGCCCTGACCGTCGGCCGCGCCGGAGCCAAGCGCATGGACCGCAATGCCTGGTTGCGGTTCGTCGGCGGCCAGACGGTGGTCCTGGCGGGCGTCTGCGCGATCCTGCTGCTGACGAGCCGGCCGCCCCTGTTCATGCTCGGGCCCTTCCTGGTTCTGGGCGCCATGAGCCACCGGGAGTTGGGCGGGATCACCGCGATCGTGCTGACGACCGCGGCGGCCGTCGTCGCGACCATGCTCGGCGTAGGTCCTGCCACCGTCGCCGGCATCGCCTCGGTCAACACCACCGTCCTGATGCAGGTTCTGCTGGCCAGCATGGTCTTCACCGTGCTGCCCGTGTCGGCCCTATTGCAGCGGCTGGAGGTCGCGGCCGCCGAGCTCGACGAGCGCCGGGTCAAGGCCGAGGCGCTGAACGCGGTCAAGACCCGGCTCCTGGCCTATGTCAGCCACGAGATCCGCTCGCCCCTGTCAGGGGTGACCACCCTGGCCGCCCTGATGCGCGACGGGCAGTTGGGCGAGCTCAACGCCGAGCAGCGCGAAGTCCTCGACCAGATCTCCGCCACCGGCGCCGAGGTCGACGCCCTCGCCCGCGACCTGACCGACAGCGCCGCCATCCAGTCGGGCAAGGCGTCGGTGCACCTGGAAGAGGTGGAGGTGGGCCAGGCCATCGGCCTGGCCGTCAGTCTGGCCCGGTTCCGGACCGCCCAGCACGCCGCCGTGCTCGAAGCCCCCGACCAGCCCGTCCACGCCTTGAAGGTCGTGGCCGATCCCCTGCGCCTGCGGCAGATCCTGGTGAACCTCCTGGTCAACGGGGCCAAGTACGGCGGCCGTCCGCCGGTGGTGAGGATCACCGCCCGCCGCACCGAAGGCGGCCGGGTGCGCTTCGAGGTCAGCGACAACGGCCGCGGCATCGCCCCCGACCAGCGTGCGGTCCTGTTCGGGGCCTTCGAGCGGCTGGGCCAGGAGAATTCGGCGTTGGAGGGCGCGGGCCTCGGCCTGGCCCTGTCGCGCGAGATGGCGTCCTTGCAGAACGGCGTCATGGGGGTGGCCGACGCCGAGCTGGGCGGCATGTGCTTCTGGCTTGAGCTTCCCCTGGGCAAGGCCCAGCCCGAGTCGGCGGCCGCCGCGGCGGCCTAGAGCCTTTTAAGGGCAGGCGAAGTCATCTGAGCCGTTAAAAAGGCTCCATCTTCTTGAGCTTAGAGCACGTCCGGGCGGCGAAGCCGCACGCACTTTCGCCTGACGCGCTCCAACAATCCTTAACCATAAACTGGGCTAGAAGGACGGTTCCTGTCGTTGGAGCCGCGCCGTCATGTCCAAGCCTCTCGCCGGTCGCCATGTCGTCGTCCTCATGGGCGGCCTTTCCCCCGAACGGAACGTGAGCCTGGTTTCGGGTGCGGCCTGCGCGGAAGCGCTAGAGCGGCTGGGCGCACGGGTCACCCGCCTCGACGCCGGCCGCGACGTGGCCCAGCGACTGGTCGACCTCGCGCCCGACGTCGCCTTCAACGCCCTGCACGGCGAATGGGGGGAGGACGGCTGTGTCCAGGGTGTGCTGGAGACCTTGGCCATCCCCTACACCCATTCCGGCGTCCTGGCCTCGGCCCTGGCCATGGACAAGGACCGGTCCAAGGCGGTGCTCAAGGCGGCGGGGGTCAGGGTCCCCGGCGGCGGCCTCTATGACCGCCATGCGGTGGCCAGGGACCACGTCATCCCCGTCCCCTATGTGGTCAAGCCCAACGCCCAGGGTTCTTCGGTCGGCGTCTTCGTGGTGCTGGAGGGCGCCAACGGCCCGCCGCGGGAGGTTGGCGCCGCCGACTGGGCCCTGGGCGAGCAGGTGATGGTCGAGCCCTACATCGCCGGCCGCGAACTGGCGGTGGCGGTCATCGAGGAGAAGGCGGGCCCGCGCGCCCTGACCGTCACCGACATCGTGCCCCGCAGCGGCTTCTACGACTATGAGGCCAAGTACGGGGAGGGCGGCTCCACCCACGTGATCCCGGCGGAATTGCCGCCGGCGGTCCTGGCCGCCGCCATGCGCATGGCCGAGGCCGCGCACGCGGCTTTGGGGTGCCGCGGATTGACCCGATCGGACCTGCGTTATGACGACGTTAAGGACGATCTGGTCCTGCTGGAGGTCAATACGCAACCCGGCATGACGCCGACCTCGCTCGCTCCCGAGCAGGCCGCTCATCTGGGCGTGGACTTTGACCGATTGGTGCTCCGGATCGTGGAAGACGCTTCATGCCCGCGGTGATGCGGGGCGGAAATGGGAACAGGAAGCCCAAGGGCGCCGGACGCGGCGGCCGGGCCAAGGGCCCTGCGGCCTATGCGCCGGCGAAGCTGCGCGGCGCCGCCGGCGTCGGCCTGCCGCCTCAAGTGGCGGTGTCGGCGGCCTGCGGCGTGTTCGTGGCCGGGCTGATCCTGTTGCTGGCCACCGGCGGCCGGGGCGAGGCGTTGGTCGGCGCCGTCGGCCACGGCCTGGACAACCGCATGGGCGCGATGGGCTTTAGGGTCGCCACGGTCCAGGTGCGCGGCGCGTCGGCGTTCTCCGAGCCCTATATCCGCCAGGCCGTCGGCCTTGCGCCCGGCGGCCCCATCCTCGGCCTCGACCTCGAAGGCCTGCGCACCCGGGCCGAGAGCGTGGGCTGGGTCCGCTCGGCGACGGTGGCGCGGCTCCTGCCCGACACCGTGGTGGTCACGGTGTCCGAACGGCCGCGACTGGCCGTGTGGCAATCCGGCGGCGTCACCCGCGTGGTCGACCCGGAAGGCCACGTCATTCCCGAGGCCGACCCCGGCCTCTTCTCCGACTTGCCGCTGGTGGTGGGGCAGGGCGCGGCCGAGGCCGCCGCCGCCATCCTGCCCCTGGTCCAGACCCGCCCCGCGCTGACCAAGCGCATGGAGGCGCTGGTGCGCGTGGACGGCCGGCGCTGGGACATCCGGTTGAAGGACGGGGGGCTGATCCAGCTGCCCGCCACGGGGGAGGACGCCGCCCTGATCCAGCTCGACCAGCTCGATCAGCGTTCGCGGCTTTTGGAATTGGGATTCGCGCGCATCGACCTGCGCGACCCGCAGATGATCGCAGTCCGGCCGCGCGCACGCAGCGAGGACGCCGGGGTTTGAAGTGACGTCCCGTCAGGGGCTTGGGGTTGAGGGGCTGGTGTCTATGTCGCGGCTGCAGGATCGGCGCGAAGCGCGCGATGGATTGAAGGTCAGGGGCGTCACCCGTCCGTCGCTGGTGGCGACGGTGGACCTGGGGGCGTCCAAGATCGGCTGCTTCATCATGAAGCCCGACGGCGCCACACGGCTGGGCCCCAACGGCGAGGACGAGCGCTCCATCCAGGTCGCGGGCGTGGCCCACGTGCGCGCCCGCGGCGTGCGCGGCGGCGCCATCGTCAACATGGAAGAGGCGGCCCAGGCCGTGGCCCAGGCCGTCGAGCGCGCCGAGACCATGGCCGGGGTCTCGGTCTCCAGCGTCACCCTGACCACCGCCGGCGGCCAGCTCGCCAGCCACCGGGTCCGCGCCGCCGTCTCCCTGGGCGCCAAGCCGATCGGCGACCAGGAGCTGAGCCGCGCCCTGCACATGGCCCTGGCCCAGTCCCGCTTCCCCGGCCGCCGGGCCATCCACCTGCTTCCCATCGGCTGGTCCGTGGACGGCGCCCGCGGCGTGCGCGACCCCCGCGCCATGTTCGGCCGCGAACTGGGCCTGGAGCTGCTCGTCGTCACCATGGACGAAGCGGCCTTCAACACCCTGGGCCACTGCCTGGAGCTGGCCCACCTCCAGCTCGACGGGGTGGTCGCCGCCCCCTTCGCTTCGGCGCTCGCCGCGCTGGAGGACGACGAGATGGACCTGGGTTGCATCTGCATCGACATGGGCGGCGGCTCGACCTCCACCGCCGTCTTCGCCGGCGGCTCGCTGGTGCACGTGGATTCCCTGGCCGTCGGCGGCGCCCATGTCACCGCCGACGTCGCCCGGGGCCTTTCCACCACCCTGGCCGGCGCCGAGCGGATCAAGACCCTGCACGGCTCGGCCATCGCCTCGGCCAACGAGGACCGCGAGATGATCGAGGCGCCCCCCCGCGGGGACGATCCGGGCGCGGGCCCGGTGATCGCGCCGCGCTCCCTGCTCAAGGGCGTGATCGCGCCGCGGGTCGAAGAGACCCTGGAACTGCTGCGCGAACGGCTGCGGGCTTCGGGCGCGCCGATCGAACCCGGCGCGGGGGTGGTCCTGACGGGCGGCGCCAGCCAGCTGTCCGGCGTCCGCGAACTGGCCGTGCGCGTGTTCGACCGCCCGGTGCGCCTGGGCCGGCCCCGGCGCGCGCCCCACCTGGCCGAAGCCGCCTCCGGTCCGGCTTTCTGCGCCGCGGCCGGGGTGCTGCACCGCGCCGCCTTCGGCCCCCGCGAGGCCGTGGCCACCCGCGCCCTGGCCGGGGCCCGCGCCGCGCCCCGCGACGGAGACCCTCGCGCCGGCGTCTTCAACCGCGCCGCGGGCTGGCTGAGGGAGAACCTCTGATTTCCCGCGGTTCTCAGGGAGGGTCATAGACCCGTCGACCCGAGAACCCCGCGGCTCAGCCGTGGGGCGAGCGAATCTGCTCAGCTTCGGGGGCGCGGGGAGGGGCTTGGGGTTTCCGCCCTCGTCCGCGCCCGAGGATGAAGGCAAAGGTGAAGGCCGAATCGCCGCACCCCCGCTGCAAGCGGAAATTCCTCAAACGAATCAGAAAATTCCCTGCGCCCAACCCGTGACGCCGAGGCGACTCGCCCTATTACGGTTAACCACGGCTTAAGGATGAAGGCCCACTTTTCGGCGTTCAGGCGGCGATGCCCCGGCGGCGGGGAGCGGCGCGTCACTTAAGAGGCCGGTGGTCTAGGAATGAAGCCCATGGCGATTTCTCTTTCGGCGCCTCGCGCCACGGAACTCAAGCCCCGCATCGTGGTGTTCGGCGTGGGCGGGGCCGGCGGCAACGCGGTCAACAACATGATCGACGCCGGCCTGTTGGGGGTCGAGTTCGTCGTCGCCAACACCGACGCCCAGCAGTTGGCCTTCGCCAAGACCGACCGCCGCATCCAGCTCGGCGTCTCCATCACCCAGGGCCTGGGCGCCGGGGCCCACCCCGAGGTCGGCCAGTCCGCGGCCGAGGAATCGATCCCCGAGATCGACGAGCACCTCGACGGCGCCCACATGGTCTTCATCACCGCCGGCATGGGCGGCGGCACCGGCACCGGCGCCGCGCCGATCATCGCCAAGGCGGCCCGCGAGCGGGGCATCCTCACCGTCGGCGTGGTCACCAAGCCCTTCATGTTCGAGGGTCGCCACCGTATGCGCCTGGCCGACCAGGGCGTGACCGAGCTGCAGCGCTATGTCGACACCCTGATCGTCATCCCCAACCAGAACCTGTTCCGGATCGCCAACGAGAAGACCACCTTCGCCGAGGCCTTCGGCATGGCCGACCAGGTACTCCACTCCGGCGTGCGCTCGATCACAGACCTGATGGTGTTGCCCGGCCTGATCAACCTCGATTTCGCCGACGTCCGCTCGGTGATGACCGAGATGGGCAAGGCGATGATGGGCACCGGCGAGGCCAGCGGCGAGGACCGCGCTCTGAACGCCGCCCACAACGCCATCCAGAACCCGCTGCTCGACGAGGTCTCGCTCAAAGGCGCCAAGGCCGTGCTGGTCAATGTCACCGGCGGCCTCGACATGACCCTGCTGGAAGTCGACGAGGCGGCCAACGCCATCTCCTCCGAGGTGGACCCGGACGCCAACATCATCTTCGGCGCGGCCTTCGACCCCAGCCTCGAAGGCAAGATCCGCGTCTCGGTGGTCGCCACCGGCATGGATTCGGAAGCCGCCGCTCATCCGGTCCCCCGCGCCGCCTCCACCGCTGCGCCCCTGATCGCGCCCCGCGGCGGTCAGCAGAGCCACCGTCCGGCCCGCGCCGAGCCGGTCCAGACGCCGGAGCCGGCCCCGGCGCCGGCCTACGCCGCGACCATCGAGGCCGAAACGCCGTCCCTGTGGCCCGAACCCGTCGCGGCCAGCGCCTATCCGTCGCCGGAGTCGGAACTGGCCTTCGAGGCCGCCCCCGTCCGCCCGACCATCCGCATCGTCGACCCGTCCGTAGCCGACGAGGAGGATGACCTCTACCTTGAGCCCGCCCCCGCTTCGCGCGAGCCCGTCATCCAGGCCCCGCGCGGCTACAGCCTGGACCGTCGCCCCGATCCCGAACCCGCGGAGACCTATGAGCCCGCGCCCGCCCCGGCCGAACATCGCAAGGGCGGCTGGCTGAGCTTGTTCGGCGGCCGTCCCCGTTATGACGCGCCGCCCGCGGCCCCCCGCGCCCCGTCCGGACCCGCGCCGCGTGTTGCGGCGCAGCATGGCTCGGCTGCGCTCGCCGTCCAGCCGTCGGAAGCGCCCGAGGCCAGCGAGGACCTCGACATCCCCTCCTTCCTGCGTAGACTCGCCAACTAGAGACCCTTGCCGAGCCCGCCGTCTGGTTCGCGTGTGAGGCGAAACATTCGGAAACAGGAGTTGTGTTGCGGCAGTGCAGCACGGCTCGTAAGCCAGCAGGCGATGCGGCGGACTCCCCGCCGCCGCAAAGAACAAGGGTTCCAGTGGCCGGTTTGGAAATCCTGCAGCACACGCTTGCCGGGCCGGTGGTTTTCGCCGGCGTCGGCGTCCATTCCGGTCAGTACGTCCGGGTCGCGATCCGGCCCGCGCCGGCGGACAGCGGCATAGTCTTCGTCCGCAGCGACCTTGCCGGCGACAACCGGGTCAAGGTCTCGGCCCTGTCGGTCGTCCGCACCCAGCTCAATACCGAGATCGCCTCGCCCTCGGGGGTCGCCGTTTCGACGGTCGAGCACCTGCTGGCCGCCTTCTCCGCCCTGTCGGTCGACAATGCCGTGGTCGAGCTCGACGCTTCCGAACTGCCGATCATGGACGGTTCGGCGGCCCCCTTCATCAAGCTGATCGACCAGGCCGGCCGCCGGGCCCAGGACGCCCCGCGGCGCTACATCGAGATCGTCGAGGCGGTCGAGGTGGTCGACGGCGACAAGCGCGCCGCCCTGGTGCCCGGGTCCAGCGTCCGTCCCGGCCTCGAGGTCGATTTCGAGATCGCCTTCGCCAGCCGGGCCATCGGCCGCCAGCGCATCGCCCTGCGCGTCGACGAGACCTCGTTCCGCCGCGAACTGGCCAGCGCCCGCACCTTCGGCTTCGTCCACGAGGTCGAGGCCCTCCGCGCCCGCGGCCTGGCCCGCGCCGGCAGCCTGGAGAACGCCGTGGTGGTGGACGGCGACCGGGTGCTTAACCCCGAGGGCCTGCGCTTCGAGGACGAGTTCGTCCGGCACAAGGCGCTGGACGCGGTGGGCGACCTCTACGTCCTGGGCGCCCCGGTGCTGGGCCGGTTCGAAGCGCGCTACGCCGGCCACGCCCTCAACAACGCCCTGGTCCGGGCGCTGGTCGCCCGGCCCCAGGCCTGGCGCGAACACATCTTCGCCTCCGAGATGGCTCAAGCGGTCTGAAGCCTCCGCGGGATGAGCGGAGTAGACGCGTCACCCGCCGTTGGCTCGCGAACCGGGCTGGTGTAGAAACCCCCTGGGGGCTACCGGGATGGCGTTCCCATTCCCAGCTTGAGAGGATGCCCGTTCGTGCTTCGTGATGCCCGCGGCCGTACGCTGTTCGTGATCGCCGCCGCCGCGATCGCCGCCCTGTCCCTATCGGCTTGCGCCGGCAAGAAGAAGACCCGCATTTCCTACGAGGAGCGCCCGGTGGAGCTGCTCTACGCCACCGGCGCCCAGCGGCTTGACGGCCGCCATTGGAACGACGCGGCCCAGTATTTCGACGAGGTCGAGCGCCAGCACCCCTATTCGGAATGGGCCCGCCGCTCGATCCTCATGCAGGCCTTCGCCCACTACCAGGGCAACAATTACGAGGACGCGGTCGCCGACGCCGACCGCTTCATCTCGCTCTATCCCGGCAATCCCAGCGCGTCCTACGCCTACTATCTGAAGTCGGTCTGCTACTTCGAGCAGATTACCGACGTGGGCCGCGACCAGGCCGCCACCGAACAGGCCCGCGCCGCGCTCACCGACGTGATCCGGCGCTTCCCGGGCACGGCCTACGCCAATGACGCCAAGCTCAAGCTCGACATGGTCCAGGACCAGCTGGCGGGCAAGGAGATGACCGTCGGCCGCTATTACCTGCGCAACGGCCAGCCCCTGGCCGGCATCGGCCGCTTCAAGAACGTCATCGACCGCTATCAGACCACCAGCCACACGCCCGAGGCGCTCTATCGACTGGTCGAGGCCTATCTGACCCTTGGCCTGACCGACGAGGCCAACCGCGACGGGGCGGTGCTCGGCGCCAACTATCCCGGCGACCGCTGGTATGGCGCGGCCTATTCCCTACTCACCTCCAAGGGCCTCAGGCCTCTCGTCGAGCCGAAGAACCCCTCCAAGGGCGTGGTCAACAAGCTGACCAAGGGCTGACGTCGGCGGCTGCGGGCGCCCCCGGAAGCGCCTATGCTGCTCGGCCTATGCTTATCGGCCTGACGATTCGAGACGTGGTGCTGATCGAGGCCCTCGACCTTGCGGTCGGGCCCGGACTGACCGCGCTCACCGGGGAGACCGGGGCCGGCAAGTCCATAGTGCTCGACGCCCTGGGGTTGGCGACCGGGGCCCGCGCCGAGGCCGGCTTGGTGCGCCGCGGCGCCGCCCAGGCCAGCGCCGCGGCCGTGTTCGCTCCGCCCCCCGAGCACCCTGCCTGGGCTTACCTCGAAGACAAGGGCCTGTCCGCCGAGCCCGGCGAGGACCTGGTGCTGCGCCGCCAGGTTTCCACCGACGGCCGCTCCCGCGCCTTCGTCAACGACCAAGCCGCCGGGGTGGCGGTGCTGCGCGAGCTGGGGGCCATGCTGCTGGAGGTCCACGGCCAGCATGAGACCGTGGGCCTGCTCGACCCGCGCACCCACCGCGCCCTGCTCGACGGCTATGGGGAGCATCGTCCGGCCCTGGCAGCCTGCGACGCGGCCTGGACCGGCTTGCGCCAGGCCCGAGCCCGCGCCCAGGCCTTGGCCGACCAGGCGGCGCGGGCGGCGGCCGAGACCGAGGAGTTGACTCTGCGCCTGGCCGAACTCGACCGGCTCGACCCCCGCGAGGGGGAGGAGGCGGGGCTGGCCGAAGAGCGCGCCTTGTTGTCTGCGGGCGAGAAGACCATGAGCGACATCGCCGCCGCCCGCGACGCCCTGGGCGGCGAGGCCTTGACCGGGCGCCTCGCCCAGGCCCTGCGGGCCGTGGAGCGCGCTCGCGACCGGGCGCTGCAGGCGGGGGTGAGCGCCGAGGGGACGGCTCTGGCCCGTGTCGCCGCAGCCTGCGCGGCCGTCGACCGCGCCCTGATCGAAGCGCACGAAGCGACCGCCGCCGTCGACGCCGCGGCGGGCGCCTTCGACTTCGAGCCGGGCCGACTGGACAAGACCGAGGAGCGGCTGTTCGCCCTGCGCGGCGCCGCCCGCAAGCTGGGGGTGGCCGTCGAGGACCTGCCGGGCCTGCGCGTCAGATTCGCCGAGGCCCTGCGCGGGATCGAGACCGTCGAGACCGACCTCGCCGAGGCGAGGGTGGCGGTTGACGTCGCGAGCGCCGCCTATGACGCCGCCGCCGTCGCCCTGTCGGCCGCCCGCCGCGCCGCCGGCGAGCGCCTGGGCCTGGCCGTCGGGGCCGAATTGCCGCCGCTGCGCCTGGACAAGGCGCGCTTCCGGGTCGTGGTCGATCCCCTGGCCGATGACCGCGCCGGACCGATGGGGCGCGACCGCGTCGCCTTCGAGGTCTCCACCAACCCGGGGGCGCCGTTCGGGGCGCTGGACGCCATCGCCTCGGGGGGCGAGCTGGCCCGCTTCGCCCTGGCGCTTAAGGCCGCCCTGGCCGCCCGCGGGGGGGACGACGCCGCCGCCCCGGTGATGATCTTCGACGAGGTGGACCAGGGGGTCGGCGGCGCCGTGGCCGACGCCGTGGGCCTGCGCCTGCGGAGGCTGGCCCGGACCGGCCAGGTGCTGGTGGTCACCCATAGCCCGCAGGTGGCGGCCCGCGCCGACACCCACTGGCGAGTCTCCAAGACCGGCGGCGAGCAGGTCGCCACCCGCGTCGAGGCCCTGGACGCGGCCGCCCGCGAGGAGGAGATCGCCCGTATGCTCGCCGGCGCAGTGGTGACCGACGCCGCCCGCGCGGCGGCCAGGGCGTTGATGGATGCCTAGACCGGCCCCCCGGGCCTTCGGAAATGGCCTCCCCAACTGCGTGGGGAAGGCCAAGCATCCTCGGCCGCCCCGCGCTGCGGGGGAGCTGTCGGCGAAGCTGACAGAAGGGGGAAGGTGATGGCCGGGCCGGACGTGGACCACCTGTCCGAAACCGAGGCCGCCGCCGAACTGGAACGGCTGGCGGAGGCGATGGCGGTCGCCGACGCTCTCTACTATCGCGAGAACGCGCCCACCCTTGCGGACGCCGAATACGACGCGTTGAAGCGCCGCAACGCCGCCATCGAGGCGCGCTTCCCGCAGCTGGTCCGCCCCGATTCCCCGTCCCTGCGGATCGGCGCCGCCCCGTCCGCGCAGTTCGCCCCGGTCCCGCACCGGGTCCCGATGCTGAGCCTTGGCAACGCCTTCGACCAGGCCGAGGTCGAGGAGTTCGTCGCCCGTATCCGCCGCTTCCTGCGTCTGCCGGCGGACGAGCCCCTGGTCTTCACCGCCGAGCCCAAGATCGACGGCCTGTCGGCCAATCTGCGCTACGAGAAGGGCGTCCTGGTCCAGGGCGCCACCCGCGGCGACGGCCGTGTCGGCGAGGACGTCACCGCCAACCTCATGACCATCGCCGGCATCCCCCACCGCCTCTCGGGCGACGGCTGGCCCGAGCTGATCGAGCTGCGCGGCGAGGTCTACCTCGGCCACGCCGAGTTCGAGGCCATGAACGCCGCCTGCGCCGAGCGCGGCGAGAAGACTTACGTCAATCCCCGCAACGCCGCGTCCGGCTCCCTGCGCCAGATCGACCCGGCGGTCACGGCGCGGCGGCCGCTGCAGTTCTTCGCCTACGCCTGGGGCGAGGCCTCCGCGCCCTTCGCCGCCACCCAGTGGGACGCCCTGCAAAGGCTCACGGCCTGGGGTATGCCGACCAACCCCTTGGTCCGCCGGGTGGACGACGTGCCGGGCCTGCTGGCCGTTTACGGCGAGCTGATGGGGCGCCGCGCGGCGCTCGGCTACGACATCGACGGCGTGGTCTACAAGGTCGATCGCCTGGACTGGCAGGAACGGCTGGGCTTCGCCGGCCGCGAGCCGCGCTGGGCCATCGCCCACAAGTTCCCGGCCGAGCAGGCCACCACCCGGCTCGAGAACATCGAGTTCCAGGTTGGCCGAACCGGCGCGATCACCCCTGTCGCCAGGCTCGCGCCCGTGTTCGTGGGCGGGGCCACCGTCCGCAACGCCACCCTGCACAACGCCGACGAGATCGCCCGCAAGGACGTTCGCATCGGCGACACCGTCATCGTCCAGCGGGCCGGGGACGTGATTCCGCAGGTGGTGGGGCCGGTCCTGGCCGAACGCCCGGACGGAACCGAGCCTTACGCCTTCCCCGAGCACTGTCCGTGCCCGCTACGGACCCCGATAGCCAAGGAGACCACGGCCAGCGGCGTCGAGACGGTCGTGCGCCGCTGCACCGGCGAATTCGCCTGCCCGTTCCAGCGCATCGAGCACCTCAAGCACTTCGTCTCCCGCCGCGCCTTCGACATCGAGGGGCTGGGGGAGAAGCAGATCCGGGCCCTATACGACGAGGGCGTGCTGACCGAGCCGGCCGGCATCTTCAAGCTGGCCAAGGACCAGGACAGACTGGCTGCGTTGCGCGAACGCGACGGCTACGGCGAGACCTCGATCGGGAACCTCGTCGCCGCCATCGAGGCCCGCCGCCACATTCCGCTGGAGCGGTTCGTCTATGCGCTCGGCGTGCGTCATGTCGGCGAGCAGACCGCGACCCTGCTGGCCCGGGCCGTCGGCGCCTACGCGCGCTTCCGCGACCTCGTGCTGGCGGCTTCGGCCGAGCGGCCCGGGCCGGCCTATTTCGCCCTCGAAGGCCTCGACAAGCTGGGTCCGGTCAACCTCGCCGTCCTACTGGACTTCGGGCGGACGGGGCCGTTCGACGACCCCTGGCCCCAGGCGCCCCTGGCCGAGAAGATCGGCCGCGCCGCCCCCCGCCTGGCCAAGGCGGCGCGTTCGGTCCTGGCGGAAGGGTTCGGCGATTGGGAGCGCTTCGCCGAAGAGGTGCGCGAGGCCGCCGCCCAGGCCCCCGGGGCCCATTTCGAGGAGTTGGCGGCCATCGGCGGGGTCGGACCCGTCGCGGCACGCAGCCTCGCCGAGTTCTTCGCCGAGGACCACAACCGCCGGATGGTCGAGAGCCTCGCCGCCGAGCTCGACATCCAGGACGCCGAGGCCGTGCGCCGCGACACCGCGGTGGCCGGCAAGACCGTGGTCTTCACCGGGGCGCTGGAAAAGATGACCCGCGACGAAGCCAAGGCCCAGGCCGAGCGGCTGGGCGCCAAGGTGGCGTCGTCGGTGTCGAAGAAGACCGACCTCGTGGTCGCCGGCCCCGGCGCCGGCTCCAAGCTCAAGACCGCGACCGAGCTGGGGATCGATGTGCTGACCGAGGACGAGTGGCTGGCCCTGGTCGCGGCGGGTTGAACCTCTTTCGCGCGGCGGCGTTCCGGGGGCCGTAGCCGCCGTCCAACGAGCCGCCCATGCGACGCCTGTTCCTGCTCGCCGCCTCCGTCCTGACGCTGTCCGCGGCCCAGGGCCACGCCGCCTCGCCGATCGCCGGGGTGTGGAACCTGGAGGACGGCGGCGCCCGCATCCGCATCGCGCCGTGCGGCAGGGCCATGTGCGGCCGCCTGATCGCAGCCGACAAGCTCAGGCGGGATCCGCAGGCCAAGGACAGCCGGAACCAGGACCCGGCCCTGCGCGGGCGGTCACTGCGCAACCTCCTAGTCATGTCCGGCTTCACCGGCGGCCCGGAGCGATGGACCGGCGGGGAGGTCTACAATCCCGACGACGGCTCCACCTACACCGGCGAGATGTCGCTCGCCGACGCCGACACCCTCGAGGTCGAGGCCTGCGTGCTCAAGCCCTTGTGCAAGAAGCAGACCTTGACCCGGGTGCGCTGAGCGCTGTCCAGTGCGCGGCATGAAGGCGCTGTTTTCCGTCGTGGCGGCGGCTATGACGTTGGCCTCCGCCGCCGCCGCCTCGCCGGCGGAGGGGCTGTGGCGCACCCCGACGCGGGGCGGTCAGGTGCGCATCGCCGAATGCGGCGCGGCGCTCTGCGGCCGGCTGGTGGGCTCCGACGCCATCACGGCCGACCCGACCCTGGCCGACACCCGCAACAAGGACGCCGCCCTGCGCACCCGCCCGCTGAAGGACCTTCCGCTGCTGCAGGGCTTCGCCGGCGGCCCGGCCGAATGGAAGGGCGGCACGGTCTACAACCCCGAGGACGGCGGGACCTACCGGGGCTCGATCAAGCTGGCCGACCCCGACACCCTGAGGCTCACCGGCTGCATCGTCTTCCCCCTGTGCAAGACCCAGACGTGGAAGCGGGTGAAGTAAGCAAAGAGGGTCCCCTCAGTCACCCCGTGAACGGGGAAGCCGAGGCTGTCTCGCCTCCCTTGCGATAGCGTGGGAGGTGGCCCGAAGGGCCGGAGGGGCAAGCTAGAGCGCCGCGCAGGCCTTCTTCAGCCAGGTCCGCACCGGCGGCTCCACCTGGGGGCCGATCAGCTTCAGCACCCGGGCATGGTAGGCGTCGAGCCAGGCCCGCTCCTCCGGCGCCAGCATCTCCGTCACGACCAGCCGCCGGTCGATGGGCGCCAGGGTCAGGGTCTCGAACCCCAGCATGGGCCGCTCGCCGCCGGGCGGCTCCGACGCCTCTGTCACCACCTGCAGGTTCTCGATGCGGATGCCGTATGCGCCGGTCTTGTAGTAGCCGGGCTCGTTGGAGACGATCATCCCCGGCTGCAGCGCCGTCGAGTCCGGCCGCTTGGCGATCCGCTGCGGCCCCTCGTGCACGCCCAGGTACGACCCGACCCCGTGGCCGGTGCCGTGGTCGAAATCCAGCCCCGCCATCCACAGCGGCGCCCGCGCCAGGGTATCCAGGGCCGAGCCGGTGGTCCCGGCGGGGAAGCGCACCCGGGCCAGGGCGATATGGCCCCGCAGCACCAGGGTGAAGCGCTCGCGCATCTCCGCGGCGGGCTCGCCCATGGCGACCGTGCGGGTGACGTCGGTGGTGCCGTCCAGGTACTGCGCCCCGGAATCCACCAGCAGCAGCTCTCCCGGTTGCAGCCGCCGGTTGGTGCGCAGGGTGGGCCGGTAGTGGACGACGGCCCCGTGCGGCCCGGCCCCGGCGATGGTGTCGAACGACAGGTCCTTCAGGGCGCCGGTGGCCTCGCGCAGGCCCTCCAGCCGGGTGACGACCTCGACCTCGTCGGGCAGGCGTTCTTGCGCCTCGGTATCCAGCCAGAACAGGAAGCGGCTCAGCGCCGCCCCGTCGCGGACGTGGGCGTGGCGGGCGCCTTCGACCTCGGTGGTGTTCTTGCAGGCGCGGGGCAGGGCGGTGGGGTCGACCGCGCGGACGACCTCGGCGCCGGCCTGCTCGAGCCGGTCGAAGTACCAGGACGAGGACTGGCCCGGATCGATCATCACCTTTCGGCCGGACAGGGCGCTGAGCGCCCCGGCCAGGGCCGCCGTAGGCTCCAGGCTGACCTGGTTTCCCAGCCAGGCCGGCAGGTCCTTGGTGACCTTGGCGTGGTCGAAGAACAGCCGCGCCGTGCCGTCGGCGTTCAGGATCGCCTGGCCCAGCGGCAGGGGCGAGCGGATCACGTCGCCGCCGCGGACATTGAACAGCCAGGCCACGGAGGCCGGCGCGGTGATCACCGCCGCGTCGGCCCCGCTCTGGGCGATGGCGGCGCCGATCCGGGCGCGCTTGGACGACGAGTCCTCGCCGGCGTATTCGAGCGGGTGGGGAACCACCGCCGCGGCCGGCTGGGCCGGCCGCACGCCGCCCCAGGCGTCGTCCAGGGGGTTGGCCTCGACGGCCTTCAGGGTGGCTCCGGCGCGGCCGGCGGCGCTGTGCAGGCGGGCCAGGGCGTCGGGGCTGTGCAGGCGCGGGTCGTAGCCGATGACCTGGCCCGGCCGCGCGATGTCCTCCAGCCAGGCCGGGACCCCGCCCTCGACCAGGTCGCGGGTCTCGAACAGGGCGGCGTCGACCTGCTCCTTGACCTGCAGGGTGTAGCGGCCGTCCACGAACACCGCGGCCTTGTCGGCCATCACCACAGCGGCCCCGGCGGAGCCGGTGAAGCCGGTGGCCCAGGCCAGCCGCTCGTTGGCGTCCGGCAGGTATTCGTTCTGGTGCTCGTCCTCGTGCGGGATCAGGAAGCCGTCCAGCCCCTGCCGCGCCATCTCGGCGCGGATCAGCGGCAGGTGCTTGGGCCCGAACGTGCGGTCGGCCTGCTCGTCGAAGGTCTGGCGCATCGCCGCTAGGTAAGCGAGGGGAGCGGCGGGTGCAAAGCCCTTTCGGGTCCGCCGGAGGCCGCCCGGTAAATTATCGGCCGCATCTTCATCCGGGCCTGCGAGCCGCCATATTCAGTCTCTAGACGGGCGGGCGGCGCCTGGCGCCGGCCTCCGGCGGCCGAGCCGGTTTTCGCGATCAGGGGAACAGTGTGACGCAGGCCTTGCGCGAGGCGATGCGATTGATGTGGATCGTCCTCGGGACCGCCCTGATCGGGATAGGGCTGGTGGGCGTGTTCCTGCCGACGCACCTGTTGGGCGTGTTCCTGGTGCTGGGCCTGATCCTGGTGCTGCGCAACTCGCGCAGCGCCCGCAAGCGCTTCGTACACATGCATCGCCGCCACCCGCGTTTCGTCCACCCCTTGCGCCGGCTGCTGCGCCGCAAGCCCGAGGTCTGGCCGGTGCTCTGGCACGAGGCGCTGCGCGCCGAGCGGCTGCTGCCGCAACGGTGGCGGCGGCTCCGGCGCTGGCGCCGCGGCTGGCGAGGCGCGCGGTCCTTGCCCGCGCCGTCCGCTTCGCCCCGCAAGCGCCGCGCCTAAACCTGCCCTTAAGCTTGTTGGCCGCCTCGTACCCGCCGGGCGTGGGGGAGAGGCGATGATGGACTGTTGCGGACTGCACCGGACCGGGCTCCTGTCCCGGCGGGGCCTGATGCGAACCCTCGGACTGGGCGGCGCGGCGATGGCCTGCACGGCCGTGGCGCGCCCGGTTTGGGCCGAGGCTGCGACGCACGCGCCGGTTCCGGCGGGCGTCGTCGCGCCGCACGGGTGCGACGTGCTGCTGCTGACCTGCATGGACTTCCGCCTGCAGAACGAGACCGTCGCCTACATGGACCGACGGGGATTGCGGGACAATTACGACCACGTCGTCCTGGCCGGCGCCTCGCTGGGCGTGCTGACCCAGGAGCGGCCAGACTGGGGCCTGACCTTCTGGGACCACCTCGACACGGCCATCAAGCTGCACGGCATCCGCAAGGTGATGGTGATCGATCACCTCGACTGCGGCGCCTACAAGGTCTTCGTGGGCGAGGCCGTCATGAAGGACCCGGCCGCCGAGCTGGTCGCCCACGGCCAGCGGCTGAGGCTGCTGCGCAGCGCCATCAACGTCCAGAACGCCATGCTCGAGGTCGAGCTGGGGATCATGGCGCTCGACGGGACCGTGCAGACGGTGACCTGAGCGGGTTGCACCAGCTCCTGCGTCCTTCGAGACGGCCGAGTTCCTCGGCCTCCTCAGGATGACGGGCGAGGGTGGACTGCACCAACCTTCGTCATGCTGAAGAGCGCGAGCGGAGCTTGTCGAAGCCTTGCGCGTCTCAGATCGTACGCGCTGGCGGCGCTATTGCAGTCGGTCGGCCAGCTGGGCGATGGCGCCGTCGACCGAGGGGTCGGACTTGGCGCCGGCCAGCCGGGCGACCAGCAGGGTCTCGGCCATCTCGGCGGCGAGTTCGCCGGCGGCGGCCTTTACGTCGGCGGCGGCCTGGGCCTCGGCGATCGCGATGCGGCGGTCGGCCAGGGCCGTGCGGCGGACGATCTGCTCCTCCAGCCGCACCTTGGCCTCGGCCTCCAGGCGCTTGGCCTCGGCCTCGGCGTCGGCCAGCATCTGGCGGGCCTGCGCTTCCAGCTCGCCGCGACGGACCTTCAGCCCGTCCAGCAGGGTGCGGGCCTCGTCGCGCAGCGCTTCGGCTTCGTCCAGGGCCGCCTGGATCTTGGCCGCACGGGCGTCCAGGGCCTTGGCGGCGGCGGACGGGACCTTGAGCACCACCATGAGGGCGAAGAACAGGAACAGGCCGACCCCGACCCAGACCTCGGCTTCGCGCAGCATCTCTTCCATGGCGCTATCTCACTCCTACTTCGCCGGGCCGGCGGCGCCGGCCAGGGCCTGCTCGACCTGGGCGGGGGAGGCCGCCTGGCCGGTCAGCTTCTCGGCGATGGCCGCCGCGGTCTCCAGGGCGATCCCGCGCACCTGGCCCATGGCCTGGTCGCGAGAGGCGCGGATCGAGGCCTCGGCGGTCGCCAGCTTGGCCCCCAGCTCGGCTTCAAGCGCCGCTTGGCGTTCGGCGGCCTGCGCCGCGGACCGGGCCTTGGAATCGGCCGCGGTCTTCAGCGCCCGGGCGCGGGCCTCGGCCATCTCGGCTTCGGCCGCCTGGGCCTCGGCCTCGGCCTGGTCGCGCAGGCGCCGGGCTTCGGCCATGTCGCCGGCGATGCGCTGGTCGCGCGCCTCCATGGTCCCGCCGACCTTGGGCAGGAACACCCGGGACAGCACGATATAGAGGACCGTGAAGATGATCAGCAGCCAGACGATCTGGCCCGGCCAGTACTCATAGCGGAGCTGCGGCAGGCCGCCGGACTCGTGTCCGGTCGCTTGCGTGGTCTCCGTGGTCGGGCCGGCCGACCCGGCGGGCGCGGCGGTTTCAGCCATGATGCGGGCTTAGGAGAACAGGATCAGGAAGGCCACGACCAGGGCGAAGATGCCCAGGGCTTCGGTCAGCGCCATGCCCAGGAACAGCATCGGCCGCTCGCCGGCCGCGGCCGACGGGTTGCGCAGGGCGCCGTTCAGGTAGTTGCCGAACAGGATGCCCAGGCCGATACCGGCCCCGATCATCCCCAGCATGGCCAGACCGGCCCCGATGTACTTTGCGGCTTGAGCGTCCATTGGAAAATTTCCCCTTGAGAAGAACGATACGGAAGTGAGTGGAACGGGCGTCAGTGGCTGTGCAGGTTCACGACGTCGTTGAGGTAGACGCAGGTCAGCGCCGCGAAGACGAAGGCCTGCAGGAACGCGACGATGAACTCGAGCGCGATCAGGGCCACGACGCTCGAGAGCGCCAGAGCCGAGCCGCCGAACCCGAGGGTGGCGATGCCGCCGGCCAGGCCCAGCAGGCCCAGGCTGACCACGAAGCTGCCGAAGATGTTCAGCACCACGTGGCCGCCGATCATGTTGCCGAACAGTCGCAAGGCCAGGGTGACCGGCCGCACCAGGAAGGAGATGATCTCGATCGGGATCATCAGCGGCAGCAGGTAGATCGGCACCCCCGACGGCACGAACAGCTTGAAGAAGCCGAAGCCGTTGCGGGCGAAGCCGACGATCAGGACGATGGCCATGGTCAGCATGGCCAGGGTGACGGTCACCGCCAGCTGCGAGGTCGGGGTGAAGACGACGATGAACATGCCGAGCAGGTTCATGGTCATGATGAAGGCGAACAGGGTGAAGACGAACGGGAAGAACTTCTTGCCCTCGTGGCCGATGATGGAATCGGCCAGATCGTTCACCAGCAGGTAGAGGCTCTCGCCCACCGACTGCAGCCGGCCCGGCACCACTGCGGCCTTGGCGCTGGCGAGCGCGAAGAAGCCGCACACGGTGACGGCGGCGATCAGCATCGCCAGCACGGAGTTGGTGATCGACAGGTCCACCCCGGCCACGGTCGGCAGTTCCACGATCCGCTGGATCTGGAACTGGTGCATCGGGTCGATCGCAGAGGCCATTCGCCGTCAAACCTTCTCTACTCAGATGCCGGCGGGGCCGGAATCGTCCTCGTCGTCGTCGAAGGGAACCGAGTTCCCCTTCGGCTGCGCATCGGCCATCTTCCCGGCGGACCGGGCGATGGAGAACACCGCCGCGCCGGTCCCCACCAGGGTCCCGACGATCAACCCCCAGGGGTTGGTGTGGGCCAGCTGGTCGACGACCCAGCCAAGACCAAGCCCCCCCAGCACGCCGCCGATCAGCTCGCCGATCAGCCGATAGCCCGCGCCGGAGTCGTGCGCACCGAACGCCATGGGCTTGCGCTTCTGCCCTGCGGCAAAGGCTTCGAGCCGATCGTCGAGGCGTTTCAGCGCCTCTTCGCGCGGTTCGTCGGGCCTGTCCATGAGCGGATACGCGTCAACCGCCGCGGAATGCTCGCGCACTCCGCCCCTGAAAACGCGCGGAACCTATAGGCGCCCGCCCATCGCGTCAAGCCGGGGCGTTGACGCTTTATGGGTTGAATTTATTGATGTTTTACGACAGGTCGGCCTAGGGCCGGGCTCGGCGGCGGTCGATTCTTGGCATTCTTGTAAGGTTTGCCGCCGGTTGTGACCGGGGCGCCTCAGCCCAAGGCCCGGGCCAGGGCCCGATTGACCGGCGCCAGGTCGAACCCGGCGTCGCGGGCGCTGGCCAGAGCGTGCTCCAGCATGGCCGGGGTGCAGCCGTGGGGCGTGGGGTCGTCGCCGACGTCGTGGCTGAAGAACACCAGCCAGCCGTTGACCGCCCGGGCCGCCTCGATCCAGCGCTCCACCGTGGCCGCGCGCCAGGAGCGGCGCTCCAGCGGGATGGCGCGCAACTGCGACAGGTCGGCCAGGGGCCCGTTGACCCCCGTGTGGACGCCGCGGCAGGAGGAGAAGCGTTCGCCCATCGCGCGCTTGGTGCGCGCGTTGAGCTCGCCGTAGGGATAGGCGAAGTTCAAGGGCTCCACTTCGCCCAGCACCTCGCGCAGGAAGATGGCGTTGCGGTCGAGGTCGTCGGCCAGCAGGATCGGGTCGACCGTCGGCCCGTGCTCGTGGCTGAAGCTGTGGCAACCGATCTCGTGGCCGGCGTCGTGGACCGCCCGCAGGGTCTCTTCGCCGTAATAGCGGATCCCCCCCTCGGTCGCGCCGCAGTAGGTCCCGGCGGCGTAGTAGGTCGCCTTGGCCCCGAACCGATCGAGGATCGGTCCGCCGGCCTCCCAGGCGGAAAGCGGGAAGTCGTCGAAGCTGAAGCTGGCGACCGGCTTTTCGAGCTTCAGCCGGGCCGGCCGCACCGTGATCTGCCGGGCGGCGAAGGCGTTGAGGCGATAGGCGAAGCTCATCGGTCCCCCGGGCTTGGAGGCCGCATAATGAACCGATACGGTTACGGCCCGGTGGAGAGGCAGGGTTAACGGTCGCCTTCGTCAGCCTGGGGCGCAGCGCAGCGGGAGCCGAGGACCCAGCCGCACAACGATGAAGCTGGGTTTGAGGCGCATTGAGGGGGGAGTTGCTGGGTCCTCGGTTCGGCCTCGCCTTCGGCCTCGCCTTCGGCTCGTTGACCGAGGATGACGGGCTTTATTGAGCCGCCAGGGCCTCGGCCTGGCGCAGGTCGACCGACACCAGTTGCGACACCCCACGCTCGGGCATGGTGACCCCGAACAGGCGGTCCATCCGCGACATGGTCACCGGGTTGTGGGTGATGGCGATGAAGCGGGTCTGGGTCCGCACGCGCATCTCGTCCAGCATACGGCAGAAGCGGTCGACATTGGCGTCGTCGAGGGGCGCGTCCACCTCGTCCAGCACGCAGATCGGCGCCGGGTTGGCCAGGAACACCCCGAAGATCAGGGCCGTGGCGGTCAGGGCCTGCTCGCCGCCGGACATCAGCGACATGGCCGCCAGCCGCTTGCCCGGCGGGCAGGCGTAGATCTCCAGCCCCGCTTCCAGCGGGTCGTCGGATTCCACCAGCTTCAGCTCGGCCTGGCCGCCCTCGAACAGGGTCTGGAACAGGGCCTTGAAGCCGTCGTGGATCACCTCGAAGGCGGCCAGCAGCCGCTCGCGGCCCTCGGCGTTCAACTCCTCCACCGCCCCGCGCAGGCGCGCGATCGCCCCGGCGAGGTCAGCGTGCTCGGCCCGCATCGCCTCCAGCCGCAAGGCGTGCTCGGCGGCTTCCTCTTCGGCGCGCAGGTTGACCAGGCCCAGGTTGTCGCGGTCGCGCTCCAGCTTGGCGATCCTCGCCTCGACGCCGGCCGGGTCGGCGAGCGCCGCCTTTGCCTCCTCGGCGACGGTCTCGGCCAAGGCCTCGGGCTCCATCCGCGCGGTCTGGCGCACCTGGTCGGCGACCGTTTCCAGGCGTTCGTCGGCGGCCTCGAACCGGGCGGCGGCGCCGGCGCGCACCTCTCGGCCCTGCGCCGCGGCGGCGTCGGCGGCGCGGGCGGCGCGGTCGGCGGCCTGCGCGGCCGCTTCCGCCTGGGCCAGGGCGTCGGCGGCCTTGGCCCGCCGCGCCTCGGCCACGCCGAGCTCGTCCATCAGCTTGCCCAGGCGCTGCGCCACCGCCACCGGCGCCTGCCGGGCGGCCGTCAGCTGGGCGTCGGCGCGGGCGCGGTCCTTGACCAGGTCGGCCTGTCGCCCCTGTGCGGCCTTGGCGCGCTTGCCCCAGTCGGCCTGGTCCTTGGCGAAGGCGTCGCGGCGGCGCAGGCGGGTCTCGCGCTCGCGCTTCTCCGATTCCAGCAGGAAGCGCGCCCGGTTCTCGGCTTCGCGGGCGCCGCCGGCGGCGGTCCGGGCGTGGGCCAGCTCCGGCGACACCTCGGGCAGGGCCCCGTCGGGGGCGTCGGCGAGGGCCTGGTCGAGCACGGCCTGGGCTTCGGCGGATTCGGCCTCGGCGGGGACGAGGGCGGCCTTCGCCTCTTCCAGCTCGGCGGCGAAGCTGATGATGGTCTCGTCCAGGGCCTGGGCGCGGGCGTCGTTGCGGGCGGCTTCGCGGGCGTAGCGCTCCACCGCCTCGCGGGCGCCGGCGACCGTGCGCTCGGCCGCCTGCGGGACCTGGCGGGCTTGGGCCAGGGCGGCGTCGGTGGCGCGGACCCGGGACGCGGCCCCGGCGTAGGCCTTGGCGGCGGCCTCGGCGGCGGGCGTCAGGCGGGCGATCTCGGCTTCCAACTCGGCAAGCCGCGCGCGCTGGGCCAGGCGCTTGGCGGCGGGCTTGGGCGCCTCGGCCTTGGAGACGAAGCCGTCCCAGCGCCACAGGTCGCCTTGGCGGGACACCAGACGGGCCCCCACCGGCAGGAGTTTCTGCAGCCGCAGTCCGTCCGCCTGGTCCACGAGCGCGGTCAGGGCCAGGCGGGCGGCCAGCTCGGGCGGCGCCTGCACCAGGGGGGCCAGGGGCGTCGCGCCCTCGGGCCAGGCCGGGGCGTCGGCCTTCGCGCCGGCCCAGTAGGCGCTTGCGCGGGCGTCCAGGGAAGCGTCCAGGTCCTCGCCCAGGGCGGCGGCCAGGGCGGCTTCATAGCCGCGGTCGGCGGAGACCGCGTCCAGGGCCGGGGCGTAGGCCGATTTCTTCGCCGTCTGCACCAGCTGGACCAGGCCCTGGGCCTCGGACTTCAGCCGCCGCAGCTCGTCCTCGGCCTTGCGGGCGACGTCGCGGGCGCCGGCCTCGGCCGCGGCGGCGGCGTTTCGCCCGGCTTCGGCGGCCTCCAGGGCGGCGCGGGCCTGGGCCAGGGCGGCCAGGGCTTCCTCGAACCGGGCCTTGGCGGCCTCGGCTTGCGGATCGGCGGGTCCGGCCAGGGCGGCGCGGTCGGCCTTGGCGGCGTCCAGCGCGCGTTGGGCGCGGGCGACCCGGGCGCGGGCGTCGTCGGCGCGGGCCGCAGCCGCGCGGCGTCGGCCCGAGGCCTGCTCCACCCGCTCGGCGGCGGCCCGGCGGCGAGCGGCTTCGGCCGCGGCTTCCCCGGCCAGGCGCTCGACCTCGTCGTCGGCGGCGGCGCGGGCGGCCTGGGCGGCGGCCAGGGCGGTTTCCAGCTCGGGGGTGCGTTCGGGCACCGTGGCGATCGCCGCCTCCAGCTCGGCCAGGTCGTGAACCAGCCGCTCCAGCACCCCTTGGGCGTCCTCGACGATGTGGCCTTCGCGCTCGAAGTCGGCGTCGATGCGGGCGATGTCGCCGGCCAGCCGGGCCACCTCGGCCTCGGCCTGGGCGGCTTCGCGCTCGATCCGGTCGCGCTCGATCGCCAGCCGCTGCAGCACCGCGGCGGCGACCTGCTCCTCCTCCCGCAGGGGGCCCATCCCTTCGCCGGCGGTCAGGGCGGCGGCTTGCGCCCCGGCGGCTTCCCGCGCGGCGACTTCCACCGTGGCCTCGGCGGCGCGCAGCTCGGCCTGTGCCGCCTCGCGCGAACGCTTGGCGTCGAGCCAGCGGGCGTAGAGCGCCGCCCCCTGCAGGGCGCGCAGTTCGGCCGAGACCCGCTTGTAGGTCTCCGCCTGACGCGCCTGGCGCCGCAGGGCCGCCAGGGCGGTGTCCAGCTCGCGGGTGATGTCGTCGAGCCGGGCGAGGTTGGCCTCGGCCGCCTTCAGCCGCAGGTCCGCCTCGTGGCGGCGGGTGTGCAGGCCCGAGACCCCGGCGGCCTCTTCCAGGATGCGGCGGCGGTTGGCGGGCTTGGCGGCGATCAGCTCGGAAATCTGGCCCTGACGCACCAGGGCCGGCGAATTGGCCCCGGTCGAGGCGTCGGCGAACAGCAGCTGCACGTCGCGCGCCCGGGTCTCCACCCCGTTGATGCGGTAGGTCGAGCCCGAGCCCCGGTCGATCCGGCGGGTGACTTCGAGGACGTCGTGGCCGTTGAACTGCGCCGGGGCCCGGCGGCCAGAGTTGTCGATGGTCAGGGTGACTTCGGCGTGGTTGCGCGACGGCCGCGAGCCCGTGCCGCCGAAGATCACGTCGTCCATGCCTTCGGCGCGCATGGCCTTGGCGGAATTGGCGCCCATGACCCAGCGCAGGGCTTCCAGCAGGTTGGACTTGCCGCAGCCGTTGGGCCCCACCACGGCCGTCAGGCCGGGCTCGATCCGGAACTCGGTCGGATCGACGAAGGACTTGAAGCCCGACAGGCGCAGCTTCTGGAAGTGCACGGGCCTCTAGCCCTCCGGGTCTTCGGCTATTTCTTCAGCAGCGGCTGAATCGCGGCGTCGAACTGGGCCAGGCTGGTCTCGCCCGAGAGCGCCTTGCCGTTGATGACGAAGGTGGGCGTGCCGGTGATCTTGTCCACGTTGACGGCCTTGTCGACTCGCGCCTTCAGCTCGCCCAGGGCCTTATCGTCCTGGAGGCAGGCGGTGATCTTTTCGTCGGTCAGGCCGGCGCCGCGGCCGACCCGGAACAGCCAGCCGCGCTGGTCGCCGGTCTGGTACAGCTCGTTCTGGCTATGGAACAGGGCGTCGAGGACGCCGAAATACTTGTCCTTGCCGGCGCAGCGCGCGATCAGGAAACCGCCGACCGCGGCCGACTCGGGCGGGGTCGGGAACTCCCGGAAGGTGTAGCGGACCAGGTTGGTGTCGACGTACTTGGCCTTGAACGCCGGCCAGACCTGTTCGTTGAATGCCGCGCAGTGGGGGCAGGTCACCGAGGCGTACTCCACCACCGTCACCTTGGCGGCCGGATTTCCCAGGCTCATGTCGTCGCCGCTCGCGCCGCCGGCCGCGCCCTTTGGTCCGCAGGCGGTGACCAAGCCGACCGCTGCGGCGATGAGAATCCAGCGGGTGAAGGCGCGCATGAAGGGGCTCCGAGCGTTCGTAGACATCAACATAGCCCCGATTCCGGGGCCCAGCGCCAGGGTTGGGGCGCCGGGGCGGGCCGTGGGCTGAACCCTAACGGGCGGCCAGCAGGGGCTGGATGACGGCGTCGAGGGCGGCAAGGGTCTGCTCGCCCTCCAGCTTGGTGGCGCCGATGACGAAGGTGGGGGTGGCCTGAATCTTCGCCGTCTCCACCGCCGCCTGGACCCGGTCGTTGAAATCCTCGAGCTGGCCCTTGTCCGCCAGGCACGCTTCGACCTGGGCCTTGCTGAGGCCCCCGGCGGTCCCGGCGTCCATCAGGAAGGTCTTGGCGTCCTGGCTCGCGAACAGCTTCTGCTGGCCCTTGAACAGGGTGTCGATCACCGCGAAATACCTGTCCGCCGGGGCGCAGCGGGCGACGATGAAGCCGGCCGCGGCCAGCTCGACCGGGTCGGTGGGGAACTCGCGGAACACGTAGCGCACCTTGCCGGTGTCGACGTACTTGGCCTTGAACGCGGGGAAGACGTCGGCGTTGAATCGCCCGCAGTGGGGGCAGGTCACCGAGGCGTACTCCACCACCGTGACCTTGGCCTTGGGGTCGCCCATGGCCATGTCGCCGGGAAGGGCGCCCTGGGCCGCGTTCGCTGCGGGGACCGAGACCAGGGTCGCCGCCAAAGTCGCTGCGAGCGCCGCAGCGAGGGCGCCGAGGGACCGTGCGATGCGCGACATGGGCTGACCTCGCGGTGGGCTGAGACTACGGGCGGTGGAACCGCGCCGGGGGCGGCTTGTCAATCGGCCAGACCGGCGTGGCTCAACTGTGGCGCAGGACCGCGCGGCCCAGCTTCAGCAGCGAGGCCTTGAGCGGCCCGTCCGGCGCCGCGTCGAGGCTGGCGGCCAGGTTCGCCTCCTCGGCGGCGTCGAGGGGGGCGGAGGCGCGGCGCCGGGCCTTGGCGGCGGCGGCCGGGCCGGCGGCCGCGGCGCTCGGGCGCACCGGACCCTGGACGATGCGCAGGCGGCTGACCGCGCCGGCGCCGAGGTAGAGGTTCACCCGCGCCAGGATGTCGGGGGCCTGGTGCTGGATCAGGGCCGCGGCCGGGCCGTCCACCCGCAGCTCCAGCACCGCGCCGGCGCCGTTGCGGGCCTTCACCAGCTTCACCGGCTCGGTGCGCCGGGCCAGGGTGTCGCCGACGATCTCGCGCCAGCGGGTGGTCAGCGGCCCCGCCCCAGGCCCGAAGCGGGCCTCGAGCTCGGCGAGGTATTTCGACAGCAGCCGTCCCGCCGGCGCAGGCGGACGGCGCGGCGGCCTGGACCGGCGCCGCGCCAGGATGCGCGACGCCTCCTCGGCGGTGGGCAGGGAGCGAGCCATGGCTTGACGATAGCGCGCCGGCGCCCTCACGACCACCATGTGCCGCCGCCCGACCCCGCCGCCCTCCGCCGCGCCCTGCTCGCCTGGTACGACGCCCAGGCGCGCGACCTGCCGTGGCGGGCCGGCCCGAAGGCCGGGGTCCGCACCGATCCCTACCGGGTCTGGCTGTCGGAGGTGATGCTGCAGCAGACCACCGTCCCTCACGCGACCCCCTATTTCCTCGCCTTCACCCGCCGCTGGCCGAGCGTCGGGGCCCTGGCGGCCGAGGACGACGGGGCGGTGATGGGCGCCTGGGCGGGCCTGGGCTACTACGCCAGGGCGAGGAACTTGCTGGCCTGCGCCCGCGCGGTGGCGGCCGACCACGGCGGGGTCTTCCCGGATACCGAGACGGGCCTGCTCGCCCTGCCGGGGGTGGGCGCCTACACCGCCGCCGCCGTGGCGGCCATCGCCTTCGACCGCCCCGCCAATGTGGTGGACGGCAATGTCGAGCGGGTGATGGCGCGGCTCCATGCGGTGGAGACGCCCCTGCCCGGCGCCAAGCCCGAGCTGAAGGCCCTGGCCGCCCGCCTGGTCACCGCCGACCGGCCGGGGGACTGGGCCCAGGCGCTGATGGACCTGGGCGCGGTGATCTGCCGGCCCAAGGCGCCCCTGTGCGAGCGATGTCCCGTGTCGAAATCCTGTGCGGCCTACGCAGGCGGCGGCCCGGAAACCTATCCGCGCAGGCTGGCCAAGGCCGAGCGGCCCCGACGGTTCGGGACCGCCTATGTGCTGGTGCGCGACGGCCAGGTCGCCCTGGTCCGGCGGCCGGCCAAGGGCCTCCTAGGCGGGATGCTGGCCCTGCCCACGGGAGACTGGGTCGCGGTCGACGCCCCCCCCGTCGTCGCCGACTGGCGGCCGGCCGGCGAGGTCGAGCACGTCTTCACCCATTTCGCCCTGACGCTGCGGGTGATGAAGGCGCAAGGCGGCGACTTCGAAGGCGCGATCTGGACACCGGTGGAGGCGGCGGGGGAGGGGCTGCCCAGCGTGTTCCTGAAGGCCTTGAGGCAGGGGCTGAATGCGCTGCTCTAAGGGCCGCGCAGCGCTCTAAGCCATCCCCGCCCGCAGCTTGGCCCGCAGCCCGTCGATGGGCGCCAGCCCGCGGTCGGTCTTGACGTGCCAGAAGGTCCAGCCGTTGCAGGCCGGAGCCTGGTCGACCAGGGCGCCCAGCTTGTGGATCGAGCCCGACAGGTCGCCGGCCACCAGGCTGCCGTCGGCCCGCACGTGGGCGCGGCGCTTGCCCTTGGGGCACCACAGCTCGTCGCCGGGGCGCAGCAGGCCGGCCTCGAGCACCATGCCGAACGGGATGCGCGGTTCGTCCTTCTTCGAGCCGGTGACGGCCAGGAGTTCCGGCGCGGTGGGGATGACCGCGGCGATCCGCTCGCGGGCGGCCTTCACATAGGCCTCCTCGCGCTCGACGCCGATGAAGCGCCGGCCCAGCCGCTTGGCCGCCGCCCCGGTGGTGCCGACGCCGAAGAACGGGTCCAGCACCAGGTCGCCCGGCTTGGTCGAGGCCAGCAGCACCCGGTGCAGCAGGGCCTCGGGCTTCTGGGTCGGGTGGGCCTTCAGCCCGTCCTCGCCGCGCACCCGCTCCTCGCCGGTGCACGGGGGCAGCGTCCAGTCCGAGCGCATCTGCAGGTCGTCGTTGGCGGTCTTCAGGGCGTCGTAGTTGAAGGTGTAGCGCCGCTGGCCCCGAGACTTGGCCGCCCAGATCATGGTCTCGTGGGCGTTGGCGAAGCGGGTGCCCTTGAAGTTCGGCATGGGGTTGGACTTGCGCCAGACCACGTCGTTCAGCACCCAGAACCCCAGGTCCTGCACCGCCGTTCCGACGCGGAAGATGTTGTGGTAGCTGCCGATCACCCACAGGGTCCCGTCGTCCTTCAGCACCCGGCGGCAAGCGGCCAGCCAGGCGCGGGTGAAGGCGTCGTAGGCCTCGAACGAAGCGAACTGGTCCCAATGGTCGTCGACGGCGTCGACCTTGGAGTTGTCCGGCCGCAGCAGGTCGCCGCCGAGCTGGAGGTTGTAAGGCGGGTCGGCGAACACCAGGTCGACCGATTTTTCCGGCAGGCGCGCGAGCGCCTCCAGGCAGTCGCCTTGGATGATGGTCTCGGCATCTCGGATCATGCACGCCTCCGCAAGCGCGCAGGCTTGGCGTTTTACGGTTAAGGCGGGATGAAAATGGCCTTTCAGCGAGGGAAACGCGATGAAGAAGATCGACCTTGACGCCGCGCCGACGCGCTTCGGCACGGCCTATCCGCCGCCCTTCGACGCGCCGTGCAGCGCCCGCAGGCGGTGGAAGCTCGGCGACGCGGCGGGCTTGACCCAGTTCGGGGTCAACCTCCTGCGCCTGCCCGCGGGCGCATGGTCCAGCCAGAGGCACTGGCACACCGCCGAGGACGAGTTCGTCTGGGTGCTCGAGGGCGAGGTCGTCCTGGTCACCGACGCGGGCGAGGAGGTCCTGGGTCCCGGCGATTGCGCGGGGTTCAAGGCGGGGGACCCGGACGGCCACCACCTGCAGAACCGGTCGGGCCGTGAGGCGGTGCTGCTGGAGGTCGGCGGGCGCCATCCAAGGGAGGACGCGGTCGATTATCCCGACATCGACCTGAAGCTGGTCGAGGGCGTGGGCGCCTTTCTGCACAAGGACGGCACGCCGTACGACGCCCCGGGCCGGCGCTTCTAGTCCCCGGTCAGCCCACGGTTGGCCTTGTCGAGCTCCTCGGCGTAGCGGCGGGCGGCGTATTTCTCGGTGAGCAGGCCGATCACCCGCCGGTCGTCCAGGCTGTCGACCACCGCCAGGGTCTCGGTCTCGGTGTGGTCGAAGGCGGCCATGGCCTCCTTCACGTTGAGGTCGGCGGTCAGCACCATCCCCGCCTGCCGGGCCAGGTCGGCGACGCGTTTGGCCGGGTCCAGCCCCTCGGTGAAGGCTTCGGGGGTGGGCAGCACGCCCAGGTAGCGGCCGTCGTCGTCGACCACCATCACCGCGTGGGTCGAGCCCAGGGGGTAGCGGCGGCGGAACTCGGCCAGGCTGGTCGAACCGGGGATCGAGGGCGGGTCGCGCCGCATCAGTCGGCCCACCGTCATCTGCCGCACCCAGCCGACGTCGTGGGCGCTGCGGATGGTCTCGCCGCGCAGGTGCAGCCGCCAGGTGGAGAAGGAGTAGCCGAAGGTCTCCCGCACGAAGAGGCTGGCGGTGACGCAGGCCGCCAGAACCGCTCCGGTCACCGCGAAGTCGCCGGTGGTCTCCAGCACCAGGAAGGTCATGGTCAGAGGCCCGCCGACGATGGCCACCGCCAGCGTCCCCATCCCCGCCAGCATACATATGGTCGGATCGAGCTCGAGCCCCGGGGCCAGGACGGCGGCCGCCTGGCCGAACAGCTTGCCGCACAGGGCGCCGACGAACAGGGAGGCGAAGAACAGTCCGCCGCGGAAGCCCGACCCCAGGGAGATCATCGAGGCCAGGAGCTTCAGCGCGATGATCCCGGCCAGGGTGGCCATGGGGATCGAGATGGGGATGTCGAGCTGCATCGCCCCGTGGCCGGCCGCCAGCACCTGGGGCGTCAGCAGGGCTAGCGCTCCCATCATCGCCCCGCCCACGGCCGGCCGGATCCAGTAGGGCAGGCGGCTGGCCTCGAAGCCGCGCTCCACCAGGGCAACGCTGCGCATGACCCCGACGCCCAGGGCCGCCACCAAGAGGCCCAGCAGGACGATCACCGGAAAATGGCTGGGGCGCACCGCGAACAGGGAAACGACGTGGATCGAATAGGGGGCGCCGCCCAGGGCGTCGGCGGTCAGCACGCCGGCGATCGCCGCGGCCATCACGGGCGCCACGCTGGAGACCGAATAGAGGCCGATGATCAGCTCGAAGGCGTAGAAGGCCCCGGTCAGGGGCGCCCCGAACGCAGCGGCTATGGCCGCCGCCGCCCCGGCGCCGACCAGAATCCGCAGGTCGCCGCGCCGCAGCTTGAGGAAGAGCCCGAACCGCGAGGCCAGGCCGGCGCCGATCTGAGTGTAGCCCGCCTCCAGCCCCACCGAGGCGCCGCAGCCGTTGGAGATCAGGGTCTGCAGGCTGACCACCAGGCTGTCGCGCAGCGACATGCGTCCGCCGCGCAAGGCGTTGGCCTCCACCGGGTCGACCGCGGTGGGGATCTTGTGGCGCCGCCGCCACCATTCCATCGCCCCCAGGATCAGACCGCCTGCGACCGGGCCGCCGATCGCCACCGCGGGGGCCACCGTGGCGGTGGCGCTGAGGTGCTGGTCGAGGGGGATGCCGTAGAGCAGGACGTGGGCGAGCTGGGCCGCCCGGCTCAGGATCGTCACCAGCACCCCGGCGCCGACGCCGACCAGTATGGCCGCGGCCACCAGGAACACCTCGCGCGAGCGGACCAGGGCGCGCAGCTGGCTCCAGCGGTCGCGGGCCTGCGCCATCAGAGGCAGGGCGAGGCCGGCGTGGGCCGCCCGGGGAGGGTCCGCCGGGGGTACGCCCTGGCTCACGGCTCCGGGAACAGGTCGTCGGTGAGGTCGAAGGCGCCGGCCGCCATCATGGGGTCGCGACCGGACAGGGCCAGGCGGATCGGCGCCCAGTTCATGCGATGGATGGGGGAGGGACCCAGCGCCATCAGCGCGTCGGCGTGCTTCTGGGCCCGGTAGCCCTTGTGCCCGGCGAAGCCGTAACCCGGATAGACCTCGTCCATCTCCGCCATCAGCCGGTCGCGGGCGGTCTTGGCCAGGATCGAGGCCGCCGCGATCGAGACCGACAGGCCGTCGCCGCCCACCACGGTGCGGACGTCGCAGGGCAGCTTGAAGCGGTAGTTGCCGTCGACGAGAGCGAAGACCGGCTTGACCGCCAGGGCCTCGACGGCCCGGCACATGGCCAGGCCGGTGGCGTGCAGGATGTTGAGCTCGGCGATCTCCTCGACCGAGGCGAAGCCGACGCCCCAGGCGACGGCCGCCGCCTTGATTTCGGTCTCCAGGCCCTCGCGGGCCTTGGCGGTCAGCTTCTTGGAGTCGTCGACGCCCGCAGGCACGCGCCGGGGGTCGAGGATCACCGCCCCGGCGCAGACCGGGCCGGCCCAGGGACCGCGCCCGGCCTCGTCGACCCCGCACACCGGGCCGGGGCAGAGCTTCTCCAGGGTCAGGTTGGGACCCAGGGGGCGCTTGGCGGACTTGGAGGCGATTCGAGGACTCACCCCTCACGCCATACGCCGGACCTCGTCCCAGCGGAAGCAGCCCTTGACGTGGTCGTTGACCACACCGGTGGCCTGCAGGAAGGCGTAGGTGATCACCGGGCCGCAGAACTTGAAGCCCTTCGCCTTCAGGGCTTTGGAAAGCTCCACGGCCATGGGGGTCTGGGTCGGGACTTGGCTGACCGAGGTCCAGGCGTTCTGGACGGTTTTGCCGCCCGAGGAACTCCACACGAACCAGGCGAATGGCTGGCCGGAGTCGCGCATGGCCAGGTAGGCGCGGGCGTTGCCGATGGTGGCTGCGATCTTGGCGCGGGATCGGATGATGCCGGCGTCGTCCAGCAGGCGCAGGATGTCCGGCTCGCCCCAGCGGGCGATCACCTCGGGGTCGAAGCCCTCGAAGGCGGCGCGGAAGGCCTCGCGCTTCCGGAGGATGGTGATCCACGACAGCCCTGCCTGGAATCCGTCCAGGACCAGCTTCTCCCACAGGGCCCGGTCGTCGTGCTCGGGCACGCCCCATTCGACGTCATGGTAGCGGCGGTAGAGCGGATCGCCCCCCGCCCAGGCGCAGCGGCAGGGCTCGTCTTCCGGGATCATGCAGGCGAACTTAGCCCCTCCTACGGCGCCGTCGCCACCTTCCCGTTCCGCGCAGAGGAAATGGGGGCCGGGACGCCTGGCCTAAGCGGGCGCTTTCAGGCCCAGGCTGATGGGCGCGCCCTACCGAAGCCAGCGCCCGAAGTCGCCGGCGTCGCGGTCGGGGGTGTATTTCGCCTGGGCGGGCAGGTCGCCCCGAGCGATGTGGCCGGCGAACCGGTCGAAAGCCCGGTAAGCGTCGCTCCAGGTCACCAGGCCGTACTCGTTGCGCAAGTCGGTCTCGTACCAATGGTAGGACACCGGGGTCGTCTTGCCGTCGGCGGTGGTCACGGTCCCGCTGATCGAAGCGCCGCCCAGGCCGATGCTGTTCAACGACAGGCCGATCCGCTTGAGCTGCTTGAAGGTGGGACGGTTGGGGGTGGCGGATTCGATCACCAGGTCGACCCGCTGCACCGGGGCGGCGCTGGCGCGGGCGAAGGCGCGCTCGACGTCGTGGCGCAGTTGGGCGCTCAGGTCGGCGAGTTCGCGGACGCCATAGCTCTTGTCGGCCTTCGATTGCAGGTCCGCCCCGATCGTGACGGTCACGGGGGGGACGGTCGCGGCGAAGGCGGCGGGAGAGGCGGAAAGGAGGAGGGCCGAAAGGGCCAGGGCGGCGGTGCGACGCATGGGTAAACCCTCGATCGAAGAACCTCCGTCGAATGTGGGCTCTTGCCGGCCGGAAATCCAGAGGGGCCTGTGATCGCCGTTCAGTCGTCCTCCGCGCCCTGCGCGGGCATGGGCATCCAGTCCGGCGGTTCGGCCCGCACGGGGCGGCCGTCCACGGTCAGCGGCCCGGCCGACAGCCGGTCGAGGCGCAGCAGGGCCAGGGCCCGGCCGTCGCGCCCGCCCGTCACCTCGCCGGCGCGTAAAGTCCCGGCCAGGACCTCCGAGCCGACGGCGGGGGCCGCGCCTTCGAACACGATCGGCAGCATCCGGGTGCGGATCTGGCCGCGGCGCTTCATCCGCGAGGTGGTCTCCTGGCCGACGAAGCAGCCCTTCCTGAAATCGACGCCGTTCAGGAGGTCGAGGTTGGCCTCGACCGGATAGCTCTTGTCCTGCAGCCCGTCGCGCCAGGCGTCGGTGGCGCCGAGCGCCAGCCGGTGGGCCTCGTACTCGTCCTCGTCGGCGTCCTGCGCCCCCGGCGCCGAGGGCGCCGTAAGGCCCACTGCGCGCCAGCCCAGGCCCGGCAGGCGCGGATCGGCGGCCCAGCCGGCGCCGGCGGCGTCCGCTCCCCACAGGGCGAAGACTCCGCCCTCTGCGGCGCCGATCTCCACCTTGGCCCGCAGTCGGTAGAGCGAAAGCCGCTGGGCGATGGCGCCGCGCTCGGCCGAGGGCACGTCCAGCAGCACGCCGGCGTCGCCCGTCTCGCCGACGAGGAACAGGTCGAACAGCAGCCGCCCCTGCGGAGTCAGGAGCGCGCCGTAACGCCATTCGCCGGCCCTCAGGCTGTCCACGTCCTGGGTCAGCAGCCCTTGCAGGAAGCCGCGCCAGTCGGGCCCGCGCACGGCGACGAGGGCGCGGCTTCGCAGGTGGGAGAGTTTGGGGGCGGGGGGCGGCATGGCCAAGATGTGGCCCCGTTTCGACCCGTACACCAGAGGCAGGCTTGAACCGGAGCGTCAGGCTGGACAGAACTGCGTCCCGGCCTGCGCCGGGACAGCGGAAAAACGGAGGGCCGATGAAGCCCGTTTTGTGGGGATTGATCTTGGCGATGGTTGCAGGCGGATCCCATGCCCAGCCCAGTTCCCCGGCGGCCCCGGCTGCGGCCGACCCTTTCCTGTGGCTCGAGGACGTCGAAGGCGCCCGGGCCCTGGATTGGGTCCGAGCCCAGAACGCCCGTTCCCTGGCCGGGCTCGAGGCCGACCCGCGCTATGCCGGGCTGAAGGCCCAGGCCCTGGCCATCGTCAACGCGACCGACCGCATCCCGATGCCGGGCCTGCGCGGCGGGGCGGTCTACAATTTCTGGCAGGACAAGGACCACGTGCGCGGCCTGTGGCGGCGCACCACCCTGGCGGGCTACCGCACGGCCTCGCCGGCGTGGGAGACCCTGCTCGACGTCGACGCCCTGTCCGCGGCCGAAAAGGCCAACTGGGTCTACAAGGGCGCGCAGTGCCGCTGGCCGGACTACCGCCGCTGCCTGGTCTCGCTCTCGGACGGGGGCAAGGACGCGGTCCAGGTGCGCGAGTTCGACGTCGCCTCCAAGGCCTTCGTCAAGGACGGCTTCGCCCTGCCCGAGGGCAAGCAGGACGCGACCTGGCTCGACGCCGACACCCTGCTGGTGGCCCGCGAGTGGGAACCGGGCCAGGTGACCGAGTCCGGCTACGCCTACATCGTCAAGCGGCTGGCCCGCGGCCAATCCCTCGACAAGGCGGTCGAGGTGTTTCGCGGCGAGAAGACCGACGTGGGGGCCAGCCCTGCGGTGCTGCACGACGGCGACGGCCACCAGGTCGTGGTCTTCACCCGCAATCGCACTTTCTACGAGTCCGAGACCTGGATCGATACGCCGGCCGGCCCGCGCCAACTCGGCCTGCCGGCCAAGCACAGCCTGCAGGGCCTGTCCAAGAACCAGCTGCTGTTCACCCTGGAAGAGGATTGGGTCACGCCCGCTGGCGTCTTCAAGTCGGGCGCCTTGGTGTCGGTGGACGCCGCCGAGGCGGCGCGCTCCCCCGCCGCGCTCAGGCCGCGGCTGGTCGTCCAGCCCGGCCCGCGCCAGTCGATCGAGGGAGTCACGACGACGAAGAACTACGTCCTGGTCGACCTTTACGAGAACGTCCAGGGCGGGGTGCGCCGCTTTTCCCTCAGCGGCGACGGCTGGCGGTCGGAGACGATCGCCCTGCCCAAGGCCTCGTCGGTGGACGTCGTCGCCGCCGAGGCCGAGAGCGACACGATCTTCGCCTCTGTGACCAGCTTCCTGACCCCCACCACCCTGTGGCAGGGCGACGCCGCCCGGCTCGCCGCCGCCGAGGTCAAGGCCCTGCCGCCCCGGTTCGACGCTGCGGGCCTGGTCACCGAACAGTTCGAGGCGACTTCCAAGGACGGGACCAAGGTCCCCTATTTCGTGGTCCACAAGACGGCGATGAAGCTCGACGGCTCCAACCCGACGCTGCTCTACGCCTACGGCGGCTTCCAGGTGTCGATGACCCCGTCCTATTCTGGGACCACCGGCAAGCTGTGGCTGGAGAACGGCGGGGTCTACGTCCTGGCCAACATCCGCGGGGGCGGCGAGTTCGGGCCGGCCTGGCACCAGGCGGGGCTGAAACAGAACCGCCAGCGCATCTACGACGACTTCGCCGCCGTGGCCGAGGACCTGATCGCGCGCAAGATCACAAGTCCCCGGCGCCTGGGGATCGAGGGCGGCTCCAACGGCGGCCTGTTGATGGGGGTGGAGCTGGTGCAGCGCCCCGAGCTGTGGAACGCGGTGGTGGCGCAGGTGCCGCTGTTGGACATGCTGCGCTACCACAAGCTCCTGGCCGGCGCATCGTGGATCGCCGAGTACGGCGACCCCGACAAGCCCGACGAGCGGGCCTTCCTGGAGACCATCTCGCCCTACCGGAACCTGAAGGCAGGACCGAAGTACCCGGAGCCCTTCTTCGTCACCTCGACCAAGGACGACCGGGTCCACCCCGGCCACGCCCGCAAGATGGCCGCGAAGATGGAGGCCCTGGGCCTGCCCTTCCTCTATTACGAGAACATCGACGGCGGCCACTCCGCCGCCGCAAACCTGCAGGAAGCCGCCCGCCGCGCCAGTCTCGAGTACATGTACCTGACGCGAAAGCTGATGGACTGACGGTGGCGGGTCCGAAGGACGAGGCCGCATCGCAACGCTATAAGGGACTGATGGGCTCGCCTTCGTTTCCGATTCTGTTCGTCGCTCCCGAGCGGCTGGACGACGCGATCCTGGCTTCGGGGTTGGTCAAGCGGCTGTTCGACGAGGTCCCCCACGCCCGGTTCACCGTCGCCGCCGGCCCCGATGTCGCCACCCTGTTCCGCGATGTCCCCGGGCTCGAGCGGGTCATAGGGTTCGAGCCGCAGCGGTTCGGCCTGCACTGGTGGAAGCTGTGGGGCCAGGTGCGCGGGCGTCGCTGGGGCCTGGTCCTCGACATGCGCGGCTCGCGGCTGGCCCGCTTCCTCCACGCACGCCGGCGCGCCGTCCGCCGGCCGCTGAACCCGGCGCTCGACCCCGTGCACAAGGTGCTGGAGGCCGCCCGGGTGTTGCGGATCGACGACGATCCCCCCGCCCCCTATCTGTTCACCGGCCCCGAGACGGAGGCCAAGGCCGACAAGCTGGTGGGGCCGGGCGGGCAGGTCCTGGCCATCGCCCCGGCGGCGGATTGGACGGGCAAGACCTGGCCGGCCGAGCGCTTCGCCATGGCTGGCGCCGAGCTGCTCGGCGCCACCGGCCCCTTGCCGAACGGCCGGCTGATGATCCTGGGCCGGGCCGAGGACCGCTGGGCCACCGAGACGGTGCGGCGGGTGACCGCCCGCAACCGCATGATCGACCTGGTCGGCCGGGTGGACCTGCTGACCGCCTACGCCTGCCTGAAGCGGGCGCGGCTGTTCATTGGCAACGAGGGCCCGTTCATGCATCTGGCCGCAGCCGCGGGGACCCCGACCCTGGGCCTGCTGGGCCCGACGGACGAGCGGCTGTACGGACCGTGGGGCCCGGCGGCCCGCACCCTGCGCGGGCCGCGCACCTTCGACCAGCTCCGGGCCCTGGACCCGAGCTTCAGTCTGGCGGTGTGCCACATGCAGGACCTGACCAGCACCAAGGCGGTCGCGGCGGCGCGCGACCTCATCGCCGCCACCGCGCCGCGGGCCGACCCCGAACCGGAGCCGGCGCTAACCAGCAATGAGGGCGACCATGGCTGAGACCTTCGACCTGATCGTCCGCGGCGGCGAGGTGATCAACCATGCCGGCCGCGGCCTCGCCGACGTCGGGATTCGCGATGGCCGGATCGCCGTCGTGGGCGATCTGGGCCCGGCCTCGGCGGGGGAGGTGTTCGACGCCAAGGGGCTGACGGTGATGCCGGGGGTGATCGACACCCAGGTCCACTTCCGCGAGCCCGGCCTGGAGTGGAAGGAGGACCTGGAGACGGGTTCCCGCGCCGCCGTGCTGGGCGGCGTGACGGCGGTGTTCGAGATGCCCAACACCCAGCCCACCACCACGGACCCCGAGGCCCTGGCCGACAAGCTGGCGCGGGCGGCGAACCGGATGCACTGCGACCACGCCTTCTACGTCGGCGGCACCCACGAGAACGCGCGCCTGCTGGGCGAGCTGGAGCGGCTGCCCGGCTGCTGCGGGGTCAAGGTTTTCATGGGCGCCTCGACCGGAACCCTGCTGGTTCCCGACGACCCGGGGGTGACCGAAGTGCTGCGCCACGTGCATCGCCGCGCCACCTTCCATTCCGAGGACGAGTATCGGCTGGCCGAGCGTCGGCCCCTGGCGCGCGAGGGCGACTGGACCAGCCATATCGAGGTGCGCGACGCCCTCTCGGCGATCCGCTCCACCGAACGTCTGGTGAAGATCGCCCGCGAGCTGGGCAAACGCATCCACGTCCTGCACGTCACCACCGCCCAGGAGATCGAGTTCCTGGCCGACAACAAGGACGTGGCCACCGTCGAGATCACCCCCCAGCACCTGACCCTGGTCGCCCCGGAGGCGTACCGGCGGCTGAAGGGCCTGGCCCAGATGAACCCGCCGATCCGCGAGGCCGAGCACGTGGCCGGCCTGTGGCGGGGGATCGAACAGGGCGTGGCCGACGTCCTGGGCTCGGACCACGCGCCCCATACCCTGGAGGAGAAGGCGCGGCCCTATCCGGCCTCGCCCTCCGGGATGCCGGGGGTGCAGACCCTGCTGCCGGTGATGCTGACCCACGTCGCCGCCGGCCGGCTCACCCTGGAGCGGCTGGTGGACCTGACCAGCCACGGCGCCCAGCGGGTGTTCGGGATCGCCGGCAAGGGCCGCATGGCCGAGGGCTGGGACGGGGACCTGACCATCGTCGACCTCAAGGCCCGCCGCACCTTGCGTCACCAGGACATGGCCACCCGCTCGGGCTGGACCCCCTTCGACGGCATGGCGGTGACCGGTTGGCCGATGGCCACCGTTATCCGCGGCCGGGTGGTGATGCGCGACGACGAGGTCGTGTCGCAGGGCCAGGGCCGCCCGGCGCGATTCCAGGAGACGCTGGCCTAAGACGGGACCGCTCCTCTCCGCAAACGCCAAAAGAAAAGGCCCGCGGAGGTTTCCCCCCGCGGGCCCGTTCCGGTCCGAAGCTCGGCGGCTACTTCGCCGCGACGTTGGTCGGCAGGGTGCAGGCGGCGCCGGCGCGGGTCGCCTGGCCGCAGCTCAGCAGTTCGTTGGTCTTGCCGCTCTCGTGGTCGACCGAGATCACGAAGCCCGGCAGGCCGTCCGAACAGGCCGTCTCGATGAAGTCGGAGCCGGCGGTGGTCGAGGCCAGATACTTTGCGCCCGACACCTTGCACTGGGTCTTGCCCTGGGCGACGAGGCGGTCGGTGTACTTGCCGTACACGGTGTTCGCCTGGGTCAGCTGACAGGTCACGCCGAGCGAGCCGCCCTGGATGCAATCGAACACCTGGGACTTGCCGGCGCCGATCGGGAACAGCGCGATGGCGCCGTCCGGCCGGTTCTTGCAGGCCAGCTCGACGATCTCGCTGTTGGTCTTGGTCTCCTTGCCGAGGTAGCGGTACTTGGAGACGTCGCAGGGGTAGTTCGCGCCCTGGGCCAGCTTGGTGTAGGTGCCGGCCTCGGCGGTCTCGTCGACCACGGTCAGGGTGCAGCCGCCGCCGATGGTCTGGGCCTTGGCGCAGTCGACGGCGCTTTCGAAGCCGCCCTGGGCGTTGGCCGCGATCATGAAGCCGGGAGCCGAGCCGCAGGCCACTTCGTAGAAGGTCGTGCCGGCGCCGACGCCGACCATGCGGGCGTCGGAGACCGCGCAGGTCTTGCCGCCCTTGGACGCGAGCTCGCCCATGCTGGCCAGGATGGCGGCCTTGGTGGTCAGGGTGCACTCGGTGGCGCCGCCGCCGAGGGTCTGGATGCAGTCCGACGCCACCGGCGCCTTGCCGAGGCCGGTCTGGATCACGTAGCCGGTCGCGCCGCCGCAGGCGACTTCGTAATAGGCGTCGCCGGCCGCCGTCGCGCCCATGATGCGGGCGCCCGTGGCGGTGCAGGGGTGGCCCATGCCGACGAGGAGCCGGGCCCAGCCGGCCTTCGGGTCGAGGTTGGCGTCGAGCCGGCAGACCAGGCTGCCCGGCGTCTTGATCGCGGTCTCCTGTTGCGCCAGGCAGTCGTAGGCCTGGGCGGCGGTCGGCGTGCTCTGGATGATGTAGCCCGGGCCCTGGGCGCAGGCGACCTCATAGACGCTGGACTTGGCCTTGGTCTTCGCATCGACGCCCGATTGGACCAGGTAGGCGTCCGCGACGGTGCAGCTGATCTTGGCCGCGGCCACGGCGGCGGGCGCCTCGGCCTTGCCGTCGTCCCGCTGCTTCTGGGTGATGGGGGAGGCCTTGGCCGGCGGAGCGGCTGCCTGGGCGGCGATCGGCGCGACGCCGAAAGCCAGGGCGGCGACGGCCGCGATCACGATCCCTATGCGCTTCATAGTTAGGTCTTCTCCCGAGGGGGACTTTCTGCGGCGACATAAACGGCCACAATCGGAACGGGTCAAGCGCCGCCTTAACGCGGTATTCCCCGCTTTGACCCCACGGCTTAAAAAGCCTCGCAAATGCGACATCCCGAAGGCGCCGGGCCGGAGACAAGCCGATGAGCCTCGCGGGCAAGACATTGTTCGTCACCGGCGCCAGCCGCGGCATCGGCCTGGCCATAGCGCTGCGCGCCGCCCGCGACGGCGCCAACGTCGCCATCGCCGCCAAGACCGACCAGCCCCACCCGCGGCTGCCGGGCACCATCCATACCGCCGCCGAGGCGGTCGAGGCGGCCGGGGGGCGGGCCCTGGCCCTGGTGGTGGACGTCCGCGACGAGGCTTCGGTGGAAGCGGCGGTGGCGCGGACGGTGGAGACCTTCGGCGGCCTCGACATCTGCGTGAACAACGCCTCGGCGATCTCGCTCACCGGGACCCTGGCCACCGAGATGAAGCGCTGGGACCTGATGCACCAGGTCAATGCGCGTGGGACCTTCCTGGTCTCCAAGGCCTGTCTGCCGCACCTGCTGAAGGCGCCAAACCCGCACGTCCTGATGCTGTCGCCGCCGCTCGACATGTCGGCCAGGTGGTTCGCGCCGCACGTGGCCTACACCATGGCCAAGTTCGGCATGTCGCTGTGCGTCCTTGGGATGGCCGAGGAGTTCCGCGGCAAGGTCGCCTTCAACGCCCTGTGGCCCCGGACCGCTATCGCCACCTCGGCGGTGGAGTTCGCGCTCGGGGGCGCCGAAGCGCTGCGCATGTGCCGCAAGCCGGAAATCCTGGCCGACGCGGCGCATCTAATCTTCGAACGGGCGGCGCGGAGCTTCACCGGCCACTTCCTGATCGACGACAGCTTCCTCTACGACCACGGCGTGCGCGACTTCGAGCCGTACCGCGTCGATCCCGCCGCGCCGCTCGTCGCCGACTTCTTCGTGCCGGACAGCTCGACCCCGCCGCCGGGAGTGAAGATCGGCTGATCAACACGTCATTTTCGGGCGAAGGCTCGAAGAGCCGCAAACCCGAGAACTCAGCAGCTCCGGGCTATCGGTTCGCGGCGTCCAGGCCGCGCCGGCTGGATTCTCGGGTCTCCACCGCGCTTCGCCCGAGGATGACGGTTTTTATGACCGCCCTTCCTCGCCCGGCCGGTACGCCCCGCCGCCGGTCTGCGCCCGGTGACGCAGATAGGCGTCCGCCAGCACGCAGGCCATCACGGCTTCGGCCACCGGCGCGGCGCGCAGGCCCACGCAGGGGTCGTGGCGGCCGGTGGTGCGCACCTCGATGGCCTCGCCCGCCTCGTTCAGCGACTTGCGCGGGGTCAGGATCGACGAGGTGGGCTTGAGCGCGAGGCGCGCCACCACGGCCTGACCGGTGGAGATTCCGCCCAGCACGCCGCCGGCCTTGTTGGACAGGAACACCGGCCCGTCGTTCCCCGGCGCCATCTCGTCGGCGTTCTGCTCGCCGGTCAGTTCGGCGGCCTCGAAGCCGGCGCCGATCTCCACCCCCTTGACCGCGTTGATCGACATAAGGGCCCCGGCCAGCTCGGCGTCGAGCTTGCCGTAGACCGGCGCGCCCCAGCCCGGCGGCACGCCCTCGGCCACCACCTCGACCACGGCGCCCACCGACGAGCCGGCCTTGCGCACGGCGTCGAGGTAGGCCTCCCACACCGGCGCCATCTCGGGGTCGGGACACCAGAACGGGTTGGTCTCGGTCGCGTCCCAGTTCCAGCGCGCCCGCTCGATCCGGTGCGGTCCGATCTGTACCAGGGCGGCGCGGATCACCACGCCCGGACCCAGCACCTTGCGCGCCACCGCGCCGGCCGCCACCCGTGCGGCGGTCTCGCGGGCCGAGGATCGTCCCCCGCCGCGGTAGTCGCGCACGCCGTACTTGGCGAAATAGGCGTAGTCGGCGTGGCCCGGCCGGAACTGGGTGGCGATGTTGCCATAGTCCTTCGAGCGCTGGTCGACGTTGTCGATCGCCATCGAGATCGGCGTGCCGGTGGTGACGGGGCCGCCGGTGCGGTCGTCCTCGAACACCCCCGACAGGATGCGCACCTGGTCGGGCTCGCGCCTCTGGGTGACGAAGCGGTTGCCGCCCGGCTTGCGGCGGTCGAGCCAGTGCTGGACGTCGGCCTCGGTCAGGGCGAGTCCCGGCGGGCAGCCGTCCACCACGCAGCCGAGCGCCGGCCCGTGGCTCTCGCCCCAGGTGGTCACGCGGAACAGATGGCCGAAGGTGTTGTGCGACATGGGACGGTTCTAGCTCAGGCGGAGCGGGACCGAAATCCTCGTCGCGGCGTTACGCCGCCCGCGTCAGGCGCTTGAGCAGTTCGGCGGGGCCGCCGGCGGCGCGGTCGGCGATCAGCCGGACGTAGAGGTCGCCCTGGGCGTGGCCCCGCGACGGCGGCAGGCCCAGCCCCGGCGCTCGCGCCAGGCCCGCTTCTATGGCTTCGGCGCTGAGCCGGAAACTGATGGGGCCGAGCGGGGTCTCCACCGCGATCCGGACGCCGGGCCTGAGCTGGGACGGGTGCTTGTGGGCGGTGACCCACACGTCGTCGCCGCGCACGGCCAGCTCGTCGCCCTCGTCGATGCGGACCTGCAGCAACCAACCCCACACCCAGACCAGGTCGCCGTCGCGCAGGGACGGCGGCAGTTTGGTCTCGAACTGACGTCCCGTCGGCAGACGCCCGACCTTGGCTCCGCCCAGGATCGCTTCGGCGGGGGTGAGTTCGATGTGCGACGGCCAGTGGCCGAACTTGCGGTCGGCCGGGGTCTCCGGCTCGCGCAGGCGCAGGCGGCGGTAGGCGTCTAGGATGTCGCGGTACTGGTGCGGGGAGACGTGCTCCTGCGTGCCGCGGGCTGTTTTCAGGGCGCGCTGGAAGGCGCCCTGCAGCTCGCTGGCCGGAGCGTCGGGCGTCAGGCCCAGCCGGGCGCAGGCCTCTTCGACGGTGAGTTCGGGACCCGGATCGTACATGTGCAGAGTCATGCGGCAGGCATGGTCAATGCACGGTTAATCTGACCTCGAGCGCTGGGCGCGCTATATCGACGCCGATGACCGACCCGACCCCTCCCGTGGAAGCCCGCGACCCGGCCGACGAACGCCTGTTCCAGGGCGCCGATCCGTTCGTCCTGTTCGGCCAGTGGTTCGCGGACGCCATGGCCCGGGAGCCCAACGACGCCAACGCCATGACCCTGGCGACCGCGGGCGCCGACGGGGCCCCGGACGCGCGCATGGTGCTGCTCAAGGACTTCGACGCCTACGGCTTCGTCTTCTACACCAACACCGAAAGCGCCAAGGGCCTGCAGCTCGCCGCCAACCCCCGGGCCGCCCTGCTGTTCCACTGGAAGTCCCTGCGCCGGCAGGTGCGGGTGCGCGGCCCCGTGGCCCCGGTCGCGGACGCCGAGGCCGACGCCTATTTCGCCTCTCGCCACCGCGACAGCCAGATTGGCGCCTGGGCCTCGGACCAGAGCCGTCCGATGGAGGGGCGATTGGTGTTGGAGAGGCGCGCGGCCGAACTGGCGCTGAAGTTCGGCTTGGGCAAGGTCCCCCGCCCGCCGCACTGGACCGGCTACCGGGTGGCGCCCCTGCGGCTGGAGTTCTGGCGCGACCGCCCGTTCCGCCTGCACGACCGGCTGGTGTTCGAGCGCGCCGGGCCGGGCGCCGCCTGGACCCGAACCCGCCTGTTCCCGTGAACAACCGCCTGTTCGACGAGCTGTCCGGCTGGCTGGCCCGGGGCGCCGGCGCGGCCGAGCCGGCGCAGCGGATGATCGAGACTTCGATCGCACGGGTATTCCTGTTCAAGGACCGGGCGCTGAAACTGAAGAAGCCGGTGGACTTCGGCTTCCTCGATTTCACCACCCCCGAGCGGCGGCGCTGGGCCATGGAGCGGGAGTTGGCCTTCAACGCCGAGACCGCCCCGGACCTCTACCGCCGGGTGGCGCCGATCACCCGCGGCGCCGACGGGGGCCTGGTGCTGGGCGGCGACGGCGAGCCGGTCGACTGGGTGCTGGAGATGCGCCGCTTCGCCGATGACGCCCTCCTGGCCGGCCGGCCCGAGGCTTCGGACGGCGCTTTTCTCGAAGGGCTGGGGCGCGAGATCGCCCGCTTCCACGCCCAGGCCCAGCGGGGTCCGGACGGCGCGGGCCGCGACGGTATAGACTATGTGCTGGCCTCCAACGCCGACTTGCTGGGCCGCAAGGCCGGCGCCCTGGGCAGCTCCGCCCTGGCCCGCCTGGAAGAGGCGAGCCGGGCCGAGTTCGCGCGGCTGGAGCCGATGCTGGCGGCCCGGGGCGTCCAGGGGTTCGTGCGCCGCTGCCACGGCGACCTGCACCTGGGCAACATCATGGTCGAGCACGGCCGCCCGGTCCTGTTCGACTGCGTAGAGTTCAACGACACCCTGAGCCGTATCGACGTGCTCTACGACCTGGGCTTCCTTCTGATGGACCTGGATTTCGCCGGCCGGCGTCCTGCGGCCAACCGCGCCCTGAACGGCTGGCTGGACGAGGCGGCGCGGGGGCTGCCGGCCGAGGGCTTCTGGCCAGGGTTGGCGGCGCTGCCCCTGTTCCAGTCGGTGCGGGCGGCGGTGCGGGCCCACGTCACCGTCAACCAGGGCGAGGTGGAGCTGGCCCGCCGCTATGTCGACGCGGCCCTGGCCCACCTGTCGCCCCCGGCCCCGAAGCTGGTCGCCGTCGGCGGCTATTCGGGGTCCGGCAAGACCACTGCGGCGCGCGACCTCGCCCCGGACCTGGGCCCGGCGCCAGGCGCGGTGGTGCTGCGCTCGGACGAGGTCAGGAAGCGGCTGTGGGGCGTAGGCCCGCTCGATCGGCTGCCGCCCGAGTCCTATGCGCCGGGCCAGTCCGAACGGGTCTACGGGGAAATGAACGCCGCGGCGCGGCAGGCCCTGGCGGCCGGCCGGGCGGTGGTGCTCGACGCCGCCTTCCTGCGGCCCGAGGAACGGGGGGCGGCGGAGGCCCTCGCCCGCCAAGCCGGGGTGGATTTCGAGGGGCTGTGGCTGGAAGCGCCCCCGGCCGTCCTGCGCGCCCGCGTCGCCGCGCGGATCGGCGACGCTTCGGATGCCGACGTGGCGGTGCTGGACCGCCAGCTCGCCATCGACGTGGGCGAAGTCAGGTGGCGGCGGCCCTGATCCGCTCATCCCGGCGAGATGATGGAAACATCATAACCTGTCGCCTTGAGGATGCCCGGGCCGGGTCAGGCCGCCCCGCTCATGCCTTGGTCGGCCCAGGCCAGCGCCTCCTGAACGGCGGTGATCAAGGCGGCCGGACGGATCGGCTTGGACAAGTGCAGATCGGCTCCCGCCGCGCGAGTGGCCGCCACATGCTCGGGGAGGGCGTCGGCGGTCAGGGCGATGATGGGGGTGCGCCGTGCGGCGGAAGCCGCCTCCTGGGCGCGGATCAGGCCGATGGCGGTCAGGCCGTCCATGACCGGCATGTGCAAATCCATCAGCACCACGTCGAAGGCCTCGGCCTTGAAGGCCTCGACCGCGTCGGCGCCGTTCTCGACGATGACGATCTGCACTCCCTGGGACTCCAGGATCAGGGCGACCACCTTCTGGTTGGTGGGATGATCCTCGGCCAGCAGTAGGCGTATTCCCGCCAGGGCGGCGCCCAGGGGCGCGGTCTCGATCCTGGGCTCGGCCACCTCGCCCGCCCGCGGCAGGGGTAGGACGACGCGGAACCGGGCGCCCTCGCCCGGGACGGACTGGGCGGAGATGGAGCCGCCCATCAGCTCGCACAGGGAGGCGCAGATGGCCAGGCCCAGGCCGGTGCCGCCGAACTGGCGGGTGACCGAGACGTCGGCCTGTTCGAAGCGCTTGAACAGGCGCTCGGTGATGTCCGGGGCGAAGCCGATGCCGGTGTCGCTCACCGTCAGCTCCAGCCCCTCGGCGCCGAGGTCGGCGGTCAGGCTGATCTCGCCCTTGGCGGTGAACTTGACGGCGTTGGACAATAGGTTCGACAGGAGCTGGCTGACCCGCACCTCGTCGCCCAAGTAGCGGCCGGCGGCGGCGGGCGACATGCTCCAGGTCAGCGACACGCCCTTGCCCAAGGCCGAGGCGCTGTGCAGCTGGGCGATGCGCTTGATCACGCTTTCCAGGTCGAAGGGCTGGGCGCTGAGGCTCATCTGCCCGGCCTCGATCTTGGACACGTCCAGGATGTCGGTCAGCACCTGCTCGAGCAGCTTGGCCGAGGAGACCACCAGTTCGGCCATCTGGCGGTCCTCGTCGCAGCTCTGGCGCTTGGCCAGCAGGTCCGACAGGGCCACCACCCCGTTGAGCGGGGTGCGCAGCTCGTGGCTCATATTGGCCAGGAAGGAGGACTTGGCCCGGTTCGCCCGGTCCAGCTCGCCGGTGCGCTCGGCCACCCGATCCTCGAGGGACTGCAGGATCTCGTCCGACCGCAGTCGCTCCTCGGCTAGGCAATGGGCCAGATCGCCGATCTCGTCCTTGCGCGCCTCCAGGTCGGACACCTCGACAGCGACCGCGGGATCCAGCGGGCCAGGCGCGGCGCGGATCTTCAGGCTGTGGCGGGCCAGCCGCTCCAGCGGCCGCACGATCTGCCGCCGGGTGTAGAGGAAGATCAGAAGGCCCGTGCCGAGCAGGGCCAGCAGGCCGGCGCCGACGATGGTCAGAGCCGCCCAGGCCGCGCGGGTCTCGATCAGCGTTTGGGACGTTATCACGACGAGGTACAGGGAAGGGACCTCGAGCTGAGTGAAGGCAAGCATGCGGTTGCGGCCGCGTTTATCAAACACGCCGCTGGGGAGGCCGGAGGCCTTGATGTCCGCCATGGTGGCTTTCGCCGCATCCACCTGACGCTGCCTGTGCTCGCTCGGTGTCTCCCGCCGGCCATCCTTCTCGTCCGGATATCCGGACGCGGCGACCAATTCACCTTTGTCGGTGACGAGTAGATGGGCGACATCGGGCGCCTTGGCCCTGAATACCGAGGGCAGATAGCCCTCTTCGGACAGCACCGTGCCGAAGGCGCCGACAAAGCGGCCCTGCACATAAGCTGGCGTGAAACAGGCCCTGGCGGTGAACAAGGTCTTGTCCGACGATTTCGGGTCCGGCATCGGAACGCACCGGGTCTCGCGCTTGGGATTGAGGCCGGGGGAGAGGGCCCGGCTCATGTTGGCCTGCTGCACCTGCAGGACATCGATCGGGCCCGAACGGATGCGGGCGAGCCGGTCGCGCCGGGTGGGCGCGAACACGATCAGGGCGCCGGAGGGCGTCACGAAGTCGAAATTATCCACCTGCCCCAGGCGGCTTTCACCGACCTGCTGCACGACGTTGAGGGCGGTCAGAATCATGCGCTTGTCCGGGTGAGACGCGGTCCGTCCATGGACTACGTAGCCGCCCAGTCCGTACTGGACTTGGCCGGAACTCAGCGTGCGCCCGTCGAAGAGGTTGGGATCGGTGCGGCGCGTACCATCTGGCTGGAGCGGGAAGTCGCGCTCGAATAGCCGGTCGACCGTGGCGTCGCTCATGACGTCCAGGCGACGGGTCAAGGCGTTGACCGCCGCTATGTGCTCAGCCGTGATACTGCGGAACAGCGCATTCTGGCCTCGCGCGCGCTCCTTGGTGTAGAGCGTAAGCTCCGCCTCCTTCGCCTGAACGAAGGCGTGGCGGAAAGCGAGAAAGCCGGTCACGGCGCACACGGCGGTGAAGGCGAAAGATAGCGCGAGCACTACGGCCAGAAGTTTGGCGGTCAGTGACGGCCTTCTCACAAAACGTGTTCCCCGTATTCTAGTGGAAGGGGATTATCCCAAACACTGTTTACAATCGGCTTAGCGTGCGGTTGCCGGGGTGCGGCACAAAAGCGCAACCGAAGCAAAGGATTCTGCTCCATTTTGGCGGCATCAACCCTATCGGGGTATTTCGACTGCACCCCGGTTGAGGCGTGGAGTGCATGAGAGGTCGCCGGCATAAGCGGGCGACCGGTCCGCCGGCGAGCGCCGGCCCGGTTTCCGCCGGGGTGAGCGGTTACAACTGTTTCCGGCGGCGCTAGTCTCTCCGCAAACTCGGGGAGGAGCCGCTGTGCACGGGCTGATGCAGGACTGGCCGCTGACCGTGGACCGGGTCCTCGACCACGCCCGCGACTGGCACGGGACCCGCGAGATCGTCACCCGCTCGATCGAAGGCCCGGTGGTCCGACAGACTTACGCCGAGACCACCGTCCGCGCCCGCCGGCTGTCCAACGCGCTTCTGGCCCACGGGGTGGTCCCCGGCGACCGCATCGCCACCCTGGGCTTCAACACTGCCCGCCACATGGAGGCCTGGTACGGGACCATGGGGATCGGCGCGGTCTGCCACACCCTCAATCCGCGCCTGCACCCCGACCAGCTCGCCTACATCGTCGGCCACGCCGGCGACCGCATCATCCTGGCCGACCCGGTGGCCGCCCCCGTCCTGGCCGCGGTCCTGCCGCGCACCCCCGGCGTCGAGCTCGTGGTGTGGATGACCGGGGCCGAGGCCCTGCCCGACGCCCCCGCCGGGATCGGCTTTGAGCCCTTCATCGCCGGCCATAGCGACCGGTGCCGATGGGGCGGCTTCGACGAGAACACCGCGGCGGGCCTCTGCTACACCTCGGGCACCACTGGCGAGCCCAAGGGGGTGCTCTACTCCCACCGCTCGAACGTGCTGCACACCCTGATGGCGCTGCAGGCCGACGTGATGGACCTGTCGGCCCGCGACGTGGTGCTGCAGGTGGTGCCGACCTTCCACGCCAACGGCTGGGGCCTGCCGATGTCCTGCCCGGCGGTGGGGGCCAAGCTGGTCCTGCCCGGCGTGCGCCTGGACCCGGCGTCCCTGTGCGAGCTGATCCAAACCGAGGGCGTCACCTTCTCGGCCGCCGTGCCCACCGTCTGGGGCGCCTTGCTGCAGCATCTCGACACCACCGGCGCCAAGCTGCCCACCCTCAAGCGGGTGGTGATCGGCGGCGCCGCCTGTCCGCCGGCCCTGATCCAGGGCTTCCAGGACCGCCACGGGGTCGAAGTGCGCCACGGCTGGGGCATGACCGAGACCTCGCCGCTCGGGGTGGTCAACACCCCCGACGCCGACGGCGGCGACTGGGCCCAGCGGTTCAAGCAGGGCCGCCCCCCGTTCGGCTTCGAGCTGCGGGTGACCGACGAGGCCGACCGCCCCCTGGCCCACGACGGCCGCACGCCGGGGCGGCTGAAGGCCCGCGGGCCGGGGGTGGCCAGGGCCTATTTCGGCCGCGAGGACGCCATCCTCGACACGGACGGCTTCTTCGACACCGGCGACATCGCCGCCATCGACCCGGCCGGCTTCGTCCAGATCACCGACCGCGCCAAGGACGTGATCAAGTCCGGCGGCGAATGGATCAGCTCGGTGGAGATCGAGGGCCTCGTCGCCGCCCACCCCAAGGTCGAGCTGTGCGCCGTCATCGGCCTGCCTCACCCCAAGTGGGACGAGCGGCCCCTGCTGGCGGTCAAGCTTCGGCCCGGCGAGACCGCCTCCAGCGCCGACATGCTGGCGGCGCTGGAGGGCCGGATCGCCGCCTGGTGGGCCCCCGACGAGGTGGTGTTCGTCGACGACATCCCCCTGGGCGCCACCGGCAAGGTGGACAAGAAGCTGGTCCGCGCCCGGTTCGCGGGCCACAAGCTGGCCTCCATCGCCACGCCGGAGGGACCGGGATGACGCAAGCGCCCGCCAAGCCTCACCGTTCGCCGATGCAGACCGTGGCGATCGCGCGCAAGCACACTGCGCGCACAGCCCTGCTGCTCGCGGTCCTGGCTGTGTTGGCCCTCGGCTTCGCCGCGGTCGGCGTGCACGAGGAGATGTTCGACCTGGACTACGCCGTGGGGACCCTGGCCGTCGGCTGGGCGCCGGACCTGGCGGTCGTGGCGGCGATCCTGGGGGGACTCGCCTTCCTCGCCGCGATCCTGGTCCCGCCGCGCCGCGACCGGATCGCCTCGCTGCTGGCGCTGGCCCTTTCCGCCGGGGTGCTGGCCGCCGCAGGCCAGGTCCGCACCGAGGTCGCCGGCCACCCGCCGATCCACGACGTCGCCACCGACTGGACCGATCCCCTGATGTTCGGCGCCAAGCTCAGCGCCGCCCGCGCGGGCGCCGACAACCGGGTCGAGGCCGCTCCGCGGGTCCAGGCCCAGCCCCAGGCCCCGAACCTGACCGGAACCCCCATCGCCGAGGTCAACGCCCGCACCTGTCCCGGCGCCGTGCCCGTCGTGGTGACCGGGTCGCTCCAGGCGGCCTACGACAAGGCCCGGGCGGCGATGGTGCGCGACGGCCTGGTCCTGGTCACCGAGAACCCCGCCGGCGGCCGCATCGAGGCCACTGCCGTCACCCGCTTCCTCAAGCTGAAGGGCGACGTGCTGGTGCGGATCAAGCCCGAGGGCGCCGGCGCCCGGATCGACATCCGCTCGGTCAGCCGCATGGGCATAGCCGACCTGGGCGAGAACTGCCGCCGGGTGACCCGGCTGCGGACGCTGATGGCGAGGGAGTAGGGGGCGGGCGTCAGTCCGCCAGCCGGTACGCGCTCCCCAGCTCCGGCGCCGCCTCGCACGCCACGCGGCCTTCGCGCACCAGCTTGATCAGATGCGCCCATACCGAATGGGCCGCGGCCGGGTGCAGGCGCGGCGAGACAGCGGCGTACATCGCCGGCACCATCTGCGCGATCCTTCCCCGTCCGGCCGCGAGCTGGCCCAGGATCTGGCGCTCCCGCTCCAGCCGATGCTCGCGGTAGGCGGCGAGGAACGGCTCGACCTCGGTGATCGGCGGTCCATGGGTGGGCCACAGGGTCGAAAACCCCCGCGCGCGGACCTTCTCCAGGCTGGCGAGATAGTCGGCCATGTCGCCGTCGGGCGGGCTGATCACCGTGGTCGACCACCCCATGACGTGGTCCCCGGGGAACAGGGCGTTCTCCTCGGCCAGGGCGTAGGCGACGTGGTTGGAGGCGTGGCCCGGCGTCAGCATCGCCTCCAGGGTCCAGCCCGGCCCGGCGACCCGCTCGCCCTCGCCGATACGGACATCGGGGCGGAAGCCCGCCTGGTCGGCCTCCTCGAAGCCGGTGTCGGCCACGCCCGGCGCGGGCAGGCCGCGCACCACAGCCCCCGTCGCCGCCGCCAGGGGCCGGGCCAGGGGGGAATGGTCGAGGTGGGTGTGGGTGACCAGAATCTCGGCGATCCGTTCCCCCGCCGTGGCCGCGAGCAGGGCCGCCAGGTGCGCCGGGTCGTCCGGTCCGGGGTCGATCACCGCCACCTCGCCGTGGCCGACGATGTAGGTCCCGGTGCCGAGATAGGTGAAGGGGCCGGGATTGTTGGCCATCACCCGCCGGATCAGCGGCGAGACCGGATCGGCGCGACCGTAGGCGACGTCGGTCTCGCGCACGAACGGGATCATGAGGGCGCCGCCCTTGCGTGGACGCGCTTCGAACCCGGTTCGGAGCGCCGCGATGCTGCTGGATATGCTGCTTTTCGTGTCAAAACGGCTCCAGCCGGCCTGCGCGGCCCTGGTCTGTCTCGCTTTCGCTCAACTGGCGCTGGCGAGCTGCGCCACCCAAGCGCCTCCACCGGGCGCCGTGCGGGTGGCGATCTCGCGCTAGCTCAGCACCGCGGTCAGGTCGTAGCCGGCCCCATGGGCCAGCCGCACCAGCTCGTCGCGGCCGATGTCGCCCTTCTCCAGCTGGCCCAGCGACCAGGTGACGATCGAGCGCGTGCCCGAGCGGCAGAAGGCCAGCACCGGCCCGTGGGCGTGCTTGACCGCATGGTGCATCGCGTCGACGTCGGTCAGGACCGGGCTGCCCCGCACCGGGATGAATTGGTAGTGCAGCCCGGCCGCCTTGGCCGCCGCCTCCATCTCGTGGGAAGTGGGTTGACCGGGGGCCTCCCCGTCGGGGCGGTTGTTGATGACCAGCTTGAAGCCACGGCGGGCCGCGTCGGCCATGTCCTCGGGCTGGAGCTGGGGGGCGACGGAGAAGTCTTCCGTCACGCGGCGGATTTCGGCCATGGGGCGCCTCTCGAAAGCTCGGGCTTGAGCATTAGGAGCCGTGCGGGTCCCCGGCAAGCGTCGTGGGCGACGCTTCGTTTGACAAGGCGCGGCGCGCAGTGGAAGCCTCACGGCCCATGGTATCGTTCCTGCTTCGCCGCCTCCTGGTCGCCGTGCCGACCCTGTTCCTGGTGGTGACCGTCGCCTTCTTCATGATGCGCGCGGCCCCCGGCAGCCCGTTCCTCGGCGAGCGCAAGCTGGCGCCGGAGATCGAGAAGGCGGTGATGGCCAAGTACGGCCTCGATAAGCCGCTGCCGGTGCAATACGCCACCTATCTGGGCGGGGTGCTGAAGGGCGACCTGGGGCCCTCGCTGAAGTACCGCGACAAGTCGGTGGCCGACATCATCGGCGACGGCTTCCCCAAGAGCCTGATCCTGGGCTTCACCGCCATCGTCATCGCCACCCTGGTCGGAGTCGGGCTGGGGATCGCCGCGGCCCTGCGCCAGAACCGGCCGGCCGACTACGGGGCCACGGCGGTGGCGATCCTGGGGGTGTGCATACCCACCTTCGTCACCGCGCCGCTCTTGGTGCTGCTGTTCGCCTCGAAGCTGGGATGGGCGCCGACGGCGGGGTGGGGCGGGCCGCGCAACCTGATCCTGCCGGTGGTGGTGCTGGCCCTGCCGCAGATCGCCATCATCTCGCGCCTGACCCGCGCCGGCATGATCGAGGTGCTGCGCTCCAACTACGTCCGCACCGCCCGGGCCAAGGGGCTGTCGGAGCGCCGCATCGTGCTGGACCACGCCCTGCGCGGCGCCATCCTGCCCCTGGTCAGCTACCTCGGCCCCGCCGCGGCCGGGCTGATCACCGGCTCGCTGGTGGTGGAGCAGATCTTCAACCTGCCCGGCCTGGGCAAGTACTTCGTCATCAGCGCCCTGCAGCGCGACTACACCGTGGTGATGGGGGTGGTGATCCTCTACGCCGCCCTGATCCTGGCGCTGAACCTGTTGTCGGACGTGCTCTACGCCGTGCTCGACCCGCGGGTGCGGCTGTCATGAGCGCCTTCGGACCCGAACTGGCCCCCGGCTCGCGCACGGGCGCCGCGACGATGCGGAGCGCCGCGGTCAAGGGGCGCAGCCTGTGGGACGACGCGCGCCGGCGGCTGTTCCGCAACCGCGCGGCCCTGGTCAGCGTGATCGTGCTGGGCCTCCTGGTGGTGGCGGCCATCGTCGGGCCGTACCTGACCCCTTACCCCTACGACCAGGTCAACAAGAACGACGTCTGGGTCGGGCCGCTGAGCGGGGACCACCTGATCGGCACGGACTCGCTGGGCCGCGACCTCCTGGCCCGCCTCCTGATCGGCCTGCGGGTCTCGCTGGCGGTGGGGGTGGTGGCGACCTTCGTCTCGCTGGTGATCGGCGTGGCCTGGGGCGCGGTGGCCGGCTACGTCGGCGGGCGGCTGGACGAGCTGATGATGCGCATCGTCGACATCCTCTATTCCCTGCCCTTCATCTTCTTCGTCATCCTCTTGATGGTCACGTTCGGGCGGAACTTCATCCTGATGTTCGTGGCCATCGGCGCGGTCGAGTGGCTGACCATGGCCCGGATCGTCCGTGGCCAGACGCTCTCCTTGAAGCAGAAGGAGTTCGTCGAAGCCGCCCGCGCCGCCGGGGTCAAGCCGGCCGGCATCGTCGCCCGCCACATCGTGCCCAACCTGCTGGGGCCAGTGGTGGTCTACGTCACCCTGACCATCCCCGCCGTGATTTTGGCCGAAAGCTTCCTCAGTTTCCTCGGACTGGGGGTGCAGGAACCTTTGACCTCGCTGGGCACGCTGATCTCCAAGGGCGCCCAGGATATGGAGCTGGCCCCCTGGCTGTTGATCTTCCCGTCGATCGTGATGGTGGTGACGCTGATGTGCTTCAACTTCATCGGCGACGGCCTGCGCGACGCCATCGACCCCAAGGACCGGTGAAGACTTCGCGTCTGCCGTTGATCGCGATGCTCGCGGCGTGCGCACCGCTATTGGCGGCCTGCGGCGGGGGCGGCGAGCAGAAGGCGCTGCGGCCGCCTTGTCCGGCCGGACGGCTCTGCCTGGAGTACGGCAACTCGGGCGAACCCACGACCCTGGATCCCCAGAAGGCCAACGCCAGCTGGGAGTTCGGCATCGTCAGCGACTTCATGGTTGGCCTGACCGACAACGACGCCGCAGCCAAGACCATCCCCGGTATGGCCACTCATTGGGAGCAAAGTCCCGACGGCCTGGTCTGGACCTTCCACCTGCGCGACGGCCAGTGGTCCGATGGGACGCCGGTGACGGCGGCCGACTTCGTGTTCGGCCTGCAGCGGCTGTTCGATCCCAAGACCGCGTCAGGGCAGGCCGCCCAGTTCTACGCCATCAAGAACAGCCGGGCGGTCAACGGCGGCAAGCTGCCGCTTTCGGCCTTGGGCGTGACGGCTCCGGATGCCCACACTGTCCGCATCGAGCTCGAACATCCCTGGCCGATCTTGGCCGACAATGCGGCCGCGCCGCCCATGTCGCCGTCGCCCCGCCATGTGGTCGCCAAGTGGGGCGACGCCTGGAGCCAGCCGGCTCATTTCGTCGGTAACGGACCCTATCTGCCGAAGTCCTGGACCCTCGGCGACAAGGTGGTGGTGGAGAAAAACCCCCGCTACTTCGACGCAGCCAAGGTCTGTCTCGACCGCATCTCCTTCTATCCCACCACCGACGCAGTCTCGGCCGAGCGGCGGGTCAAGCGCGGCGAGCTCGACCTAAACACCGTCGTCCAGTCCAACCGGGTGAACTTCCTTCGCCGCCCCGACCAGATGCCGGGCTACGTTCGTGTCTACCCGTATGTCGGCGCGGTGTTTCTGACCTTCAACCTGAAGAGCGTGCCTGCCTTGCGCGACGTCAGGGTACGTCAGGCCCTGTCCATGGCCATCGATCGCGATTTCATCGTCAACAAGCTATTCCGCGGCGGTCAGAAGCCCGCCTATAGCTTCCTTCCGCCGGGGATGCTCGACTATGACGGTCGGGCCAGAACCTACTGGGCGACCTGGCCGCTGGAGCGGCGCCAGGCGGAGGCGCGCCGGCTGCTGGCGGCGGCAGGCTACGGGCCGAAGCATCCGCTAAAGCTGGAGATTCGGCACCGCAATACCGCCGATCCCACCCTCTACACTCCGGCCGTTCAGGCCGACTGGCGCTCCATCGGCGTGAAGGCACAGCTGCTGTCGACCGAGGTCCAGATCGCCTACCAGTCCTACGAGGCCGGCGACTTCGAGGTGGCTGACGCAGGCTGGGGCGGCGGGTCCGACGCCATGGGCTTCCTATTCCTGCAGCGGTCGGACACCGGCTCGCAGAACTATGGCGGCTACAAGAACCTCCGATACGACGCCTTGCTCGATGCCGCCGACCATGAGCGCGACCTGAAAAGGCGTATGGCCTATCTTGGCCAAGCAGAGCAGATCGTGCTCGATGATGCGCCCATCGCGCCTGTCTACACCATCGCTAGCAAAAACTTGGTCAACCCGAACGTCACCGGTTGGGTCGACAACAATTTTGACACTCACAAGCTCCGCTTTCTCTGTTTCAGGGACGCCGCGCAACGCCGTGCGGGCCGCGGATGAGGCGCGCCCTCGCGGTCTTCGCCCTGACGGTCGGCCTACTCTGCGGCTGCTCCGACAAGCCTGTCCGGCCCACCTGTCCGCCGGGGAAGCTCTGCCTGCATGTCGGCAACACCGCCGACCCGATCTCGCTGGACCCCAACAAGATCACCAGCGTGCAGGAGGACAACATCGTCTCCGACATGTTCGTCGGCCTGATCACCGACGACGCGGAGGGCAAGGGGATGCCCGGTGCGGCCCTGTCGTGGACGACCTCTCCAGACGGCCTGGTCTGGACCTTCAAGCTGCGGGACTCGGTGTGGTCGGACGGGGCGCCGGTGACGGCGGGCGATTTCGTCTACGCCATGCAACGGCTGCAGAACCCCAAGAGCGCGTCCGAGTACAGTTACATCGCCTATGTGGTGAAGAACGCCCAGGCGGTGAACGCCGGCAAGGCGCCGCCCGAGGCCCTGGGCATGAAGGCGCTCGACCCGCACACCCTGCAGATCACCCTCGAGCACCCGGCGCCCTACCTGCCGCAGTTGCTCAAGCACCAGACCTTCTACGCCATCCCCGAGCACGTGGTGCGCAAGTGGGGCGACGCCTGGGTCCAGCCCGGCCACTTCGTCTCCAACGGCCCCTTCACCCTGGCCTCCTGGGACCTGGGCGACCGCATCCGGCTGGTGAAGAACCCGCGCTTCTACGACGCCAAGAACGTCTGCCTGGACGAAGTCTATTACTACCCCACCATCGACGCGATCTCGGCCGAGCGGCGCATCCGCCGCGGCGAGCTGCACGCCCAGGACGACATCCAGTCCAATCGCATCGCCTTCCTGAAGCAGCCCGACCAGATTCCCGCCTACGTCCGCACCAACACCTGGCTGGGGGTGATGTACCTGGCGTTCAACGAGAACCTGCCCAAGTTCAAGGACCGCCGGGTGCGTCAGGCCCTGACCATGGCCATCGACCGGGAGTTCATCGCCCGGAAGCTGCTGCGCGGTGGCCAGGTCCCGGCCTTCACCTTCGTGCCGCCGGGGATCGCCAACTATCCCGGCGGGGCCGAACCCTATTGGGCCAAGTGGCCCCTGGAGCAGCGCCAGGCGCAGGCGCGCCGGCTGCTGGCGCAGGCCGGTTACACTGCCAAACGGCCGCTCAAAGTCGACATCAAGCACCGCAACACCGCCGACCCCACCCTGTTCATGCCGGCTATCCAGGCCGACTGGCGCGCCGTGGGCGTAGACGTCAGCCTGACGCAGAACGAGAGCCAGATCGCCTACGCTTCCTACCGCACCCGCGATTTCGAGGTGGCCGACGCCGCCTGGATCGCCGACTTCGACGACGCCATCAATTTCCTGGCCCTGCACCAGAGTGCGACGGGGCAGCAAAACTACGGCGACTACAAGAATCCGGCCTACGACGCCCTGTTGGCCAAGGCCGACAATGACCCCGACATCGCCTCGCGCGCCGCCGTCCTGGTTCAGGCCGAGCACATGATGCTGGAGGATGCGCCGGTATCGCCGGTCTACTATTACGTCAGCAAGAATCTGGTGAACCCGGCCGTCACCGGCTGGATCGAGAACATCGCCGACCACCACCGCAAGCGCTGGGTCTGTTTCAGAGACGCCGACGCCCGCCGCCGCGGCGGATAGGTCCTCCCCCCTCGCTGAGCGGGAGGAGGCCCGCTTCCCGCGAGGGAGGAGAAAGGCGAGGGGGCGCTGGGACGCCGCAGCCCCCTCCGGCGCGATCACTCGCGCCATCTCCCCGTTTCATCGTCGGGGAGCCGACTGGCCGCTCCGGCGCCGGGGGTTGCGTCGGAGCGATTACAACCTGAGGTTACGCCCGACTTTCCTGCGATTTCCTGAACGCGCGGCTCAGTGGATCAGCGGGGCCATCACCGTCGAGCCCTGCACGCCCAGCCGCGCCTGGGCCATCTGGTTCAGTAGGGACTGGGCGCGGGGATCGCCCATCACCCAGGCCGCCGCCGCCAGGGTCCGGGCGCCGGCGGCGCTGACGCCCATGGTCTGCTGCAGCAGGTCGAGCGGCGACTTGCGCGCCGGCAGGTTCTTCAGCTCGACCTCGCCGTCGCCGGTGATCTTGCCCAGCGCCCGGGCGCGGGCCACCGCGTCGTAGAAACCGCCGACGTGGTCGACCAGGCCCAGGGGAAGCGCCTGGGCCCCGGTCCAGACCCGCCCCTTGGCGATCTCGCGCACCCGTTCGACCGGGAGCCGGCGGCCCTGGGCCACCCGCTCGACAAAGCCCTGGTAGATGCGGTCCATCCAGCCGGAGAAGGCTGCCTTCTGGGTCGCGGTGAACGGCTGCTCGGGCCCGAAGGCGTCGGCGAAGTCGCCGCCGACCTTGAGGCTCCTGAGGTCGACGCCGAACCGGCCCAGGGCATCGCCCAGGGCGAACTTGCCGCCGTAGACGCCGATGGAGCCGGTCAGGGTGGTGGGCTGGGCCACGATCTCGGTGGCCTGGGAGGCGATCCAATAGCCGCCGGAGGCCGCGTAGGTCCCCATCGAGACCACCACCGGCTTGCCCGCCGCCTTGGCCGCGCGCACCCCGGCCAGGATCTGTTCGGAGGCGGTGTCGGACCCGCCGGGCGACGAGATGCGGAAGACGATGGCCTTGACCGCCTTGTCGCGGGCCGCGTCGTAGAAGGCCTTGGCGACGTCGTCGGAATAGACCGTCTGGCCCCCGCCCAGGCCGCCGTTGTCGGAGGTGCCGGTGACGATGGCGCCCTCGGCGTTGATCACGGCGATGGTCCCGTCGGCGTGCTTGTCCTTGTCGCCGGGGTGGTAGTCGTCGAGCTTGACCAGCTTGGCGTCCTTGCCGGCGGCGGCCAGCAGGTTGGTCTCGGCCTCGCGCTCCTGGCCGACCCGGTCGATCAGGCCCTTGGCCCGGGCGTCCTCCGCCTGGTAGGGGCCGGCCTCCAGCAGGGTTCGGAGCGCTTCGGGCGCCTGGCGGCGGTCGGCCGCGGCGCTGGTCACGGCGGTGGCGTAGACCGAGCCCATCCAGGCCAGCTCCGCCTCGCGGTGGGCCGGGGTGTAGTCGTCGTACAGGTAGGGGTTGACCGCGTTCTTGTACTCGTAGCGCTGCTCGTAGTCGGCCTTGACGCCGTACTTGTCGAACAGGCGCTTGAGGAACATGTCCTGCGAGGCCATCCCCACCGACTGCAGGGACGCGCCCGGCTGCATCCAGAACTGGTCGGCGGCGGCGCCGAGCATGTAGGTCGTCACCGCGGCGCCGGAGGGGTAGAGGCCCTGGCTGTGGGCGACCACGGTCTTGCCGGACTTGCGGAAAGCCTTGATCGCTAGCCGCAGCTCGTCGGCCGTGGCCGGCGCCAAGCCCTCCTCGGGCAGGCGGATCAGCAGGCCCTTCACCCGGCCGTCGCTCTCGGCCCGGTGCAGGGTCTGGACCACAGACATCAGCGAACCCGATGAGCCGAAGGCGGCCAGGGGGTTCTGCGAATCCTGGTCGGACAGGGACTTGCGCAGGTCCAGCGATAGGACGGTGCGGGCGGGCGGCCCGGACGGCGCCGCGGCGCCGGCGATCAGGGAGACCACCAGGAGCGGCACGCCGACAAAGAACAGCACCAGGCCGGCGAACACCCCGGCCACGACAATCAGGAACTGCTTCATCGATCGCCTCGCGCCCTGCCGGCCCCACGCCGGCGGCGGGCGCAACCTAATGCGGCGGGCGTTGCGGTCAAATGAAGACGAAACTGTCGCTGGGGGCTCTCACCCCTTCAGCTTCACCACCTTGCCGTCCCCGGCCGGCGCGCGGCCCAGGGCGGCGGCCAGCTTGGCGCTCAGCTCGGCCTCCACGAAGGGTTTGTGGATGATCTGGGCCTCGTTCGCCACCAGCAGGGCGGCGGCGTCTGCGTAGCCGGTGGCGAACAGGATCGGCAGGTCGGGCCGGCGGGCCCGGGCTTGGCGGGCCACCTCCGCCCCGTTCATCCCGGGCATGGCGAAGTCCAGCAGCAACAAGTCCACCGCCACCTTGGCGTCCAGGGCGTCCAGCGCCGCCCCGCCGCTGCCCGCTTCGATCACCCCGTAGCCGAGGTCCTGCAATATGCCTGCGGTGACCTCGCGCACGGCGCTGTCGTCGTCCACCAGCAGCACCACGGCGTCGCCGCCCCGGCGCTGCGCGAGGGTCGCGGCCGGGATGCGCTCGGCTTTCGCGGCCCCTTCCGCCGCCCGCGGCAGGTAGATCTTCACCGACGTGCCTTCGCCGACTCGGGTGTCGATGCTCACCCCCCCGCCGGATTGTTTGGCGACCCCGAACACCTGGCTCAGCCCCAGGCCCGAGCCCTTGCCGACCGGCTTGGTGGTGAAGAAGGGCTCGAACACCTTGGACAGCACCGCCTCGTCCATGCCCGAGCCGGTGTCGCTGACCGCGACCATCACATAGTCGCCCGCCGGCGGCTGCTCGGGCCGCTGCGGCGGGCCCAGGGCGACGTTGGAGGTCTCGATCGTCAGGGCCCCTCCGACCTCCATGGCGTCGCGGGCGTTGATGGCGAGGTTCAGGATCACCAGCTCGATCTGGGTCGGGTCGATCATCGCCGGCCACAGCCGCGGGTGCAGGACGGTCTCCAGCCGGACGCTGCCCCCCATGGTCGACTGCAGCAGGTCGCGCATCCCCAGGACCGTCTCGTTCAGGTTCACCGGCTTGGGCTCGAGCTTCTGGCGCCGCGAGAAGGCCAGCATCTGGGCGGTCAGCTTGGCGCCGCGCTCGGCCGCCTGGGCCATCATGTCCAGCCGGCGTTTCACCGCCGGTTCGGACAGCGTCTTGCGCAGCTGGTTGACGTTGCCCAGCACCACCGTCAGCAGGTTGTTGAAGTCGTGGGCGACTCCCGAGGTGAGTTGGCCCACCGCCTCCAGCCGCTGGGCCTGGCGCAGGGCCGATTCCACCTTCTCGCGCTCGGCGATCTGGGCGGCGAGCTGGCGGTTGGCGGCGGCCAGCTCGGCGGTGCGCTCCTCCACCCGCCGCTCCAACAGCGCCTCGGCCTCGCGGATTTCGGCGATGCGCTCGCGGGCCTCGTACTGCCGCCGGCGCCCGCGCAGGGCGGTCTGCACCACGCTCACCATGGTGGTGGGATGGAAGGGGCGCTCCAGGAAGGTGACGTTGCCCAGGGTCTCGCTCAACCGCTTGGCCGCGGGGTTGCGCTCCAGCCCGCCGCCGCGATGGGCCAGCAGCACGAAGGGCAGGTCCGACCACGGCGGCTGCTCCGTGATCCAGTTGGCCAGGCACGTCAGGTCGGCGGTGTTCAGCGCCTCCTCGACCACCAGGGCCGCCGCGGCGCCGCCGGCGAGCTCCGCGCAGAGGCAGTCGAGGTCGTTGCAGACCCGCGTCGGCACGCTCGCTTCCCGCAGTATGCCGGCGGCGATCTGGGCGTCGCGGCCCTGGGGGGCCAGGATCAGCACCCGTTCGCTGTTGGAGCCGCCCGGGGCGGTCACCCGGCCTGGTCCCCCAGCAGCCCTTCGCGCGGGCCGACGAAATTGGGCACGCCGCGCAGCACGCCCTGGAAGCCCTCCAGGGGCGGGCCGACGGTCAGGCCGCCGTCGCCGATCTCGTATTCGCGGATGGTCTGCTCGTGCGAGCCGGCGCGCTTCTTGATCACCGACATGGCCCGCCGCACCCGGCCGAGGGCCTCGAAGTAGCGCAGCAGCAGCACGGTGTCGGCCAGGTAGGTGACGTCCACCGGCGCCTTCATGTCGCCGACCAGCCCGTGCTGGGCCACGGTGAGGAAGGTCGTGACCCCCTGGCGGTTCAGGTACTGCAGCAGCTCGTGCATGTGCAGGACCAGGAACTGCTCCTCCGGCATGGCCGCCTGGTAGCCGTTGAGGCTGTCGATCACCACCGTGCGGGCCCCGAAATCGTCGACGCAGCGGCGCACCGCGGCGGTGAACTCGCCCGGCGACAATTCGGCGGCGTCCACCTGCTGGATCATGAGGTTCCCGGTGGCCTGCAAAGCCTCGAGGTCGATGCCCAGGGGCTTGGCCCGGGCGAACAGCAGGCCCAACTCCTCGTCGAACACGAACAGCGCCGCCTTCTCGCCGCGCTTCACCGAGGACAGCGCGAAGTACAGGGTCAGGAGCGACTTGCCGGTGCCGGCAGGCCCCAGGATCAGGGCGCTTGAGCCGCGCTCCACCCCACCGCCCAACAGGTCGTCCAGCGCCTCGATTCCGCTGGAAAGCGCGGCGCGGTCGAACTCGGTCCTGTGCTCGGCCGCCACCAGCCGCGGATAGACCTCGATGCCGCCGGTCTTGATGGTGAAGTCGTGGAAGCCGCCGCGGAACTTGCGGCCCCGGTACTTGATCACCCGGATGCGGCGCCGTTCGGCTCCGTAGTTGGGCGCCAGCTCCTCCATGCGGACAACCCCGTGGGCGACGCTGTGGACGGTCTTGTCCAGGGCCTCGGTGGTCAGGTCGTCGAGCAGCAGGACGGTGGAGCGGTGCCGGGCGAAATAATGCTTCAGCGCCAGCACTTGGCGGCGATAGCGTAGCGAGCTCTGGGCCAGGAGGCGGATCTCCGACAAGCTGTCGATGACCACCCGTTCGGGCTTCACCGTCTCGACCGCATCGAACATCATGCGGGTGGTCTCGCCGAGTTCCAGGTCGGAGGAATAGAGCAGGCTCTGCTGCTGGCGTTCGTCGAGCAGGCTCTCGGGGGGAATCAGCTCGAAAACCTCGATGCCGTCGAGGCTCCAGCCGTGGGACGCCGCGGTCGAACGCAGCTCCTCGGCGGTCTCCGACAGGGTGATGTAGAGCACCGGCTCGCCCTTCCGGGCGCCTTCCATCAGGAACTGCATGGCGGCTGTGGTCTTACCGGCGCCGGGGGCGCCTTCCAGCAGGTACAGGCGGTCGCGGGCGAGGCCGCCCGAAAGGATGTCGTCCAGGCCGACGACGCCGGTCCGCGCCTGTTCGACCTCGCCAAGTCGAGGTTCCATCCCCGCCAAATCAAATCCCCTGTCTCTCCAGCCCCCTCGGGCCGCGGCTCCAGCCGAGCTTGGCCCGGCAAATCTCAAAGCGCACCAACGGGCTACGGGTTGCAAGCGCACGACTGGATTGTGCGATGAGGCCGACGGGAACCCAAAGGCCGCGAGACCGTTCTCGGCGGACGCGCCATACCCGCAGGTCCCTGCCGGGGGCGCGAGTGCTGGGCGGGCGGATGAGTAGGACGCAAGGTACGACGCGGCCCAACCGGCCCGCGACGCGAGGGGCGCAGGGAAGGGACCGCGGCACGGTCGCCGTGCTCGCCCGCGCCGAGGCGGACTTCCGCGACCGCGAGCTGCGCTACCGCCAACTCCTCGACGCCCTGCCGGCGGCCATCTACACCACCGACGCCGAAGGGCGGATCACCTTCTACAACGAGGCCTGCGTCGATTTTTCCGGCCGTCGCCCGGAGCTCGGGACCGACGAATGGTGCGTGAGCTGGCGGCTCTACACGGCCGACGGCGCGCCCATGGCCCACGACCAGTGCCCGATGGCCGTGGCCCTGAGGGAGAACCGGCCGGTCCGCGGCGCTGAGGCCGTGGCCGAGCGCCCCGACGGCAGCCGCGTGCCCTTCATCCCCTATCCCACGCCGCTGCGCGACGCGTCCGGGGCCGTGGTGGGTGCTGTCAACATGCTGGTGGACATCACCCACCGAAAGCAGGCCGAGGAACGGCTGAAGCTGCTGAGCAGCGAAGTCGACCATCGCGCCAACAACCTGCTGGCGGTGGTCCAGGCGACGGTGCGGCTGACCAGCGCCGACACCGTGGAAGCCTTCAAGACGGTGCTGCAAGGCCGGATCCGGGCCTTGGCCCGCGCCCACACCCTGCTGGCCCAATCCCGCTGGGAAGGCGCCGACCTGCACGCCCTGGTCGCCGAGGAGCTCGAGCCCTATGTCGGCGGCGCGACCCCACGGGTATGGATCAGCGGTCCGGCCCATCCGCTGGACCCCCGTTCGGCCCAGTGCATGGCCATGGCCGTGCACGAGCTGGCCACCAACGCCGCCAAGTACGGGTCGCTGGCGAAGCCCGGCGGCCAGGTCCAGATCCACTGGGGCTACGAGGGCGACGACCTGCTGTTCCACTGGACCGAGGTCGGCGGCGCCCCCGTCGTCACGCCCGGCCGCACCGGCGTCGGAACCACGGTGATGCAGCGGGCGATCCGCCAGCTCGACGGCCGCCTGCGGCTCGACTGGCGCCCCGAAGGTCTGGCCTGCGAGGTCGCCGTGCCCCGCTGAAGGGCGGCCGTCAGGCCCCGGTCGCGCCCGGTCGCCCGCGGCGGCCGTTCACGTCCTCGACGGCAGGCCCGCGTCGCGTGGCCTACCGCGCAGCACGGCCTGCGGCGGGCCGGCGGCCGCGGGCGCGCCACCCACCCGCCACCGCAGCATCTCGCGGCCGCGGTCGGTGAGGTAATAGTACAGGGAGACGTTTCCCGGCGGGACGTGGCGCTTGCCGTCCCGGGCCAGGAACTCGACCAGGCCGCAGTTGGCCAGGACCTCCAGCAGGCCGTAGAGGCCGAAGCCCTCGGTGTCGAACCGGCCGCCCCGGCATATCTCCGCGGCGACCACCCGGCGTCCCTGGAACCCCGCCAGCACCTTGAGATGTTCGGGGCGCAGCCTGAGTTGCGGATTTTCTTCGTTCGACATGGCGCGGTCCTCACAGGTCTCTCGTGACCGCAGTACTCTGAGCCCCGAAAGCGACGACTGGATTTCGGCCCTTTGACCACTTTGCGGCATTTTCTGGCGGACTGGCCACAAACGGGCGTGCGTGAATATGTTCGACGCGGGCGGCCCGGCCGGGCCGGTCGGTCCCACCTCGAACGGAGTTCGCCCGAAGCCATGAAAACACGACCGATGAAACGGACCGGCGCCGGGGCTGTGGGGGCCGCGGCCCTGCTTCTCCTCCTCGCACCGATCGCCTCGGCTCAGGCGCCGGCCGCCGCCGATTCGGACGACCAGAGGATCGCCGAGCTGGTGGTCGCCAACCACATCCTCGCCGACCAGGGCGTGTTGGACGGCTTCGGTCACGTCAGCGTGCGCTCGCTGAAGAACCCCCGGCATTTCTTCATGGCCCGGTCGGTGGCTCCAGCCCTGGTCACCCGTGACGACATCCTCGAATTCGACGAGAACAGCCAGCCGGTGGATCAGCGCGGGCGCGAGCTCTACAGCGAACGCTTCATCCACGGGGAAATCCTGCGTGTCCGCCCCGACGTGCAGTCGGTGGTGCACAGCCATTCGGCCGCCGTCCTGCCCTTCAGCGTGACGAAGACGCCGTTGAAGGCCCTGATCCACGTCGCCTATTTCCTCGGGACCGAACCGGCGCCGGTGTTCGACATCCGCGACGCGGAGGGCCAGGACAACCGGATGCTGGTGCAGAGCGCCAAGACCGGCGCGGCGCTCGCGCGCACCCTGGGCCCGCGGGCGGTGGCGCTGATGCGCGGCCACGGCATGGCGGTGGCGGGCGGCTCGGTCCGGGAGGCGGTGTTTGAGGCGATCTACACCCAGGTCAACGCCCGCATCGAGACCGAGGCGCTGAAGCTCGGCCCGCCGGTGTTCATGAACCGCTTCGAGGTGATGCGCACCGAACGGATCGCCCGGCAGTGGGATCTGTGGGCCAGCGCCGTCGCCCCCTCGCGCTGAGCGGTCCTGGGACGAGACCATGCAGGAAACCCAGCAACGACAACCCCTTGGAAGGGGAGGGTGGCTCCGCGGGTAGGATTCGAACCTACGACCAGCCGGTTAACAGCCGGCTGCTCTACCACTGAGCTACCGCGGATCAGGTCGCTCTGAGAGCGGGGGCTATAGCCTCGCCCGTCCTCGGGCGCAAGCGCGGCGGCCGCCCGCGAAAAAAGAGCCCGGCCGTTGGGGCCGGGCGTTTGAAAAGTCGGTGACGGTGGGGTGTCCTCGAATGGAAGACGCGCCGATCATGCCGGGATCGTGGTTAACCCGGCATTGACGGGTCGGTCGGGAAGCGCCGGCGTTCAGACGCCCTGGCGCGGGGTGAACAGGTGCAGCACGGTCCCGTCGGCCTTGGTGACTTCGACCAGGCGCGCCCCCGGGCGGCCATCCTTCAGCGGCATGACCAGGGCGTTGATCCGGTCGCCGGGCAGCAGGGAATGGCGCGACCAGCCCTCGCGCAACATCACGTTGGGCCCCTCCATCTCGATGGTCCAGGGCGTGGGCTTGCCGCCGTCGGGCGCGGCCAGGACGTCGATCCAGCCATGGGGGTTCATCCACTGCAGGTCCTTGATCACCCCTTTCAGCAGTATGGGGTGGGCGCGGTCGTAGATGGCGGCGGAATGGTGGGCGGACGCCGGCGCCGCGGCTGTTAACAGGGCCAAGCAGGCCAGGGCGAAGAGTCGAGACTTCATCCGCACGCTCCTGAGGGGCGTTTGATAGCAGCGGGATCGGACGTGGACAAAGCCCCGCCAGGCGCCCTCGCCACCGGCCCTCGCCAAATCATACGCAACCGCGGCCGCTATCCCTCAGCCTCATGCGCCGCACTTGCGGGATTTGTGGGGGCGGGGCGTATATTGAGGGAGGCGGCCTGATCCGCTGAGCGATGGGACCCATGGCCAAAGATCTCGACGACCTGCTGGGCGCCTTGAAGGTCGCGCCCCTGGACATCGCGCTGGACGACCTGGAATCCGGGGTCTGGCAGCGGGTGGAGGAACGGCGCCGGGCCCGTGCGACGGCCGGCGGCGGCTTGCGGATGCAACTCGCCGTGGCTGTGGCGGCCCTGGCCATGGGCGCGGTGGTGGGCGGCGTCGCCGCCGAGAAGCGCCCGGCGCGAAGCGAGATGGTGGTGTTGTCCGAGGATGCCGGACTCACCCCGTCGGTCGCCATCGAGGGCGGCGCGTGAAGCGAGCCGTCTGGCTGAACCTGCTCGTCACACTGGTGGTGGCGGCGGCGGCGGGCTTCATCGGCGCATGGGCGGGGTCGGAGGGCGTCCACCGCGGTCGCGAGCAGACCTCCCTCCTGCGCCAGTCGGTGCACGAGATGGTCCACCAGGGCCTGAAGATCACCCCGGCCCAGCGCAAGGAAATCAACGACATCGAGACGCGCTACACCAAGCGCCGCAACGACCTGCGCGTTCAGATCAGCCAGACCAACGTCGAGTTGGCCGCAGCCATGTCCGAGGAGATGGCGTTCGGGCCCCAGGCCCAGACGGCCATCGACCACCTGCAGCACTCCGTCGGCGACCTGCAGAGCTCGACGGTCCTCTATGTGCTGGAGATTCGCGACGTGCTCACCCCCGAGCAGCGGATGATCTACGACCAGAAGGTCGTCGAGGCCCTGACGAACGGCGTGCTTTGACCCTGCCGGACGAGCCGTCCGACCAGGCCCTGACTGCGCGGTCGGTCAAGGGCGAGCAGGCGGCGTTCGCGATCCTGATGCGCCGCCACAAGGGCTGGCTCTACCGCTTCGTCCGTCGCTATGTGACCGACGGCGAGGAAGCCTACGACGTGCTGCAGGAGAGCTTTGCCTCCGCCTGGGCCGCGCTCACCCGCTACGACCCTGACCGGCCGTTCGAGATCTGGCTGCGGCGCATCGCGCTCAACAAGTGCCGCGACCGGGCCCGCAAGGCGGCCGTGCGCCGGGCCCTGTTCGGCTTCGTCGGGGCGTCCGAACATCGGCCGGAGGTCGCCGACCCGGCCCGGGGAGCCGACAGCGAGACCGCCTCGCGCCAGGCCCTGGCCCGGCTCGAGGCCGCGGTGGCCGCCCTGCCGCGGGGGTTGAAGGAGCCGTTGGTGCTGACCGCGCTGGAGGGCCTGTCGCACAAGGAAGCCGGCGAGATCCTCGGGCTGAACCCCAAGGCGGTGGAGACCCGCGTCTACCGCGCCCGCAAGCAGCTCGCCGCCATGCTCGACCGCGCCGACCTCGACGACCTGTCGGACGACAACTAGGCCTGTCCGGCCCTAGGCGATCCGCCGCGCGTCGATCCCCGCAAGTTCGGCGGTGAAAACCCTTTCCAGGTGGCGCAGCAGCTCCTGCTCAGGGCTTGCCGCCGGGGGCGTCTCCACCGGCGGGGAGCGCCGCAGCCTGTGCCGGACCGGAGGGGGGGGCTCGTCCGGGCCGGCCTCGGCATGGAGCCGGCGGGCGCCGCGGTCCGGCGGGTCGGCGACGTCTTCCGGGTGATAGGGGGTCTCGGACGGCGCCGAGGCCGGGTCAGGGCGCACGATCGCCGAGCCAAGGCGGCGCACCGCCTGTTCCAGCGCCGAGCGGTCGACCGTCGGCGCCGGGATCGGCATAGGAAGCCCCGGTGGCTCCAGGTCCAGAAGCCGCAGCGGCAGGAACTCGGGCTCGGGGCGCTGGCCGAAGGCGTTGCGGCGCGTCCCGGAAGGCGCAGCGACGGCGGGAGCCGGATCGATCGGCCGCGACAGGACCAGCTCGGCCTCGTCCTCGACGGCGGAGGTTGGCCTGAGCCCGACGCGACGGGGCGGCGGCAGGGCGGGGCTAGGCGGCGCCGCCGCGGCCGGGGGACGCAGCAGCGCGCGCAGCGGCGCGAGCAGGGGCCGGTGCGGACGGCTTTCCGTCTCGGCGCTGGCCCTGAGGCGCGCACGGATTTCGGCGAGCTCGGCGTTGTTCATCGCCAGCCATGTTACCCCTAGGCTCTCACCGAGCGGTCAACGGCCAGGGTTAACGGGGTTTGAGGAATGGGAACGGGTCGGCCATGAGCCTGGGCGGCGTGATTCTGACGGGCGGCGCCTCGAGCCGGATGGGGCGGGACAAGGCCGAGCTGGACTGGAACGGCCGCCGGGCGGTGGACCGGCTGGCGGCCGTCGCGGCGGCGGCCGGCTGCGAGTGGGTGCTGACCGCCGGCGCCGACCACGGCTTGCCCTGGGTTCCCGACCCCCCCGGCAAGGGTCCTGTGGCGGGGCTTCTGGCGGGCGCCGGCGCCCTGGCGGGGCGGGGGCTGGAGCGGGCCTTGGTGCTGGCGGTGGATGCGGCGACCCTGCGCCTGGACGATCTTGCGCCCCTGCTGGCCGCCGGTCCTCCGGGGGCGGCCTATGAGGGCCTGCCCCTGCCCATGGTGGTGAGGCTGGACGCGATCCCGGCCGACGCCGCCGGCGACTGGCCGCTGTTGCGGCTGACGGAGCGCTGCGGCCTGTCTCGCCTGGCCTGTCCGCCGACGGCCCGCGCCCGCATCCGCGGCGCCAACACCCCTGGCGAACGCGCCGCCCTGCTCGAGGAGCTGCGGGCGTTCGAGGGTTAGGGCGCCACCCGCTCCGGCCGGGTGAAGACCTCGAAGCCGTCGTCCCGCGCCACGCCGACCAGGGTGATCCCCGCGGCCTGCGCCGTGCGTACCGCCAGGGCGGTGGGGGCCGAGACGGCGATCAGGATCGGCGCCCCGATGGCCGCGGTCTTCTGCACCATCTCCACCGAGATTCGGCTGGTCAGCACCACGGCGCCCGGGGCCTGCGTCCCGGCTAGGGCCAGGGCGCCGGCCAACTTGTCCAGGGCGTTGTGGCGGCCGACGTCCTCCCGCGCCGCGGCCAGGCCGGCGTCCGGCGTCCAGAAGCCGGCGGCGTGCACCGCCCGGGTCAGGGCGTTCAGGGCCTGCTCCCCCGCCAGGGCCTGGAGCGCGGCCTGGATTTGGGCGGGCGACAGGCTGAGGTCGGCGGTGACCAGGCGGGGCGGGTGGGCCGCCTCCTCCAGGCTGTCGATCCCGCACAGGCCGCAGCCGGTGGGGCCGGCCAGGCGCCGGCGGCGGTCGCCCAGGGTGGCCCCGGCGCCCGGCTCCAGCCACATCCGCACCTCGATGCCCAGCGGCGTCTCCACCACCTCCAGGGCGCGGATCTGGCCCGGATCCTCGATCACCCCTTCGGTCAGGCTGAAGCCGACGCCGAAGTCGTGCAGGTCGGCGGGGGTGGCCATCATCACCGCGGTGGTCGAAGCGTCGTGCACCAGGGCCACGGGGACCTCGGCGGCCAGGACCCGCTCCCCGGCGGCGGCGAGGACGCCGTCCCGCCACACCGCGCGGCCGAAACGTTCAACGCCGGGCGGATCAGCCATGGCCGGGCCTCAGAAAGGCCGTTTCCGGGAGGGAGAGTGGAAGGCTCGCCATGTCGCCTCCTACCACCGGGGGGACGGGACGCCTATCTGTGCGGCCGGCGCGGTGTATCCTGCGTCGCGCGCCATGAAAGTGAATTGACCATGCGGAATGGGCCGCCGGAGCGGAGCGTGACCAAGGGCCGGGCCGGGCTGATCGGCGGGGGTC
>DATJIO010000012.1:0-26989 GCA_035493215.1 Caulobacteraceae bacterium
CCGCTTCCCGTAACTGAGGTCGCTAGAGAATCGCCCCCGCATCGAACCGACAGTGTCGTTCGACCGCCCGTTCAGGACCATACCCGATCCGAACTTCTGTCAAAGCTCCTGTGCGACACCGGGCAGCAGGGGCACGAAACGCACCTCCCCCAGGCTGTCCTGGCGGAAGCCGCCCTTTCCGTCTCCCGAATAGCGGCGGAGGGTCTGGACCGGGCCGCGCCCGATCGGCGCCACCAGCACGCCCTTGGGCTTCAGCTGCTCGAGCAGGCCTTCCGGCTCGTCGTCCATGGCCGCGGTGACCATGATGCGGTCGAACGGCGCCTGGTCGGGCCAGCCCTCGGCCCCGTCGCCGAAGCGGGTGATGGCGTTCATCACCCCCAGGGCCTTCAGCCGCGCCTCGGCCGCCCCCAGCAGGGTGCGGTAGCGCTCGATCGAATAGACGTAGCGGCCGAGGCGGGCGAGGATCACCGTCTGGTAGCCCGAACCGGTGCCGATCTCGAGGATGCGCGAGCGGCTCTCGACATGCAGGGCCTGGGTCATCAGCCCGACGATCAGCGGCTGGCTGATGGTCTGGCCGCAGGCGATCGGCAGGGCCGAATCCTCCCACGCCCGTTCCTGGAACAGCTGCGGCACGAACAGGTCGCGGGGGGTCTGTTCGATGGCCGACAGCACCTTGGGGTCGGTCACCCCGCCCGAGCGCAGCCCGAGCACCAGCTTGGCGCGGCGGGTCTCCTCCTCGTCGTCGGCGGTGGGCGGCCCCTTGGTCATGCCGGGGCCGCCGTGCGCGCAGGGAGCCGCGGCGGGACGCCGCCGACGCGGCCCTTGAGGTCGTTCACCGTGGGCCGGTGGGTCAGGTCGATGTGCAGGGGCGTGACCGAGATCCTGCCCTCGGCGATGGCGGTGATGTCGCAGCCGGGCGCGGGCTGGCTGGGATGGTCGGAGAAGCCCATCCAGTAGTAGTCCCGCCCGCGCCGGTCGGTGCGGCGCTCGGCGTTCATGTTGGTGGCGTCGCGGCGGCCCTGGGTGGTCACCTCGACCTCGGTCACCTGGTCGGCGGGCGTGTCGGGGAAGTTCAGGTTCAGCAGCACGTCCTTGGGCCAGCCGGTCTCCACCAGCCTGGCGATCAGGCCGGGCGCGAAGGCTTCGGCGCTGTCGAACACCGCCTGGTAGTCGTCGTGGAACCGCTCCAGGGTCTGCGACAGGGCGATGGAGGGGATGCCCAGCACCATGCCCTGGATGGCGCCGGCGACGGTGCCGGACATGGTGACGTCCTCGCCGATGTTCTGGCCGTGGTTGACGCCCGACAACACCAGGTCAGGGCGCGGCCCGTCGATCAGGTCGGTGACCGCTAGCATCACGCAGTCGGTGGGGGTGCCGGAGACGGCGAAGCGGCGGGGCCCGAGCTTCCTCACCCGCACCGGCATCGACAGGGTCAGGGCCCGGCTGGCCCCCGACTGCTCGACCTCGGGGGCGCAGACCCAGACGTCGTCGGACAGGGCCGCGGCGATGGACTCCAGCACCTTCAGGCCCTCGGCCTCGATCCCGTCGTCGTTGGTGAGGAGGATGCGCATTACGAACCGAGGTGCGTGGCGCCGCCCATGTAGGGCTGCAGGGCGGCGGGGATGGCGATGCGGCCAGCCTCGTCCTGGTAGTTCTCCAGCACCGCCACCAGGGTGCGGCCCACCGCCAGGCCCGAGCCGTTCAGGGTGTGGACGAAGCGGGACCCCTTTTCACCCGCCTGTTTGGTGCGGGCGTCCATGCGCCGGGCCTGGAAGTCGCCGCAGTTCGAGCAGGAGCTGATCTCGCGGTACAGGTTCTGCGACGGCAGCCAGACCTCGATGTCGTAGGTCTTGCGGGCGGAGAAGCCCATGTCGCCGGTGCACAGCAGCATGGTGCGGTAGGGCAGCCCCAGCTTCTGCAGCACGGCCTCGGCGCAGGACGTCATCCGCTCGTGCTCGGCGTCGCTATCCTCAGGGGCGGTCACCGAGACCAGCTCGACCTTGAGGAATTGGTGCTGGCGGATCATGCCGCGGGTGTCGCGCCCCGACGCCCCGGCCTCGGAACGGAAACAAGGGGTGAGTGCGGTGAGGCGCAGGGGCAGCTGTTCCTGGGGCGTGATCTGCTCGCGGATCAGGTTGGTCAGCGAGACCTCGGCGGTGGGGATCAGCCACTTGCGCTCGACAAACCCTCCGGTGCGGATGCGGTCGAGGACCCCCGCCGCCGCCTCGAAGTTGAGCCGGGCGATGGCGTCGTCGGAGGCGCCGGCCGGGACATACTCCAACCGCTGCTTCAACTCGGCGGCGTGGGCGGCGTAGATTTCGTCCCAGTCGAGGTGGCCGACGCTGAACAGGTCGTCCTTGAACTTGGGCAGTTGGCCGGTGCCGAACACCGCCTCGTCGCGCACCAGCAGCGGCGGCGAGACTTCGAGGTAGCCGTGCTCGGTGGTCTGCAGGTCCAGCATGAACTGGCCCAGCGCCCGCTCCAGCCGCGCCAGCGGGCCCTTCAGCGCCACGAAGCGGGCGCCGGACATGCGCGCGGCCGCCTCGAAATCCATGCCCAGGGGCTCTCCCAGGGTCACGTGGTCCTTGGTGTCGGCGACGGGCCGGGGCGCGCCCCAGCGGCGCAGCTCGACATTGCCGTGCTCGTCGGCGCCTTCGGGCACGTCGTCGGCGGGGATGTTGGGCAGGGCCGCGAGCAGGTCCTTCACCTGCCGGCCGAAGGCGCCCTCCTCCTCGAAGCGGACGGCCATCTCGGTCTTCAGGGCCTCGACCTCGGCCATCAGGGCGGCCGCGGCGGCCTCGTCCTTCTTGGCCTTGGCCGCGCCGATCAGCCTGGAGGCCTCGTTGCGGCGCGACTGCAGGGTCTGGAGCGCGGTCTGGGCGGCCCGCAGCCGGCGGTCGGCGTCCAGGACGGCCTCGACGGTGGCGGCCGCGTCGTCGATCCCACGGCCCAGCCAGGCGCGCTCGAAGGCGGCGGGGTCGTCGCGGATGGCCTTGACGTCGTGCATTCGGGAAGCGCCGCCGGAGGGAGAGAGCGGCCCCTCTTAAGGCGCGCCGCGGGGGGCGCCAACCTCCATTGCCGTCGCGTGCGCGACGGGCGCCCTCAGTCGCCCATTCGGGCGACAGCTCCCGCGAAGCGGACGGAGGGGGCTAGTCCGTCAGGGGACGGTCGCGACCTCCTTGGTTTCCTCGGTCTTGCGGCGGCGCTCCATCAGCCGCACGCACCAGATCGAAATCTCGTAGAGGCCGTAGATCGGCACCGAGAGCAAGATCTGGGTGAAGGGATCGGGGGGCGTGACGAAGGCCGCGACCACGACGATGCCGACAATGGCGTAGCGACGGCCCTTGGCCAGGGTGCTGGAACTGATCAGCCCCGCCAGTCCCGCCAGCGAGAGCACCACCGGCAACTGGAAGCACAGGCCGAAGGCCAGCAGCAGCTTGGTCACCAGGTCGAGATAGTCCGAGACCTTGGGCAGCAGCTCGACGGAGATGTTGGCGGTGACGATCTGCTGTGACAGGGAGAACCACAGCACGAACGGCAGCATGACGTAGTAGACCAGCGCCGCGCCCATCAGGAACAGCACCGGCGAGGCGAGCAGGAACGGCAGGAAGGCCTTCTTTTCGCGCTTGTAGAGGCCCGGCGCGACGAAGCGGTAGAGCTGCGACGCCAGTATCGGGAAGGCCAGGACGACGGCCCCGAACCCGGCCAGCTTCATCTTGGTGAAGAAGAACTCCAGCGGCGCGGTGAACACCAGCCGCAGGTTCTCCGTCGAGGCGGGGGGGGCCTTCAGCCCGATCACCACTTCGAGCAGCTCCAGCGGCCCGTGGTGGGCGCCCTGCTTTTGGGCGGCGATCATCCGGCTGGCCATCTCGAACGGATGCAGCAGGAACAGATAGATCGGCTGCGCGAAGGCGAAGCAGATGATGAAGCCGACCCCGAAGGCCGCCACCGAAATGATCAGCCGCTTACGCAGCTCCACCAGGTGCTCGAGCAGGGGCGCGCGCGAACCCTCGATCTCGTCGTGATCGTCGCTCAACCCTCCGCCTCCGCCGTCTGGGCCTTGCGCTTCGCGCGGACCCTGGCGGGCGTATCAGCCTGGGCCAAGCCCTTTGGCGCCTTCGGTTTGGCGCGAGGTTTGGCGGCCTCAGGCGCGGCTACGGCAGCGGCTTTGGGCTTGCGCGCCCGGACGGGTTTGGCCGGCGGCTCGGCGACGGGCTCCGGAGCGGTCGCCGGATACTCCCGGTGCGGGTCGAAGTCCGGCGCGCCCACCGTGGGCCCGATGGGGTCCTCGGAGATGCGGAAGCCGCTGGGGTCGAGGCCGGCGCTGACCTCGTCGAAGGTCGGATGGAGGTTGGTGAGCGGGTCGGGGATGCGCATGGCGCGCAGGGCGTCGACCTCCTTGCGCAGCTCGTCGAGCTCGGATTGGCGGGCCAGTTCGTCGAAGCTGGAACGGAATTCCGCCGCCAGCCCGCGCATCTTGGCGATCCACTGGCCCACCTTGCGCATGAGCACGGGCAGGTCCTTGGGACCGACCACGATCAGCGCGACGGCGGCCAGGAAGATGAGTTCGGTCGCGCCGGCTTCCGGCAGCATGGATTACGCCTCGGTCAGAATGCCGGGTCAAAGGCGGCGCGGGCGCGCCGCCAGGGGAAGTCAGACCTTCTCGCGCTCGCGCTCGGCGGGCGGGGTCGACAAGGCCTCCGCCGACGAAGGAGGCTTGGCCTCCTCGTCCTTGAGGCCGTTCTTGAATTCCTTGATCCCGCGGGCGGCGTCGCCCATCAGGCCCGACAGCTTGCCCTTGCCGCCGAAGACGACAAGCACGACGACGAGAATCAGAACCCAGTGCCAGGGGGCCAATCCGCCCATGATCTCACTCCTTGTTCGACGCGCATACGTCGCGCCGGCCGCCGAAGCGACACAGCCATGGGGGATATATAGGCTCGCCGCTCCGGCCAAGCCAACACGGCGTCACGCCATGCGACGTTTAGGGGCCGCAAGCGCGGATTCGTGTCAGGCTAGTTGGGCCTCGTGGCCGTAGACGCATTCGGTGCGTGTCAGGCCGGTCGCCCCCTGGACCTGAATCTCGCAGGGCTGCCCGGCCTCGCGCCAGCGGTTGTGGCCGAGCTGGCGGGCGTGGGCGATGGCCTGTTCCTGGGTGCGGTAGCAGCAGAGCTGCTCGTCGTCGGACTGGACGGCCCATCCGCCCGGCCGACGCTTGACGGTGTAGGTCAGTCGGGTCATGCGCGCCTCCTCCATCTCCTGTAAATGAACGTCGCGCCGGGGAGTTCCGGTCCAGCCTGCCGCGACGTCATGATCGAGATCACCTCCTGGCTTTCCATCGACGAGGACGAAATCCAGGAGCGGGCGGCCAGGGCCTCCGGCCCGGGGGGGCAGCACGTCAACAAGGTCAGTTCGGCGATCGAATTACGCTTCGACGTGCGCAATTCCCCGAGCCTGCCCGAGGACGTGAAACTGAGGCTGGAGAAACTGGCCGGGAGCCGGCTGACCCTGGACGGGGTGCTGGTCCTGTTCGCACAGGGGACGCGCTCGCAGGAGATGAACCGCCAGGAGGTGCGGGCGCGGCTGGTGGAATTGATCGCCAAGGCGGCCGTGCGCCCCAAGGCCCGCCGGCCCACCAAGCCGACCTATTCGTCGAAGCTGAAGCGGCTGGAGGGCAAGAGCCGACGATCCGAAATCAAATCCGGTCGCGGCAGGCCCGACCGGGGAGAATGATCCCGAGTGTCAGCCTCCGATAGCGGCGCGGATACGCGCCGTGACCTCGGGGATCGCGTCGGCTGGTGTCCAGCCCATGCTTCTCGAACAGCAGTTGCGGCTCGTCTCCGGAATTGTCCCAGCCGCCCGTTTGTTTCGGATTTTCGAACCTCGACGCCGGTCTTGCGAGGGGACGGAAGCGGCTGACGCGATTTATCGATCAGAGGCATGGGACAAAAATGGCCCCGCTTCCCATCCATAAGGCAAGCGGCGGAGCAGTGCGCCCTCGAATCTCGGCCGATTGGCCTTCACATCGTTTTGCGCCGCGGTTCTGCAAATGCTAACAAACGAGCGACGGCTGCGACGCCGATTCCGGGGGCGCGTCCAGGCGCCCCGCCCGCCCTCCGGGGCGGTCCCAACCTGCCAATCGAAGGCTGACCAGGTCCCTTGAGCGACGACGCCCCCATACCGCCCTCCGCCGACCGCGGCGGGCACATCGCCCCCATAGCGATCGAGGACGAGCTGCGCCGCTCATACCTCGACTACGCCATGAGCGTGATCGTCAGCCGGGCACTGCCCGACGCCCGCGACGGCCTCAAGCCCGTGCACCGGCGCATCCTGTTCTCGATGCACGAGAACGGCTTCACGGCGAACGCGGCCTACCGCAAGTCGGCCCGCACCGTCGGCGACGTGATCGGCAAATACCACCCGCACGGGGACCAGTCGGTATACGACGCCATGGTCCGCATGGCTCAGCCCTTCTCCATGGGGCTGGTGCTGATCGACGGCCAGGGCAACTTCGGCTCGGTCGACAACGATCCGCCGGCGGCGATGCGCTACACCGAATCGCGCATGACCAAGGCGGCCGAGGCGCTGCTGGCCGACCTCGACAAGGCCACGGTCGATTTCCAGGACAACTACGACGGCTCCGAGCACGAGCCGACGGTGCTGCCCTCCCGGGTGCCCAACCTGCTGGTCAACGGCGCCGGCGGCATCGCCGTGGGCATGGCCACCAACATCCCGCCCCATAACCTGGGCGAGATCGTCGACGCCTGCCTGGCCCTGATCGACGATCCGGAGACCACCCTCGAACAGCTGCTGGACATCGTCCCCGGCCCCGACTTCCCCACCGCCGGCGAGATCATCGGCCGCTCCGGCGCGCGCCAGGCCCTGATCACCGGCCGCGGCTCGGTGATCATGCGCGGCAAGTCGACGATCGAGACCGTGCGCAAGGAGCGCGAGGCGATCGTCATCACCGAGATCCCGTATCAGGTGAACAAGGCCGCCATGGTCGAGCGGATCGCCGAACTGGTGCGCGAGAAGCGCATCGAGGGCATCGCCGACCTGCGCGACGAGAGCGACCGCGACGGCATGCGGGTGGTGATCGAGCTGAAGCGCGACGCTTCGGCCGACGTGGTGCTGAACCAGCTCCACCGCTACACGCCGCTGCAGACCTCGTTCGGGGTCAACATGCTGGCCCTGAACCGCGGCCGGCCCGAGCAGATGGGCCTGCGGGTCCTGCTCGACTGCTTCCTCACCTTCCGCGAGGAGGTGGTGGTCCGCCGCACCAAATTCGAGCTGGGCAAGGCCCGCGACCGCGGCCACCTGTTGGTGGGCCTGGCCATCGCCGTGGCCAACATCGACGAGGTGATCCACATCATCCGCTCGTCCAAGGACCCGGCCGAGGCGCGCGAGCGCCTGGTGGGCAAGGACTGGCCGGCGGGCGACATGATGGCCCTGGTCGAGCTGATCGCCGACCCCCGCTCCATCGTGCTGGAAGGCGCGCTGATCCGGCTGACCGACGAGCAGGCCCGGGCGATCCTGGCCCTGACCCTGTCGCGCCTGACGGGCCTGGGCCGCGACGAGATCTTCTCCGAGGCCGGCGAGCTGGCCGAGGCGATCCGCGGCTACCTCGAGATCCTGGGTTCGCGCGAGCGGATCATGGCCATCGTGCGCGAGGAGCTGGTGGAGGTGCGCGACGCCTTCGCGACGCCCCGCCGCAGCAAGTTCGTCGACGGCGAGGCCGAGCTGGAAGACGAGGACCTGATCCCGCGCGAGGACATGGTCGTGACCGTCACCCACGGCGGCTACGTCAAGCGCACGGCGCTGTCGGCCTACCGGACGCAGAAACACGGCGGCAAGGGCCGATCGGGAATGCGCACCAAGGACGAGGACGCGGTGACCCGCGTGTTCTCCGCCTCCACCCACGCGCCGGTGCTGTTCTTCTCGTCAGAGGGCAAGGTCTACAAGCTGAAGGTGTGGCGCCTGCCGCTGGGCGACCCGGCGGCCCGCGGCAAGGCCTTCGTCAACCTGCTGCCGATCGAGCAGGGCGAGAGCATCACCTCTATCCTGCCCCTGCCGGAGGACGAGGCGAGCTGGGAGCGGCTGGACGTGGTGTTCGCCACCACCGCCGGCGACATCCGCCGCAACAAGCTGTCCGACTTCGTCAACGTCAACCGGGCCGGCAAGATCGCCATGAAGCTCGGCGAGGGCGAGCACATCGTCGGTGTCTCCCTGGCCGGCGAGGACAACGACATCCTGCTGACCACCGCGCTCGGCCGCGCCATCCGCTTCCCGGTCGGCGATGTCCGGGTGTTCGCCGGGCGCGAGTCCACTGGCGTGCGCGGCATCCGCCTGGCCGAGAAGGACCATGTGATCTCCATGGCCATCCTGCGCGCGGTCGTCGCCACGCCCGAGGAGCGCGCCGCCTACATCAAGCAGCAGCGGGCGCAGCTGCGCGCCATCTCCGGCGAGGAGGTGGACGAGACGCCCGCGGCCGAAGAGCCCGAGGACGAGGCGGCCGGCGAGGCCCAGCTCAGCCCCGAGCGGTTCGTCGAGCTGGGCGCCGCCGAAGAGACCATCCTGACCCTGTCCTCCGAGGGCATCGGCAAGCGCACCTCGGCCTACGAGTTCCGGCGCACCGGCCGCGGCGGCCAGGGCCTGCTGGCCCAGGACCTGACCCGCAAGGGCGGCGAACTGGTGGCGGCCTTCCCGGTGGAGCAGGGCGACGAACTGTTGCTGGTCACCGACCAGGGCCAGCTGATCCGGGTGCCGGTGGCGAAGATCCGCATCGCGGCGCGCAACACCCAAGGCGTGATCGTCTTCCGCACCGCCGAATCCGACCGCGTGGTCGCCGTCGAGCGGCTGGCCGAGACCGACGGCGGCGGCGAAGGCGAAGGCGACGAGGCGGGCGGAGCGCCGGACGACGCGCCTGGCGAGGCCGAAGGCGAGGTTTGAGCGTCATGCAGCGCATCGGCCTCTACCCCGGCACCTTCGATCCCGTCACCAACGGGCATCTCGACATCATCGGACGGGCCGTGAAGCTGGTGGACCGGCTGGTCATCGGGGTGGCGAACAACGCCGAGAAGGCCCCGATGTTCAGCCTGGAGGAGCGGGTCGACATGCTGAGCCGCGAAACCGCCGTCCTCGCCGGCAAGGCGGAGGTGGTGGTGATCCCGCCCCAGACCCTGCTGATGCATTTCGCCGAGAAGATCGGGGCGTCGATGGTCGTCCGGGGGCTGCGCGACGGCGCCGACTTTGGATACGAATTCCAGATGTCGGCGATGAACCAGCAGCTCAACCGCGAGATCGAGACCATCTTCCTGATGGCCGATCCGCATCATCAGGCGGTGGCCTCGCGGCTGGTCAAGGAAATAGCGCGGCTGGGGGGCGACATAACCCCCTTCGTCACCCCGGGGGTGGCCGCACGCTTGAGGGAAAAGGTAGCCCAATGAAGTTCCAAGCGTCCCGGCGCGGGCCCGCCGCCCTGGCGTTGGCCCTGGGCCTGCTCGCGCCGGTGGCGGGACGGACCGCGGCTCCGCCCCCGCCGGCGGTTCCCCCTGCCCCCGCCTACGCCGCCGCCGACTGGAAGCGGGTCGACCCGGCCAACCTGCTGGTGATCGACACCACCAAGGGCCGCGTCGTGGTGGAGCTGGCGCCCGCCCTGGCGCCCGAGCACGTCGCGCGGATCAAGGACCTGGCGCACCAGGGCTATTACGACGGCCTCAAGTTCTTTCGGGTGATCGACAACTTCATGGTCCAGACCGGCGACAAGGCCAACACCGGCGCCGGCGAGAGCGGCGTGCCGACGCTGAAGGGGACCTTCAACTTCCGCCGCAGCCCGGATATGCCGTTCGCGGGCGCCAAGAACCCCCGCGGCGGGACCTTCGGCTTCATGGGCCCGATGCCGGTCTACACCCAGCCGGACGAGCTGGCGGCGCTGACCGCGGACGGCAAGGTCAAGGCCTGGGCCGCCTACTGTCCCGGCGTCGCCGGCATGGCCCGCACCGCGGACGAGAATTCCGCCTCGGCCCAGTTCTTCCTCATGCGCCAAGCCTTTCCGACGCTGGAGGACCAGTACACCGCCTGGGGCCGGGTGGTCGCCGGGCTGGACGTGGTGCGCGCCATCGCCGTGGGCGAACCGCCCCCCAACCCCGACGCCATGACCCGGGTGCGGATGGTCGCCGACTTGCCGGCGGCCGAGCGTCCCGACGTTTGGCGCATCGACCCGGCCAGCGCCGACTTCCGCGCCCACATGGACGCCGTGGCCGCCGCGCGGGGTGCGCAGTTCACCCCCTGCGACATCGACGTGCCGAGCGAAATCAGGAAGTAGGCCCGCCCATGACATATGTCAGTTGAAGACATATGTCGGGCGGACCACAGGGCGCTATGGCGAAGGCCGGCTCCTCTTCCACCGCAAGCGCCACTATGACGGCGAGGCGCAGGTCGAGCCGAAGTGTGAGAACCCAGCCTTAGAACGGAATCTCGTCGTCCAGGTCGGCGGCGAAGCTTTCGCGGGGGCCGGAGCTCTGGGTCCGACCGCCGCCGGACTCGCCGCCGCCGGAGCGGTAGCCGCCGCCTTCGCCCGCATCGTCACCGCCGCCGCGGCCGCCCAGCATGGTCAGCTCGCCGCGGAAGCGCTGCAGCACGATCTCGGTGGTGTATTTCTCCACCCCGCCCTGCTCGTATTTCCGGGTGGTAAGCTGGCCCTCGACATACACGCTCGAGCCCTTCTTCAGGTACTGCTCGGCCACCTTCACGATATTCTCGTTGAAGATCACCACCTTGTGCCACTCGGTCTTTTCCTTGCGCTCGCCCGAGGACTTGTCGCGCCAAGTCTCGGACGTGGCGATGGTGAGGTTGGCGACCCGGTCGCCCGAACCCAGGGTGCGAATCTCCGGGTCCTTACCCAGGTTGCCGATCAGGATCACCTTGTTGACGCTGCCGGCCATGTCTCGCGCTCCGATGGGCCGCCGGCGGTCTGCCGCAGCCATGTTCCGTTAATGTTCTGCCCACGCAAGCGTGGGAGTCAACCTATTTAGCCGGCGCCGGCGTGGGCGCCTGTTGCACCGCCCCTGGTATGGCGAGTCGCCCGTCGGCGGTACGCACCAGGGCGGGATAGCGGACCGAGGTCAGGCTGGCGGCGCTGAACACCCCGTTCGGCTGGATGAAGATGAACTGGCCCTGGTAGGCGCCGATCACCTCCTGGGTGTTCTGGCCCAGCCGGTTGAAGCGCAGGCGCATGTCCTCGAGCCGGGCGGCGCAGTTCTCCAGGTTCGGCTGGTTCTCGGCCAGCTTGTTGAAGCGGAATGAGCCGTCCTTCAGCTGGATCATGTGCCAGCACACCCGGGCTTCGACCGGCGCTTCGAGGGCGCCCCCGCTGCACCCGGCGGCGGCGAAAACGGCGATCCCGGCCAGCAACAGGCGACGCGTCATGGGCGGCCTCTAGAGCGAGGGAAGGGAACAGTCCCTGTTCTGCTCCACCAGGGTGTGGAACGTGCGGTTGTCGGCGGAAGTTTCGACGCGGCCCGGCACCAGACGAAGGGTCTGGCCGGACCAGCGGCCATAGAGGGCTTCGCCCGGACGCTGGCAATGGCCCTCGAACAGGAGCTGGGCGCAGGCGGGCAGGCTGAGCGCGCCGCCGGTCGGGCGCCAGCCCTCCGGCCCGTAGCGCAGGCATTCGCCCGTCGAAGCGCCGGCGGCGTTCGGCGCCTGGACCTGCCCCACCAGGGCCGGCGCCGGCGGGGGGGCGAGGGCCACCTGGACCGGAGGAGCGACGGGCGCCAGGGGCTTGAGGGAGTCGCCCCCGGCGGCCAGGGCCCCGCTTTCGTCGAGCCCGACGTCCAGGGCCTGGGCGGCGACGCCGTTCTTCTGGGCGCAGTCGGCCAAGGTGGCCATGCCGATGAACTGGCCGCCGACGAAGCAGCGCAGCGACTGGCTGGGATCGACCCGCGGCTGCTCGCCCAGCTCCACCTGCAGCGCGCCCTTGGCGGGCGGCGTTTGCGTCGGGGGGCGGTCGCGCCCCATCACCAAGGCCGCGATCACCGCTCCGGCCAGGACGGCGGCGCCGGCCCCGCCAGCAAGCTGCACACGACGGTCTTGAAGAAGGTTCATCGTCCCCTCGCTACCCGCGGACGGGGGCCGAAGCAAGGCGTCTCAGGCGCCGCCGGTCAGGCGATTCAGCGCCTGCTGGTAGTTGGCGATCTGGGCGGTCAGATAGGCCGGGACGGTCCCGCTCGCCGTGGTCGTGGTCGGGACGGTGGTCATGTCGCGGTAGATGCTGCGGATGTTCGACAGCGCCCCCAGGAGCTGGGCCTGAGCCTGCTTGACCGCCCCGTCGCTGTCGAGGTTCAGGGTCGAGGGCAGTTGCAGGGCGTAGGAGGCCTTCACCGAATCCTTGGTGTTGGTGTCCGTCGCCGATGTGATCAGGCCCTCGGTCAGGCCCAGGGCCGTCAGCGCGTTGCGCCCGGTCTTGCCGGCCTCGATCTCGATCGGCGTGCGCGAGGAGGCCGGGGTGATCTTGAGGGTGTCGTAGCCCTTCGAGATGACCACCTCGACCTTGACGTTGAAGCCGGCGGCGCGGCCGATCTTGGTCGCCAGGGTCTTGAGCGTGTCGGTGGCCTCTATGGTCACCGCCTGGGGCGCGCCCGTGCCGCTGCGGACGTAGAACTGGTCGCCGGCGCGCACCGCGGAATTGGCCGTCACCCGCTGGGACACCGAATAGTCGATGGTCCCGCTCGGCAGGCCCAGGCGGTCGAGCACGGAGGAGCCCGTGACGTCGACCGCGATGGTGCTCGGCGCGGCCTGGCGGTCGGCGCCCTGAAAGGTCGCGCTCCACGAGACCGCCCCGGTCGTCGGGTCGATGGCCGCGGCGTAGCCGTCGAAGGCGGTGGTCTGGCCCGGCGGCGGGGTGACGGCGATCTGCCCGGCGAGATAGACCTTGCCGTCGGCCGCCAGGGTCACGGCGGTGGTGCTGCGGTCGCCGGCGCCGTTGTAGTAGGTCAGCCGGTCCGTGCCGGCGGCGGCCAGGTCGCCCGACAGCTTGGCGACGAAGGCCGACTGGCCCGAGGTGTAGGCCGTGGTCACCGTCCCGGCCGACAGGGCGCCGTTGTGGGTCGAGCCCGCCACCACCACCGAGCCGTCGGCGGCGAAGGCCACCCCCGCCACGCTTCCCCCGCTGACGAGGCCTAGGTCGCGGGTCGCGGCCAGCACCGGCGCGCCGGTGGGTTGCAGGGTGTAGCTGCGCAGGACCACGTGGCCGTTCTCGACCCCGGCCGCCACCAGGTTCGTGCCGTTGACCGCGATCGACGAGGGCGTGTCGGTCCCCGTGGTGCCGTACTGGGTGGTGAACTGGGTCGCGTAGGAATCGCCGGCGGCGTTCGGCTTGAAGCCGCGGATATAGGCGTCCTGCCCGCCGACCGCCGTGGCCCCGGGCATGGCCGAGGCGGTGGTCCCGGTCACGTAGAGCGAGCCGTCGGCGGCGAAGCTGACGCCGTTGACCTGGTCGTCGGCGGTCGCGCCGCTGCGCTGAGTCCAGACCTCCTGGCCCTGGGCGTCGAACACGGTGACGAAGCTGTCGGTCAGCTTGGCGTCGGCGCCGACGACGCCGGAATCCAGCGCCCCGGTGACCGAGCCCGCCACGGCCACCTTCGAGCCGTCGGCCGAAACGGTCAGGGCGTAGCCGGAGGCCTTGGACGCCGCGCCCAGAGTGCGGCTGTAGACCAGGTTCCCGGCGGAATCGTACTTCATCAGGGCGACGTCGGCCGTGCCCTTGATGACCTCGCCGCTGGTCGTACTGTTGATGTCCGCCAGCACATAGAGCGAGCCGTCGGCGGCCGTCTGGCTGGCGCGGACGGCCTGGACTTCGGGGCCCAGGGTCTTGGTGAACACCTTGCCGTCGGCTGCGGCGGTCGCGCCGCCGGCGGGGTCGGTCTCGTACTTCAGCAACTGGCGGACGGGGGCGGCGGCCGTCCCGGTCGTGGCCCCGACCGTCTCGCCCAGGTAGACCGAGGGCGAGGTCGTCGGGGCGGAGAACTTCGCCACCTCGGTGGAGACGCCCTTGAGCTGCAGGGCGTAGGTGTCCGGCCCCGTCCCAAGCGAGATGGTCTGGCCGCCGGCCGTGGCCGTGCGCTCGGCGCCGGGGGTGCGCACCACGGCGAAACGGGTGGCGGCGCCGGCGGCGGTCAGCTTGTCGTTGAGGTAGATGGTGACGTTGGCCATGGTGCGCGGGGTCGCGCCCATCTCGGCCAGGTCGAAATCGACGTTGACCACCGTTCCCGACGGCTTGGTCAGGGCCAGGGAGAACACCGTCGCGCCCTGGAAGGCGTCGACCGGGGCGCCGGCCGCCCCGCTCCACAGGGTCCCGGTGCTGTAGGTGTCGGTCTCGCGCTTGATCCCCGGCGCCGTCTGGGAGGCGCTCGCCGTTCCCTGGCCGAGCTGGAATGCGGAGAAGGCGGTTTTGTCCAGATAGGCGCCGATTTCGGCCATGCCGGCGTTGAACCGGCTGCGGATGTCGGACTTCCGGGTCTCGCTGAGCCCCTTGGTGTTCATCTGTTCGGCCAGGCCCTCCAGGGCGTTGAGCCCCTGGTAGAGGCTGAACAGCTTCTTGTAGTCCGGCGAGGCGTTGGCCACGTCGAGCTTGGCGGCGTCGGGGTCGATGAACTTCTTGCCGGCCATCACCGAGGTGACCAGATCGCTCATCTTGGGGGCCGACGAGGCGGTCGCCCATGGCGCGGTGGGGTTCTTCTTCGCTGCGCCCGTCCCGGAACCGGAGCTCGTGGCGAGGCCGCCCGACAGCCCGGCGCGCGCCTGGTAGTAGGCCGTCAACAGGCTGGCGTCGAAGGTGACGGTCACAGGGACTCCGGGCGTTGACCGCCAGTGTCGCCTGTCGATCCTGACGAGTCCTTAAAGCCGGTCCGGTTTTGCCCTATGAAGGCCCTCTGCCGAGGGAGGGACGATGGTGAACCGCCGGCAAGGTCTCCAGACCGCCGTCGCGCTGGCCGGCTTGGCGCTGTCGGGCGGAGTGTCGCGCGCCCAGTCCCGGCCGGCCGTGGTCTCCCTGTCCGAACAGCGCAGCCGGTTCCTGGTCGAGGTCGCGGTGGACGGGACGAGCGGCTACCGCTTCGTGCTCGACACCGGCGCCACCGCCCATTTCATCTCCACCCGCCTGGTCGACCAGCTGCGCCTGCCGCGGATCGAGGAGCGGACGGTGCGCGGCGCGGGCGGCCCGGGCCGCGACACGGTGGTGGGGATCGCCCGCTTCAACGTGGGCGGGGTGGAGATGGGCAGGAGCCGGGCCGTGGCCTGGGCCCCCGAACGGCTGGAGGACCACGACGGCCTGGTCGGCTATCCCTTCCTGTTCCCCCGCGCGGTGATCGCGTTGCGCGAGGGCCGCATCAGCCTGGGGGCCGCCGACGCCGCGGCGGCCCTGACGCCGGTGCGGGCGGAGGTGACGCGCAGCCAGGCCCTGCTCCTGGGCGGCGTGGCCGGCGCCGACGGCCGGTTCGTGTTCGACACCGGGTCGCAGGCCTGCACCATCTCCCCCGCCTATCACGCCCGGATCCGCGACACCGAGGCCTACAGGGGCGCCGTCAAGCTGGTCTATCGCGACGCCGAGGGCGAGGCGCGCACCACCGCCTTTCGTCCCGCCCGGATGAGCTTCGGCGACTTCGCCGTGGCCGACCCCATCGTGCGCGTCGGCGAGGCCGACGGCCGCGAGGGCGTGTTCCATGGGGTCGACGGCCTCCTCGGCGTCAGCCTGCTGCGGCCCTACAGCTGGGCCGTCGACCAGGCCGCAGGCACGCTCTCCGTCGGCGGCGAGGCGCCGCAGCGGCTCGGATGGTACGGCTCGGGCATGAGGGTGGCGCAGGCAGGCGGGCGAAGTTACGTCTCGGCCGTGGCCGACCACGGGCCTGCGTTCGAGGCGGGTGTCCGACCCGGCCAAGGAGTGGTGAGCTTGAGCGCCGCGCCCTCGGACGTCCCCGGCCTGCAGGTGGTGGAGTTGCTCGACCGCGGCGTGCGACGCCTGGTCGAATTGGAGACGCGGGCGCTGCTCTGATCCCACCGACCGTGGCCACGGCGACACAGTCGGACCGCCATCGCGCCTGCGCGCCCGCCCTTTCGCGCGCAATCCTAAGTGGACAGTTGTCAAGTCAATGCATATGGGCCAACGGCTACGGCACGAAGGTGTAAACCTGCGGCCGGGGGGATGTTGTCATGTTCAAATTCGCGCTCGGAGCCGTTGCGCTCGCCGCCCTCGGCGCCGCGGGCACCACGGTCCTGGCCCAGGGCGTCGCGACCGGGGCCGATTACGCCCCCCGCCCCGTGCAACGTCCCTTCGCCCCGTCAGCCGTCCGGCAGGTCAAGCCGGGCCTCTACATGCTGGTCGGCAATGGCGGGAACGCCGTGGTCCGCGTGGCGGAGGACGGCGTGATCCTGGTCGACACCATGCTGCCGGGCGACAGAATCTATCAGGACCTGGTGGAGAAGATCCGGACCGTCAGCGACAAGCCGATCAAGTACGTGTTCATGACCCACGTCCACAACGACCACTCTGGCAACACGCCCCAGTTCGAGGCCGCCGGCATCCCGGTCATCGCGTCCGACGACTACAAGACGCTGGCCGCGACCTACCTGGTCCGCGCAGGCCAGACGCGTTCGCCGGCGCCCACCATCAGCTTCGCCAAGAATTACACGGTTAAGCTGAAGGGCGCGACGGCCACGGCCCACGCCGTCCACCCCGCCCATACCGCCTCGGATTCGATCGTCTATTTCCCCGACCTGAAGACCGTGGCCATGGGCGACAACATGTTCTCCGGCGCCCCCACCGTCGACTGGCCCAACGGCGGCCGGCTGCTGGGCATGCAGAAGAACTGGGCCGAGCTGGAGAAGATGGACTTCGACACCCTGATCCCCGGCCACGGCGCGGCGCCTATCAGCCGGGCCGAGTTCGAGGTTTCCCGCAAGAAGCTGGACCTGTTGATCGAACGGCTCCGCACCCTGGTCAAGGCGGGCACGCCCAAGGGCGAACTGCTGGCCAAGGTCAAGGTTGACGACCTGGGCCCGGGCTGGGCCATCAAGGACCAGAGCGACGAGTGGACCCGGCCCGCCCGGCTGGACGGCCTCTACGCCGAACTTTCCCAATAACCAGGCGGCGCCCGACAGAGCGCCGCCCTCTCTCAACAATAGAACGCGCACGAGCCCACCGACCCCGCCCAGCACGGGGAGAGCCTTTATCTCCCGACACCAGTTAGTTGCTTAGTCAAGTACATGCCGCAAATTCGAGACGCGGTCACAAATTGTCTTTGAGGAATAGAGAGATATGAACAACTCGAAAAACGCCGCCTTAGCCCTGTTCAGCGGAGTCAGCGCCCTGGTTCTGGCGACGTCCGCCTTCGCTCAGGAAGCGGGCCAGGTCGATTCTCTGGTGGTCACCGCCACCCGCATCCAGACCAACGGCTATACCCAGCCGACGCCGGTGACGGTCGCGCCCGTGGCCCAACTGCAGCAGACCACGCCGACCACGATCTCCGACGCCCTCAACAAGCTGCCCGAGTTCAGCGGATCGACCACGGCGGTCGGCAACAGCAGCGCCGGCGGCGCCAGCACGGTCTACACCGGCAACTACCTGAACCTTCGCAACATGGGTTCGATCCGCACCCTCGTCCTGCTGGACGGCCGTCGCGTGCCGGCGACCTCGGTCAGCGGCCAGACCGACGCCAACACCATTCCGCAGATGCTGGTCCAGCGCGTCGACGTGGTGACCGGCGGCGCCTCGGCGGTCTACGGTTCCGACGCCGTGACCGGGGTCGTGAACTTCGTCCTCGACACCCGCCTCAAGGGCCTGAAGGTCCAGGTGCAGAAGGGGATCTCGGATCACGGCGACGTGCCGTCGTTCAAGTTCGGCGTCGCCGGCGGCGTCGACGTGTTCGACCGCGGCCACTTCATCTTCAGCGCCGAGCACTACCAGAACGCCGGCCTGAAGCGCGCCAGCGACCGCGATTTCCTGAACAAGCAGTACGTCATGCTGGGCGGCGGAACCGCGGCCAATCCCTATGTGCTGGCCCAGGGCGCGCGCGTCTCCACCAGCTCCAACGGCGGCCTGGTGACCAGCGGCCCCTTCTCCGGCCAGCAGTTCGTCGGGACCGGCACGCTCGCGCCGTTCAACGCCGGCACGCCGACCCAGAACGGCGGCATCTCCATCGGCGGCGACGGCACCTACATCTATGACGCGGCGGTGGGCAACTCCCAGCGCTACGACCAAGTGTTCGGCCGATTCGAATACGAATTCGACAACAACACCACCGGCTTCATGCAACTGGGCTGGAGCGAGAGCGGGACCAGCAACTATCCGCGCAACAGCAGCCCCGACCTGGCGCTGACCATCTTCAGCGGCAACGCCTTCCTGCCGACCAGCGCCCAGGCGGCCCTGACGGCGGCCGGGACCCCGAGCTTCATCTTGTCGCGCGGCCCGCGGGACATCGCGTTCCCCGCGAACCTGTTCCAGACCACCACCGCGCTCAACTTCACCACCGGCGTGAAGGGCAAGGTCTTCGGCGACTTCAGCTGGGACGCCTACTACACCCACGGCGAGTCCCGGATCCGGTCGCGCCGCGAGAACAACATCAACTGGTCGAACTTCTACGCGGCCCTCGACGCGGTCCGCGATCCCAGCGGGAACATCGTCTGCCGGGTGACCCTGACCAACCCGGGCCTCTATCCCGGCTGCCAGCCGATCAACATGTTCGGCCAGAACAATCAGTCGCCCAATGCCTTGGCCTACATCTACCAGGACACCAACTTCCAGGTCCTGAGCAAGATGGACGACTTCGCCGCCAGCCTCTCCGGCGACGTGCTGCAGGCCTGGGCCGGCCCCCTGTCGGCGGCCGTGAACTTCGAGTACCGCCAGCAGAGCATCAGCCAGACCAGCAACGCCACGCCCAACGACCCGATCCAGCTGACCGGCGTGCGGCTGGGCCGCGCCCCGTCCACCCTGTGGGCCTTCGACCTGCTGGCCCCGCAGTACGGCCAGAATTCGGTGTGGGAGACCAGCGGCGAGCTGGCCCTGCCGCTGATCGTCGATTCGCCGTTCGCCAAGCGCCTCGATGTCTCCGCCGCCGCCCGCTACACCAAGTATAGCTCCAGCGGTCCGGCCACCACCTGGAAGCTCGGCCTGAACTACCAGCCCTTCGAGGACCTGCGGTTTCGCTACACCGAAAGCCGCGACATCCGCGCGCCGGCCCTGAACGACCTCTATTCCGGCCAGACGGTCCAGACCATCACCTACAACGATCCGCACACCAACCGGACCGGGACCCTTTCCCTGATCGGCTCGGGCAATACGGACCTGGTGCCGGAAGTCGCCCGCACCACCACCATCGGCGCCGTCTACCGGCCGTCGTGGGTCCCGCGGCTCCAGATGTCGGTGGACTACTACAATATCGTCATCAACAACGCGATCGGGTCCATCGCCGGCAACGTCGTCGACGTCCAGCGCGAGTGCGAGAACTCCGGCGGGACCTCGCCCCTGTGCGACACCATCGTACGTCCGGGACCGTTCAGCGACCGTTCGGCGGCCAACTTCCCGCTCTATGTGAAGAGCACCCTGCTGAACGTGTCGGAGACCTTCACCCACGGCGTCGACGTCGAGGCTAGCTACAACTTCGAGCTGACGAAGCTCGGCCTGCCGGGCCGGATCGACCTGCGGCTGCTCTACAGCTACCAGCCGGTGCTGAAGACCCGCACCCTCCCGAGCTCGACGGTGGTGAACGCCGCCGGCGCGGTGGGCACCGGGTCGATCCTCGCCGCCCACCGGGCCACCCTGCTCACGGGCTACACTGCCGGGCCGTTCAACATCAACTGGCAGGCCCGCTACTCGGGCAAGCTGCTGCGGAGCGGCAACCCGCTGCTGATCTACGCCGACCCCGAGCTGCCGTCGTACATGATCCACGACCTCAGCCTGGGCTACCGGTTCAACGCCGGGGGTAAACCCCTGACGGCCACCGTGGCGATCAACAACCTGTTCGACAAGCAGCCCCGGCTCTCGCCGGCTCCGAACCAGGCGGCGACGCCGGGCGGGTTCGGCCCGAACGTCGTGGGCGACGACACCATCGGCCGTTACTACACCTTCGGCCTGCGCGCTCAATTCTAAGGTCCGCGCAAAGGCGCGTCGTTTCCCGGCTCCAAGGCGCCGGGAGGCGGCGCGCCGCCCCGCGTGAGGGCGCCGCGCCTCACGCTCTTCCGAGAAGCGGCCGTCCGGCAGCTCTGGCGCCGGCCCCAAGGTTAACGCCCCATTAGAGCCGACCGTGGACCAATCCCCCTTCCCGGAGGGATTCGTGACACGACTGGCCTTGGTTATGATCGCGCGCGACGAAGCGCCCCGGATCGCCCGCGCGCTCGACAGCGCCCGGCCGCACGTCGACCGCATGATCGTGCTGGACACCGGGTCGGTCGACGCGACGCCGGCCGTCGCGGCGGCCTGCGGCGCCGAGGTCCACGCCTTCGCCTGGTGCGACGACTTCTCCGCAGCCCGCAACGCCGCCCTGGCCCGCTCGGATGCGACCTGGAACCTGATCCTCGACGCCGACGAATGGCTGGAACCGCCGGCGGCGGGCCTGGCGCCCGACACCCTCGCGGCCGCACCGGCTTCCCGCTTCATCGGCCTGGTGCAGGTCGGGAGCCAGATCGTACAGGCCGAGGCCGCCACCGTGGCCCGGTCGTGGATCGGGCGGGTGCTGCCGGCCGGCGTGCGCTACCACGGCCGCATCCACGAACAACCGCGCAGCGACCTGCCCGAGGTGCGTCTGCACGTCCGTCTCGGCCACGACGGCTACCTGCCCGGCAACCTGGCCCGCAAGGCCGACCGAAACGAGGTGCTGCTCCTGCGCGAGGTGGAGGCTGCGCCCGAAGACGGCTACCTGTGGTTCCAGCTGGCCAAGGAGCATCAGGCTCGCGAGCGATGGGCCCAGGCCGCCGATTGCTTCGCCAAGGCCCTGCCCCTGAGCCCCTCCCGCCTGGCCTACCGACACGCCCTGGTGGTCCGGGCGATCACGGCCCTGAAGATGGCCGGGCGGCTGGAGGAGGCGATCGCCCTGGCCGACCAGGAACTTCCGAACTGGCAGCAGTCGCCGGACTTCTTCTTCGTCGTCGGCGACCTCTATCTCGAATGGGCGTCGCGCCATCCCGACCAGGCGATCAAGGACTTCCTGCCGATCGTCGAATACGCGTGGAAACGGTGCCTGGAGATCGGTGAGCGCGACGATCTCGAGGGCTCGGTCGCCGGACGTGGCGGCTATCTGCCGGCCTACAACCTAGCGGTGATGTTCGGGACGGTCGGGCTGAAAGACCTGGCCGACAAGTACCAGGCCATCGCCGACGGGTTCCGGCCCGCGGCCTGACCCATCACGCCTCGGGAAGCAGCGGGAAGCGCTCGATGGCCGCGACGATGTCGAAACTGAAGTCCTGGCCCCGCATCGCCGGGTCCGCCGCCGCGCCCACCGAGCAGAAGGCGCGCCTGACGTCGCCCGCGCCGACGGCCTCGGCCCGGATGACCCGCACCCCAGCGACCGGGTTCATGCGCTCCAGCACGTGGTCGGGGACGGTGTCCTCGACGACCACCTCGCTCGCGCCCCGTTGAGCGCACTCCAGCAGCATGGTCTCGACGGCGGCGAACACCGCCACGTCGTCGGGGGGAAAGTCGATGGCGGGCGTCAGGCCGTAGGCGTGCAGGCGGCGCAGGATCTGGTAGGCGTTCGACCAGTTCCCGGCATGGGCCTGCAGGCGCGCGGCGACAGCCATCCGTTCACACACGAACCCCGTGATCGCGGCGCCGACCGCAGCGGCGTCCGCCGCGCCAGCGGGGTCGTACTGACGGGCGCATGAGGCCAGCAGTTCGAGGCCGCCCCGGTAGACGTCCCAGGAGTCCATCGCCTCGCTGTTGCCGACCTTCTCGCCGGCGCCCCTGGCGACCGCCGTGGCGGCGACATGGGGTTCGGGGCAGAACAGGACGTCGCCCTTGCGCAGCGCGTTCGCCAGCATGGCGAAGTAGCCGTAGGTGAACCGCGGCGTGGGCCCGGCGATACTCGCCAGCGCCGACCGGCGGATCAGGCAGCATTCCGGAAAGACATGGTGCTCGATCACGAAGGCGAGGCAGGCGGCGAAGGCCCCGCGCTCGAAGCGGCTCTCGCCCTGCAGATGGTAGAACTTGCCGATGACCGCGTTGGTCTTCCGCTCGTCCACCAGGAACCAGGGCGCCTGGATCATGACCAACGCGGGGTCGTCGATCATCCGCTGGACGTAGGCGAGCAGCTGATGCGGGACGGCCAGGTCGTCGTCGGCGATGCTGACGATCACCTCGCCCCGCGCCTGATGGAGCGTCGTCAGTATGTTGGGGTAGGCGCCCACATTCTCCCGCTGGCGGGTGACCCGCATCCTGGGATGGCGGGCCGCATACCGCGCCAGGATCTCCGGCGTCGCGTCGGTGGAGCAGTTGTCCGACACGACCAGTTCGTAGTCCACGCCCGCCAGGTCCAGGGCGCTCAGATGGTGCGTCAGGTAGCGATCCAGGTAGCGGGCCCGGTTGTAGGTCGCCAGGCACAGGCTGAGGCGCGGCCGGGACGGATCGCCGAGCGGCGCGGAGCTTTCGATCGGCTGGGTCGACATGCCCGAACCTGTTCCGCGACGCCCGAGTCGTCAACGAGCGGGGCGACGAGGAGGCCGCAGTTCAGCGCGGCAGCGGCTTTTCGATGGCTTCGACGGCTTCGATAACCCCGTCGAAGCGGCCCTTGATCACCGCCCCGGCGTCGTAGAGGCCTTGGTTGTAGAAATAGGGGCCCAGGGTCTCGGCGAGGAAATCCACCAGGTCGAGGCTTTCGAAGGTCCCGACCTCGACGCCGAATTCGTCCTTCAGGTGCACGCCGAGCCGGCGGGCGAGGTCGTCGCGGGTCTGTTTGTCGAAAGCGATCCTGGCCACTTCACCCCTTCCGGATCAGGCCCGAGGCCTGGAGGTCGCGCAGGACCGGACCGCGGCGCTCCTTCCATTCCTCGGCCAGGATCGCCAGCAGGGCCACGTCGCGGAAGCGGCCGTCCTTGAACACGTGCCGGCGCAAGTAGCCTTCCCGGCGGAAGCCCGCGGCGGACTGGGCCTTGAGCGCGGCGTCGTTGTCGGCCAGCACCTCCGACCAGACCTTCTGCAGGGCGAAGTCGTAGAAGGCCCGCTCCAACCCCAGCGCCTGGGCGGCGCGGCCGGCCCCTCGGCCCCTCGCCTCGGCCTCGCCGATGTACCAGCCCCATTGCGCCCGCTGCTGCGGGTCGGCCACGCCCTTGAGCATCAGGAACCCGCACGGCCGCCCGTCGTCGGCGACGATCCAGCCCTTGCGGTCGGAGTCGGCCAGGAAGCTTTCCAGCCAGGCCTGATGGGTCTCGAGGTCGTGCGGCGGCGCGTGCGACATCCAGCGGTCGACCTCGGGTTGGCGACGCCAATGATATAGGCGATCACCGTCATCGAGGCCGAGGTCCTTGAGCTCGATCATGGATGGACCCTAAAGGCCGCCCAGCACCTCGGCCAGAGCCAACACCACCTGGTCGACGTGGGCCTCGGCCATGGCGGGGAACAGGGGCAGCGCCAGGCAGCGAGCGTAATAGGCCTCGGCGCCGGGCAGGCGCATCTCGCCATAGCGGGCGCGCATGTAGGGCTGGCGGTAGAGCGGGATGTAGTGGACCTGGGCGCCGATACCCTTGGCCACCAGCGCTCCCATCAGGGCGGCCCGGTCCAGGCCCAGGGCCTCGAAGTCGATCAGCACGGTGTAGATGTGGGGCGAAGGCTGCTGTCCCGGCAGGGACGCGACCGGGCGGACCAGGTCGCCGAAGCGGCCGAGCAGCCGGTCGTAACGGGCCGCCAGGGCCCGGCGGCGGCCGACGAAACGGTCCAGCTTGGCGAGTTGCGACAGGCCCAATGCCGCCTGCATCTCGTTCATGCGGTAGTTGAAGCCGAGTTCGAGCTGCTCGTAGCTCCAGGGATTGGGCTCGCCCGTGGCGGCGAAAGAGCCGGGCTCCCCCATCAATTCGGCGTCGCGGGTGACCCCGTGGTTGCGCAGGCGGCGCATCCGCGCGTCGCGGCCCGGGTCGTTGAGGGTGGTCATGCCCCCCTCCCCCGTGGCGATGGTCTTGACCGGGTGGAACGAGAACACCGCCGCGTCCGACCAGGCGCAGCCGCCGGCCGCTTGGCCCTCCTCGTCGAGGGAGCCCAGGGCGTGGCAGGCGTCCTCGACCACCGCCGCCCCGTGGCTCCGGGCCAGGGCTGCGATGCCGGGCATGTCGCACAGCCGCCCCGAGAGATGCACCGGCAACAACGCCTTGGCCCGGCCGGCGCGGGCGATCGCCTCGGCGAAGGTGGCCGCCGTGGCCAGGCCGGTGCCCGGATCCACGTCGGCGAACACCACCTCCGCACCGCAGAACAGGGCGGCCGTGGCGGTGGAGAGGAAGGTCACGGCCGGGACGATGCACAGGTCGCCCGGACCGACGTCTAGGCTCGCCAGAGCCAGATGCAGGGCGGCGGTGCCCGAGGACGAGGCCACGGCGTGGGCGGCGCCGACGCGGGCGGCCAGGGCGGATTCGAAGGCGGCGACGCGAGGTCCCTGCGCCAGAAGTTCGTCGCGCAGGGCGGCGGCCACCGCAGCGACGTCGTCCTCCTCGATAAGGTGCAGGCCATAGGGCAGCGACCGCGCCGGCAGGTCCGCCGGCAGGGTTCGGATGGCGCTGGTCGGGAGAACCAGGGGACGACTCACCCCGCAAGCCTCCGACCATCAGCCTTGGCCCTGCAAGTCGCCACGTCGTCGCGCCCCGGCTGCGCTATTTGAACAGCTGCAGGATCACCTGCGGGGCCTGGTTGGCGATGGACAGGGCTTGGGCGCCCAATTGCTGCTGCACCTGAAGGGCCTGAAGGCGCGCGCTTTCGGCCGCCATGTCCGCGTCCACCAGGTTGCCGATGCCCACGGTGAGGGCGTCGCTGAGCTTGGAGACGAACTTGTTGTGCGAGCTGATCTGGTTGGCCTGGGCGCCGATGTTGGCCAGGGCGCTGTTGGTCTTGGTGATGGAGGTGTCGAGCTGGGCCAGGATGGCGGTGGCGAAGGTCACCGTGCTGATCGAGGAAGTCGAGGCCATGGTGATGATCGGCCCGCCAAGGCTCATGTTCTGGGCCGCGAGGGTGATGAAGGCGCTGGCGTTGGCGTCGGCGATGAACTTCAGGCCGCCGGCGATGGAGTTGTTGAGGATGTTGGCGCCGTCGAAGTTGGCGTTCTGGATCACCTGGGAGACCTGGCGCAGCAGCGACTTGTAGTCGACGTCCAGCAGCCCGCGCGAGACCGTGTCGATCGACGGGTCCATCGCCGCCACCACTTTCTGGCGCATGGTGTTGAGGATGTCCGAGATCGACTGCCCCGCGGCGCTGGCCACGTCGGCGATCGAGGTGGCGCGGTTCAGGCTGTCGGTCACCGCTGAGAGCGAGCTGACCGAGGCGCGCTGCTTCTGCGCGATCGCGTAGATCGACGCATTGTCCTTGGCTGCTGAGATCTTCAGACCGGTGTTGATCCGGTTCTGGGTCTGGCTCAGCTGGTCATTGGTCATATTGAGGTTTTGGAGGGCGATCAGCGCGGGCTGATTGGTCTTCACGCTTACCGACATTGGGTCTTCTCCCCGGGAGGGCAGGCGCGGCCATGACGGATCGCGCCTCGCCCAGTCAGGGGAGACGTTAACGGCGTTTGGTATGCAGACCGTTAACTACGTTCGTTAGGACCTGGAGCCCGGTCCGCCGCGCTCCCCCCCTCTTCAGGCCTTGGTGCTCACCACGGCGCCGGCGGTGTAGGTCTCCGCCTTGGCGAGGTTGGCCAGCTCGTCCCGTCGCATTTCGGCCACCACCGCGCCGGTCGCCCGGTCGATGAGCTTGTAGATATAGTAGGCGCCCTCGGCGTCGCGCTCGATCACCAGCCTCAAGTCCGATCCCGGGACGGGCCCGGGCGTCGGCGATTCGGCCGGCGCGGAGGGGTAGGCCCCTTCGTCGCGCCGACCGGACCTGCGGTCTGGCGACCGGTCGGAAACGCCCGCGCCAGATTTGATCGGATCGATCATCTCCTGGACCCCCGGGCCTTGCGGCGCCGGAGCCTCCGTTGCGGGGTGGACCGGACAGGCGCGCGGGCGATTTCCGTCCGCGCGCCGCCGGCGTTTCCGACTAGCGGAACAGGCTGAGCAGGGCCTGGCTCGAGGAGTTGGCGATCGACAGAGCCTGGATACCGAGCTGCTGCTTGGTCTGCAGGGCCTGCAGGGTCGCGCTTTCCTTGGCCACGTCCGCGTCGACCAGGTTGCCCACGCCCGCGGTTATGGTGTCCTGGAGCTTGGTGACGAAGTCGAGGTGGGTCTGCAGCGCCTTGGAGCCGGTGCCGAGCTTGGCCACGGCGGCGTTCACGGCGGTGATCGAGTTGGTCATGTTGGTGACCATGGTCGACGCCGTCGTGGCCGAGGTGAAGGTGGCGCCGATGGAGAAGGTCAGGATCGTCCCGGCGGTATTGGCAAGACCCATGACCTGAGAGGCGACCGTGAGCTTTTGGGTCCCCGTGGCGTCGGCGAGGGAGAACAGCGACGTCGCGCCGGTCTTCAGCAGGTTGGCGCCGTTGAACGTGGCGTTGGCGATGGTCTTGATGATCTGGTTGCGCAGCGCCACGAAATCGTTGGCCATCGCGGTGCGGCTGTTGGTGTCCAGCGAACTGTCGGCGCCCGCGAGCGCCTTGGCCTTCATCTGGTTGAGCAGGTCCGAGATCGTCTCGCCGGCCGAGATCGCCACGTCGACCGTCGACTGGCCGCGCTGAATCGAGTCCTTGACCGCATCCAGGGCGCCGATGTCTGCGCGCTGGTTCTGGGCGATGGCCCAGATGGCGCCGTTGTCCTTGGCGCTCGCCACCTTCAGGCCGGTGTTGATCCGGTTCTGGGTGACGCTGAGGGCTTGGTTGGA
>DATJIO010000013.1:0-128692 GCA_035493215.1 Caulobacteraceae bacterium
AACTGGCCGAGTCCTTCCACATGGACGTGGCCCTGCTGCAGGCGCTGAATCCCGGCGCCCGGTTCACCCCCGGCGAGACCGTGCTGGTGGCCGACCGCGGCAGCGACGACCTGGGCGCCGACATCGACCGGGTCGAGGTCGACCATGCGACGGGACGGGTGAAGGCCTTCGGCGCCGACGGGACCCTGCGCGCCGCGTATCCGGCGACGGTGGGCAGCGCCCGGACGCCCGCGCCGCAGGGCGTGTTCGCGGTCGAGGAGGTCGCCGCCCAGCCCAACTACGACGTCCAGACCGGAGAGGTCTCCCTGGGCGGGACCACCCGCAAGCCGGGGGAGATGGCGGCGGGCCCCAACAGTCCGGTGGGCGTGGTCTGGATCGCGCTCAGCCTCAAGGGCTGCGGCATCCAGGGGGCGCCCGATCCCGCGGCGGTGGGCAAGCCGGCCATGCGCGGCTGCGTGCGCCTGACCAACTGGGACGCCCGCGAACTGGCCCGCGCGGTCAAGCCCGGCGTGCCGGTGGCGTTCAGGTAGTTGAGTCCGTCATCCTCGGGCGGAGGCGCGCAGCGCCATAGACCCGAGGACCCAGCGGTTCCCGCCCCAAATGCACCGAGCTTCAAGCACGGAGCGGCTGGGTCCTTGGGTCTTCGCTGCGCTACGCTCGAGGATGACGGGCAAAAGCTGTGGAAAATCAGATCTTCGCCGCGATTTCCTTGGCCAGGGCCGCCAGCTCGACCGTGTCGGCCATGCGGGCGCCGCCGTGGCCGGCGATGGGCACGCCGTCGTAGCGGGGGATGATGTGGAAATGCAGGTGGAACACGGTCTGGCCGGCCGGGGCGCCGTTGAACTGGGTGACCACCACCCCGTCCGGGTCCAGCGCCGCCCGCACGCCGCGGGCCACCTTCTGCACACCCACGATCAGGGCCTGGAGGGCCGCAGGCTCGACGTCGAGCAGGTTGCGGGCCCGAGCGGTCTTGGAGATCACCAGGGTGTGGCCGCGGCTCTGGGGGAACAGGTCGAGAAAGGCCAGGACGTCGTCGTCCTCATAGACCTTGGCGCACGGCGCCTCGCCCCGGACCATCTTGGCGAAGAGGTTGGCGTCGTCGTAGGTCCCGTCGAGGCTCATGGGGCGAGCTTACCCTCTCCCCGGCGGGGAGAGGAAGGGGCCCGCGCTCGGAGAGCGTGGGAAGGTGAGGGGGCCGCCGGAGGCGAACGAGGAGTCCTTAGCGGCCCTCCGGGCTCCCCCTCACCCTCCCTCTCCCCGCTGGGGAGAGGGCTTACGTCGTGGGCTTCGGGCTCGTGACCACCATGCCGCGGAAGTCGAGGCCATTGGCGCTTTCGTTCCAACTGGCCTCCAGGGCGTCGAAGGTCATGCGGTGGCGCCCCGGCGCGGGCGTATTGGGATCGACGCCCAAGATCATTCGGTTCTGCCGATCGACCCCGGCGACCACGAAGGTGTGGCTTTCACGGGCGTTCAGGGAAATGTCGACCAGGACCGGATGGCCGCCTCTCGTCTCGATCTCCATCCGCGACAGACCGCGCAGGAAACCCTCGTGGGTGACCGGGTAGGTCACCTCCTGCCAGTCGTAGCCCAAGGTCTTCAGGCCTCGAATCAGGTCTTTGAAACGGGTGATGGTGAAGTCGCTGAAGGCGGCGGCCACGTAAGGCCGGTCGGCGGCCAGAGCCTTCAGTCGGCGCGGCAGTTGCGGGTCGCCGTAGAAGGCCAGGACCATGGCCGCCGAGGTCGGCACGCACAGATTGGTCTCCTGGCGGATGTGCGGCACATCGAGCGCGCCGTCCCAGGGCTCTTGCGGCCTCAAGTCGGCGACCGGGCGGACCGTGGCTGGCGCCGCCTGCGGGCGCCCGCTCGCCAGGCCGACGACGCGCTGCCACCCCAGGGCGCCGGCGACGATGACAAGGGCGACGATCAGCCAGCGCAGCATGGTCAGGTCCCAGGTCTTGGCTGACCTCGAGCCTAGCGCGGTGCGGTTAAGGCTCTGTCTTGAACGGCGAATATTCCGCCGCCAGCATCTCCATCTCCGAGCGCACGTGGGCGCGCTCCTGCTCCAGGTAGGCGGCGACGGGTCGGCGCAGGGCCGGGTCGGCGATGTAGTGGGCCGAATAGACCGGGACCGGCAGGTAGCCGCGGGTGATCTTGTGCTCGCCCTGGGCGCCGGCCTCGACCCGGGCCAGGCGCCGTTCGATCGCCTGCTCGATGGCCTGATAGTAGCAGAGCTCGAAATGTAGGAAGGGGACGTGCTCCACCGCGCCCCAGTTGCGGCCGTACAGCGCCTCGCCGCCGATCAGGTTCAGGGCCCCGGCGATCCAGCGCCCGCCGCGCCGGGCCATGACCAGCAGCACCTTGTCCGCCATCCGCTCGCCCAGCAGGGAGAAGAAGGCCCGGTTCAGGTAGGGCCGGCCCCATTTGCGCGAGCCGGTGTCCATGTAGAAGTCGTAGAAGGCGTCCCAGTGCTCTTCGCGCAGGTCCGCGCCGCTGAGGGCGACGATCTCCAGTCCCTCTTGCGCCTCGCGCCGCTCGCGCCGGATGGTCTTGCGGTGGCTGGACGACAGGGCGTCCAGGAAGTCCTGGAAGTCGCGGTAGCCCGGGTTGAACCAGTGGTATTGCTGGCCTTGGCGCTGCAGCAGGCCGGCCTCGCCCATCATCCGCCACTCGGCTTCCAGCGGGAAGGTGACGTGCAGAGACGAGGCGCGCAGGTTGCGGCACAGGGCCAGCGCCCCGCCCAAGAGCACCTCCTGCGCCGCCCCCCGGTCGACGCCGTCGCGGGTCAGGAGCCGCGGACCGGTGGCGGGGGTGAAGGGCACGGCGCATTGCAGCTTGGGATAGTAGTCGCCGCCAGCGCGCATGTAGGCGTCGGCCCAGGCGTGGTCGAAGACGTATTCGCCCTGGCTATGGGACTTCAGATAGAGCGGCATGACCCCGGCGATCCCGCCCGCCTCGTCGGCGACCGACAGGTGCTGCGGCCCCCAGCCGGCCTGGGGCGCCGCCGAGCCGCTCTCCTCCAGGGCCTGCAGGAAGTCGTATGAGGTGAATGGGTTGGCGGCGTAGTCGGGCACGCCCGCGCAGGCGTCCCAGGCGTCGCGGCCGATCTCCGCCAGGCTGCGGTGGACGCCGACCGCGGGCTTGACGCCGACGCCGCTCTTGGGGCTCACGCCTTGAAGCCCTCGAACATCAGGTTGTCGCAGTGGGCCTTGACCCGCGCCCACTGGCGGGCCGAGCGCACTGTCCAGGCCACCACCGGCAGGCCGCGGGCGCGCAGGGCGTCGGCGCTGGGGCTGGGCAGCATGTCCACGCCCAGGCCCAGGAAATGGGGGCGGGCGAGGGTCACATGGTCGAGCTCAGCCAGGGCCCGGCGCTCCTCCGCCGGCAGGGTCCAGTGCATGGCGTCGTGATAGGCGGCGCTGTCCAGGCCGCGGAGCACGCCCGGACGGTGGTCGGCGAACCAGGCCACCGCGCGTGGGTTGAAGCTGACCACCGCCGCGGGGCCGGAATAGGCGTCCAGCACCTCGGCCACGCGCCGCTCCAGCGGTCCTTCGTCGCCGCCCAGCACCTTCAGCTCGACCACCACCAAGCTGCGGCCGCCGACGCATTCCAGCGCCTCGGCCAAGGTCGGTATGGTCTCGCGGGTACCGGCCAGCCGGACCTCGGCGAGGTCGGCGGCCCGGTGCTCGGCGATGCGGCCCGAGGCGGTGGTCAGCTCGCGCTCGCTCAGCCGGTCGTCGTGGAACACAACCGCCTCGCCGTCCGCGCTGAGCTGGACGTCGAGCTCCATGGCGTAGCCGGCGGCCGCGGCGGCCTCGAAGGCCGCCAGGGAGTTCTCCGGCCGGTCCTTGTCATGGCTCCACAGGCCGCGGTGGGCCACCGGCGCGCCGAACAGGGCGGCCCAGGCGTGGGCGTCTATCCCCTCCGGCGCGCGGCCCGGCGCGGGTTTCATGAGACCTGCACCACCGCGTCGACCTCGACCGCATAGTTGAGCGGCAGGCGGTAGACTCCCACCGCCGAGCGGGCGTGGCGGCCGGCGTCGCCGAACACCTCGACCATCAGGTCCGAGGCGCCGTTGACCACCTTGGGGATGTCGAAGAAGTCCGGCCCGGCCTGGACGAAAGCGCCCAGCTTGACCACGCGGCGCACGCGCGCGAGGTCGCCTTCGCAGGCGGCCTTGAACTGGGCCACCAGGTTGACGGCGCATAGGCGCGCGGCGGCCTGCGCCGTCTCCAGGTCCAGGTCCACCCCGACCACGCCCTTGTAGCCCCCCGACGGGTCGATCGAGATCTGGCCGGAGATATGGACGAGGTCGCCGGTCCGCACGAAAGGGACGTAGTTGGCCACCGGCGCCACGGGCTGCGGCAGCACGATCCCGAGGGCGGCGAGGCGGGCTTCGGCGTCGGACATGGCGTACCGTGGATGGCGGTGAGGGCAGGGGCTCTAATAGCCCCGGGAGCCGCCGGCCTCAAAGCGTTGCCGGCTCGGCCGGGAAGGACGGGAGAGTTTTTCCCAACCCTGCGCCAGAAAAATTGATTTGCCGGAACGGCCGCGGCGCCAGCCTTCTCCCCTCGTTCGCGAGCGGCCCCGGCTTAGCCCGCCGATCCCGCGTGTCCGCTAGTCCAGGTGGTGAATGACGACCCTTGCGCCGGAAGCCCCGCTGCGACCGATCGCCGGCCGCCGGTTCTTCCGTCGCCGTTCGGCCGTGCCGGGATTCGGGCTGACCCTGGGGATCACCGTGCTGATGCTCAGCCTGGTGGTGCTGATCCCCCTGGCGGCGGTGGCGATCCGGTCGGCCCAACTCACCCCCGCCCAGTTCGTGGCCGCCGCCTTCTCAGAGCGTGCCCAGCACGCCTACTGGCTGACCTTCAGCGCCTCCCTGATCGGCGCCTCGATCAACGGGGTGTTCGGCCTGCTCACCGCCTGGGCCCTGGTCCGCTACCAGTTCCCGGGCAAGGCCGTGATCAGCGCCATCGTCGACCTGCCCTTCGCCCTGCCGACAGCGGTGGCCGGCATCGCCCTGGCCACCCTCTATTCCAAGAACGGCTGGATCGGCTCGGTCACATACCCCCTGGGGATCGAGACGGCCTACAACCCCACCGGCGTGGTGATCGCGCTCACCTTCATCGGCCTGCCCTTCGTGGTGCGCACCCTCGAGCCGGTCCTGCGCGACCTGTCGGTGGACGTGGAGGAGGCTTCGGCCAGTCTGGGGGCCGACCGCTTCCAGACTCTGGCGCGGGTGGTGCTGCCGGCGCTGGGGCCCGCCTGGCTGACCGGCTTCGCCATGGCCTTCGCCAGGGCGGTGGGCGAGTACGGCTCGGTGATCTTCATCGCCGGCAACAAGCCCTACGTCTCCGAGATCGCCCCCCTGCTCATCACCATCCAACTGCAGCAGTTCGACTATGCGGCGGCCTCGTCCATCGCCGTGGTCATGCTGGGGGTGTCGTTCGCGATGCTGTTCGTCATCAACGCCGTCCAGGCGCTGTCGCGGAAGACCGCCTGATGGACCAGCCCCCCGTCCCGAGGCGCAGCGCCCGCGGCGCCACCGACGATCCGCGTTGGCTGAAGGCCGCGATCATCGCCCTGGTGGTCGGGTTCGTCCTGGTCATGCTGGTCCTGCCCCTGGCCACGGTCTTCACCGAGGCCCTGCGCAAGGGCCTGGGGCCGGCGATCGCAGCCATCACCGATCCCGACGGCCTGGCGGCGATCCGGCTGACTCTGATCACCGCGGCCATCGCCGTGCCGGTCAACGCCCTGTTCGGCATCTGCGCCTCCTGGGCCATCGCCAAGCACCAGTTCTGGGGCAAGAGCTTCCTCATCACCCTGATCGACCTGCCATTCTCGGTGTCGCCGGTGGTGGCGGGCCTGATCTACGTCCTGGTGTTCGGCCTGCAGGGCTGGCTGGGGCCGTGGCTCGACGCCCACGGCGTCCACATCATCTTCGCCCTGCCGGGGATCGTGCTGGCGACCATCTTCGTCACCTTCCCCTTCGTCGCCCGCGAGCTGATCCCGCTGATGCAGGCCCAGGGGGTGGACGAGGAGGAGGCCGCGGTCTCCCTGGGCGCGTCGGGGGTGCGCACCTTCCTGCGCGTGACCGCCCCCAACATCCGCTGGGGCCTGCTCTACGGGGTGCTGCTGTGCAACGCCCGGGCCATGGGGGAGTTCGGCGCGGTGTCGGTGGTCTCCGGCCATATCCGCGGCGAGACCGACACCATGCCGCTGCACGTGGAAATCCTCTACAACGAGTACAACTTCGTCGGCGCCTTCGCGGTGGCGGGCCTGCTCTGCCTGCTGGCCGTCGTCACCATCATCGTCAAGACCGCCCTGGAATCGCTGCAGCCCGAGGTTGGCCGCCGTGCCGTCTGACCCTCGAGACGCCCCGGAGGGCGCCCCCCTGAACGCCACACCCGCCGACGGCCCAGCGCCGCTGACCATCACCATCCGGGGGATCGAGAAACGGTTCGCCCGCTTCCCTGCGCTCAAGGGCGTCGACCTGGAGGTGCGCCCCGGCGAGCTCCTGGCGCTGCTGGGGCCGTCGGGTTCGGGCAAGACCACCCTGCTGCGCGTCATCGCTGGCCTGGAGTTCCCGGAAGGGGGACAGGTGCTGTTCGACGGCGAGGACGTCACCTACGCCGGCGCCTCCCATCGGGGGGTGGGCTTCGTGTTCCAGCAATACGCCCTGTTCAAGCACATGACGGTGGCCCGCAACGTCGCCTTCGGCCTGGAGGTGCGAAAGCGCGCCAAGCCGCCCAAGGCCGAGCGCGACGCCCGGGTCGACGAGCTGCTGAAGCTGGTCGAACTCGACGGCTACGGCCACCGCTACCCGACCCAGCTGTCCGGCGGCCAGCGGCAGCGGGTGGCGCTGGCCCGGGCGCTGGCGGTGTCGCCGCGGGTGCTGCTGCTCGACGAACCGTTCGGGGCGCTCGACGCCACCGTGCGCAAGTCCCTGCGCCGGGAGCTGCGCCGCATCCACGACGCCACCGGCCTGACCACCATCTTCGTCACCCATGACCAGGAGGAGGCGCTGGAGCTGGCCGACCGGGTCGCGGTGTTGAACCAAGGCGAGATCGTACAGGTGGGGGCGCCGCACGAGGTGCACGACGATCCGGTCAACGCCTTCGTCGCCGGCTTCGTCGGCGAGGCCAATCGGCTGGACGGGGAGGTCCGGGACGGCCGTTTCCACATCGACAGGGTGGGCTTCCCCACCGCCGCCCCCGCCGGCCCGGCCACCGGCTACATCCGCCTGCACCAACTGGTCCTGGCCGAAGGCGACGAGCCGGGGCTGGAGGCGCGGCTGGAACGGGTAGTGTTCAACGGCCCGATGGCCCGGCTGGAGTGCGTCGGCGAAGGCGGGCGCGCCCTGGAAGCGGGAACCAGCCGCGAGCGGGCCATGCCGCTCGCCCCCGGCGGGCGGGTGCGCCTGGCGCTACGCGGCGGCCACGTCTTCCCGCGGACCTGACGGCGGGCCGTCATCGCCCACGGCTTTGGTCCGCCGGGGTATACAAACCTCGCCGTCGCGCGCTCGATGGCGACCGCAGACGAAGGATGCCGATGTCCAAGGACGCTCCTCCGCGTCGCCGCAACGCCCAGGCGACCCAGGCCGCGATCGTCGAGGCCGCGCGCGTCCGCTTCATGAGCAGCGCCTACGAGCAGGTCAGCCTGAGGGACGTGGCCGCCGCGGCCGGCATCGACCCGGCCCTGGTGATCCGCTATTTCGGCTCCAAGGAAGGCCTGTTCGAGCGGGTGCTGCGCACCGACCTCGCCGCTCCCGGCGGCAGCGCCTTGGTCGGCGACCGCAAGACCTTCGGCCAGCGCATGGCCAGCGACCATTTCCGGCGCAACGCCGACCACACCCACTACGAGACCATCAACACCGCCATCTGGTCGGCGGCCTCGCCGGTGGCGGCCAAGATCGTCAAGCAGGACGTCGAGGAGCGGTTCGTCCGGCCGATCGCCTCGGCCCTGGAGGGCCCGGACGCGGAAATCCGCGCCGCCCTGATCATGGCGGTGCTGATGGGCACCTCGATCCTGCGCCACATGCTGGCGGTGCCCCCCCTGGACGGCGGCGACACCGACGCCATGGTCCGCCACATGGGCGCCGTCCTGCAGCACCTCGCCGACGGGGACTGAGGGTCAGGCGTGGAGGGGTCGAAAGCCTCGCCGTCGCACCGGCTTTGGGCGTCGAAACCCTAAGCGTTCCCCTCCACCCGCGCCCGCAGCTTGGCTTCCTGCTCGAGGATCTCAGGCGTGGCGGTGGTGAAGTCCTCGGCGGCGAAGATCTGGCGGATTTCGAGCTCGGTGACCTGGCCCGGCATGGGGTTGGGGCACTTCTTGACCCAGTCGATCGCTTCCTGCTTCGACTTGACGTTCCAGATCCAGAAACCCGCGAGCAGGTCTCCGGTCAGCGGGAAGGGCCCTTCGGTGACGGTGCGCTCGTCGCCGGAGAATCGGACCCGCGCGCCCTTGGAGGTGGGCTGCAGCCCTTCGCCCGCCAGCATCACGCCGGCGTCGACCAGCTGCTGGTTGTAGGCGCCCATGGCGGTGAGCAGGGCCTCGTCGGGCATCTCGCCGGCTTCGGAACCCGCACTGGCCTTGACCAGGATCATGAACTTCATCGTCTCCTCCTTCGAACCTGTGCTCTGAGGACGAACGGGGGGCGGCTCGACCGACAGCCGCGTCCGCCTTTTTCGTCGGCCCTAGGCGGCGGCCTCCCGCGCGGCCCGCTCGATCGCCCCGTTGAGGACCTCCAGGGTGAAGGGCTTACGGATGATCGACGCGCGGGGACCCACCGCCGTCTCGACCTGGGCGATGTCGGCGTAGCCGCTGGCGAAGACGATCGGCAGCCCCGGCCAAAGGGACAAGGCCGCGCTGGCCAGCTCGGCGCCGTTCATCCCCGGCATGGCGAAATCGACCAGCATCAGGTCGGGGGGCCCGTTCGACAGGAGGTCCAGGGCCGAGGGGCCGTCCGCCGCCTCGATCACCTTGTGGCCGAGCGCCCCGAGCAGTTCGCCCAGCAGGGCGCGGACCTCGGTGTCGTCGTCGACCACTAGTATGGTCCTGGCCACGGCGGGGTGGGGGACCACGTCGGCCGTCTCCGCCTCGACTGTCGCGGCGGCCGCCTGGTCGCGGGCCTGGCGCAGGATCAGCGAGACCGTGGCGCCCTCGCCTGGGGCGCTGGCGATCCGGGCCGTGCCGCCCGACTGCCGGGCCATGGCGTAGACCTGGGCCAGGCCCAGGCCCGTACCGTGGCCGACGCCTTTGGTGGTGAAGAAGGGTTCGAAGGCCCTGGCCCGCACTTCGGGGCCCATCCCCGGGCCCGTGTCGGCGATGCTGAGCTCCAGGTAGAGGTCGTCCTCCAGTTCCGGGTCGCCGGTCACCTCGCGCAGCCGCAGGCGGACGGTGAGCAGCCCCCCCTCAGGCATGGCGTCGCGTGCGTTTACCGCCACGTTCAGCACCGCCATCTCCAGCTGGGTCGGGTCGGCCAGCACTCTGATGGGGGGGGCGTCGAGCTCGCACCGCACCTCCACCAAGGGGCCGACGGTGCTGGAAAGCAGGCTGCTCATCCCTTCGATCACCTCGCCGACCAGCAGCGGCTGGAGCTGGAGCTGCGAGGCTCGGCTGAAGGCCAGCAGCTGCGAGGTGAGCTTGTGGCCCCGTTCGGAGGCCTGCAGCCCCACGTCCGCCAGGCGCGCCACCCGCTTGAAGTCCTCCGGCGCCCGCCGGATCAGGTCGAACCCGCCCTGCATCGCCTGCAGCAGGTTGTTGAAATCATGGGCGATGCCGCCCGTGAGCTGGCCCAGGGCCTCCATTTTCTTGGCCTGGAGAAGGGCCTCTTCGGCCCGCTCGCGCTCGAGGGCTTCGCGGCGGAGGTCTTCGTTGACCCGCACCAGTTCCGCGGCCCGGCGGTCCAGGGCGGTATAGGCCCGGCCCAGCAGCGCCAGGAACATCATGGCCATGACCACCAGCAGGGCGGTGCCGCCGTGGCGGGTCAGGGTCATGGCGATCGGCTCGGGCACGGTAGCCAGGTACACCCGCCCCAGGGACGTGCCGTTCTCGGTCACCGGGCGGACGATCTGCAGGCGGCCGCCGCGGATCCACCGCAGCCCCGGGGGGGGCGGCGCCAGGGCCGTGCCCCGACGGGTGAAGCTGGCGAAGGCCTCGCCGCGCAGGTCGTAGATCGCGGCGGCCTGCAGCTGCGGGTTGACGCTGAGCGCGTCGATGTAGCCCTGGGCGGCGCGGCGGTCGTCGAAGGCCAGGGACGCGGTCACGCTGGCGGCCAGGATGTCGGCCTGCACGCGGGTCTCGCGCTCGCGGTCGGCGCGGTAGGCCCGTTCGTTGGCGGTGGCCAGGGCCACGCCCCCCACCAGCAGGACGGCCACCGCCAGCAGCGCCAGGGAGAGCTTGCTCCGCTCCGTTCCGGCCAGCCACATGCTCACGCGCCCGCCCCCTTTCGGACGGTCAGGGCTAGATCGAGCAGCTTCGAGCTGATCGACAGCCCGTTCTCCGCCGCGGCGGCCGGATCGACCTCGAACCGCACCCGCTTTTCGGCGACCACCAGATGCAGGATGCCGCGGGCGCCCTCGCCGTCGGCGGCGTCGGTGACGGTCAGCACCGGCGCGCCGCGCACCGTCGCCAGGGCGTCGGCCACCGACTGGCCGACCGACTTGCGGACGTACATCACATGGCAGTTGGGACGGCCCTCCACCCTGGCCAGGCGCCGGACCTCGACCTTGTGGTCGCCCACCGTCTGCCCCGAGGCCGCGATGTCGAGGGCGCGCCCGAACGGGTCTGGGCCCACCACGCAGACCTCCAGAGGCGCGCCCGGAGCCAGCGAGGCCGGCGGCCATTGGACGAAGGGGGCGAACTTGTAGAGGTAGGCCGCCTTGACCGAATATTCCGCCGCCGCGGTCTGGGCCCAGGCGTCGCTGGCGAGCGCCGGGTTGAGCACGCAAGAAGTCGCCGCCAGCAGACCTGCAAGGCGTCGTCGGTTCATGCGGCCCACGCGCTCCACCTCAACGGGTCCAGCGCAGACTGACATAGGCGCTGCGAGGGATCTCGTTGCGGCGGTCTTCGCTGGCTTCGGCGTGCTGGGCGTGCAGCAGGTTGTTTCCGGTCAGGGCCAGCTCCAGGTTGGGTCCGACCCGCCAGGCCAGCCTCACGTCGGCCTCGGCATAGGCCTTGGCGCCCAGGTAGCCCGACGCCTGCGAAGTGGGGACGGCGCCATAGGCCCGCAACCGTAAATCGAGGTCCAAGGTCGACGACAGGCGCATCTCCGAGCGCAGCTTGAACCAATAGTCGGGGTCCAGCCCGGCCGCCTCGAACTGGGCGATGTCCAGGCTGCCGGGTTTGTCCTCGAAACGCTTGGACAGGGCCGTGGCCCCGGCGCTGAGCCGCCACCAGTCGCGCAGGTCGTAGGCGCCCCAGAGCTCCACCCCGAGCACCCGGCCGCGCATGGAGTTGCCCACGAAGATCGGCAGCGTTCCGGGCGGGGTGAGGTCGTTGGTCCTCAAGTCGTCGTAGTCGTCATAGAACAGCGAGACCGAGACGGAGGTCCTGCCCGTCGGCTGGGCCCGATAGCCCGCCTCGTAGGCGATCAGCTTCTCGGAGCCGAACACCCCGGGGACGACGACGCCGGGGATGGCGAAGTCCCGTTCGACCCGCGACGGGTTGCGGATCGCCCGCGACACCGCCGCCCATAGCAACTGGTCGCCGCTCGGCCGCCACGCCAGCCGCACGTTCGGCATGAACTCGAGCTTGGTGTAGCTGTTGTCCTCGGCTTTGATCCCCAGGGTCAGGGACAGGTCGGCGCCGAGCGATATCTCGTCCTGGCCGAAGGCGTTGGCGATGCTCACCCGCCGGCTGGCGGGGTCCAGCAGCTGCGGGCCGGCGACGGGCCGGAAGGCGTCGTCGGTGACCCGGTAGCCCCCGCCCCAGACGATCCGGTGGCGCCGGCCGGCCGCGAAGGTGTGCTGGACCTGCAGGTCATAGGTGTCCACGGCGTCGACGATCAGGTTGGCTTCGCGCCGGACGCGGTCGTAGTAGGCCTGGACCTCCAGCGATCCGCCGGAGCCGAACTGCCGGGTCCAGCGGCCCAGGACGTTGGCGCCGCGGACATAGCCGGAGGCCGCCTGCGGGGATTGGTCGATCGAGCCGTCTTGGAGGTCGCCCTGCACGGTCACCGTGTCGGCGGCGCCCTTCCAGTCGGCGCGGAAGCCGACCTGTCCGCTTTGCCACCCATCCTTGGCGCTGGAGCCGTCGGCCTTCCTGAGGTCGCCGCGCAGCACCCCCGTCCCATAGATGCGGAACGCTAGGTTCGGGCCGAGCCGGCCGCCGTAGCGCAGCCTCAGGTCGCTGTCGAAGGTCCCGGCGGCCGCGCTGGCGAGCAGGCCCTGGGTCTCCTCGGCGCTGCGGGTGGTGATGCTGACCACGCCGTTGACGGCGTTGGCGCCCCACAGGGCCCCGCCCGGGCCGCTGACCACCTCGATACGGTTGACGTCGTCGAGCAGCACGTGGTTCTGATCCCAGAACACGCCCGAGAGCAGGGTGGAATAGATGCTGCGGCCGTCGATCATCACCAGCAGCTTCTGCGCGGCCTCCTGGCTGGCGAAGCCGCGGGCGCTGATCGAATAGTCCAGGGCGTCGACCCGGTTGACGTCCAGGTTCGGGGCCAGGCGCAGGGCCTCGGGGAGGCTGAGCGCCCCCGAGCGGCGGATGTCCTCGTTGGTGATGACATAGACGGCGGCGGGTGCGGCGGAGACCGGCTCGGGCCGCCTCGAGACCGAGGTGACTTCGATCTTCCCCAGGTCCTCCAGGGACAGTCGAGCCAAGTCTCCGTCGGAGACCCTGACGATCTGCGCCGCCGCTCCGGCGGGCGCGCCGGCCATGGCCGCGGCGGCGAGGACGGCGAAGGCCGGCCCGCGCCGGCCGGCGCAGGCCCGGTCTGGTGCTTCTACATGCCTCGCCAAGAATGTACCTCGCCCGGCCAGGCCGCTGGTTTAGTACAAAATTTCCGATGGGTCGCGCCCGTTTGGCCCCTCATTTGGTAAAGGATCCGAGACCATCATCGGTTCGCATCCTTCGCCTTCGTCCTCCGTTTCGTCATAAAGCGCCGCTAGGCGCGGATGACGGGCTGCGCGGCCCGGCCGAGAGTGGACGCGGACCGGAGCGCAGCGGGAGGGGACGAGCGGTTGGGATCACTCCGGATTGCCCTTGCGGCTTGTGCCGCCCTGGCTTGCGTGCTGGCCGCACCGGCCTGCGCCCGGGCCGCGGAGCGTCAGGCCCGGGTGGACGGGGTGGAGGACCGCGTTCTCCGGGCCGCCATCGAGCGGGCTGTCGGCGAGGAGCGGGCGCCCCCGGAGAGCCGGCTGGAGGCCCGCAGCCGCGCCCGCGACGCGGCCGCCAACGCCGAGGCCCTGCTGCGCTCGGAGGGCTACTACGCCAGCGTGGTCGAGCCCGACATCGGCGACGGCGACCGCCCGACGGCGTTCATCCGGGTGACGCCGGGGCCGCGCTTCACCTTCGCCGACCCGCGCATCGAGTGGGTCGCGCCCGAACCGGACGCCCAGGCCAAGGACGCCGCCGCCGAAGCGCTCGCCCTCGCGCCCGGGGCGCCGGGCCGCGCCGCCGACGTCCTCGACGCCGAGGGGCGGGCGGTCGCGGCGCTGGAGCTCTATGGCCACGCCGACGCCGCCGTGCAGCCGCGGCAGGTGGTGGTCGACCACGCCGACCATACCGTGCGCCCCGTTTTCCACCTGGCCGCCGGCGCCCCGGTGCACCTGGACGGAATCCGGCTGGAGGCCGGGGGGCGCACCCGTCCCCGCTGGGTCGAGCGCCTGATTCCCTGGAAGCGCGGCGATCTCTACACCCCCAAGGCCGTGGCCGAACTGGAGCGGCGGCTGCTGGATCCGGGGGTCTACGACCAGGTCACCGTGGCCCTGTCGCCCACGCCCGACGCCGACGGGCTGCGTCCGGTGGTGGTCAACCTGGCCGACCGGGCCCGGCGCTCGCTGGAGGTGAGCGCCGGCTACTCCACCACCGAGGGGGCCGACACCGACCTGCGCTGGTCGCACTTCAACCGCCTGGGGCGCGCCGACACCCTGGCCCTGGAGCTTCGCTACGCCCAGATCGGCAGCCGGCTCGGCGTCGACCTCACGCTGCCGCACTGGCGCCGTCCGGGGACCGCGCTGAAGCTCACCGCCGAGGGCTTCCACGACACCACCGACGCCTACAACCAGACGGGCGCGGCGCTGCGGGCGGACCTGACCCACCGCTACGGCCGCACCGCCTATTTCACCCGCGGCCTGTCGCTGGTGAAGAACCAGGTGGACGACAAGCACACCGGTGCACTCAGCCTGGTCACCGTGAAGGGCCTGCTGGCCCTGGCCCTGGACCAATCCGACGACCCCCTGAACCCCACCCGCGGCTGGCGGGCGGAGGGCCGGCTGGAGCCGACGGTCGTCACCGGCCAGCACGGGCTGATCTACAACCGCGCCCAGGTCCAGGTCTCGGCCTACCTCCCGTTCGACGCCGCCGGCGGCACCGTCGCGGCGGGGCGGGTGCGGCTGGGCTCGATCGTCGGCGGCAGCTATTCGTCGGTGCCGGCCTTCGATCGATTCTACGCCGGCGGCGGGGGCTCGGTGCGGGGCTACGGCTACCAGAGCGTCGGCCCCAAATACGCCGATGGCCAGCCGCAAGGGGGCCTGTCCTTGTTCGAAGTCTCCGCCGAGCTGCGCCAGAACTTTGGCCATAACATCGGCGGGGTGGCCTTCGTCGACGCCGGCTCGGTGGGCCAGGTGGTCAACCCCGGCGTCGGCGACCTGCGTTACGCGGTGGGGCTGGGGCTGCGCTACAATCTCGCCTTCGCGCCCCTGCGCCTCGACGTCGCGATGCCGCTGAGGCGGCTGCCGGGCACGGCGCCGTTCCAGATCTACGTCAGTATCGGCCAGGCCTTTTGACCCCCGAAGTCCCCCCTTCGCCGCCTGACGCCCCGGCCTTGACGCCCGAGGAGGAGGCCCGGCGCGCCCGCCGGCTGGCCAAGATCTCCAGGCGTTGGAGCCGACGGCGGGTCGGCACCACCGGCTTCCTGGCCCTGCTGCTGCTGGTGCTGCTGGCCGGCATGACCGTGCGCCTGGGGGTGCTGACCGACACGGGCCGGGCCATCGTCGTGCGGCTGCTCGACAACCAGAAGATCGCCCGCTTCGGCCGCCTGCACGTAGACGGGTTCGAAGGCGACATCTTCGGGACCTTCACCGTCCGGCGCCTGTCGATCGCCGACGCCAAGGGGCCCTGGCTGCGCGCCGGCGATGTGACGATGCGCTGGCGTCCCGCCGAGCTGATCCTGCGGCGCGTCCATGCCGAGCGCCTGCGCGCCGGCCTGGTCCAGGTGCTGCGCCGGCCCGAGCTGAGCCCGGTTACGGGCAAGGGCGGCCAGGAGGTCTCGGTTCGCCTCGACGACGTGCGGCTGCGGCTGGAGACCTTGCCGGCCTTCTCCAGCCAGCGGGGGCTGTGGGACCTGGCCGGCCAGACCGACATCGCCCGCAACGGCGCCGCCACGGGCAAGCTCGACGGCCAGAGCCGGCTCCATGCCGGCGACAGCGCGGCCCTGCTGTTCCAACTCGACCCCAAGGGCCGGATGCTGTTGCGCGCCGACGCGGTGGAGGGCGCCGGAGGGGCCCTGGCCGGGGGGCTGGGCCTGCCGGCTGACCAGCGGCTGTTCATCCACGCCCGCATCGACGGCTCGGTGCAGGACTCCGGGACCCTGGCCGTCGTCACCGAATCCGGGACGCGGCGTCCGGTCGTTGCGAACGGGACCTGGAACAAGCAGGGCGCCTCGCTGGACGCCCGCATCCTGCTCGACGCCTCCAAGCTCACGGCCGAATATTCCGTCAAGGTCGGCCCCGAGGTCCGGGTGCTGATGACGGCCCGCCAGCTCCGCGGCGACCTCTACCAGGTCGACGCCTCGGCCCGGGGGAAGGAGGCCTTCCTCGTGGCCAAGGGGCCGGTGGACTGGCGCCGCCGTTCGACCGCCGGCCTGTCGACGCAGGGCTACGTCAGCGAGATCCGCCGCTGGCTGCCCGAACTCCATGCCGGAGCGGCCCGCCAGGACGGCGTCGTCAGCGGCGCCCTGGCTCGCTGGCGCTGGGTCGGCCGGGGCCAGCTCGACGGCCTGGACCAGTTCGACTATCGCCTGGTTCGGGCGGCCGGCCCGACGACCATCAGCCATGAACCCGGCGACTACCGGCTGCAGGCCGACCTGACCGCCGCCGGCGGTTCGGGGCAGGGGCTGCTCCCGGCCCTGCTCGGCGCCTCGCCCCACCTCAAGCTCGACGGCTCGCGGGTGAGGGGCGGGCGGATCCTGATCCGCCTCATCGACCTCGACGGCGCCGGCCTGAAGCTCAAGGCCGCCGGCGACCGCAATTTCCTGGGCGTGATCTCGCTCAAAGGGGACGCGGTGCTGTCGGGGCTGGAACGGGCCCACCCGGGTGCGAAGGGGCGAATCCTTGCCAACTGGACCGCGCGCCAGAGCGGCGCCAATCCCTGGGACCTGGTCTTCGACGCCAAGGGCGAAGCCTTCGCCACCGGCTGGCCCGAACTGGACCGGCTGCTGGGCCCGACGCCGCGGCTGGAGGGCGCGGCGAGCTACGGTGCGGTGGGCCTGTCGATCGCCCGCTCGCAGATCACAGGCGGCGCCCTGATGGCCGCCACCACCGGGGCCATGCGCACCGACGGCGGCCTGGCCCTGTCGGTGATCTGGAGCGCCAAGGGACCTTTCGCCGCCGGCCCCATCGAGATCGCCGGCGAGGCCAGGGGGACCGGGGCGGTCGGCGGGCGCTTGTCCGCCCCCACCCTGGACCTGGGCGCCGACCTCGCCTCGATCGATTTCGGCCGCCTGGTGGTCAAGCCGGCCCACCTCGCCTTGCAGCTGGCCGTCGAGGGGGGGCTGAACGGCCAGGTCGCCGTGACCGGCCCCAGCGAATGGGGACCCGCCTCGGGCAAGGCCCGGTTCCGCGTCGTCGCCGGCGGCCTGGACCTGAACGAGATCGCCGCCGACGCGGGCGGGGTGAAGGCTTCGGGGGCCCTGGCCCTGCGCGACGGCGCCCCGTCGACCGCCGACCTGGCGGTCTCCGCCGGCCCGGGCGCCTTCCTGGCCAAGGGACGCCTGGCCGGGGTGGTCAAGATCGTCGAGCGCCCCGGCGGCGCGGCGGCGCAGCTGTCCCTGGACGGCGAGAACCTCGCGCTGCCGGGTTCGGCCGTGTCGCTGAAGACCCTCAAGCTGCGCGCCGACGGCCCTTGGAACCGGCTGCCGTTCCAGGTCTCCACCGACGGCGACGCGCCGACGCCGTGGCGGTTCGCCGGCGACGGGATGCTGACCCAGACGGGCGCGGGCGCCGCGGTCGTGCGTGAAATCGCCCTGTCCGGCGCCGGCCGGGTGCGCCAGGCCGACGTGAGGACGCTGGAGCCGGCGGTGGTCCGCTTCGCTCCCGGCCGCAACGAAGTGCGCCTGCGCGCCAGCGTCGGCGCCGGCCGCGCCGAGCTCGACGCCCGCCAGGCTGGCGCGGCGCTGGAGGCCAAGGGTGCGGTGACCGGGGTGGACCTCGCCGCCTTCGCCTCCGACTACATGGGCACGCTCAGCGGCGACCTAAGCCTGACCGGCCAGGGCGACCGGCTGAACGGGGTGCTGCAGGCGGCCGTGGAGGGCGGGCGCAACCGCGACGCCCCCGCCGAAGTGGCTCTGTCGGGCAAGGTCCGCGCGACCTTGAGCGACACCCGCGTCCGCATCGACGGCTCGGCGGTCAATCCGCAGGGCTTGACCTCCAAGCTCGACCTCGACATTCCCGCCGAAGCCTCCGCCTCGCCGTTCCGCATCGCCCTGGTCCGCAACCGCCCGGTCGACGGGGCCTTCACCGCCGAGGGCGAGCTGCGCCCCCTGTGGGACCTGTTCGCCGGCGGGGCGCGGTCGCTGTCGGGCAAGGGGTCGATCCAGGCCACCCTGGGCGGCACGCTCAACGGGCTCAAGCCCACCGGCCGCGCCTCGGTGGAAGACGGCCGTTTCCAGGACGCCGCCACCGGGCTCGACCTGAAGAACCTCGCCGCCCAGGCCAGCTTCGACCTGACGGCGGTCGAGGTGAGCCGCTTCTCCGGCGACGACGGCGTGGGCGGCCGGCTCTCGGGCATGGGCCGGGTCAGCCTGGCTCCCGACGGCGCCTCGACCTTCAGCCTGCAACTGCAGCGCTTCCGCCTGCTCGACAACGACCTTGCCCGCGCCGTCGCCTCGGGGTCGGCTACCGTGATCCGCGACGCCGCCGGCAAGGCGCGGCTGGAGGGCGCGCTCACCATCGACCGCGCCGACATCACCGCCAAGGCCCCGGTCCCCACCGGCGTGGTCCCGCTGGACGTGATCGAAATCAACAGGCCGGGGGCGGACAGCGACGCTCCGGCGGTCCGTGCGCGTGGGCCGCAGATCGCCCTGGACGTGACCCTGAAGGCGGCCCGCGGCCTGCTGATCAGGGGCAACGGCCTCGACGCCGAACTGTCCCTGGACGCCCACGTCGGCGGCACCACCGCGGTCCCCGAGCTGACCGGCCTGGCCCGGGTGGTGCGCGGCGACTACCAGTTCGCGGGCAAGCGCTTCGAGTTCGACGAGACCGGCACCGTACGCCTGGGCTCGCGGCCCGAAACCATCCGGCTAAACCTCATCGCCACGCGCGAGGACCCGACCCTGCGGGCCATCGTCCGCATACAGGGCACCGCGGCGCGGCCGGAGATCACCCTGTCGTCGGTGCCGGTGTTGCCGCAGGACGAGGTGCTGTCCCAGGTGCTGTTCGGCCGCTCGGCCGCGCAGCTCTCGCCCCTGGAGGCGGCCCAGCTCGCCTCGGCGGTGACGGCCCTGGCCACCGGCGGCGGCTTCGACGTTCTGGGGGGGCTGCGCCAGTTCGCCCGCCTCGACCGGCTGTCGGTCGCCGGCGGCGGCGCGACGGGCGCGGCCACGGTCTCGGGCGGAAAGTACGTCACCGACGACGTCTACCTCGAGCTGACCGGCGGCGGCCGCAACGGCCCCACGGCCCAGGTCGAATGGCGGGTGCGGCGGAATTTCTCGCTGGTCTCGACCGTCGGCGCCCAAGGGGACGCGCGCCTGTCGGTGCGGTTCCGGCACAATTACTGAGGCGGCTCGGGGCTCGCCCGGCTCAGATGAAGTCGGCGGCGGCGACCTGGGCGATGTCGACGCCGACCAGCTTGATGATGTCGTCGGCGACGTTGTCGTTGTTCTGGTCGAGGAACAGGTAGACGTCGTGCGTGCCGCTCGGGTTGTTCACCTGCACCGCGACCACGTCGGCGCCGCCGGCCACGCCCGCGCTGCCGACGCTGACCGCCCCCGCATAGGTGGTCTGGGCGGCCAGCTCCAGGTAGCCGGTGGTCGAGACCACGTCGATCTTGTCGGTCCCGCTGACGAAATCGACGATGCCGTCGATGGAGCCGGCGTTGGTCGAGGCGCCGGAATCGCCGCTGGCGAAGACGAAGGTGTCCGCGCCGGCGCCCCCCGCCAGGGTGTCGGCGCCCGCGCCGCCGCCGACCAGGTCGTCGCCCAGGTCGCCGCCGACCGAATCGGTTCCGACCCCGCCGGCGATCGTGTCGGCGCCCTGGCCGCCCCGCACCGTGTCGTTCCCCGCGCCCCCGTCGATGCTGTCGTCGCCGATGTTGCCGTTGGCGCTGTCGTTGCCGCCGGACGCCGAAATGGTGTCGTTCCCGTCCACGCCGCTGATGGTGTCCCCGTCGGCGCCGGAGCCGACGATGCTGTCGTCCCCGAGGTCGCCGCTGAGCAGGTCGGCCCCGCCGGCGTTGGCGATGGTGTCGTCTCCGGCCCCGCCATAGACCGTGTCCGTACCCGCGCCGCCGTCCACGCTGTCGTCGCCCTTCTGCCCGTTGACGAGGTCGTTGCCCGCGCCGCCCAGCACCCGGTCGCCGTCGTCGCCGCCAAGCACGGTGTCGTTGCCCGCCCCGCCGTCGACGGTGTCCAGGCCGAGGTCGCCGCTGACCCAGTCATTGCCGTCCAGTCCCTGCAGGCTGTCGTTGTGCTGGCCGCCGAACAGGCTGTCGTTCCCGGCGCCCCCGTCGAGGGTGTCGGCGCCCTGGTTGCCGCGCAGCAGGTCGTCGCCCGCGGCGCCGGCCAGGGAGTCGTCCGCCCCGCTTCCGGTCCCGCCGCCGCCGGACAGGGTGTCGTTTCCGGCGCCGCCGTTGACCGTGTCGGCGCCGGCGCCGAGGAAGGCCTGGTCGCCGACGCCCGAGAGGGTCATGGCCCCGGAGGGGGAAACCAGGCCGCGGTTGATCAGCAGCCGCGACCCGTCGGTGAACACGAACTGCGCCGAGCCGTCGGCGTCGCCGTCGAGGGCGCCGTTGGGGAAGACGAGCGACTTGCCGGCTACGGCGAGGATGATGTCCGTGGCTTCGATCCACACCTGGGCCGTCTGGGCCGTGCCGCCGGTGTCGAAGATCACCACGTCGGCCGCGGTGAAGGCGGAGGCCTGCGCCTGGGAGAGGGCGGACCAGGAGAAGATGGTCATGCGTTCGGCTTCCGCGCGCCGACCGCGGGGGCGCGGACGGACCGGCCGATGCTGCTCAGATCATGGTTAAGTTTCGCTTGCCCGCGAGGGCCGTTGCAAAGGCGACCTTCGCAAAAACCCCCGCGTGGGACCTGCGAGGCGCGGGCCGCTTCAAGGCCAATCGCCGGGCAAGGCTAAGCCGCCTGCGACGGGCCCTTGACGAACACCCCCTGTCCGGTGGGCAGCTCCATCACCACCAAGCCCCGCTCGCCGAACCACGCCTTTTCGGCCCTGTACTGGGCCTGGGCGGTGACCCAGACGTAGTCGTCGAACACGATGATCCCGCCGGGCGTCAAGCGGTCGAACAGCTTGTCGAGAGCGGCGATCTCCGCCGTCGCATTGTTCAGGTCCATGTGGATGAAGCTGATCGCGGCCGGGGCGCGCTCGTCGAGGATTTCAGGCGCCCGGCCCTTGATCACCTCGATGTTGGGGATGTGGGCGAAACGGTCGCGCACCTCCTCGAACGTGAAGGTCGACGGATTGTAGGCGAGGGCGTTGTTCTTCGCCCAACCCGGGTCCAGCTGGTCCTCGGGGACGCCGGCGAAGGTGTCGTACAGCCACCACCTCTTGGACCAGCCGGCGAAGCCGAGGTACTCGGCGCAAAATAGCGTGGTGTGCCCGCGGAATACTCCGAGTTCGACAAAGTCGCCCTCAAGTCCTTGCACCTGCCGCAACGCCCACAACACGGTCTGCAGGTTCCAGTGCCAGTTCGCGAGCGGCAACAGGTGGGCGTGCCGAGCCGCCAGCTCCATGAAGCGCTGGTCGCCCAGGAACGAGTGGGTCTTGAGCCATGTGGCGAGCCCGTGGGACACGAACACGGGCGAGGCGTCGTTCTCCACGCTCATCAGGACGTCGAGGTTGATCCCGTTGAGAGGGTCCGGGACAAGCGCCATCCCGAGCCTGGCGTGGATATGAGACGCTCTCGGGGCGATCGCGAGCACGGCGCGATAGAACTGTTCCGCGAGCGCGCGGTCGCCGGCCCGGAGCGCCGCGTCCCCGAGGAGGGCGAGCAAGCGGGTGTCCGTCGTTTTTAGATCGATATTCATGCGGAATCCGACTGTTTGGCGCGCCCGCCGAGGGTAGTCAGCCCGACACGAGGATCATAGCCCGGCGTCGCCGCAGGTCGGTGGAACGGGTCGCCGGCCCGGAAACGGGCCCGACGGCCCCGGCGTCCTAGTGGCTGACCTGCTGCCGCAGCCGGTAGCCGCCGCCCTTGGCGGCGTCGAACATCTGCAGGGCCTTGGGGTGGCCGATCGGCTCGCCGCTCTCGTCGGGCAGAAGGTTCTGCTCGGAGACGTAGGCGACGTAGCAGCTCTGATCGTTCTCGGCGAACAGGTGGTAGAACGGCTGGTCGCGCCGGGGGCGGATCTCCTCGGGGATCGAGGCCCACCATTCCTCGGTGTTGGCGAACTCCGGGTCGACGTCGAAGATGACGCCCCGGAACGGGAAAAGCCGGTGCTTGACCACCTGGCCGATACCGAATCTGGCGTGAGGCATGTCCATGAGCATGAGTCTGGCCCAATTCGGTTGAAGGCGCGATGAACCGGATGGTCGCAGTCCCGACAGGATGCCGAAGCGGGGTTCGCAAGACCGGAACGGCTTGATAGGCTCAGGGCTGAAACCTGGGCGCTGGAGCGGAACTATGCCGCTTTCGGAGGCGCCCGCAGGAGCGGGGGTCCATGACCGAAACGCAGGCGCCGCCGCCTGACGGGACTCAGCCGCTCCGCTCCAGCACTTCGCCGCCGTGCTACGCCGCGCTGGACCTCGGCACCAACAACTGCCGCCTCCTGATCGCCAGCCCCGCCGGACACGGCTTCAGGGTGGTCGAGGCCTTCTCGCGCATCGTGCGCCTGGGCGACGGTCTGTCGCGCACCGGCCGCCTCGATCCCGCCGCCATGGACCGGGCCATGGGGGCCTTGAAGATCTGCGCCGAGAAGGTCCGCCGCCGCCAGGTGCTGAAGATCCGCGCGGTGGCCACCCAGGCCTGCCGCTCGGCCGAGAACGGCCCCGAGTTCGTCGACGAGGTCGAGCGCGAGACCGGGCTGAAGCTGCGGATCATCAGCCCCCGCGAGGAAGCCCAGCTCTCGGTCGCCGGCTGCGTGACCCTGTTGGACCGTAAGGCCGACGCCGCCTTGGTGGTGGACGTGGGCGGCGGCTCGACCGAACTGTCCTGGGTCGACCTGAAGGACGACTGCCTCGACCCGGCCCGCCGCCCGCCGCCGCCCCACCGCCTGCCGATCCGCGCATGGCTGTCGATCCCCGTCGGCGTCGTCACCCTGGCGGAGCGCTTCCCCGAGGGCGCGCCGGCGAACCTGGCCTGGTTCCGGGCCATGGTCGACCACGTGCGCGGCCACATCGAGGACTTTCCCCACGCGGAGTCCCTGCGCGGCACCTTCGCCGAGGGCCGCGCCCACTTGGTCGGCACTTCGGGCGCCATCACCAGCCTGGCCGGGATGCACCTGGGGCTGCGCCGCTACGAGCGGGGGCGGATCGACGGCCTGTGGCTGAGCCGCGACGACTGCGAGGCCGCCGCCGACCACCTCCTGACCCTGACGGTGGCCGGCCGCGCGGCGGAGCCCTGCATCGGCCCCGACCGGGCCGACCTGGTCCTGGCCGGCGCCGCCATCCTGCAGGCGGTGCAGGAGCTGTGGCCGTGCGCCCGGGTGCGGGTGGCCGACCGCGGCCTGCGCGAGGGCCTGCTGCTGGCCCTGATGGCCGAACGGGCCGGGCGGGGCGGCCGCAACCGCCGCCGCGGCGGGCGCGCGCCGCGCCGCGGCGAGCCGCAACCGCGTCCGGAGGCGGCCGAATGACCGAAGACCCTCCCGAAAAACCGCCCGAAGAGGCGCGCCGGCGCATGGTCCGGCCCCCCACCCGGGGCGAGGTCGGCGGGCGCAGCACGGCCCTGGGCGAGCGGGTCAAGACCGCCGACCACCGCTCGCAGTCGTCGCAGCAGTGGCTGGGCCGCCAGCTCAACGACCCCTACGTCAAGGCGGCCAAGGCGCAGGGCTACCGCAGCCGCGCGGCCTTCAAGCTGTCCGAGATCGACGACAAATACCGCCTGCTCAAGCGCGGTGCGAAGGTCATCGACCTGGGCTGCGCTCCGGGCGGTTGGTTGCAGGTGGCCACCCAGCGCGGCGCCGGCGCCGTCGTCGGCGTCGACCTCCTGGCCGTCGATCCGGTGCGCGGCGTCGACATCATCCTAGGCGACTTCACCGATCCGGCCATGGGCGACACCCTGATCGAGCGTCTGGGCGGCGCGCCGGACCTGGTGCTGTCCGACATGGCCCCCAACACCATGGGCCACCGCCAGACCGACCACCTGCGCATCGTCGGCCTGGTCGAGGCCGCCGTGGACTTCGCCATCGAGGTCCTGCAGCCCGGCGGCGCCTTCGTCACCAAGGCGTTCCAGGGCGGCGAGACCGAAGGGCTGCTCAAGCTGCTCAAGCGTCACTTCAAGGACGTCCGCCACGTCAAGCCCAAGGCCAGCCGCGCCGAGAGCTCTGAGCTCTATCTGGTCGCCACGGGGTTCAAGGGCCGCGACCTGTGATCGACCGCCGCGCGCGGTTGCTCGGCGACCGCGACCCGGCCCTCCTGCGCGGCCTCGAGATCGGCCCGTCCCACGCCCCCCTGATCGCCAAGGACGCAGGTCCCGTCCGTTACGTCGATTACGCGCTTACCGACGAGCTGCGACGCAACCTGATCAGCGCCACCGTCGCCCCCGACCAGATCGTCGAGGTCGACGTCGCCTGGGGGCAGGCGCGCCTGCGCGAGGCCTTGGGCGGGACGGTGGACTATGTGGTCGCCAGCCACGTGATCGAACACGCCCCGGACCTGGCTGGCTGGCTGGCCGAAATCCGCGAGGTGCTGGCGCCCGGGGGCCTGCTGGGCCTAGCCGTCCCCGACCGGCGCTTCACCTTCGACCTGCTGCGCCCCGAGAGCACCGCTGGCGAGATGGTCGAGGCCCATCTGCTCGGCTACCGGCGCCCCTCCATCCGCCAGGTGTTCGACAGCTACGCCCGCACCCGGCCGGTGGACATCGCCCAAGCCTGGGCGGAGGACCTGACCCGGACCCTCAAGCCCGTCCCCGCCAAGTTCGCCAGCGCCTTCGAGCTGGTCCGCGACCTCCAGGCCGGCCGCTACGTCGACAGCCACTGCTGGGTGTTCACCCCAAAGAGCTTCCTGGAGATGCTGGAGGCCATGCTGGCCCTGGGCTGGCTGGGTTTCCGCATCGAGGACTTCCATCCTACCGAGCCCGGCGACCTGGAATTCCACGTCCGGCTGACGGCCGAAGACGACCGGGGGGCGATCGAGCGGTCCCTGGTCGAGGCGCGGGACGTATTGGCGGCGGCGGTTGCGGCGCCCGAGGACCTCTGAAACTCCACCCGAGAATGACGAAAAATCGAGAGAGGACGCCGTCGTCCTTCCCCTTTCCCGCCGCCGTCGCTATACCGCCCTCGCAAAATGGAGGCTCCTGATGGAGATTCGCGAAGGGCTCACCTTCGACGACGTTTTGCTTGAACCCGGTCCCTCGGAGGTCATGCCCACCCAGGTGGACACCTCCACGCGTCTGACGCGCGAGATCGACCTGGCCATCCCCCTGCTGTCGTCGGCGATGGACACTGTGACCGAGAGCCGGCTGGCCATCGCCATGGCCCAGGCCGGCGGCCTGGGAGTGGTGCACCGCAACCTGTCGGTGGCCGAACAGGCCGAGCAGGTGCGCGAGGTCAAGCGCTACGAGAGCGGCATGGTGATCAACCCGATCACCATCCACCCCGACACCAAGATGTCCGAGGTGCGCCAGATCAAGGCGCTGAGGCACATCTCCGGCTTCCCGGTGGTCGAGCGCGGCACCGGCAAGCTGGTCGGCATCCTGACCAACCGCGACATGCGCTTCGAGACCAATCCGGACCTGCCGGCCTCGGCCCTGATGACCAGGGAGAACCTCGCCACCGTGCGCGAGGGGGCCACCCAGGAGGAGGCCCGCTGCATCCTGCAGCAGCGCCGGCTGGAACGGCTGATCGTGGTCGACGACGCCTACCGGGCCGTGGGCCTGGTCACCGTCAAGGACATGGAGAAGGCCGAGGCCTATCCCCACGCCGCCAAGGACGAGCGGGGCCGGCTTCGCGTCGGCGCGGCCTCCACCGTCGGCGCGGCCGGGTTCCAGCGCTCGATGGCCCTGGTCGAGGCCGGGGTGGACGTAGTGGTGATCGACACCGCCCACGGCCACTCGATCCAGGTCGCCGACGCGGTGCGTCAGCTCAAGCGCGAGTCCAACCGGGTCCAGGTCATCGCCGGCAACGTCGCCACCTACGACGGGGCCCGGGCCCTGATCGACGCCGGCGCCGACGCGGTGAAGGTCGGCATCGGGCCGGGCTCGATCTGCACCACCCGCATCGTCGCCGGGGTGGGGGTGCCGCAGCTCACCGCCATCGCCGACGCGGTGCGCGCGGCGCGGGACAGTGACGTGCCGGTGATCTCCGACGGCGGCATCAAGTTCTCCGGCGACCTGGCCAAGGCCATCGCCGCGGGGGCCAGCTCGGCCATGCTGGGCTCGATGTTCGCCGGCACCGAAGAGGCGCCCGGCGAGGTGTTCCTCTACCAGGGGCGCTCGTACAAGGCCTACCGCGGCATGGGCTCGGTGGGGGCGATGGCGCAGGGTTCGGCCGACCGCTACTTCCAGAAGGAGGTGGCCGACACCCTCAAGCTGGTGCCCGAGGGCATCGAGGGCCAGGTCGCCTTCAAGGGCTCGATGGCGCCGATCCTCCACCAGCTCGTGGGCGGCCTGCGGGCGGCCATGGGCTATGTCGGCGCTCCCACCATCGCCGAGTTCCAGGCCCGGGCGCGGTTCGTCCGCATCACCGGCGCGGGCCTGCGCGAAAGCCACGTCCACGACGTCATGATCACCCGCGAGGCGCCCAACTACCCCACCACCGGCTAGAGGAGCCCAGTCCATGTCCGTAGAGCTTACGATGCTGGCCTGGACCCTGGTCCTGGCCCTGGTCTACGTCTTCCTGCCCGTGATCGGCCGCACCCGGCAGCTGGGCTCGAAGTGGAACGCCAGCGCCCGCGACGAGCCGCTGCCTCCGCCCACCCCGGTCACCGGCCGGCTCGAGCGGGCGCAGAAGAACCTCTACGAGACCCTGCCGCTGTTCATCGGCGCGGTGCTGGCCGTCCATGCCGTCGGGCGCGAGAACGGCCTCAGCGCGCTGGGCGCCCAGCTCTATTTCTGGGGCCGGGTGGTCTATCTGCCGCTCTACGCCCTGGGCATCCCCTACGCCCGGTCCCTGGCCTGGGCGGCCTCCTTCGCCGGGCTGGTGATGCTCCTGGTGGCGCTGTTCGGCCTGGCGTGACGCCAGCCGCCCGCCTCGCCGCGACGATCGAGGTGCTGGACGCGATAGCGGCCGAGCGGGCGCCCGCGGACCAGTGCCTGAAGGCCTGGGGCCGGTCCCACCGCTTCGCCGGCTCGGGCGACCGCCGGGCCATCGCGGTGCGCACCTACGACATCCTGCGCGCCCGCGCCCGCCTGGCCTGGGCCATGGGGGCCGAGGACGGCCGCGCCCTGGTGCTGGGGGCCCTGGCCCATCTCGACGGGCTGGCGGTGGACCGGATCGAGGCCCTGTTCAGCGGCGACGGCCACGCCCCGGCGGCCCTGAGCGACCAGGAGCGGGTGCGTCTGATCATGCCCCCCGCCGACCCGCCCCCGCACGTCCTGGCCGGCGTCCCCGAGTTTGTGGCCCAGGCCCTCAAGCGCCAGTTCGGTGAAGACTGGCTGGCGGAGGCCCAAGCCCTGGTCCAGCCCCGCGCCCCGGTGGACCTGCGGGTCAACGCCCTGTGCGGCGGGGTGGAAGGGGCGCTGAAGCTGCTGGCCCACGAGGGGATCGAGGCCCAGCGCACGCCCCTGTCCGCCTGGGGCCTGCGCCTGCCGCCGGAACTGGCCGCGGACGTGCAGAAGACCCGCGCCTACACCACCGGCTGGATCGAGGTGCAGGACGAAGGCAGCCAGCTCATGGCCTTCCTCGCCGGCGCCCGGCCGGGGCAGGTGGTGGTGGACTACTGCGCGGGGGGCGGCGGCAAGACCCTGGCCCTGGCCGCAAGCATGAAATCATCCGACGGGCGGGGTTCGGGGCGGCTGATCGCGCTCGACGTCAACCAGCGCCGCCTCGACGCCGTTCCCGAACGCCTCGCCCGCGCCGGCGCCCAGGCCGAACTGCAGCTCATCGGGCCGGACGGGGAGGGGACGGAGGCGTTTCAAGCCGTCGCCGACCTGGTGCTGGTGGACGCCCCCTGCACCGGTTCGGGCACCTGGCGGCGGCGCCCCGAAGGCGCCTGGCGGGTGACCCCCGACGACGTGGCGCGCCTGGCCGCCCTGCAGCCGCAAATCCTCGCCCGCGCCGCCGGGCTGGTGAAGCCGGGGGGGCGCCTCGTCTATGTCACCTGCTCGGTCTTCGCCGCCGAGAACGACGGCGTGGCCGCCGCCTTCGCCGCCGCCCACCCCGGGTTCCGCCCGCTTTCCGTCGCTTCCGCCGCCGCTGCGCCGGCGCTCACCGACGCCGCCCGCGCCCGGCTTGCGGAGCTGGCCGGCGATGGCCATACGGTGCAGTTGACGCCGCGCCGGACCGGGACCGACGGCTTCTTCATCGCCCTGTTCGAAAGACTTCCATGAGCGAGCCCCACCACCAGCGACTGCTGATCGTCGACTACGGCAGCCAGGTCACCCAGCTCATCGCCCGCCGGGTGCGCGAGGACGGGGTCTATTGCGAGATCCATCCCTGGGACAAGGTCGACGAGGCCTTCGTCGAGGCCTTCGCCCCTACCGCCGTGGTGCTGTCGGGCGGCCCCGAGAGCGTCACCGCCGCAGGCAGCCCCCGCGCGCCGCAGGGCCTGTTTGCGATGGGCGTGCCGATCCTGGGCATCTGCTACGGCGAGCAGACCATCTGCGCCCAGCTCGGCGGCGCCGTCGAGGCGGGCCACGCCACGGCGGAATTCGGCCGGGCCGAGATCGAGATCGTCCGCGAATCCCCGCTGCTGCAGGGCTTCGGCGGGGTCGGCCACCGCGAGACGGTGTGGATGAGCCACGGCGACGAGATCACCGCCATCCCCCCCGGCTTCGAGGTCGTCGCCGTCTCGGGCAGCGCCCCCTATGCGGTGATCGCCGACGAGGGCCGGCGCATCTACGCCGTGCAGTTCCACCCGGAGGTGGCCCACACCCCCCGCGGCGCCCTGTTGCTGCGCAACTTCACCCGCAACATCGCCGGGTTCGAGGGCGACTGGACCATGGCCTCGTTCAAGGACGAGCAGATCGCCAAGATCCGCGCCCAGGTCGGCTCGGGCCGGGTGATCTGCGGACTCTCGGGCGGGGTGGACAGCTCGGTGGCCGCGGTCCTGATCCACGAGGCCGTCGGCGACCAGCTCACCTGCGTCTTCGTCGACACCGGCCTGATGCGGTCCAACGAAGCCGACGAGGTCGTCTCCCTGTTCAGGGGGCACTACAACATCCCCCTGGTTCACGTTGACGCCAAAGCGCAATTCCTCGGTGCGCTGAAGGGCGTCACCGACCCGGAGACCAAGCGCAAGGCCATCGGCCGGGTGTTCATCGAGGTGTTCGACGCCGAGGCCGCCAAGGTCGAGGGCGCCGCCTTCCTGGCCCAGGGCACCCTGTACCCCGACGTGATCGAGAGCCCCTCGACCAAGGGCGGCCCCAGCCACGTCATCAAGAGCCACCACAACGTCGGCGGCCTGCCCGACTTCATGAAGCTGAAGCTGGTCGAGCCCCTGCGGGAACTGTTCAAGGACGAGGTCCGGGCGCTGGGCCGAGAGCTGGGCCTGCCGCCGGCCTTCGTCGGTCGCCACCCCTTCCCCGGACCGGGCCTGGCCATCCGCATCCCCGGCGAAGTCACGCCGGAGAAGGTGGCGGTGCTGCAGAAGGCCGACCTGATCTGGCTCGACGAGATCCGCAAGGCCGGCCTCTACGACGTGATCTGGCAGGCCTTCGCCGTGCTGCTGCCGGTGCGCACCGTGGGCGTGATGGGCGACGCCCGCACCTACGACGAGGTCTGCGCGCTGAGGGCGGTGACCTCGGTGGACGGCATGACCGCCGACATCTTCGAGTTCCCCTGGGACGTGCTGGGCCGCGCCGCCACCCGCATCGTCAACGAGGTCAAGGGCATCAACCGCGTGGTCTACGACGTGACGTCGAAGCCGCCCGGGACCATCGAGTGGGAGTAGGGGCGTAGAGGGCTGCCGCCCCGCCGCCCGCGCTCGACCGTTACGCCGCCTTGGTCAGCGTAAAATCGACATGCACCGCATCATACGGAAAGACCACCAAGCCTTGCGGGGTGCGATCGAGCACGCCGGCGTCGAGGAGGGCGTGGATATCGCCGTGGACGGCCTTCACATCCCGGCCGACGCGCCGCGCCGCCTCGCGAATGGCCATGCCGCCCTGGCCGGTCATCGCCTTCAGCAGTTCCCAGCGCTTGGCGGTCAGCACTTTCCACAGTAGTTCGGCCGATGCGAACGAGATATGCGCCCCCTGGGCCTCGCCCTGGAACGCGGCGCGCGCGGGGCGGCGGACATCTTCGGCGGAGGCCACAGAGAGAGTGACGGTGTTCATTCAGGGCTCCATCTCTCGACATCGTCCCAGAAATCCGCGAGCAGCGCGTCCGGGGTCGTAAACCGGTAAACGTCTCCATCGCGCCGATATGCCTGTGATCGCCCTTGCCGGCCTCGTTGTCGTAACGAAGCACGCACTGACCAGCGACCACATAGGCCAGCGCATACTTGTAGCCGTGGGCGGAACCGGAAACCGCCGCGGGCACGCCATCGTTGTCAATGAGTCCAACGGCCGGGGCGGTCCGGTTGACGCGGCCCTGACTGGTCGACTTGCCAAGCCTCCATGCCTGGGCGAACGTCGCGCCCGGTTCAATCAGACCAAAGGGAGGATCGGCCGTGGATCGACGCACATTTGGCATCGGGGCGACCGGCGCCCTGCTCAGCGGGGCCAAGGCCGTGGCCGCCGCGCCGGCCGCGCGACTGGACGGTCCACGCCGGCCGCCGGCCCGCGCGCCGGCCCGGTACCTGATCGTCCTCCTGCACGGCTTCGGCTCGAACGGCGACGACATGATCGGCCTCGTGCCCGAATTCCAGCCCTATGCGCCCACCGCCGCCTTCGCCGCCCCGAACGCGACCCACGCCATGGGCGGCGGCAGCTACAGCTGGTTCACGCCCCAGCCGCAGGGGCAGGCGAACCGCGACACTGAGCAGGCCCGCGCCGCCCGGGCCGCCGCCGGCGGCGGCCCGGCGCTGGACGCCTTCATCGACGCCGAACTGGCCCGCTACAACCTGGCGCCGGAGCGCCTGATCCTGCTCGGCTTCAGCCAGGGGGCCAGCACGGTCCTGAACAGCGGCCTGCGCCTCAAGACCCAGCCGGCGGCGATCATCGCCTTTTCGGGCAACAACCTGTCGCCGGCCGGGCTGGCGCGCACCGGCCGGCGCACGCCGGTGCTGCTGATCCAGGGCGACCAGGACGACCGCGTCACCGCCGCCGGGCAGCGCCAGTCGATGGCGGTGCTGAAGGACATCGGCTCGCCCGCCACGGCGCACATCCTGCCGGGCCTGGGCCACGACATCGACGACCGCGGCATCAAACTCGCGGGGGAGCTGATCCGGTCGGTGACGCAGGGGTAGGGAGACGCCGGAGGTTTCCTAATCCACGCGGCCAGCAAGTACGACCAGCGGCGTCTCGATCCTGATCAGCTCGTCGGCCATGGTGCTGACGAATTCGGTCTCGAGCGCCTCGAGGCGGCGGCCAGTGTCTGCGTCCGCCCGCTTATAGGCCGACCAGGTGCGGACGTACTCCACCAGCTGGGGGGCTCCTTGCTCCCCGACGAGGCGCAATGACGGCGGCGCGAGCGTCGGAAACGGGAAGCGGACCTCGTCCACCCCGTATCCGCGCCAGAGGATCTGGTTTTCCTTAGCCCAGAAGGGCTCGAGCAGGTCGAGCAACGGTCTGACGTACGTCCGCATCACAGCCGGTTCGGCTTCGAACCCGCCATACCCCCATGCGCAGAACAGGCCCCCGGGCCGGGTCACCCGCCGGACCTCCGGCCAGAACTTGTCGAAGTCGAACCAGTGGAGCGCCTGAGCGACGGTCACGACATCGAAGCTCGCGTCCGTAAAGTCGGTGCGCTCGGCCCGTTGGGGGGCGTAGCGGATGTTCGGTTCCTGGAATGCCTGTGCGAGCTGCTGCGGACTTATGTCGGTGGCCTCGACCCGCGCGAACCGACGCGCCAGCGCGACGGCGGCTTGGCCGTTGCCGGTCGCGCAGTCCCAGGCAGCCTCGCGGGCCGCACACTGATCCGCGATCCAGTCAAACAGCGCATCCGGATAGCTTGGCCGGCTCCGCGCATATGCGTCGGAGGCGACGGCAAAGGTCGATGCGGCTTCCATGGCAGGCACCTCCGCGCCTCTGCAGCGGGAAGCTTCTGCAGGAAGTGAACACCTTGGTGGTTTGACCCGTGTCCGGCAACCGTCGCTTCAGACGTGGCTCGGGGCCATCAGCGCGCGACCGCGCCCCCTACAGCTTCCGCACGAACTCCGCCCGCAGCACCAACCCCTTGATCCCTGGAAACCGGCAGTCGATCTCCTGGTCGTCGCCGGTGAGCTGGATCGACTTGATCACCGTGCCGCGCTTCAGGGTCTGGCCGGCGCCCTTGACCTTCAGGTCCTTGACCAGGGTGACGCTGTCGCCGTCGGCGAGCCGGTTTCCGACGGAGTCGCGCACCTCCACGCCGGGCGCCGCCACGGCCCTGGCCGCCGCGTCGCCGGCGCTGAGCCACTCGCCCGTAGCCTCGTCATAGACGTAGTCGTCGCCGCTCATGTCGTCTCAGCCTCTCGAATCGCCCGTCGCTTATAAGCGCTTCATGCCGAGGATCTGCACCGGCGGGTCGATCATCTGGCCCTTCATCGCCGGCTCGTAGGTCTTGCCGGTGGTCGGCAGGGCCAGGATCTTCTTCACCACCGCCATGCCCTCGACCACGGTCCCGAACGCCGCGAAGCCCTGGTTGTCGCCGGCCGCGCCCGGATGGGCGTCGAGGTAGGGCAGGGCGCTGGCGCAGATGAAGAAGTCCGAGGTGGCCGAGCCCAGGGTGGTGCGGCCCATCGAGATGGTCCCGGCCCGGTGGCGCAGGCCGGTGACCTGGGTGCTCTCGTGGGCGATGGGGCGGAAGGCTCGGGCCGTGGGCGAGCGGCCGCCCTGGATCGAGCCGGCGCCCGCAACGCCCGGCGTCCGCGAGGCGCGGTAGATCACGCCGCCGTCGTACTTCATGGCGTCGACGTAGCGCAGGAAGTTGCCCGCGGTGATCGGGGCCTTGATGGTCTCCAGCTCCACCACGATGGTCCCCTTGCCGGTCTGGATCGCCACCCGGGGCTTCCTGGCCGCCGCGGCGTGGCCGACCAGGGGCCGGGCGATCCACAGCCCGGCGGCCCCCAGCACGCTGCGCCGTCCGATCCTGCCGCCGTCCATCGTCGCCCTCTCCGTCAACGCCACAATCGATCTTCCGTCACGCGCGCCGGGGCTACAAGGTGGGGCGGCAATCCGAGGGCGCCCCCATGACCACATCCCACTGGCTCGTGAAGTCGGAGCCGAACACCTATTCGTATTCCGACCTGATGCGGGACGGCCGCACGGTCTGGGACGGGGTGCGCAACAACGCCGCCGCCCTGCACCTCAAGGCGATGGCCGAGGGCGACGAGGTGCTGTTCTACCATTCGCAGGAGGGCCTGGCCGTGGTCGGGGTCGCCAAGGTCGTGCGCACGGCCTTTCCCGACGCCAGCGATCCGGCGGGCCGCTTCGTCGCCGTCGAGCTGGCCCCGGTCCGGACGCTGAAACGCCCCGTCGCCCTGGCGCAGATGAAGGCCGAGCCGGCCCTGGCCGAGATGGCCATGCTGCGCCAGGGCCGGCTGTCGGTGTCGCCGGTCACGGAGGCGCAGTGGACGACGATCCTGAGGATGGCCGGCGGCTGAGCCTAGTACTCCAGCTTCGGGTACCATTCGGTCCCCCGACCTCCGGGGGTGAGGTCGAGGATGTTCCACAGCGGCGTAGGGTCCGGCGCGCCGCGGGGGTCCTGGCCGGGGTCGGCGGTCCCGCCCATCTCGGCGCCCCAGAAGTGGCGGACCTTGGCGCCGTCCTTCACCCACACGTCCAGGGCAGGCCACTCGTCGCCGTTGGGGGCTAGGCCGCGGTAGTCGCGGGCGAAGTCGTCGCCGACGATCTGGTAGAACTTCAGGTTGCGCCACCCCCGCTCGCGGGCGAAGGCCAACTGGCGCGACACCGGCGAGCGGCCGAAGACCGCGAAGGCGACCCGCTGGATCAGGTCGCGGACGGGGATGTCCATCGCCCCCAGGAAGGCGGTGCACATCGGGCACGGCCGCGCCCGCTGCGGCCCGAACATCCAGAAATAGCTGACCAGGGTAGCGTGGGACCCGAAGATGTCGGCCAGGCCGACGGTCTTTCCCTCCTCGTCGACGAAGCGGTAGTCGGGCGGCTCTCCGCCCAGCGGCAGGGCCCGGCGCTGCGCCGCCACCCGCTCGATGTGGCGGCGCAGCTCAATCTCCTCGAGGAGAAGGGCGGTGCGCGCCCGCCGGTACTCCGCGCTGTCGTTGGGATAGGGCTTGCTGGCCTTGGCGGCCAGGGCGCCGGCGGGCTCGAGGACGACCTCGGTCATGACCCCGCGCCCGTCACGGCTTGTTGCTCAGGAGCGAGAACACCGCGCCCTGCGGGTCCGTGCCCTGGACCACCCACATCGGGCCCGGCACCTCGTTCGGGCCCATGATGACCTTGCCGCCAGCCGCGTTCAGCCGGCCGACGGCCGCGTCGATGCTGTCGACGAAGATGTAATAGGCCCACCACCCCGGCGGGGGCGCCTCCTTCGGCCTGTCCATCATGCCGCCGACGGCCTCACCGCCCTTGACCCCGAACAGCTGGTAGACGCCCATCGGGCCCATATCCATGGCCTCTCCCTTGGTCCAGCCGAACAGGGGGGCGTAGAAGTCCCAGTCCGCCTTCCAGTCGGTGACGACCAACTCGCGCCAGCCGAAGGTCCCCAAGGTCCCCGGCGCCGGTCGCGGCGGGGAATCGGCCATGGCCGGGTCCGGGGTGAAGACCACGAACACCACTCCTTGCGGGTCGGCCACCACCGAGAAGCGGAGCATGCCCGGCACGTCCGTCGGCGGCTTGTGGATTTTGCCGCCGGCCTTGACGATCCGGTCCACCGTGGCGTCGACATCGTCGGCGACGACGTAGCCGATCCAGCCCGGCCGCCCGCCGCCCCGGCGCATCTCGTCGGTGAGCGCCAGCATCCCGGCCACCCCGTGCTCGCCAGCGGAGAAGACGGTGTAGGGCGTCTCTCCGCCGCCCTGGGCCTTGGCGGTCCAGCCGACCACGGCGCCGTAGAAGGCCTCGGCCCCGGTGACGTCGGAGGTCAGCAACTCGTACCAGGCGAACTGTCCGTGCATGGGGTGGCTCCTTGGCTGGGCGCGGGGGCGCGCGGTCTCCTCTAGGACGAACGGGGCGGGAGCGTACCGACATTGAACCGCCGACGCGTCATCCCAGTTGCATCGGGGGCGCTACAGCCCCAGGTCCGACAGGGACGGATGGTCGTCGGGACGGCGCCCGAGCGGCCAGCGGAACAGCCGCTCGGCCTCGGCGATCGCCAGGTCGTTGATGCTGGCGTGGCGGGTGCGCATCAGGCCGTCGCCGTCGAACGCCCAGTTCTCATTGCCGTAGCTGCGCCACCATTGGCCGGCCGCGTCGTGGTGCTCGTAGGCGAAGCGCACGGCGATGCGGTCGCCGTGGAACGCCCACACCTCCTTGATCAGCCGGTAGTCCAGCTCGGCCGCCCACTTGCGGGTGAGGAAGGCCTCGATCCCGGCGCGGCCGGCGATGAACTCAGCCCGGTTTCGCCAGCGACTGTCCTGCGTGTAGGCCAGCGCCACCCGGGCGGGATCGCGGCTGTTCCAGGCGTCCTCGGCCATGCGCGCCTTCTGCGCCGCGGTCGCCGCGTCGAACGGCGGCAGGGGAGGGCGCGGGGCGGGGGCGTCGGTCATGATCGCCGGTCTAGCATTGAGCCGGGGCCTCAGTCCCGGTCGGGGGCGCCGAGGGGGAAATAGTGTCGGAACGGCCGCGCCTCGTCCACAGCCCGGGCGAAGGACGGCCGGGCCAGCAGCCGGCGGCGATAGGCGTGGACGTTGGCGCACTCGGCCGGGATGGGGTGGGTCCAGTCGGCGTAGAACAGGTGCGGAGCCGCCGCGCAGTCGGCCAGGCTGAAGGCGCTCCCCGCCGCCCATTCCCGGTCGGCCATCACCCCGTCGAGCCAGGCATAGGCCTTGTCCAGCATCGCCTTGGCCTCGGTCACGCCGTAGGGGTCGCGGTGGCCCTCGGGGCGGATGGCGTTGAACACCACTCTGCCCTGCGGCGTGCCGACGTAGTTGTCGAAGAAGCGGTCCATCCACCGCACCTCCAGCGCTTCGGCCGGGTCATCGGGGATCAGCCGCATCGGGCCTGGGTGGAACACCCCCAGGTGCTCGATAATGACGCTCGTCTCGATCACGGTTTTTCCGTGGTCGACGAGGACGGGGAAGCGCTTCAGCGACCACAGCGCCTCCAGTTCGGCCATCGCCTCCGGACCCTCCAGCAGGACGGGGGTGAACGGGGTGTCGTTCTCGTAAAGGGCGATCAGCACTTTCTGGCAGTAGGACGAGAAGGGGTGCGAATAGAGGGTCAGGGCCATGGTCGTCTCTTCGGGGTTGGCGATTGCGCTGAAGCAAGGACGAGCCGGAATCGGCTAGACCGACATCCAGTCAAACAGGAGAGCGGCCCAGTGGCCAAGACGGTGACGATCCACGGGATCAAGGCCTGCGACACCATGAAGAAGGCGCAAGCCTGGCTGGACGCCCACGGGGTCGCCTACGGTTTCCACGACTACAAGGCGGTCGGGATCGAGCGCGGGCGGCTCGAGGCCTGGGCGGCCCAGGTGGGCTGGGAGACCCTGCTCAACCGCGCCGGCACGACCTTCCGCAAGCTGCCGGACGCGGCCAAGGCGGACCTGGACCAGGGCAAGGCCATCGGCCTGATGGTCGAGCAGCCCTCGATGATCAAGCGCCCGGTGCTGGACGTGGACGGCGCCCTGGTCGTCGGCTTCAAGCCGGAGGTCTATGCGGCGAAATTCACCGCCACGCGTAGTTGAAGCTGAGGCTGATGCGCGGCCCCTTGCCGCCGCTCACGGGCACCTCGTGGCGCAGCCAGCTTTCCCACATCAGGACCGTGCCGACCTCGGGCTGCAGGGTGACGAAGCTTTTCAGGTCCTCGGGCGCGTCGGCCCGGCGTGGCGGCGCGGCCATCATCATCGCCAGGCGCGGGTCCTCCAGCCTCAGCCCCGCGGCGCCGGCCGGGAGCGCGGCGTAGACCGTCCCGGAGATCACCGCGTGCGGGTGGATGTGGCCCGAGTGGGCGGCGCCGGGCTTAAGGACATTGACCCACAGGCTGTCGAGCCTCAGCCGTCCCCGCGGCCCCAAGTCGAAGGCCGACGCCTCGGCGAACCCGGTCGCGTGCCGGTCGAGCTTGCGCTTCAGCTCGGCGAAAACCGTGGCCCGCGTCGGCAGGTCGTCGAGGGAGGCGTAGGAAGTGTAGCCGCCGTAGCCGCGCTCCCGGCACCAGGCCTGGCCGGCCCGATCCTCCGCCGCCAGCATGGCGCTGGCCTCCAGCAGCTCGGCGTTGAAGGCGGAAAAGCCGGCGTCTTCGGCGAGGGACGCCTGGTAGATGCGGGTGGCGAAGAGGGTGCGGACGGGAGCCATGACCCGCCATATCACGGGTCGGCCGGGCCGCTCATGCCGCTTCGGTGGTTGGCCGGCCGCTTGATGTCGGCGATGCTGTCGGCCCAGCGTTCGAGAGGCCGCGCCGTGAGAGTAGCGATCCGACCCGAGACCCCGGCCGACGCGGACGAGGTCCGCGTCCTGCTGGCGGCGGCCTTTCCCGGCCCGGGGGAAGCGCGGCTGGTGGAACGACTCCGGGCCGAGGGCGACGCCGCCCTGGCCCTGGTCGCCATCGAAGCCGGCCGGATCGCCGGCCATGTGACCTTCTCGCCCATGGCCGCGCCGTTCCGGGCGCTGGGCCTCGGCCCCCTGGCCGTCGCGCCCGACCGCCAGCGGATCGGGATCGGCAGCCACTTGGTCCGCGACGGCCTGCACCGGGCCTACGCCGAGGGCTGGCAGGCGGTCTTCGTCCTGGGCGACCCCGACTATTACGGCCGCTTCGGCTTCGACCAGGACCTGGCGTCGGACTTCGTTTCGCCCTACGCCGGGCCCCACCTGATGGTGCTCTCGCTGGGCGGCGGCCCGCTGCCGACGACGGAGGGCAAGGTCGACTACGCCCCGGCCTTCGCCGCGCTCGGCTGAAGAGGTGGGGCGGGAGGACAGGGGCCAGGTGCTGGTCGCCGGCGGCCGCGGCCGGGTGGCGCGCGCCCTGACCGCCGCCGGCGGAGCGCGGGTCCACGCCCTGTCCCGCGCCGAGCTGGACATCCGTGACCCGGACGCCGTCGCCGCCTGCTTGCGCCGGCTCCGGCCCCGGGCGGTGATCAATTCGGCGGTGGTCGGCAGCCTCGAGGCGGTCGAGGCCGACATCGCCGCGGCCCGGGCAGTCAACGCCGACGGGCCCGGCGTCCTGGCCCTGGCCTGCGCGGCGGCGGGCGTTCCCCTGGTCCACCTCTCCACCGACTATGTCTTCGGCGCCCCGACCGACCGGCCCTGGCGGGAGGACGACCCGGTCTCGCCGGTGAACGCCTACGGGGCGATGAAGGCAGAGGGCGAACGCCGCGTGCTCGAATCGGGCGCGGCGGCCTGTGTCGCCCGGGTCGCCTGGGTGTTCGGCGACGGCGAGGATTTCCTCACCCGGATGCTCCGGGGGGGGCCGGAGGTGATCATCGCCGAACAGGTCGGCTCGCCCACGCCGATCGGGCCCCTGGCGGGGCGGCTCCTGGCCCTGGCGGCGAAGCTGGCCGAAGGGGCGGCGGTTCCCCCCATCCTGCACTTGGCCGGAACCCCGCCGGCATCGCGGGCGGACTGGGTGGAGGCAGCCTTTGACGCCTATGCCGCCGCCGGCGGCGGCCCGCCGCGGGTGGTGCGGGCCGGCCGCGGCAGCTTTTCGGCCGCCGTGTCCCGCCCCGGCTTCAGCGCGCTCGACTGCAGCGCCGCCGCCGCCCTGTTCGGCGGCCCGCTGGACTGGAAGGCGGCCCTTCCCGCCCTGGCCCGGCTGTGGTTGGCGGACAAGGTGTAGCGCTATCTGGGGACGGCGGCCGTCCGACACGCTAGAACGGGTCCGCCCACAGATTGGAGCCGAAGCTTGTCCGCTCAGACCGACGAAAAGATCCGCCGGGTCTCCGCCGCCGACATCGCCGCGCGCAAGGGCGGCGAGCCGGTGGTCTGCCTGACCGCCTACACCGCCCCGATGGCGGCCCTGCTCGACGACGTTTGCGACCTGCTGTTGGTCGGCGATTCGGTGGGGATGGTCCTGCACGGCCTGCCCAACACCGTCGGCGTCACCCTGGAGATGATGATCCTGCACGGCCAGGCGGTGATGCGCGCCAGCGCTAAGGCCATGGTGGTGATCGACATGCCGTTCGGCTCCTACGAGGCCGGGCCCGAGACCGCCTACGCCAACGCCGCTCGGGTGCTGAAGGAGACCGGCGCCCAGGGGGTCAAGCTTGAGAGCGGCCCGACGGTGGCCCGGACCATCGAATATCTGGTGCTGCGCGGCATCCCGGTGATGGGCCACGTGGGCTTAAGGCCCCAGGCGGTGCTGGCGCTGGGGGCCTTCCGCGCCAAGGGCCGCACCGAGGGCGAGCGCCAGGCGGTGCTGGCCGAAGCCCAGGCCGCGGCCGACGCCGGCGCTTTCGCCGTGGTGGTGGAGGGCGTGGCCGAGGACCTCGCCCGCGAAGTGACCGAACGGTTGGCCGTGCCCACCATCGGCATCGGCGCCTCAGCCACCTGCGACGGCCAGATCCTGGTGACCGACGACATGCTGGGGCTGTTCGACTGGACCCCGAAGTTCGTGCGCCGTTACGCCGACCTGAGGGGGGCTATCGGCGAAGCCGTCCGGGCCTATGCCGAGGACGTGCGCGCCCGCCGCTTTCCCGCCACGGCGGAGACCTACTACCCAGGCGTCGGCTCTGACATGAAGGCCGCCACAAAACCGTCCGGTTGAGCAGGCTGGTTCGCCCTCGTTGCCGCGGCGCGGCGATAGGCTATAGGTTGCCGCCGTTCCAAGCGGTGCGTTGAAGAAATCCGGAGGCGAAGAGCCACGTGGTCGATGTTTTCGAGGAGGTCGAGGAGCAGCTCCGCTCGGCCCGTTATCAGACGATCTTCCGCAAGGGCTGGCCTTTCGTGGCCGGCGTCTTCGTGGCCGGCGTGCTGGTCACCCTGGTGGTCTGGGCGGTGAACCAGCAGCGGCTCGCCGCCGCGGCCCGCGCGTCGGAGACCTACCAGCAGGCCCTCGACGCCATGGCCAGGAACGACAAGGCCGCCGCCGAGAAGGACTTCGCCGAAGTCGCCAAGAGCGGACCGCCCGCCTACAAGGCCCTGGCCCTGATGCAGCAGGCCGGCCTGCGCTCCACCGACGGCAAGACGGCTCAGGCCGTGGCCCTGCTCGACCAGGCCGCCGCGGCCGCCACCGACCCGGTCGTGGCCGACGCGGCCCGGCTGAAGGCGGTCTACGTCGCCTTCGACACCGCGTCCCTGGCCGACATCGAAAAGCGCGTCGACCCCCTGGCCAAGCCCGGCCGGCCCTATTCGGCCCTAGCCCGCGAGGCCCTGGCGATGAAGCGGCTGAGCGTGGGCCAGACCGGTCCGGCCCGTCAGGCCCTGTCGCTGCTCACCATTTCCCCCGACGCCGGCCAGGGCCTTCAGGCCCGCGCCAACATCGCCATGGGCGTGATAGACGCCGGCCAGGGCAAGAGCCTGCCCGCCGCCGCCGCCCTGCCGCCTTCGCCCGTTCCGCCCGCCCCGCCTCCCGGCGCGGCGCCTCAGGACGCCGCGTCCGCCGCGCCGTCGCCTACCGGAGCCGCCCAATGATCGGCCGTCGCACCCTCGCGCGTTGCGCGGCTGTCCTCGTCGTCTCGGTGGGCCTGAGCGCCTGCGCCGGCATCAAGCTGCCGCGCCTGGGCGGCAAGGGCGGGAACGGGTCCAAGTACCAGGGCCCCGGCACCCGGATCCCGGTCCTGACCTTGGACGAGAAACTCCAGCCCGCCGCGGCCCTGCGCGGGGTCGATTTCGCCCTGCCGCCGGCCGAGCCCCAGACCGCCTGGCCCCTGCCCGGCGGCACGCCCGAGCAGTCGGTGGAGCATGTGTCGGCGGGCGCGAACTTCGAGATCGCCTGGCGCCGCAAGATCGGCGAGGGCCGCTCGCGCACCCATCACGTCACCGCCACCCCGGTGATCGCCGCCGGCCGCATCTTCGCCATGGACGGCCAGGCCCGGATCTCGGCCCGCGACGAACGTTCGGGCGCGGAGACCTGGGCCGTTGACCTTGCGCCGCGCAACGGGCGCGACAAGGAGGCCTACGGCGGCGGCGTCGCCTATGCCGACGGCGTCCTCTACGTCTCCTCGGGCTTCCGCTTCGTCACCGCGCTGGACGCCGCGAACGGCGCGGTGAAGTGGCGCACCGCCCTGCCTTCGCCGGTGCACGGCGCCCCCACCGTCGCCGGCGGCCGGGTGTTCGTGGTCGATGTCGAGGACCAGCTCACCGTCTTCGACGCGGCCACCGGCCTGGCCGCCTGGAACTTCCAGGGCCTGGAGGAACCCGCCCGGGTGATCTCCGCCTCCAGCCCGGCGGTCTCGGGCGAGGTGGTGGTGGCTCCGTTCGCCTCGGGGGAGGTCAACGCCTTCCGCACCAACAACGGCACCGCCCTGTGGACCGACACCCTGTCGTTCACCAACCGCAACAACGCCCTGTCGGAGATCCGCGACATCCCCGGCCGGCCGGTGATCTACCGCGGCGACGTGTTCGCCGGCAGCCACTCCGGCCTGTTCGGGGCCATCGCCCTGCGCGACGGGACCCGGCGCTGGGACCTGCCGATCGCCACCATCACCACCCCCCTGCCGGTCGGCGACGTGGTCTACGTCACCGACCAGGCCGGCCAGGTGATCTGCATCGCCCGCGAGTCCGGCCAGGTGTTCTGGACGGTGGACCTCAACGCCGGCGTCAAGAAGCGCAAGGACCGGGCGATCTGGTCCGGGCCCCTGCTGGCCGACAACCGGCTGATCGTGACCTCGACCCGGGGCGAGGCCGTGGCGCTCAACCCCAAGACCGGTGCGCGGATGAAGACCCTGAAGTTGGGCTCGGGCGCCTTCCTGAGCCCGATCGCCGCCAACGGCGTGGTCTACGTCATGTCCGAAAACGCCGAGCTGATCGCGATCCGGTAGAAGCGGCGGACTTTGCCCCTCCGTCCGCCTGCGGCGGCCACCTCCCCGCTTTGCAGGGGAGGAGGAGATGGGGCGTATCCTGCTCCCCTGCGAAGCGGGGGAGCCGTCACCCGTAGGGTGACTGAGGGGGCGCGTGCTTCTGAGCCCACAACCCGCTAAACACCCCCCATGCCTCTCAAACTCGCTATCGTCGGACGGCCGAACGTCGGCAAATCCACCCTGTTCAACCGGCTGGCCGGCCGCCGCCTAGCCATCGTCAACGACCAGCCCGGCGTCACCCGCGACCGCCGGGTCGCGCCCGGGCGCCTGGGCGACATCGACCTGGAGCTGATCGACACCGCCGGCTTCGAGGACGTCACCGACGAGAGCCTGGAGGCGCGGATGCGCGCCCAGACCGAACAGGCCATCGAAGACGCCGACCTGTGCCTGTTCGTGTTCGACAGCCGCGAGGGCATCACGCCGCTGGACCGCATCTTCGCCGACCTGCTGCGCCGCCGCGACAAGCCGGTGATCGTGGTCGCCAACAAGGCCGAGGGCCGCGCCGGCGAGCTGGGCGCCAACGACGCCTTCTCGGTGGGCCTGGGCGCGCCCATCCCGCTTTCGGCCGAGCACGGGGAGGGGATGAGCGACCTCTACGACGCGGTGCTGGCGGCCTATCCCGGCGCCGGCGAGGACGACGAGGTCGAGGACCCGGCCGACAAGCCGGTGATGATCGCCATCGTCGGCCGCCCCAACGCGGGCAAGTCGACCCTGGTCAACCGGCTGATCGGCGAGGACCGCCTGCTGACCGGCCCGGAAGCCGGCATCACCCGCGACGCCATCTCGGTGGACTGGACCTGGGAAGGCCGTCCCGTGCGGCTGGTCGACACCGCCGGGCTGCGGCGCAAGGCCCGCGTGCAGGAGACGCTGGAGAAGCTCTCCACCCACGACTCGATCCGCGCCATCACCTTCGCCGAGGTGGTGATCCTGGTGATGGACGCCAACAACGCCTTCGAGACCCAGGACCTGCAGCTGGCCGACCTGGTCGAGCGGGAAGGGCGGGGGCTGATCTTCTGCATCGCCAAGTGGGACCTGGTGGAGAACCCCCAGGAACGGCTGGCCGAGCTGAAGGAGACCGCCGACCGGGCCCTGCCCCAGGTGCGCGGCACGCCGATGGTGGCCCTGTCGGCCGAGACCGGCCGCGGCGTCGAGCGGCTGATGCCGGCGGTGTTCAACATGCACAAGAACTGGTCGACCAAGGTCAAGACCCGCGACCTCAACGACTGGCTGGCCATCGCCGTGCAGCGCCACCCGCCCCCCGCGGTCAACGGCCGCCGGATCAAGCCCAAGTACATGGCCCAGCTGAAGGGCCGTCCGCCGACCTTCGTGCTGTTCGCCAGCCGCGCCGAGCACCTGCCCGACAGCTACCGCCGCTACCTGATCAACGGCCTGCGCGAGAGCTTCGACCTGCCCGGCGTGCCGATCCGCATCACCATCAAGGCCAACAAGAACCCCTATGCCGACGCCGGCGACGGCGCCCGCTTCACCCCGACCGACCCGGACGGGCCGTCGAAGTCGTCGAAGAAGAAGGCGCTGCAGCGCAAGAAGCCGACCGTGGAGGAGGCGGCCGCTCCGGCCCCTGCGCCCAAGCCGAAGCTCAAGGCCAAGCCGGGCAAGATCGCCAAGCCGCCCCGCGCCAAGTCGTTCCGGGTGAACGCCAAGCCCGGCGCGCCCAAGAAGGCCGACCAGAAGGCGGCCCAGGGCAAGCGCCGCCCGGCCGTGCGTACGCCCACGACCCACAAGCTGCGCAAGCCCAAGGAAACCGCCAAGAAGGGCCCGCCGAAGGGGCGGTAGCCCCCAGCTAGGGCGTGAACCGCACCACGCCCGTGGGGGGCTCGCGGTCAGGACGGCACAGGTCCACCACCAAAGGCACGATGGCCTCGGGCGGCGACAGGGTCTCCGGGTCCTCGCCCGGAAAGGCGGCGGCGCGCATCCGGGTGCGCATCGGCCCCGGGCTCAGCAGCACGGGGCGCACCGGCGTGATGGCGGTCTCGTCGCGCCAGGTCTCGACCATGGCCTCCAGCCCGGCCTTGGTGGCCGCATAGACCCCCCAGAAGGCCTGCGGGCTGCGCGCCGCGCCGCTGGTGAGGAAGATGGCCCGGCCGGCCGCGCTCTGGCGGAGCAGGGGGTCGAACGAGCGGATCAGCCGGTAGTTGGCGGTCATGTTGACGGCCACCGTCCGTTCCCACACCGACGGGTCCAGGTGGGACACAGGCGTCAGCACCCCCAGCTCGCCGGCCGCCGAGACCAGGATGTCGAGCTTGCGCCAGCGGTCGAACACCGCGCCGCCGAGCCGGTCGATCCCGTCGCCGTCCTTCAGGTCCAGCGGGACCAGGGTGGTGTCGCGCCCGGTGAGCGCGCGGATCTCGTCGTCGAGGGATTCCAGCGCGCCTTGCGTCCGCGCCGTGGCGATTACGTGGGCGCCGGCCTTGGCCAGGCCGATGGCGCAAGCCCGCCCGATCCCGCGCGAGGCCCCGGTGACGAGGGCGATGAGGCCTAAGAGGGGTTGGTCGTCGGTCATGGCGGGTGATTTAGCGGGGCCTGGGAGGGATGTCGCGCTGCAAAAACCCTCGCCCAGCGGGATGGGAAGGTGGGGCTTTGGGACCCTCCACGGGAGGAATCAGGCGCTGACCAGGAACGAGAGCTGGCGTTCGTTCGATTCGTTGCGGCCTTCGGCGATCTCGCGGTCGAGCAGGCGGGTGGGGTAGTCGCCGGTGAAATAGTGGTCGGTGAACTGCGGGCAGGCCGGGTCGCGGGCGCCCGCGCCCATGGCCCAGTACAGTCCCTCGACCGACAGAAAGCCCAGGCTGTCAACCTCGAGGATCTTGCGCATGTCCTCCAGCGACTTGGTGGCGGCCAAGAGCTTGTCCCGGTCCGGCATGTCGATGCCGTAGAAGTCGGGGAAGCGGATCGGCGGCGAGGCCGAGCGCAGATGGACCTCCGCCGCGCCCGCCTCGCGGACCATGCGCACGATCTTCAGCGAGGTGGTGCCGCGCACGATGGAATCGTCGATCAGGATCACCCGCTTGCCTTCGAGCACGGCGCGGTTGGGGCTGTGCTTCATCCGCACCCCCAGCTCGCGCCCGCCCTGGGTCGGCTGGATGAAGGTGCGCCCGGCATAGTGGCTGCGGATGATGCCGAGCTCGAACGGCAGGCCCGAGGCCTGGGCGTAGCCGATGGCGGCGGGCACGCCCGAATCGGGCACCGGCACCACCACGTCGCAGTCCGACGGCGTCTCCTGGGCCAGGCGCATGCCCATGCGCTTGCGCACGTCGTAGACCGAGCGGCCGTTCACCACCGAATCGGGGCGGGCGAAATAGACATATTCGAAGAGGCAGGGCCGCGGGCGCAGGGCCGGGAACGGCCGCAGCGATTCCACACCCGTCTCGGAGATCACCACCACCTCGCCGTGCTCGACGTCGCGCACGAAGCTGGCGCCGATCATGTCGAGCGCGCAGGTCTCCGACGCCAGCACCGGCCGGCCGTCCAGCTCGCCCAGCACCAGGGGGCGGATGCCCAGGGGATCGCGGGCGCCGATCAGCTTCTTGTTGGTCAGGGCCACTAAGGCGTAGCCGCCCTCGATCTGGGCCAGGGCGTCGATGAAGCGGTCGATCATCCGGGCTTTGCGCGAGCGGGCCAGCAGGTGGAGGATCACTTCCGAATCCGAGGTGGACTGGAAGATCGCCCCGTCCGCGACCAGCTGGTGGCGCAGCATGAGGAAGTTGGTCAGGTTGCCGTTGTGGGCGATGGCGATGCCGCCCGACTCCAGGTCGGCGAACATCGGCTGGACGTTGCGGATGAAGCTGCCGCCGGCGGTGGCGTAGCGGGTGTGGCCGATGGCGGCCTGGCCGGGCAGGCGCTTGTCGAGGTCGCCGCCGCCGAAGGCCTCGGCCACGTGGCCCATGTGGCGCTCGGTGACGAACTTCGAGCCGTCGAAGGTGGCGATGCCGCAGGCTTCCTGGCCGCGGTGCTGCAGGGCGTGCAGGCCCAGCGCGGTGACGGCGGCGGCGTCAGTCACGCCCCAGACGCCGAACACGCCGCACTCAAGGCGCAGGGTGTCGTCGTCGGGGTCGCGGGCGAAACGGTCGGACTCGATCATCGGGTCTTTTCTATTAGGGCGTCGATGTCGTCGCGTGTGCGCTTATCATATGCGGGCGCGGCAGGGGCAGGGTTTCGCCGCGACGTTTGCGCCGGGGACGGAACGACGCGGCGCGGCGGGGGCTGCGGCGCGGTCCGGGCGTCCTCGTTCTCGACGACCTTGGCCAGCGCGGGCCCGAGCCGGCCTCCGGCGGTCATGGTCTTGGGCGCCACCGACCCCAGCACCCGCGCCGAGGCCCGGGCCAGGGGATAGAGCTTGGCCTTGGCGATCCACTGCGGGAGCAGCTCGGGCGGCGTGGCCAGGTTGAACACCAGGTAGAACACCCCCAGGAACAGCAGGGCGCGGATCACCCCGAAACAGAGGCCGATGGTGCTGTCGACCGCGCCCAGGGCGATCTGGGCGTGCAGCTTGGTGGTCACATAGCGTCCAAGCAGCCGCAGGGCGATGTAGGCGAGCACGAATACGATCACCACCGCCGCGGCGTTGGCGGCCCATGGCGGCCCCATCATCCGGCCGAGCAGCGGCCCGGCGTAAGGCAACAGATAAACCGCCGCCATGGCCGCAAAGGCGAAGGCGAACACCGTCACCAGTTCGCGCACGGCGCCGCGGGAGTAGCCTACGAAGGCCGACACCACGATGATGACTGCGGCGATCAGGTCGAACAGGGTCACGGCGACTCCCTAAGGTTCGTATGCGGTTGTTTGAGCGCCGGAAGCGATCATTTCCAGTCCTCTTGGTCGATGCGCCGCACGGCTTGGTCGAGTCTATTTAGGCCTGCGACCGCAAAGGGCGCCACATCCGCGGCGCCGCTCGGCGCCAGGGCCCGACCGAACCCCAGCTTGGCCGCTTCGCGCATACGGCCTTCCATGCGGCCGACGGAGCGCACGTCGCCTGACAGGCTGACCTCCCCGAACACCACGCAGTCCTGCGGCAGGGGCTTGTCCAGGGCCGACGACACCAGGGCCGCGGCCGCCGCCAGGTCCGCCGCCGGCTCGGTGATGCGCAGGCCGCCCGCCACGTTCAGATAGACGTCGCGGTCGCCGAAGCCGAGGCCGCAGCGGGCCTCCAGCACCGCCAGCAGCATGGCCAGGCGCCCCGAGTCCCAACCCACCACCGCCCGGCGCGGAGTGCCGTAGGCCGACGGCGCCACCAGGGCCTGGAACTCCACCAGCACCGGGCGCGAGCCCTCGATGCCGGCGAACACCGCCGCCCCGGCCGCCCGGGTGCCGCCTTCGTTGAGGAACAGGGCCGAGGGGTTTTTCACCTCGCGCAGGCCGGCGTCGGACATTTCGAACACCCCGATCTCGTCGGTGGCGCCGAAGCGGTTCTTGGTCCCGCGCAGGATGCGGAACGGGTAGCCGCGCTCGCCTTCGAACGACAGCACCGCGTCGACCATGTGCTCGACCACCCGCGGGCCGGCGATCTGGCCGTCCTTGGTGACGTGGCCGACCAGGATCACCGCCACGCCGCGCTTCTTGGCCAGGCGCACCAGCTCGCCGGCGGCGGCGCGCACCTGGGTGACCGAGCCGGGCCCGGCCTCGAGCTGGTCGCTCCACAGGGTCTGGATCGAATCGATCACCACCAGGTCGAAGCGCTCCTTCTTCAGCCCCTCGACGATGTCGCGCAGGGCCGTCTCGGCGGCCAGCTTCACGGGGGCTGCGCCCAGCCCCATGCGCTGGGCGCGGGCGCGAACCTGCTCCACCGCTTCCTCGCCGGTGATGTAGGCGCAGTTGGCGCCGCGCAGGGCCGCGTGGGCGGCGACCTGGAGCAACAGGGTCGACTTGCCCACGCCCGGGTCGCCGGCCACCAGTATGGCCGAGCCCTGCGCCACCCCGCCGCCGCAGACCCGGTCGAACTCCTCGACCCCGGTGACGATCCGGGGCGGGGAGGGGGTGTCCAGGTCCAGGGTTTCGAACGCCAGGTGCGCGCGGCCCTTGGCGCCGCGCGCCGGGGCCAGCGCGCCGGGGGGGACCGTCGCCGAACCCTCCTCGACCAGGGTGTTCCAGCCGCCGCACGCGCTGCACTGGCCGGCCCACTTGGCGTGGACGGCTCCGCAGCTCTGGCAGGCGTAGACCGCTCCGTCGCGGGCCATGGAACTCTCCGGTGTCGCAACCGCTCAGCATGGGGAGAGTCGGCCCAGGACGGAAAACGTGTTCAACTTGCCGCGACGAACGAGGGGGCGACCATGACCATCATCGAAGATCCCAAGGGAACGTCGCCGCTTGTCGAGCGGGTCAAGGCGATCCTGCGCCATCCCGCGGCCACCTGGGACGTGATCGAGGCCGAGCCGGCGACCATCAAGGGGCTCTACGCCGGCTATGTCGCGCCCCTGGCCGCCATCGGGCCGGTCTGCCACGTCATCGGCCAACTGGTCTTCGGCGCCACCGGCTCCCTGGGCCTGACCTACCGCCCCCCCATCGCCCAGGTGCTGGGCACGGCGCTGCTGGGCTATGTCATGACCCTCGCGGGCGTCTACGTCTTCGCCCTGATCGTCGAGGCCCTGGCGCCCCAGTTCGGGGCCGAGAAGAACCGACTCCAGGCCTTCAAGCTGGCCGCCTATTCGGGCACGGCCGCCTGGGTGGCCGGGGTGTTCGGGGCCTTTCCGCCGTTGGCCCTGCTCAGCATTGTGGGCGTCTTCTACGGCTTCTATCTGCTGTACCTCGGCGTGCCGAAGCTGACCAAGGTCACGGGCGACAAGGCCATGATCTACACCGTCTGCGCGGTGATCGCCGCCCTGGGGATCGGCTTCCTGGTCAGCATCCTGGTGGGCGTGCTGCTCACCCCGCTGGTGCTGCTGACCGGCGGCTATTCGCTCTGATCGTCGGTTCAGACCTCCGCCGTGATCGGGCCGTCCGCCCGCCCGTGGATGAACTGCTCGACGTAGGCGTTCCCGGAGCGGTCCAGCTCGTCCACCGGGCCGCGCCACACGATCTGGCCGCCTTGCAGCATGGCGATCTCGTCGCCGATCAGCCGCGCCGAGGCCAGGTCGTGGGTGATCGACACCGCCGTGCATCCCAAGCGGCGGACCTGCTCGACGATCAGCCGGTTGATGACGTCGGCGCTGATGGGGTCGAGCCCGGTGGTCGGTTCGTCGAAGAACAGGATCTCCGGCGCGGCGACCACGGCGCGCGCCAGCCCCACCCGCTTCTGCATTCCTCCGGAAAGCTCGATCGGGTGCAGGTCGGCCGCCGTGGCCGGCAGGTTCACCTTGGCCAGGGCGTCTAGGGCCCGCGCCTTGGCCTCGCGACGGGGCACGTGGTCGGCGTTGAGCAGGCGAAAGGCGACGTTCTCCCAAACGGTCAGGCTGTCGAACAGGGCGGCGCCCTGGAACAGCATTCCGAAGCGCGCCGCGTGGGCGACGCGGGTCTTGCCGCGGAGGTCGGTGACGTCCTGGCCGTCCACCAGCACCCGCCCGGCGTCGGGCGCCATCAGGCCGATGGCGATCTTGACCGTCACCGACTTGCCCTGACCCGAACCGCCGATCACCACCAGCGAACGGCCGGCCGTCACCTCCAGATCGATCCCGTCCAGCACGATCTTGTCGCCGAAGCGCTTGGACACGCCCTGAAGCGCGAGTTTAGCGGTCATGGCCGCACGTCCTTCGAGGCTCGGCTCGCGCCGAGCACCTCAGGATGAGGTGGTGGATTGCATAAAAGCTTCCTCATGCTGAGGCGCCCGCGCAGCGGGCCTCGAAGCACGTCGGGCCAGACGCCATCACGAGAACAGGCTCGTCAGCAGGTAGTCGGCGGCGAAGATCAGGATCGCGGCCGAGACCACCGCGTGGGTGGCTGCGCGGCCCACGCCCCGCGCCCCGCCCGAGGCGTTGAAGCCATGGTAGCAGCCCATCAGGGCCACCAGGAAGCCGAACACCGCCGCCTTGATCAGGCCCGAGACCACGTCCCAGCTCTGCAGGAAGTCCCAGGTGTTGCGCACATAGGTCTCTGGGCTGAAGTCCAGGGTCGCCGTGGCCACGGTCCAGCCCCCGGCGATGCCGATGATGTCGGCCACCACCGTCAGAAGCGGCAGGGTGATGACCGCCGCCGCCAGCCGGGGCGCGATCAGGTATCGGTATGGATCGGTCGACAGGGTGTGCAGGGCGTCGATCTGTTCGGTGGCGCGCATGGCCCCGATCTCGGCGGCGATGGCGGCCGAGACCCGGCCGGCCAGCATCAGGGCGGCCAACACCGGGCCCAGCTCGCGGGTTATCCCCAGGGCCACGATCTGCGGCATGATCTGCTCGGCGTTGAACCGCCCGCCGCCGGTGTAGATGTTCAGCGCCAGGGCCGCCCCGGTGAACACCGCGGTCAGTCCCACCACCGGCAGGGAGAAGTAACCGATGACCGCCAGCTGGCGCACGAACTGCCCGAAGAAGAAGGGCGGGCCGGCCATGGCTGCGATCCCCCGCCCGGCGAACAGGGCGACCCGGCCGGCGGTGCGCACCAGGCCGAGCGTCGAGCGGCCGACCCCGCGCACTCCCGCCAACGCCGCGTTCACACTGCCTCGCCCAGGTAGCGCCGCTCGGCCCGCCCGCTGATCCGCACGAGGATCTCGTGGGCCACCGACCCGGCGGTCGCGGCCAGGTCGTCGAGGGGGGCGTGGGGACCCAGCAGTTCGACCCGGTCGCCGGGCCGGGCGTTCGGAAGCTCGCCGATATCGACCACGATCATGTCCATCGTCACGACGAGGAAGGGGAGACGTACGCCGCCCAGCCATCCCGCAGCCTGGGCGTGCGATGTGCGTAGCACCCCGTCGGCATAGCCGCCACCGACCACGGCCACCCGCATGGGCCGGGCCGCCGTGAACATGGCGCCGTAGCCCACCGCGTCGCCGGCCTTCAGGTCGCGCACCTGCAGGATCGGCGCGTCCAGCGTAACGACGGCGCCGATCCGCGCATCGGGGGTCTCCCGCGGTCCGCCGCCGTAAAGGCTGATGCCGGGCCGGACCATGTCGAAGCGGTAGTCGGGGCCGAGGAAGATTCCCGCCGAAGCCGACAGGCTGGCCCGGGCGTCGGGGAACCGCGCCCGCACCTCGCGAAAGCACGCCAGCTGGGCGGCGTTGCGTGGATGGCCCGGCTCGGCGGCGTTTCCCAGGTGGCTCATCGCCAGCTCGACGCCAGGGATGGCGGCGGCTTCCTCCAGCGAGAGGCCCAGGCGGTTCATGCCGGTGTCGACATGGACGGAGACGGGGCCGGCCTCGACGCCGCGCCAGTATCCCACCTGTTCGGCCGTGCTCAGGACCGGCGTGAGGCCGGCCGCCTTCAGCCGCGCGTGAGCGCCGAGGGTCGCGCCGTCGAGCACACGGATGGTCGCCGCCCGGTCCCCCAGCGCTGTGCGCAGGGCCTCGCCCTCCGACAGCCGGGCGACGAAGAAGCTGCGCGCCCCTTCCGCCCACAGCCGCCGCGCCACCGGACCGGCCCCCAGGCCGTAGCCGTCGGCCTTGACCACCGGCGCCACTTCTGCGCCCGCGGCCTGCGCGGCCAGGGCGTGGAAATTGGCCGCGAGCGCGTCCAGGTCGATGGTGAGACGGGACTCGGCGGCCATGGGGGTGGAATAGCGCAGGCGGCCTGCGTCGGCGAGACCCCCTCAGTCACCCTGCGGGCGACAGCGGGGAGGTGGCCGCGAAACGGACGGGGCGCGGTCTACCGCACCTCGTACCGCCCCTCGCGGGCCAGGTTGCCGAATTTGGTCAGGTCCTCGTTGAAGGCCAGTTTCACCGTGCCGATGGGGCCGTGGCGCTGCTTGCCGATGATCACCTCGGCCAGGCCGTGGACCCGGTCCATCTCCTCCTGCCAGGTCATGTGCTCGGGGGTGCCCTCGCGGGGCTCGGAGCGGCCGAGGTAGTAGCTTTCGCGGAACACGAACATCACCGCGTCGGCGTCCTGCTCGATCGAGCCGGATTCGCGCAGGTCCGACAGCTGCGGCCGCTTGTCCTCGCGGTTCTCGACGTTCCGGCTGAGCTGCGACAGGGCCAGGATCGGCACCGACAGCTCCTTGGCCAGGGCCTTGAGCCCCTGGGTGATCATCGAGACCTCCTGCACCCGGTTGTCGCCCTTGGAGCCGTCGGTGGTGATCAGCTGCAGGTAGTCGACCACGATCAGATCCAGCCCCGAGGTGCGCTTCAGCCGCCGCGCCCGGGCCACCAGCTTGGCGATGGACAGGCCGCCGGTGGCGTCGATGAACAGGGGCGCCTCCTGGATCTCCAGGGCCGCGTCGCGCACCCGCCCGAACTCGCTGGCGTCGATCTCGCCCTTGCGCAGCCGGTCGGACGACACACCCGACACCTCGGCCAGGAGGCGCATGGCCAGCTGTTCGGCGCTCATTTCCAGGCTGAAGAAGGCCACCACCCCGCCGTTGACGGTCTTGCGGCTGCCGTCGGGCTGCGGCTCCCAGGCGTAGGAGCGGGCCACCTGGAAGGCGATGTTGGTGGCCAGCGCCGTCTTGCCCATCGAAGGCCGGCCCGCGAGGATCAACAGGTCGGAGGGGTGCAGCCCCCCCAGCCTCTGGTCGAGGTCGATCAGGCCGGTGGAGACCCCCGCCAGCCCCCCGTCGCGGCTGAAGGCCTCGGCCGCCATTTCCACCGCCCCGTGCAGGGCGTCGGCGAAGGACATGAAGCCGGTGGAGGTCCCGCCGGTCTCGGCCAGGGTGTAGAGCTGCTGTTCGGCGGACTCGATCTGATCCTGCGCCGCTATCTCGGGGTCGCCGGCCGCGGTCGTGGTGATCTCGCCGCCGATGCGGATCAGCTCCCGCTTCAGTGCGAGGTCGTAGACCAGCCGCGCATAGTCCGGCGCATTGGCCGCCGGCGGGGCCCGGTCGACGAGGTCGGCGAGGTAGCGCAGGCCGCCCAGCTCCTCGAACGCCGGGTCGCGGCGGAAGCGCTCCATCAGCACGATCGGCTCGGCCAGCTGGCCCTTCTTGATGTGTTCCTCCATCGCCGCGAACAGGCGGGCGTGGAAGGGCTCGTAGAAGTGGCGCGCCTGCAGCTTGTCGCTCAGGCGCTCATAGGCGGCGTTGTCGTAGAGGACCGCGCCGAGCAGGGCCTGCTCGGCTTCGATGTTGCAGGGGACGTGAGTGAGGACGGGGCCGGCCGGAGCGGCGGCGTCGAAGAGGAGGGCGGGAGAAGACATGGCTTAATCAATAGCTAAAGCTGGGCCGCGAATCAGCTGCCGCAGAGGTCTCGTCCACCGCCGGCGAGCAGCCATCCACAGCGATTATGCCGCGCGCGGCGCTTGCGCGCATAGGTGGAGTTGCGGAGGGGGCGCGTCGCCTTGCGACCCATCTCCATCGTTCGAGGGTGCTGGTCTAGTCCGGTTCGATGTTCGCGCGGGCGTCGTCACCGGCAGGCATGATCATGCGCAAACCTCGAGCGTAGGCGCCGGCCGTGACGGAGGCGTGGCTCTCGGAATCCCACACCTGGCCGGAGACCGAGAAGCCCGAGGCCTTGTCGTTCAGGGCGTCGCCGAAGCGCAGGATCGGGCCGATCATGCCGTCGCCTTCGAGCTGGCCCACGCTCATGAACACCTTGCGCCCGCCGCCCCTGCCGGCCTTGGCCAGCCTGGCCGCGGCCTTCACCACCGCCTCGTCCTGGACCCACAGCGAGCCCGAGGAGACCAGGTAGCCGGCGAAGGCGTCCGGCCTGCGCACCAGGACGTTGGCGACGAAAAGGCCGCCGAAGGAATGGCCGATCAGGTACGACCGGGCCGGGTCGACGGCGTAACGGCCCTCGATGAGCGGGCGCAGCTCCTGCAGCAGGAAGCGCTCGAAGTCGGCCCCGCCGCCGGAGGTCGGCACGTTGTCCAGCCGTTCGTGGATATAGTCGTGGTTGCGCCGGTTGGCCCCCGCGCCGTAGCCGACCGAGACCACATAGGCCGTCGCCATCTCGCCGCCCTGCTGCAGCCGCCGGGCGACGTCGGCGACGAGGCCGAAGCTGGAGTCGCCGTCGAGGGCATAGACCACCGCGACCTTGGCCCCGGGCTCCGGGCGGCGGGGCGGGGCGACATAGATCCGGAAGTCCCGGTTCAGCAGCGCCGAATGGACCGTGAACTGCCGGCTGTCGCGCAGGGTCGCCGGCCCCTCCTCACGGACGGAAGGCTGCGCCGACGCCGGCGCGCCGCAGGCGGTCAGGGCCAGGGCCAGCAACAGCGTCGGAAGCCGCATCCGATCCTCTCAGGTTTTCTGCAGTCGAGCACTCGAGCGCGAGCGCGGCAAGCGGGCGACCCCCTCACCCTCCCCCGCGCTTCGGGCGAGGGGGCGCTTCGCCCAAAGAAAAAGGCGGCCCCGGTTTCCCGGGGCCGCCTTGGACTTCACACAGACGGTGGACCCCTAGCGGTCCATCCCGCCGGCCTCTTCGACGGCCTTGCCGGCGCCGCCTTCGAGCATGTCCTGGGCCTGTTCGGCCGCGGCCGCCCGGTCCTCGTCGAACGCCGAGGCGATGACGTTCTCGCCTCTAGCCTGACGGTCGGCTTCGTCGGCGCTGCGGGCGATGTTGACCTTGACGGTGACGGTGACTTCGGGGTGAAGGCGGACCTTCACCTCGTGGACGCCCAGGGTCTTGATCGGGCGGTCGAGCACCACCTGGCTGCGGTCGACCTTGCCGCCCTCGGCCTGGACGGCCTCGGAAACGTCACGTCCCGACACCGAGCCGTAGAGCTGGCCGGAATCGCCGGCCTGACGGATCAGGACGTAGGAGGTCCCGTCCAGCTTCTCGCCGGCCTTCTCGGCCTGGGCGCGGGCCTCGGCGTTGCGGGCTTCGATGTGTTCCCGCTGGCCTTCGAAGACCTTCAGGTTGGCGCCGGTGGCCCGCAGGGCCTTGGAGCGCGGCAGCAGGAAGTTGCGGGCGAACCCGTCCTTCACCGAAACCACGTCGCCGATGGAGCCGAGCTTCTCGACCCGTTCGAGCAGAATGACTTTCATGGGTGCGCCCTCCTCACTTCACGACGTAGGGGAGGAGCGCGAGGAAGCGGGCGCGCTTGATGGCGCGGGCCAGCTCACGCTGCTTCTTGGCGGACACGGCGGTGATGCGCGAAGGCACGATCTTGCCGCGTTCGGAGACGTAGCGCTGCAGCAGCTTCACGTCCTTGTAGTCGATCTTCGGCGCCCCGGCGCCCGAGAACGGGCAGACCTTGCGGCGACGGAAGAAGGGACGGCGTCCGCCGCCCCCGGTGGCGGCGCCCGGAACGGTGGGGGCCGCAGCAGTGGTCGTATCGGTCATGTGCGTTCCCTCAAGCCGGCATGTCGTCATAGCTGCGACGCGGACCGTCACGGTCGCCGCGGTCGCCGCGATCACGTTCCCGGTCGCGGTCACGCCGCGCCAGGACCGGGGACAGCTCCAGGTCGATCTCTTCGACCCGCACGGTCAGGAACCGCAGCACGTCCTCGTTGAGGCTGAGCTGCCGCTCCATTTCCTTGACGGCGGCCGACGGGGCGTCGAGCGCCAGCAGGGAGTAGTGGCCCTTGCGGTTCTTCTTGATGCGGTAGGTGAGGTTGCGAAGGCCCCAGTATTCGATCTTGGCGACGTGGCCGCCGAGTTCCTCGAGCATGTGCTTGAGCTGGTCGTTGAGGGCTTCGGCCTGTTGCGGCGAAATATCCTGCCGCGCAATGATGATGTGTTCGTATAGCGCCATGGCGTCCTTCTTCCGGATGGAAGGCGGCGCGGCCGTCGGCGGAAGTTCCGGCGACCACGATGGCTCTCGGCGCGGCGGACGGGATGGTCCCGCCCCTTTTGCGCTCCACGTCGAGACCGCCTTCCAGGAAGCGGCGGAACATACGCGGAGCCGCCGGAAAATCAAGCGAATCGCCAGCCTTGCGCAGAAGCGCCCGCCCGCGCCGGACTGGCCTGGCGCAGAACAGTCCGGTAGAGCGGTCGGCGGGGCTGGAAACGACGAAGGAAACACCGATGCGGACGCTCGTCCTGATTCTGGCAGGCCTGATGCTGCTTCCCCCGTTCGCGACGGCCCAGCCGCGGCCTGCGCGCCCTGCGGCGCCGCAGGAGATGGCCTACGGCCGCGATCCCCTGCAGCGGCTGGACTTCTGGCGGGGCCGCGGGCCGGCGGCCCCCCTGGTGGTCTTCGTCCACGGCGGCGGCTGGCGGGGCGGAGACAAGGAATGGATCGGGGCGGCGACGCCGGCGCACTTCCTGAACCAGGGATACGCCTACGCCTCGGTCAACTACCGACTGGTGCCCGCGGTCAACGTGGAGCAGCAGACCCAGGACGTCGCCGACGCGGTCGCCTTCCTGCTCTCCCGCGCCGAACAGCTGGGCGTCGAGCGCCGCAAAATCCTGCTCATCGGCCACAGCTCCGGCGGCCACAACTCGGCCCTGATCGCGACCGATCCGCGCTTCCTCAAGAAGAGCGGGCTAGACCCCTCGGTCCTGGGCGGCGTGGTGCTGCTCGAGGGCGCGGGGCTGGTCCCGCGGCAGGGGCAGGGCGGCGGGGGGCCGGGCATGATCGGGCCGGAACTGTCGCCCGCCAACCATACCGCCAAGCCCAACGCCGACAGCTTCGTCATGCTGATCGCCACCTCCGAGGACCTGGGCCGCCAGGCGGCGGTGTTGGCCAACGCCCTGCGCGCGGCGGGCACGCCTGCCCGGATCGAGAACATCCCCAACAGCGGCCACAACGAGCTGGTGGGCAATCTCGGCGAGCCCGGCGACCGGGCGACCCAGGTGGTCGACGACGCCGCCCGTCAGGCCTTCGCCTTCCGGGTCGGCCAGGGCCAGGGCGCCCAGGTCCGCTAGCGGCGGAACGCTACCGCGCCGCGCGGGTCTCGACCCGGAAGTTGGCGAGCTGCTCGGTAGGCCAGGTCCAGGCTGGCTTCAGCTCGTGGGCCTTCATGAGGTCCTCGTAGGCCCCGCGCAGGTCGTCGAGGCTCCATTTGGCCAGCGCCCGGTTTCCGTAGGCCTTCTCCGGTTCGTCGGGGTTGAGCGCCAGGCCCCGGTCGATCTCGGTCAGGGCCTCGCCGTAGCGGCGCAGGCCGATCAGGGCGCCGCCACGGTTGACGAAGGCCTCGCCCAGGTCGGGCTGGATCCTCAAGGCCTCGTCGAAGTCGGCCATGGCCGAGCCCCAGTTGCGCAGGCCCAGGTACATGGTGCCGCGGTTGACGTAGGTCGCCGCCAGGGCGTGGCCCCATATCGGCTCGCCGACGATGGCCATGGTGCAATTGTCGAGCGTCACCTCGTTGGCGAGGCCCGCCTTGGCCGCCCGGGAGCACATCTCCGCCCGGCCGCCGATGATCAGGTCGACGGCGTGGGCCTTTTGCGGCGCTGCGGCGACGATCAGGGCCAGGGCCGCCGCCCCGGCCAGGACGCTGGTGTGGAGACGCTGGCTCGCCATGTCCGCCCTCCTTCGCAAAGGGAGCCAAACCATAGCACGAAGCCGGCCGCCCGTATGCCGATTTGGCGCCGGCGTCGAAGCGGAGCGGGTTGAAGGCCAGGGCGTTTCGCCATAACCCTGCCGCCCCGCCGACGCCCCGTTCCGAGGAGCCCCCGCAGATGAGCCTCGCCTTCCTGTTTCCCGGCCAGGGTAGTCAGGCCGTCGGTATGGGCGTGGCCCTGCACGACGCCTTCCCCGACGCACGCGCGGTGTTCGAGGAGGTGGACCAGGCTCTGGGCCAGCACCTGTACCGGCTGATGTGCGAAGGCCCCGAGGACGAGCTCACCCTGACCGAGAACGCCCAGCCGGCCCTGATGGCGGTCAGCCTGGCGGTGATCCGCACCCTGGAGAACGAGTTCAACGTGGCGGTCGAGGGCGCCGCCTTCGTGGCCGGCCACAGCCTGGGGGAGTATTCCGCCCTTGCCGCCGCCGAAGCCCTGACCCTGGCCGACGCCGCCAAGCTGTTGCGCCTGCGCGGCCAGGCCATGCAGCGCGCCGTGCCGGTGGGGGTCGGCGCCATGGCCTCGCTGATCGGGCCCAAGGTCGACCTGGCCCTGGCCGAACAGGCCGCCGCGGCCGGCGCCGAGATCGGCGTCTGCGTCGTCGCCAACGACAACAACCAGGGCAATATCGTCATCTCCGGCGAGAAGGCCGCCGTCGACCGGGCCATCGAGGCGGCCAAGGCCCTCGGCGCCCGCGCCATCCTGCTCAACGTCTCGGCCCCGTTCCATTGCCCGCTGATGCAGCCCGCCGCCGACGCCATGGCCGAGGCCCTGGCCGCCACGACCCTTTCGCCCCTGCTGGCCCCGGTGGTGGCCAACGTCACCGCCCGTCCCACCGGCGACGTCGAGCTGATCCGCCGCCTGCTGGTCGAGCAGGTGACGGGGCGGGTGCGCTGGCGCGAGAGCCTCGCCTGGATGGCCGGCGAGGGCGGTGTCACCCGCTTCGCCGAGGCCGGCGCCGGCAAGGTGCTGACCGGCATGGTCAAGCGCGCCGTCCCCGACGCCGAAGCCACCGCCCTCAATACTCCGCAGGACCTGGAAACCTTCGCCCAGACCCTCTAGCGCCTGACAGGACTGTTCCACTCGAATTTTCGGGAGCCCCACTCATGTTCGACCTGTCCGGCAAGACCGCGCTGGTGACCGGCGCCAGCGGCGGCCTGGGCGGAGCCATCGCCCGCGCGTTCCACGCCCAGGGCGCGACCGTGGTGCTGTCCGGCACCCGCGCGGAGGCCTTGACCGACTTGGCCAGCGTGCTGGGCGAGCGGGTGTTCACCGCCCCGGCCAACCTGGCCGACGCCGCTTCCGTCGAAGGCCTGTTCGGCCAGGCCGAAGCCGCCGCCGGCCCCATCGACATCCTGGTCTCCAACGCCGGCCTGACCCGCGACGGCCTGCTGATGCGGATGAAGGATGAGGACTGGGACACGGTGATCCGCGTCAACCTGGAGGCCTATTTCCGCCTATCCCGCGCCGTGGTGAAGGGGATGATGAAGCGCCGCTGGGGCCGCATCCTGGGCGTCGCCTCGGTGGTGGGGGTCACCGGCAACCCCGGACAGACCAACTATGCGGCCTCCAAGGCCGGGATGATCGGTTTCTCCAAGGCGCTCGCCCAGGAGGTCGCGTCGCGCAACGTCACGGTCAACTGCGTGGCTCCCGGCTTTATCGCCAGCCCGATGACCGACGTGCTGAACGAGGCCCAGCGGGGCGCCATCATGGGCCGGATCCCGGCCGGCCGGCTGGGGGAGGGCGCCGAAGTGGCGGCCGCCTGCGTCTACCTGGCCAGCGAGGAGGCCGCCTACGTCACCGGCCAGACCCTGCACGTCAACGGCGGCATGGCCATGCCTTGACGGCGGGGCGCGAACGGCGGTTTCGCCTCAGGCGCTAGTCTCCCCAAAAGGAGTATGGTAGGCGTCCCAGCGAACCGGCTAAGCCTTCGGGCTGATAAAGGCCTGAAACCAGATGTGGCGAATCCGGACGTTCCGGGGCGTCGCAGCGACACACCAACAAGGGGCTAAGAGCGTATGTCCGACATCCTCGAACGCGTGCGCAAGATCGTGATCGAGCACCTCGACGCCGATCCGGAGAAGGTCACTGAGAAGGCCAGCTTCATCGACGACCTGGGCGCCGACAGCCTCGACAACGTCGAACTGGTCATGGCCTTCGAAGAAGAATTCGACATCGAGATTCCCGACGACGCGGCCGAGCACATCCAGACCGTCGGCGACGCGGTGAAGTTCATTGGAGAACGGCTCGGCGCCTGAGCCCTTGCGCCACCCGATCTGCGTGGTGGGCCGGGGCATGATCTCCGACGCGGGTAGCCGCGGCCGGCGACGCCCCACCCTGTTTGCGTGTTCCGGGCGGCCGGAAAGGTAGGAAGACGCCATGCGTCGCGTCGTCGTCACCGGCATCGGCCTCCTCACCCCCTTGGGATGGGGGGCCGAACTGTCGTGGAAGCGCCTGCTCGCCGGACAGTCCGGCGCGGGCCGAATCAGCGCCTTCGATCCCGCCGACTACGCCTGCCAGGTCGCCTGCGAAGTACCGCGGGTGGACGGGCGCGGCGGCGGCGGGCCCGAGGTGGAAGGGTCGTACGACCCCGACCAGACCCTGTCGCCCAAGGACCGGCGGCGGGTCGACGACTTCATCCTGTTCGCCATCGCCGCGGCCGATGAGGCGGTGAAGGATTCCGGCTGGGCGCCGGAAGACGAGGAATCGCGCTGCCGCACCGGGGTTATCCTCGGATCGGGGATAGGCGGCCTCAACACCATCGCCGAGACCGCGCTGGAGCTCCGCGACAAGGGGCCGCGCAAGGTCAGCCCGTTCTTCATCCCATCGGCCCTGATCAACCTGGCCTCGGGGCACGTCTCGATCCGCTACGGCTTCAAGGGGCCCAACCACGCGGTGGTGACCGCCTGCGCCACCGGCGCCCACGCCATCGGCGACGCCATGCGGATGATCAAGTACGGCGACGCCGACGTGATGGTGGCCGGCGGGGCCGAGGCCACGGTCTGCCAGATCGGCATCGCCGGCTTCATCGCCTGCCGGGCCTTGTCCACCAACTTCAACGACGCCCCCGAGAAGGCCTCGCGCCCCTACGACAAGGATCGCGACGGCTTCGTCATGGGCGAGGGGGCAGGGGTCCTGGTGCTCGAGGAGTACGAGCACGCCAAGGCCCGCGGGGCCAAGATCTACTGCGAGGTCCAGGGCTACGGCCTGGCCGGCGACGCCTACCACATCACCGCTCCGGCCGCCGACGGCGACGGGGGCTTCCGCGCCATGCAGGCGGCCCTGCGCGACGCCCGCATCGAGCCCAGCCAGATCGACTACATCAACGCCCACGGCACCTCGACGCCGCTCGGCGACGAGATCGAACTGCGGGCGGTGGAGCGGATGCTGGGCGACAGCGCCGGCAAGACGGCCATGTCTTCGACCAAGTCGGCGATCGGCCACCTGCTCGGGGCGGCCGGTGCGGTGGAGGCGGCGTTCAGCGCCCTGGCCATCCGCGACCAGATCGCCCCGCCCACCATCAACCTGGACAACCCGTCGGTGGAGACGGCGATCGACCTGCTGCCCCACAAGGCCAAGCCGATGGCGATCCGGACCGTGCTCTCCAACAGTTTCGGGTTCGGCGGCACCAACGCCTCGCTCGTGCTGACGAAGGTTCCGTGAAGCGCCGTTTCGACGGCTATGACCAACGCGAGCCCCGGCGGGGCCGAGGTTTCCTGGCCGGCGTCGCCAGCGCCACCCTGACCGTCGGCGCCCTGGGCCTGATCGCCCTCGTCATATCGGTGTGGGTTTACAACGCCCCGGGTCCCGCGGCCCGCCAGGGCGGCGAGACCACGGTGGTCCTGCGCAAGGGGGCGGGCGTGTCGGAGATCGGGGCGGCGCTGGAGCGGGGCGGCGCCATCGCCTCGGCGCCCCTGTTCATGGCCGCCGCCCAGATCAGCGGCGCGGCCAAGGGGTTGAAGGCCGGCGAGTACGCCTTCGCCTCCCGGTCCTCCCTGTCCCAGGTGCTGTCCAAGATTCGCCGCGGCGACATCGTCCACCACCGGGTCACCGTCCCCGAGGGGCTGACCTCGCAGCAAGTGGTCGACATCCTGGCCAAGACCGCCGTCCTGACCGGCCAAGTCCCGACCCCGCCCGAAGGCGTCCTGTTGCCCGAGACCTACGACGTGGTGCGCGGCGAGGAGCGCTCGGCGGTGCTGCAGCGCATGATGGACGCCCGCGACAGGCTGCTGGGCCAGCTCTGGGCCAAGCGCCAGGCCGGCCTGCCGTTCGAGACCCCCGACCAGGCCGTGACGCTCGCCTCCATCGTCGAGAAGGAGACCGGAGTTCCCGCCGAGCGCCCCCGGGTGGCGGCGGTCTACGTCAACCGGCTGCACCAAGGTATGCGGCTGGAGGCCGACCCGACCCTGATCTACGGCATCAACGGCGGCCGTCCGTTGGGCCGCGGCCTGCTGCAGTCCGAGCTGCTCATGCCGGGCCCCTACAACACCTACCTCAACGCCGGCCTGCCGCCGACGCCGATCGGCAATCCCGGGCGCGCGGCCCTGGCCGCCGTGCTGGATCCGCCGCAGACCAGGGAGGTGTTCTTCGTCGCCGACGGCACGGGCGGCCATGCCTTCGCCGAGACCTACGAACAGCACCAGAAGAACGTCGCGCTCTGGCGCGAGATCGAGCGCACCCGGCCCCCCGGCCAGACGGCCACGCACCAGGAGGGCACGGGTCCGTCGGGTTCGGCCCTCCCCACCCCATCTTCCGGGGCCGGCGCCGCCGCCCGCGGCCCCTCCAACCGCTGAGGTCGCCATGCCCGCCCTGTCAGGGATGACCGGCTTTTCCCGCCGCGAGGGCGCCCACGGCGCCTGGTCCTGGGCGGTCGAGGCCCGTTCGGTCAACGGTCGCAACCTGGAGGCCCGCTACAAGGGCCCGCAGGGCTACGAGGGGCTGGAGCGGGTGGTGCGCGAGGCCGCCCAGACCCGCTTCCAGCGCGGGCAGATCACCGTCGGGCTGCAGGCGCGGCGGGCCGAAGGGGCCGCTTCGGTCAAAGTCAATGTCGAGGCCCTGGAGCAGCTCATCGCGCTCTCCCGCAGTTACGTCGCCGCCGGAGCGGTCGCGCCGCCCCGCTTCGACGGCCTGCTGATCGTGCGCGGCGTGCTGGACGCCGGCGAGGAGACCGAGGACGAGGCCGCCCGCAAGGCCGTGGAGGCGGCGATGACCGCCTCGATCGAACAGGCGCTGGACGGGCTGAAACTCGCCCGCGGCGAGGAGGGCGCAATCCTGGCCGTGGTGCTGCTGGGCGCGGTCGACCGCATAGAAGCGCTGAAGGCCGCCGCCGAGACCCAGGCGGCCGCCCAGGGCCCCGCCCTGAAGGAACGCTACGCCAGGCGCGTCGCCGACCTCGTCGGCGAGGCCGGGGGCGGGCTGGAGGAGCGCATCGTGCAGGAGGCGGCGCTGCTGGCGGTCAAGGCCGATGTCCGCGAGGAGCTGGACCGGCTGGGCGCCCATGTCGAAGGCGCCCGCGCCCTGCTCGCCGAGGGCGGTCCGGCCGGACGCAGGCTGGACTTCCTGGCGCAGGAGTTCATGCGCGAGGCCAACACCCTGTGTTCGAAGTCGGCGTCCTCGGCCCTCACCGCGACGGGATTGGACCTGAAGGCCGCCATCGAGCAGTTCCGCGAGCAGATCCAGAACGTCGAGTGAAGCATGGTTGACGATCATCCGCGCCGGGGCCTGATGCTGGTGATCTCGAGCCCTTCGGGCGCGGGAAAGACCTCCTTGTCGCGCCGGCTCCTGGTGGACCATCCGGAGCTGGCCCTGTCGATCTCGTGGACCACCCGTGCGCCGCGCTCACGCGAGATCGACGGGCGCGAGTACCATTTCGTCGACCGCAAGCGTTTCGACGCCATGGTGGCCGAGGACGGCTTCCTGGAATGGGCCGAGGTGCACGGCGCCTGCTACGGCAGTCCGCGCCAGCCGGTGCTGGACGCCTTGCACCGGGGCCAGGACGTGCTGTTCGACATCGACTGGCAGGGCAGCCGCCAGATCACCGCCACCGCCGGGCCGGACGTGGAGCGGGTGTTCATCCTGCCGCCGTCGATGGCCGAGCTGCGCCGGCGCCTCTACGCCCGCGGCCAGGACACCGCCGAGGTGATCGAGCGCCGGGTGGCCTGGGCCAAGAGCGAGATCGAGCACTGGCGCGAGTACGACCACGTCCTGGTCAACGAGGACTTCGACAAGACCTACTCGGACTTGGCCCACATCTACCACGCCGGCCGGATCGAGCGGAAAAGGAACCCCTGGCTGGAGCCCCTGGTGCAGCAGCTGCTCGACGAGCCGCTGTAAGTCCGAGGGTCCGAAAGGCCGCCGCACTCGTGTGCGTCAGAGCGCCGCCGCCAGCCTCAGGAACCCCTCCACCGAGATCGTCTCCGCGCGCACGTCGGCGTCGATCCCCGCCGCCTTGCACAGGGCTTCGCCGCCCAGGGTCTTCAGACTGGAGCGCAGCATCTTGCGGCGCTGGCCGAACGCCGCCGCCGTCACCTTTTCCAGCCGCTTCAGCAGCTCCGCCGGCGGGGCGTCGGCGCGGGGCTCCAGGACCACCACCGCCGAATCGACCTTGGGCGGCGGGGTGAAGGCCCGCGCCGGCAGGGTCATGGCGATCCGACAGTGGGCGGTGGCCTGGCAGATCACCGCCAGGCGGCCGTAGGCGTCCTCGCCGGGGGCGGCGACGATGCGATGGGCCACCTCCTTCTGGAACATCAGGGTCAGGCCGACGGGGCGCCAGGGCCCGGTCAGCCATTTGATCAGGAGCGGGGTGCCGACGTTGTAGGGCAGGTTGGCCACCACCTTGGCCGGCGCCCCGCCGGTCAGGGCCGCCTCGTCCACCCGCAAGGCGTCGGCCTCGACCACCGTCAGCCGCCCCGGCGCAGCGTCCGATAGCTCGGCCAGCAGCGGCAGGAACCGGCCGTCCTTCTCCACCGCGACCACGTGGGCGGCGCCGGTCTCCAGCAGGGCCCGGGTCAGGCCGCCGGGGCCGGGGCCGACCTCGATCACCCATCCGCCCTCGAGGGGCCCGGCCAGCCGCGCGATCTTGCGGGTGATGTTGAGGTCGAGCAGGAAATGCTGGCCGAAGCTCTTCCTGGCCAGGAGCCCGGCCTGCTCCAGCGAATCCCGGAGCGGCGGAAGGTTGTCGAGGCTCATGCGAGCGGACTCATGCGAGACGCGCGCGAGCGGCCGCCATGTCCGCGGCCATGCGGATCGCCGCGATCAGACTCTCGGGCCGCCCCACGCCGCGGCCGGCGATGCCGAAGCCGGTGCCGTGGTCGGGAGAGGTCCGCACGATCGGCAGGCCCAGGGTCACGTTCACCCCGCCCCAGAAGTCGAGGGTCTTGACCGGGATCAGGGCCTGGTCGTGGTAGAGGCAGATCGCCGCGTCGTAGGTCCGCCGCGCCTCCTCGTGGAATAGGGTGTCGGCGGGCCTGGGGTCCCAGCAGTCGACGCCTTCGGCCCGCAGCCGGGCCGCGGCCGGGGCGATGATCTCGATTTCCTCGCGGCCCAGCGATCCGCCTTCCCCCGCGTGCGGGTTCAGTCCGGCCAGGGCCAGCCGCGGCCGAGCCACGCCGAAGTCCTGGGCCAGGGCGAAGGCCGTCACCCGCCCCACCTCGACGATGCGCTCGATGCTGAGCGCGCCGAACACCGCCGAAAGGGGGGTGTGGATGGTGACCAGCACCGTGCGCAGGTCGGCGGCGGTCAGCATCATCACCGGCCCGCGGGGCCCGGCGTAGGGCGCGCCCGCCGTAAGGGCCGCCAGGAACTCGGTGTGTCCGGGAAAGCCGAAGCCGGCTTCGTACAGGGGCGCCTTGGCGATGGGGGCCGTCACCAGCCCCGACACCGCCCCGGACAGGGCCAGGCCCGCCCCGGTCTCGATCCAGCGCACGATGGCGTCGGCGTGGGCGACGGAGGGCCGGCCGGCGTTCACCGGGGCGCTCAGCGGAATGTCGATCAGGGGCAGGGCGTGGGCGAACGCCGCGGCGGCTTCGTCCGGGCCGCCGACCCGTTTTAGGATCGCGCCGCCGCGAGGGGAGGCCGCGGCCAGGGCGTCGTGGTCGCCCACCACCACGAAGGCGGGGCCCGAGGTCCGCAGCGCCGTCCAGGCCTTGACGACGATTTCCGGACCGATCCCGGCGGGATCGCCCAGGCTGAGCGCCAGAGGGGGCAGGGCGGGACGGCCGCCGGCCGTCACTTGTTCTCGATGCTGGCGGAATTGCGCAGGTTGCGCAGTTCGCGCCGGGAGATCATCACCAGTTCCTGCTCGGCCAACCGGTTCTCGATGTCGTCGCGGCTCGGCTGGTTGGGGCCTCCCGCGCGCTTGCCGCACAGGGCGACCAAGTGCAGGCCGGCGTTGGTGCGCACCGGGGCGCTGACCTGACCCACCTGCAGGGTGGTGATGGCGTCGCGGAACCCGGGGGACAGGTCGCTGATGTCGGTCTCGCCCAGGTCGCCGGCCACCACGCCGTCCACCTTGCCGGCCTGGGCCTCGAACTGGGCGCAGCCGGTGAGCTGCGGCTTGAGGGCCTCCAGCTTGGCCTGGGCGGCCTGGACGTCGGCGGCGGGCGCGTCGGCGGCCAGCCGCACGGCGGCCTGCTTCAGGCTGACGAGGCTGGCGCCCTGGCCCGCGCGCTTGTCGCGCAGAAGCAGGATATAGACCCCGCCGCTGACGGGGATGGGCTGGGACAGCTGACCCGGGCGCATCTGCTCCAGGGCGGTCTCCAGGGCCGGGGGCATGTCGCCGGCCACCATCCAGCCGGCGTCGCCCCCCGCGGTGGCGCTGGGCGCTGCGGAGAACTGGCGGGCGACGCCGGCGAAGGGGGCGCCCTGCTGCAGCTGGGCGATGAGCTGCTGCGCGCCGGCGATAGCCTGGGCCTGGCCGCCGGCGCGCTGGTCGTCGATGAAAATCTCGGCCACCTGGTACTGCGGCTTGGCCGACGAGGCCTCGGCCCGCTTCAGCGCCGCGGCGATCTGGTCGTCGCCGATCTTGACCACGTTCCCGAAACGGCCGCCGACATAGCGCTGCCAGCTGATCTCGGCGAGGATCTGGCTGGCCAGGGCCGACTGGTTGACCCCGGCGGCGGCGAGGCTGTCGACCATCTGCTGGCCGGTGAGGCCGTTCTGCTGGGCCAGCCGCTCGACCTGCTGCGTCAGCTCCTGCGGGGTCGGCTCGAGGCTGACCTTGGTCCGGCCCTCGATGCGGCGGACCTCCTGCATCTGAAGGCGTTCATCGATCAGGTCGCGCAGGGCCTCGCGTTCGATCCCCGGCAGGGTGGCCTCGGTGACCTGGACCCCGGAGGTGACGATCAGCAGCAGGGTCCGCTGACGCAGGTCGTAGGTGGAGATGATCTCGTCGTTGACGATCGCGGCCACCCCTTCGCGCAGGGGAGGGACGGCCTGGGCCCAGGCGGCGCCGGCCGCGCAGGCGAGCAGAACGGCTGCGGCGCAGGCCGTCAGCCTAACGGGCAGGCGTCGGTCGGACCGCCTCGACGCGGTCGTCGCAGCCACGGAATCCCCAGCAGAAAACATCTATCTTCCTTGTCCGCCCAATGTGGCGAGGGTTAGGCGCAGCTGGATCGAGTTCGCGGGGGAGATGGTGCTCGCGAAGGTCTGGTTGTGCGAATAGATCACGTCCACCCGGATGCACTCGTCCTGATAATATACCGAAAGTTGGCTGAACGGCCACTGGCCCGCGTCCAGGTCGCGCACGGCCAGGCCGCTGACACCCCAGTGGTTCGTCAGCCGCACGGTGGCGTTCATGTTGATGGATTCGGTCCGCAGGCCGCTGGCGTCCTTCTCGGTGTAGAGATACCGGGTGGAGGCCGAAATCCGCCACAGGTTCACGTCGATGCCGGCTTCCTCGCGCCGGATCTTCAGGCTCTGGGCGTCCAGCCGCGAGCGCGAGAAGATGTTCAGGCCCTTGATCGGCGCCAGGGTGACGGCGGTGACCCAGTCCGACGACCGCCCCTCCAGGCCGCTGCCCACGTAGAAGGCGGGGTTGGGCTCGTCGCGGAACGAGCGGCCGACCAGGACGCTGGCCGAATGGCCCGCCCCCCAGTTGAAGGTGCTGCGCCCCCCCACGTTGACCCTCTGGCCGCCCTCGTACAGGTCGAACCCGGGGAAGCGGTTGGAAGAGAATAGGTTGGTGGAGTCGAACACCAACGCCACGCTGTCCTCGTTGGGGACGTTGGGGTTGGGCTTGTAGTCCGGCGAGATCGCCACCTGGGCCAGCGGCTCCAGGATGATGCTTGAGTTTCCGCGCTGGCGGATGAAGGGCCAGCTCACGTCGGCGCCTATGGTGGCGAGGCCGCGGCTGAAGGTGTCCTTCGGGTCGGCCGCGAGGGGGTTGTCGATCGAATAGGCGTCGATCCGCGCTTGGCCGAAAGGCTCGACCCGCAGGCCGTTGGCCATGGTGAACGGCCGGCGCCAGTCGGCGCTCGCGCTGACGCGGCGGTCGTCTATGCCCTGGTTCGCGCCGGCCGGGGTGACGAGCGAGGTGGTCTGGCTGCGCGTCAGCGCCACGGCGCTGCCCTGGAACCGGAACCGTCCGCCCAGCACCGGGCTGTCGGGGTCGAACCGCGCCTCGATCAGGGGGGCCACCAGAGGGAAGGCGCTGCTCGGGTCGTAGGAGATGATCTCGCGGCCCACCTGCAGCACGCGCAGGCTCTGGAAGGTGATGGCGCTGATCGAGAAATAGGACCGGGCGTCCTGGCGAGTGGCGAAGACCTGGCTGAGCAGCCGCTGGGTGTCGGTGGTGAAGGGGCCGCGGCGGCCGTAGATGTCGTCGATGCGGTAACGGGCGAACAGGGTCGGGTCCGAGACCCGCTCGGCCCCGAAGCCCCATTGCCACTTGTCGTCGAGCTGGAACAGGCCGTCGGCCAGGATGTAGCTGCGCGAGGTGGTCGGGCCATACTTGCCCTGGCTGTCGAAGCGCTTCTCGTAGGTGTAGCCGACCCGGGCGTGCAGGACGCCGGAATAGAACCGCTGGCGGTATTCGAGATTCAGGAACGGCGCGACCTGGGTGGTGAGCACGGGGCTGACAACGAGGTCGGCCGAGGGCGAGATCACCCAGAGGTACGGCTGCTCGTAGGAGATCCCGAGCCGGTTGGCGTAGCGGATGTTGGGGGCCAGGAACCCCGAACGCCGCTCGGCCGAGGGGTCCGGGTGCCAGAAGATCGGCGTGTAGAGGACCGGCACGCCTTTGATGCGGATGACGGCGTTGCGGTAGTAGACCACTTGGTGCTCGCGGTCCTGGATCACCCTGGACGCCTGGACCGACCAGGTGGGCTCCTTGGGCGAGCCGTCCGCCGCGCAGATGTTGCAGGGCGTGTAGATGGCCTTGTTGAGCTCGTTGACGTTCTCGTTGCGGCGGACGGCCGAACCGGCGGCGATGGTGATGTTGCCCTTCACCCGCGCGGCGAAGGCGGTGGCGAAGCCGGCCTTGAGGTCGTCGTCGAGCACGACATCGTCGGAATATTCCACCGAGCCGTCGGGGTTGATCAGCACCACGTGGCCCTTGGCGTGAGCCTCCCCGGTCTCTGTGTTGTAGATCACCTCGTCGGCGCGAAGGGTGCGGCCGTTGTGGCGCGCCTCCACCGAGCCGCGGGCGGTCACCACCTTGGCGGTGCGGTCGTCCGTGAGGGTGTCGGCCTCCAGATAGACGTCACGGTCTCCCAGGCCGTCGTCGCCGGGCTGGGAGACGGGCGCCGGCGGCGGCGCGCTCTCCGAGGACAGGGTCACCGGCGCCGGGGCGTCCAGCGCCCCGCGCAGCCCGGCGGACTGGGCCGGGCTTGGGGCGTCGTTCAGCGGCGGTGCGGGATTCTGGGCCAGGGCGGCGGCGGGCGCCAACGCCAAGGCGGCGGCGCTTCCCAGCAGCAGGGTTCGTCCGCGTGGAATCATGCCCCCTCCCGACCGGCGTGACGATGACGCGGCCTTGCGCGTCCACGGCCGGGCCGACTCGCGGCCGAGCAGTCCGACGTGACGCATTGCAGGGTGATCCTCTCCACTAAGGAACGCGAGGGGCGGAAAAAGCGCTTGCCGGGGGTTTCCTCCGACGCCGGGCCGGACAGGTCAACCGTCTTCCGTGTAGCAGAGCAGGGTGAAGCCCGCCAAAAGCGCCAAAGCCGGGGGTGTCCAGGCCGCCAGCATGGGCGGCATGACCGCCGCCCGGCCCAGCGAGGTGCAGAGCTGGTTCATGAAGAAGAACACGAATCCGAGGGTCACCCCCGAGCCCGCGAGCGCGGCCAGCCCCCCGAGGCGCAGCAGGCCCAGCGAAAAGGCGGCCGCGAGCACCGACATGCCGGCGAACATCAGCGGCGTGGCCAGGAGCTGGTGGAACTGCAGCCGGTAGCCGGTGGCCGAGAACCCGGCCCGCTCGGTCCGCACGATGGTCATGGGAAGGTCCCAGAAGGGCACGGCGTCGGGGGCGGCGAATCGCTCCAGGGCGGCGGTCATGTTCAGGGTCGAGGGCACCGTCACCGACCCGAATCGCACCCCAAGGGCGCCGGGGGTGGCCGAGCGCACCCCGATCAGGCTGAACTGGCCGTTGCGCAGCCGCGCCTCGTCGGCGTCGATACGCCGGGTGAAGCGCAGGCCCCCGTCGGCCTCGCGCCGGTAGACCAGCAGGGTCACGTCCTTCAGCCGCACCCCTGGGCCCACCCGCGAACCGGCGCGGATGATGATCTGGTTCTTGCCGTCGCCCTGGGGCGGCAGCCAGATCGCCTTGGGCGGCGTGGGCAGGTAGTTTTCCATCAAGGCGGTCTGGCGGCGCTCGAACGCGGCGTGCATCTGCGAGGCCACCGGGTGCAGGGCGGTCACGGTGACCAGGCCGATCACGGCCGCGGCCATGGCGGCGGGCAGGATGAAACGCCAGGCCGAGACGCCGGCGGCGCGCATGGCGATCAGCTCGCTGCGCCGGTTCAGGTTCATGTAGGCGAACAGCACCCCGAACAGGAAGGCGAAGGGCAGCACCAGCAGGATCACCGCCGGCGACTGCAGCAGGGCCAGGCCGAAGAGGTCGAGCACCGAGATGTCGCGGGCGCGGGTGCCCACCGTGCGCGAGAGCTCGACGAAATCGATCAGCATGATGATGAACGCGATCACGCCCAGGGCGGCGCCGACGCCGGTCAGGCTGCGCCCCAGCACGTAGCGCTCGATATGGCCCAGGCGCAGGCGGCTCACGGCCGGGCCCCCGCCAGTTGCGCCGCACCGCGCCGCCGTCGCCGCCGGCCGCGCCGCAACGAAGCCGCGCGCGGGCCGTTGCGGAACACCGCGACCGCGGCCATCAGGGTCGGCAGAACCGGGACCACGTACTGCAGCACGTTCAGCTCTTCCGAGGAGGAACAGGCCGCCTGCACCCCGAAGCCGACGATGCGGATCACCACCGCGAGCAGGGCCGCCCGGGCGACCCGCCGGCCATAGCCCAGTCGGCTGAACGACCCACCCAGCACCGCCCACAGGGCCAGGGCCATACAGGTCAGGCTGTAGAGCGGCGACGACAACCGGTAGTGCGCCTCGGCCAGCATCTGCCTGCGGTTGCGCTGCTCCCAGAGCTGGGTCAGGTCCGGGTGCACCAGCTCGTGCAGGTAGCGGTCGGCGGTCTTGTAGTGGAGCTGGTCCTCACTCTTGAGGTAGGGGCCGAGCTCCAGGGTGTACTCGTCGAAGGCCAGGTAGTTGAGCACCCCGGCCGAATTGTAGCCCTCGTTGGATCCGTTGCGCATCACCAGAACCGGTTGGCCGTGGCGTTTGGTGATGATGCCGCGCCGGGCGGTGTAGGTCGTCGAGGCCCCGCCGGGCTGCTCCTGGTAGATGAACAGGTTGTGGAGGACGCCGCCCTGTTCGGCCTGCTGCACATAGACGGTCAGCCCCGGGGTGGGCTGAGTGAACTCGCCCGGCTTGACCAGGGCGGCGGCTAGGTCGGTGCGGATGCGGAACAGCTCCTGGCGCATCTCGCGGGCGCACCAGGGCTGGACCCACAGGTTGACCGCCAGGGTGAGGAGGACGGCTAGGGTCGCCAGCTTCACCGCCGGCGAGATCACCCGCCAGCGGCTCATGCCGGCGGCGAAGCAGATCACGATCTCCTGCTCGATGTGCAGCCGGTTCAGGGCGATCAGGGCGGCGACGAAGACCGCGATCGGCAGCACCATCGACAGCAGCTGCGGCATGGTCAGCAGCACGATGCGCATGAACACCAGGACGTTCTGGCGCTGGTCCACCATCAGGTCGAGGCTCGACAGGCTCTGGCTCAGCAGGGCCACCGCGCCTAGGGCCACGGCCGCCGCCACCGTGGGGGCGAGCAGCTGGCGGAAGAGGTAGCCTTCGATCAGTCGCATGTCGCCGTGAGCATCGCCCCGAAATGCCGCCGAAATCGCCGTGTTGCGGGGGAAGGCCACCCGAGCCATGTTCTACACGCCCCCCGCGCGGGGCCACAACCATAACCCTGCGCAAGCTCGCCCAGGCGGGGCTTGTGCTCACCGATCACCCGCCGCCGCGCCGCCGTCGCGCCGCGCCAGGAGCATGGCATGGACATCGAGTTCGTATCGAAGGCCGAGACGCTGGAGGGCGCGGTCCTGGCCGTGCTGGCCTTCGACGAAGCGGCGCTGAGCCCGGCGGCGCAGGCCGCCGACGCAGGCGCCGGCGGCGCGGTCGCCCGCGCCCTGGCCGCCGGCCGGTTCAACGGCGCCAAGGGCCAGACGCTGGACTTCCTGGCTCCCGCCGGGCTTGGGGCGGCGCGGCTGCTGGTCGTCGGGGCAGGGCCGCAGGGCGGGGTCGACGCCCTAGGCGTGGAGCAGGCGGCGGCGGCGGCCTACCAAGCGGTCAAGGCCTCTGGGCTGGCGACCCTGGTGCTGCAGTTCGACGGGTTGAACGCCGAAACCGCCGCCCGCGCTGGCCTGGGCGTCCGGCTGGCCGCCTACCGTTTCGACAGGTACCGCACCAAGGAGAAGCCCGAGGCCAAGCCCTCGATCCAGACCGTGCGGATCGTCGCCGCCGATCCGGCCGCCGCCCGTGACGCCTATGCCGAACAGGCGGCCCTGGCCGACGCGGTCAGCTTCACCCGCGACCTGGTTTCCGAACCTGCCAACGTGCTTTACCCGGAAGAGTTCGCGCGCCGTGTGAAGGCGCTGGAGAGCCTCGGCCTCGAGGTCGAGATCCTCGGCGAGAAGGAGATGGCCGCCCTCGGCATGGGCTCGCTGCTGGGCGTGGGGCAGGGCAGCGTCCGCGAAAGTCAACTGGCGGTGATCCAGTGGAAGGGCGCCGCGGACAAGGACGCCCAGCCCGTCGCCTTCGTCGGCAAGGGCGTCACCTTCGACACCGGCGGCATCTCCATCAAGCCCGCCGAGGGGATGGAGGACATGAAGTGGGACATGGGCGGGGCGGGCGCGGTGGCCGGGCTCATGCACGTGCTCGCCGCCCGCAAGGCCAAGGTCAACGCCGTGGGCGTCCTCGGCCTGGTCGAGAACATGCCCGACGGCGCCGCGCAGCGCCCGGGGGACGTGGTGACCACCATGTCGGGCCAAACCATCGAAGTCATCAATACCGACGCCGAGGGCCGCCTCGTGCTCGCCGACGCGCTCTGGTACTGCAAGCAGCGGTTCAAGCCGAGGTTCATGGTCGACCTCGCCACCCTGACAGGCGCGATCATCGTCTCCCTGGGCTTCGACTACGCCGGCCTGTTCTCCAACGACGACGCCCTGTCCGAAGGCCTGCTGGCCGCCGGGATCGCCGAGGCCGAGCCCCTGTGGCGGATGCCCCTGCCGGCGGCCTACGAGAAGCTGATCGACAGCCCCATCGCCGACATGAAGAACATCGGCGGCCGCTACGGCGGCTCGATCACCGCGGCGCTCCTGCTGCAGCGGTTCGTCGACGGCTGCCCCTGGGCCCACCTCGATATCGCCTCGACCGCTTGGAAGAAGCCTTCGACGGTCCCCACCGTCCCGGAGGGCGCCTCCGGCTACGGCGTGCGCCTGCTGAACCGGCTGGTGAAGGACAGGTACGAGGACGCCTGAGCGTGACCTGCGAGGTCTGGTTCTATCACCTGGAGCGGACGGCGCTGGACCAGGCGCTGCCCGAACTCTTGGAAAAGACCCTGGCCAAGGGCTGGCGCGCCCTGGTGCGCACCCCCCTATCCGAGCGGGTCGAGCACCTCGACGGCTGGCTGTGGAGCTTCCGCGACGACAGCTTCCTGCCGCACGGGGTGGCCGGCGAGGGCCGGGAGGCCGACCAGCCGGTCCTGCTCACCACCGGCGAGGACGCCCCCAACGGCGCCAAGGCCCTGTTCCTGCTCGACGGGGCCGATCCTGGATCGCTGGAGGCCTATGAGCGTTGCCTGATCCTGTTCGACGGTCGCGACGACGCGGCGGTGGCGGCGGCGCGGGCGCGCTGGAAGGACCTCAAAGGCCAGGGGTTGCCAATCGCCTACTGGAAACAGGGCGAGCGTGGATGGGAGAAGACGGCATGAGGCGGGCTCGACTGGTCGCGGCGATGCTGGCGCTGATGGCGGGATGTTCGAGCGAGCCCAAGCCCCCCTCGGCGCCGGCCTCCGTCCCGGCGGCCCGGCCGTCGCCGCCCCAGCCTCCGCCGGCCCCAGCGCCGCGGCCGGCCCCGCCGCCGGTCTCCGTGCCGGTCGCCCCGGTCAGCACGCCTCCGCCGCCCCCGCCCGACCAGTGCGGGGCGTGGGAACTGACCGGCCTGATCGGCAAGCCCCGCAGCGAAATCCCGGTGCCGGTGAACCCCGCGCGGCGCCGCGTGGTCTGCACCACCTGTCCCCGCACCCAGGACTTCAGCCCGACGCGCCTGACCATCGAGTACGACGCGGTCACGGGCAAGGTGACCAAGCTGGGGTGCAACTAGGGGCGATGTTTCCGGACGTGTCCGCCGCTACACCCGCTCGCACGCCTCCGCCGCCGCCATCCATTCGGCTTCGGCCGCGTCCAGCTTGGCCTGGGCGTTCTTGCGGCGCCGCCCCAGGTCGGAGGCGCCGACCGGGTCGCGGGCGAACAGCTTGGGGTCGGCGAGCTGGCGGTCTAGTTCGGCCACGGCTTCGGTGGCCCGGGCCAGGGCGGCTTCGGCCTGCTCCAGCTTGCGGCGCAGGGTGCTGGAGGAGGTCTTCTGAGCGGGCGGCGGGGGCGGGGGCGCCGGCTCGGCCTGGCGGCCGCCCGAGTTCCTGGCCGCGATGCGGGCGCGGTCGATCACCAGCTTGGCGTAGTCGTCCATGTCGCCGTTGAACGGGCGGATGGTCCCGTCCGCCGCCAGCCACAGGCGGTCGGCGACCAGCTCCATCAATGAGCGGTCGTGGGTGATGAGGATCACCGCCCCCTCGTAGTCGTTCAGGGCGTCGAGCAGGGCCCGGCGGCTGTCGATGTCGAGGTGGTTGGTCGGCTCGTCGAGGATCAGCAGGTGCGGCGCGGCCATGGCCACCTGGTTCAGCAGCAGCCGCGCCCGCTCGCCGCCGGACAGGTTGGCCACGGTGGTCTCGGCCTTCTCGTAGCCCAGGCCCCACTGCGCCAGGCGCGAGCGACGCTGCGATTCGCTGGACTCGGGCAGGGCGCGGCGGACGATCTCGAGCGGGGTGTCCTCGGGGTCCAGGGCCTCGATCTGGTGCTGGTGGAACCAGCCGACCTTCATGCGGCGGTCGCGGTGGATGTGGCCGTGCTGGAGCTGCAGGGCGTCGGCGATCAGCTTGGCGAAGGTCGATTTGCCCGCCCCGTTGACGCCCAAGAGGCCGATGCGGTCGTCGAGGTCCAGGCGCAGGTTCAGGTGCTTGAGGATGGCCTTGCCGTCATAGCCGACCGTGGCGTCCTCCAGCCGGATCAGCGGCGGGGCCAGGGGCCGGGGCGGGGAGGGCAGGATGAAGGGGGCGACCCGCTCGGCCTCCGGCAGGGTGACAGGCTCCATCTTGGCCAGGCGCTTCATCCGCGACTGGGCCTGGGCGGCCTTGGAGGCCTTGGCCTTGAAGCGGTCGACGAAGGCCTGCAGGTGGGCGCGCTCGGCCTCCTGCTTCTTGCCCGCCGAGGCCAGGAGCCTGACCTTTTCGGCCCGGCGTTTCTCGAACTCGTCGTAGCCGCCGGTGTAGAGCTCCAGCTTCCGCTCGGCCAGGTGCAGGATGTAGTCGACCGAATTGTTGAGCAGCTCGCGGTCGTGGCTGATGATGATGGCGGTGTTGGGATATTTGCGCAGGCGCGCCTCGAGCCACATCGCCCCTTCCAGGTCGAGGTAGTTGGTCGGCTCGTCGAGCAGCAGCAGCTCGGGTTCGGCGAACAGGGCTGCGGCCAGGGCCACCCGCATCCGCCAGCCGCCGGAGAACTCCGACATCGGCCGGTGCAGGTCGGCGGTGGAGAAGCCCAGGCCCGACAGGATTTCGGCGGCGCGGGACGGCGCCCGGTCGGCGTCGATCTCGATCAGGCGGGCGTAGATCTCCCCCAGGTGCTCGGGGTCGGCGGTCTCCAGCTCGCGGGTGAGGCGGTCGCGCTCGACGTCGGCCTCTAGGATGGTGTCGAGCAGCGAGACGGGGGAGGCCGGGTGCTCCTGGTCCACCGAGCCGATCCGCGCGGCCTTGGGCATGGCGATGTCGCCGCCGCCGGCGTGCAGCTCGCCCAGGATCAGCTTGAACAGGGTGGACTTGCCGATGCCGTTGCGGCCGACCAGGCCGACCTTGGCCCCCACGGGCAGGCTGACGCTGGTCTCCTCGAAGAAACGACGCCCGTAGGCGTCGAAGGTGAGGTCTTTGATTTGAAGCATAGGACTACATCCGCCTTGGCGCGCCTTGGCGGGGCCACAAGCGGTCGCTATAAGCCCGCGACCTCCCATCCGCCAACTTTTGTGTGAACCTCCTCCATGACCGAACGCACCTTCTCGATCATCAAGCCCGACGCGACCCGTCGCAACCTGACCGGCAAGGTGAACGCCGTCATCGAAGACGCCGGCCTGCGCATCGTCGCCCAGCGCCGTATCAAGATGAGCCGCGCCCAGGCCGAAAAGTTCTACGAGGTCCACAAGGAGCGGCCGTTCTTCGGCGAGCTGGTGGATTTCATGATCTCCGCGCCGGTGGTGGTTCAAGTCCTGGAGGGCGAAGACGCCGTAGCCCGCTACCGCGAAGTCATGGGCGCCACCAACCCGGCCAACGCCGACGACGGCACCATCCGCAAGCTCTATGCCGTGAACGTGGGCGAGAACTCGGTCCACGGCTCCGACAGCGCCGAGAACGCCGAGATCGAGATCGCCCAGTTCTTCAAGGCCGACGAGATCGTGGGCTGAATATAGCCGTCATCCTCGGGCGTACCCTCGCGCAAGCGAGGGGAAAACCCGAGGACCCAGCAGCACCAAGCGTTTCGGCTGCATTCAGGTCGCGCTTGCTGGGTCCTCGGGTCTACGGCCTAACGGCCTGCACCCGAGGATGACGGATCTCTACCGCCTGACCCGCTTGAACGTCTGGTCCGACTGGACCCCGCCGCCCTCGGCTTCGATCACAACCTCGGCGTCGTGACCGCCGGACTGGGTCAGCTTGGCCAAGCCGGCGACGTGGGCCTCGGCGGCCTCGTGAGTGACGTGGACGTCCAGGACCTTGCCCATGTGCTCGACCGCCCAGCCGTCTTGATGGCGGACGACGTTGTAGACGTGGTGGACCATGCTGGGGCTCCCGGCTTTCCCGAGATAACGCCAGACCTAGGCCGTGCGTTCAAGCCGCAGGGCGCGGGCCGCCGTGGCCAGACATTCCGGATAGAGCCGGTGCTCCTCCACCAGGACCCGGGCGGCCAGGGCCGCTTCGTCGTCGTCCGGCCGCACCGGGACCTCGGCCTGACCGAGGATCGGGCCGTCGTCGAGGTCGTCGGTCACCCAATGCACCGTGCAGCCATGGACGGCGTGACCGGCGGCCAAGGCCTGGGCGTGGGGGTGGAGGCCGGGAAAAAGGGGCAGGAGGCTCGGGTGAATGTTCAGCATCCGCCCGCTCCAGGCCTTGATGAACCAGGGGCTCAAGATTCGCATGTAGCCGGCAAGGGCCACCAGCTCGACGCCTTCTTCGCGCAGGGCGGCGTCCATGGCCCGGTCGTGACCCTCGCGGTCGGCCTTGAATGGGCGGTGGTCGATGGCGAAGGCGGGCACGCCGGCGGCCTGGGCCGTCTGCAGCCCGGCCGCGTCGATGCGGTTGGACAGCACCAGGGCGATCCTGGCCGGATAGTCCGGCGCCTTGGCCGCGGCGATCAGGGCCTCCATGTTGGAGCCGCGCCCGGAGATCAGCACCCCGACGCGGACGCGGTCGCCGCTCATGGGGAGGTATGCCCGCATGGACCTCGTGCGCCCTTCGAGACGCCGGATTTCATCCGCTTCCTCAGGATGACGAAGGATTTCATGCCGCGGCGAGCTCGCCGACGACCACGGCCTCTTCCCCGGCCCCGAGCAGGGCCGCCAGCACGGCGGGGGCCAGATCCGGGCTGACGATCAGCAGGAAGCCGATGCCGCAGTTGAAGGTGCGCCGCAGCTCGTGGTCGGAGACCCCGCCGACCTGCTGCAGCCAGGCGAACACCGGGGGCAGGGGCCAGGCGTCCCAGTCGAACCGGGGCGACAGGCCGGGGGCGATGCAGCGGGGCGGGTTCTCGATCAAGCCGCCGCCGGTGATGTGGGCGCCGCCCTTGACCAGCCCGGCCTTCATCAGCGGCAGGACGGACTTCACATAGATGCGGGTCGGCGCCATCAGCGCTTCGGCCAGGCCCATCCCCGGCGCGAACGGCGCGGGCGCGTCCCAGGCCAGGCCGGAACGCTCGACGATGCGTCGAACCAGGGAATAGCCGTTGGAGTGGGGCCCCGACGAGGCCAGGCCGATCATCAGGTCGCCGGCCCGCTGCGAATCGAGGTCGGGCAGAGCCTTGCCGCGTTCCAGGGCGCCGACCGAGAAGCCGGCCAGGTCGTAGTCGCCGCCGGAGTACATCCCCGGCATCTCGGCGGTCTCGCCGCCCACCAGCGCCGCTCCGGCCTGGCGGCAGCCCTCGGCGATGCCGGCGACCACGCGGGTGGCCGAGGCCACGTCGAGCTTGCCGCAGGCGAAATAGTCCAGGAACAGCAGGGGCTCGGCCCCCTGGGCCAGGAGGTCGTTGACGCACATGCCCACGAGGTCGATCCCCACCGTGTCGTGGCGGCCGGTCTCGATGGCGACCTTCAGCTTGGTGCCGACCCCGTCGGTGGTCGAGACCAGCAGGGGATCGGCGTAGCCGGCGGCCTTGAGGTCGAACAGGGCGCCGAAACCGCCGAGGCTCGCTTCCGCACCGGGCCGGCGTGTCGCCTTGGCCAGGGGCTTGATCGCCTCGACCAAAGCGTTTCCAGCGTCTATGTCCACCCCTGCGGCCGCATAGGTGAGGCCGTTCGGGCGCTCGGTCATGATTTGGAATTCTCCGAAAGCGGACGTCGAAGCTTGCCAGGGTGGGCTCGCTGGCGGCTATAGCTAGCCCATGACGCCGATCACCGCCAACGCCGACCTGATAGCCTTTTGCGCCCGTCTTGCCGATGCGCCTTTCATCGCCGTCGACACCGAATTCATGCGCGAGACAACCTACTGGCCCAAGCTGTGCCTGATCCAGGTGGCGGGCGACGAGCACGCCGCGGTGATCGACCCCCTGGCCGACGGCCTGGACTTGGCCCCGCTGCTGTCGCTGCTGGCCGACCCGAAGATCGTCAAGGTGTTCCACGCCGCGCGTCAGGACATCGAGATCTTCAACATCCTGGGGGTGATTCCCGCCCCCCTGTTCGACAGCCAGATCGCCGCCATGGCCGCCGGCTTCGGCGACCAGGTCGCCTATGATTCGCTGGTCCGGCAGATGCTGAAGATTGACCTCGACAAGTCGAGCCGCTTCACCGACTGGGCCCGGCGGCCCCTGTCCGACGCCCAGCTCAAATACGCCCTGGCCGACGTCACGCACCTGGCCAAGATCTACCCCAAGCTGCGCGACCGGCTGGAGCGCGAGGGTCGCCTGGCCTGGGTCGGCGAGGAGATGGCCAACCTGGCCGACCCCGCCAACTACGACAGCGACCCGGAGAACGCCTGGCGCCGGCTCAAACCGCGCAAGTTCGCCGCCAAGTACCTCGCCACCTTCCGGGCCGTCGCCGCCTGGCGCGAACGCACCGCCCAGACCCGCGACCAGCCCCGCGGCCGCATCCTCAAGGACGAGGCCATCGACGAGATCGCCACCCAGCTGCCCACCGACGCCGACGGCCTGAACCGGCTGCGCTCGGTGCCCAAGGGCTTCGCCGGCTCGCGGTTCGGACCCGACCTGCTGGAGGCGGTGAAGGGGGCCCTGCGTGACCCCGAAGCCTACGCGCCGGAGATCGACCGCCCCGACGGCCGCGGCCAGCCCCCCCCCGGGGCGGTGGTGGAGCTGCTCAAGGTGCTCTTGAAGGCCCGCGCGGAGGACGCCGGTGTGGCCTCCAAGCTGATCGCCACCGTCGCCGACCTCGAGAAGATCGCCGGCGACGACAAGGCTCCGGTCCAGGCCCTGCAGGGCTGGCGGCGCGAGCTGTTCGGCGCCGACGCCCTGCGCCTCAAGCGCGGCGAGCTGGCCCTGGTGCTCGAAGGGGCCCGGGTGCGGGTGGCCGAGGTCTAGCCCGGGTCCCGGCTCTTCGCTTCGCTGCGGCCGGGATGACAACGGCGTCGAGCGTTGCAGTCCTGCCTGCGTGGTGCATGATGCCCCCACTACGGTTGGGAGGCCTGCAGATGAACCGCATCACCCTATGCGCGCTTGTGAGCGCGACGGCGCTTCTGGCCGAAGCCACGGCGGCCCTGGCGGCCGCGGCCCCCGCGCCGGCGGCGCCCAACTTTGCCGCGGTCCAGATCAAGGCGACCGATCTCGGCCACCGCACGTGGATGCTGGAAGGCCAGGGCGGCAACATGACCGTCATCGCCGGCGACGACGGCGTCATCCTGGTCGACACCGAATTCGCGCCCCTGCACGACAAGATCAAGGCGGCCATCGCGGAGGTTTCCAAACAGCCGGTCCGCTATGTGGTCAACACCCACTTCCATGGCGACCACACCGGCGGCAACCAGGGCTTCTGGCTCGACGGCGCCACCGTCGTGGCCACCTCGAACCTGAGGAAGACCCTCGCCGAGGGCTCCACCAACATGCTCACCGGGGCCAAGACCCCGCCGGCGCCCCAGGGGGCCCTTCCCGGCCGGACCTACACCGGCGCGACCACGGTGGCGGTGAAGGGGCGCAGAGTGCAGTTGGTGGCCATGCCGCACGCGCACACCGGGGGCGACACCGCCGTCTTCGTCACCGACGCCAATGTGATTGCGACCGGCGACATCGTCTCGACGGGTATGCGCTATCCGAACATCGACGTGGCCGACGCCGGCGACATCGACGGCATCATCGCGGCCGTGGACACCTACCTCAAGCGCTCCAACGCCCAGACCAAGATCGTACCCGGCCACGGCGCCCTGATGACCCGCCCCGAGCTGGCCGCCTACCGCAAGCTGCTGGCCGACGCCCGCGAGGCGGTGCGCAGGGCCAAGGCGGCCGGCATGACCGAGGACCAGGTGGTGGAGGCCAAGCTGCTGGCGGACGTCCAGACGCGTGCCGGGGCCAACGACATGGCCAGCGCCAATTTCGCGCGGCTGATCTACCGTTCGGTCGGGTAGCGTCCCAAAGGACGGTCGGGGCGGTGGGCCCGACCGGGGCGTGTCCCGGGGGACACGCCCCGTGACATAGAGGCGTCAGGCCTGGGCGCCGGATTGACCGTCCCCACCCCACGGCCTAGCTTCCCCCCGTCCTCAAGCCACAGCAGGAAGGAGGGACCTTGATGCGATCCAACGCCATCCAAGCCCCCCTCCGCGCCACCGAGCCCTCCTGACCTGGACCCTTCGGTCGGCGCCCGTCGCCCTCCGACCGAAGGACTGCTCCCGTGTTCGCCCATATCTGGCGGAGCCTCGTGCTCCGGCTCTCTCCTCGTCCACATCAGGTGGATGCGGCGAGCCCGCTCATAGACGATTCCGCCCGCCGGCTCTGCCGCGCGCCGGAAGCGCCGCGCCGCCTGGACCTCCACGCCGACAGCGGGCTGCGCGCCCTGCACGGCCGCGACCCTCCGCCTTTCGCGCCCCGGCGACGGCCCTAGGGGCGGGGGCTCACGTCGTGCGGATCTTGGGCTCCAGGTCCAGCGCCTGGGCCAGGCTCCCCAGGCGCTTGGCGGTCTGTTCGCCGAGCAGAAGGTCGGCGCGGGCCCGCTTGGCGGTCAGCACCGCGGCGTTCTTCTCCAGGGTCAGCGACGCCGCCGCCAGCAGGGGCGGGCTGCGCCCCGACAGGTCGCAACCCAGGCGCATGGCCTGGCCCAGGACCCGGGCCCGCTCCACCCGCTCGGGGGTGAGCAGCCGGCCCAGGGTGTCGGGTTCGGGTGGCGTCTGGGAGGTATGGCGGGCGTGTATGGCGGCGGCCAGGAAAGCGCGCTCGGGGTGGGTCTGGCCGGCGATCGGGGCGCGCAGCACCTGGTCGAACACCAGCTGGGCCCGGTGGTCGGGGTGCAGTCGCGCGCCCAAGTCGGCCAGGCGGCAGGCGGCAGCCAGCAGCACGGCGTCGCGCCCGTCGTCGAACACCGGCTCCAGCCGGCTCCAGAACGGGGCCAGCCACGTCTCCAGCGCCCCGCCCAGCGCCTCGGCCAGGCCCTGGCGCGATCCCAGGGCGGCGCAGCCCTCCACCAGGGGGTCGAGCCGGCGCAGGCTCCCCGGCAGCGCCTCCAGCACCAGCCCCTCGCGCAGGCCGAAGGCCGACACCACGATCCGCGACAGTTCCAGCCGCTCGATCAGGCCCTCCAGCACCAGGGCGGCGTAGGGCAGGGTCTCGGCGCGCTTCTTCGACACGCCCTCGATGCGGTCCAGGGAGTGGCGGGACTGGTGGGCCACCAACCGCGCGGCCTCCAGCGCCTCGCCCGCCCCCATCTCGTACTGGTGGACGATGCGAAGGGGATAGTCGGTCACGCTCATGTTCAGCAGTGCGATGTTCCGCCACGCGCCGCCCACCGCGTAGAAGCAGCCGCCCTTGAAGTCCTTGGCCACCTTCGACAGCCGCCGCGCCACCTCCGCCCGCACCGCGTCGGGGTCGAAATGGTCGGGGGCGCCCAGGGAAAATGGGCCCAGCGGCAGGGTGATCCCGGGGCCGGGCTTGCCCCGCGCGACGCGGACCAGCTCCAGGCTGGAACCCCCCAGATCGCCCACCACCCCGTCGGCGCTCGGCTGGCCGGCGATGACCCCCAGGGCCGAGAGCCGCGCCTCCTCCTGGCCGGTGAGGACCCGCAGCTTCAGCCCGGTCTCGGCCTTGACCCTGGCGACGAATTCCGGCCCGTCCTTGGCCTCGCGCACGGCGGCGGTGGCGGCGGTGAAGATTTCGTCCGGCTTGACCCCGTCCAGCACCGCCCGGAAGCGGCGCAGAGCCGCCAGCGCCACCTGCACCCCGTAGTCGGACAGACGCCCGGTCTCGGGCAGGTCGCGGCCCAGGCCCGCCAGCACCTTCTCGTTGAACACGGTCCAGATGGCGCGCCCCTCCACCCGGTAGAGCACCAGGCGGACGGAGTTGGAGCCGACGTCGATGACGGCGAGGTCCCGTTGGGGCCGCTCGCCAGACCCCTTAGCGTCGGGGGCCCACGTGGTCGAAGGCGCGGGGGAGGTTTTTGACACTGCGTCCGCGGCCCGAGAGACTGGGGTTGGTCATGAAGTAATCGTGCGCCGAGAATGGCTGCCGGCCGCCGTGCAGATCGTAGCGCAGGAAGGCGCCGTCAGGCTGCAGGTACCAGCTCTGCGCCTCGTCGTTCAAGTTCGCCACCATGATCTGACCCAACACCTGCTGGTGCACGGTCGGATTCTCGATCGGGACCAGAGATTCGATCCGCCGGTCGAGGTTGCGCGGCATCCAGTCGGCCGAGGAGATGAACACCCGCGCCTTGGGGCTGGGCATGGGCTCGCCGTTGGCGAAACAGACCACGCGGCTGTGCTCGAGGAAGCGACCGACGATGGACTTTACCGTGATGTTCTCCGACAGGCCTTTAACGCCGGGCCGCAGGCAGCAGATGCCGCGCACCACCAGCTCGATGCGGACCCCGGCCTGACTGGCGCGGTAGAGCGCGTCGATGATCTCGGGATCGACCACCGAGTTCAGCTTGGCCCAGATGCCGGCCGGCTTGCCGGCGCGGGCGTTCTCGACTTCGCAGGCGATCCATTCCAGCAGCCGGGGTTTGAGGCTGACCGGGGAGAAGGCCAGCTTCTCCAGGTCCTCGGGCTCGGCGTAGCCGGTGATGTAGTTGAACAGCCGGTTCGAATCCCGCCCCAGCGCCGGGTTGCAGGTGAACAGCGAGAGGTCGGTGTAGATCTTGGCGGTGACCGGATGGTAGTTGCCGGTGCCGAAGTGGCAGTAGGTCTTGAGCTCGCCGCCCTCGCGCTTGACCACCAGCGACAGCTTGGCGTGGGTCTTGTACTCGACGAAACCGAAGACGACGTGGACGCCGGCCCGCTCCAGGTCGCGGGCCCACTTCATGTTGGCGGCCTCGTCGAACCGGGCCTTGATCTCCACCAGGGCGGTGACGTTCTTGCCGTGGTCGGCGGCCTCGATCAGGGCGGCGACGATCGGGCTGTCGGAGCTGGTCCGGTACAGGGTCTGCTTGATCGCCAGGACGTTGGGGTCGTTGGCGGCCTGGCGCAGGAACTGCACCACCACATCGAAACTTTCGTAGGGGTGGTGGACCAGGATGTCCTTCTCGCGGATCGCCGCGAAGACGTCGCCGCCCTGGTCGCGGATCCGCTCGGGGAAGCGCGGCTCGTAGGGCGGGAACTTCAGGTCGGCCCGGTCCGGCGGGATCAGCTTGCCGAGTTGGTTGAGCCCCAGCATGCCCTCCACCGTGACCACGTCCTGCGGGTCGGCGTTGAGGTTGCGCACGATGAAGTCGCGCAGGTCTTCGGGCATCGCGCTTTCGATCGCCACGTTGACCACCAGCCCCAGGCGGCGCTGGCGCAACAGGGCCTCCCACGACCGCACTAGGTCCTCGGCCTCTTCCTCGATCTCCACGTCGCTGTCGCGAAGCACGCGGAACACGCCCTGCGCCTCTACCTCGCAGCCGGGGAACAGGTGGTCGAGGAACAGGGCGACGATGTCCTCGAGGGTGATGTAGCGCCGCTCGCCGCCGCGGCCGGAGCCGACGTCGGCCATGGGCCAGAAGCGGTCGACCTGGGTCGGCACCGGCACCAGGGCGTACATCGGCCGCCCGTCCGAGCGACGGCGCAGCTTGAGCACCAGGGAGAAGCCCAGGTTGGGGATGAAGGGGAAGGGGTGGGCCGGGTCGATGGCCAGCGGGGTGAGGACGGGGAAGAGCTGGTTGAGGAACACCTTCTCCAACCGCTCGCGTTCGCCCTTGCGCACCTCGTGGGGCTCGACCACCACGATCTTCTCCTGCGCCAGCTCGGCGCGCAGCTTCAGCCAACGCTCGGCCTGGGCGCGGGTCAGCTCGGCGCCGGCGGCGGTGATGCGGACCAGCTGCTCGTGCGGGGTCAGGCCGTCCTGGCTGACCACCCGCACGCCCTCGCGCACCTGTCCCTGCAGGCCGGCGACGCGGACCATGTAGAATTCGTCGAGGTTGTTGGCCGAGATCGACAGGAAGCGCAGCCGCTCCAGCAGCGGGTGGCGGGGGTTCTCGCTCTCCTCCATGACCCGGCGGTTGAAGGCCAGCCAGGAAAGTTCGCGGTTGAAGAACCGCTCGGGCGACGCCAGCAGCGTCTCGTCCAGCTCCAGTCCGCTGGCGGCCGGGCGCGGTCGGGCGCCGGGCAGCTCGGCCGGCTGGGACAGGTCGCTCATGGTTCCGGCGTCGTCCATCACCGACCTTTGTCGCGCTTTCGCCCCGGCGCCGCAAGCGACGGGTTTGTGACAATCCTTTGACAGATAAGTGTTTGTCTAAGCTGAACGGCGGCTATTCGACGGCGTCCGGCCCTTGCTCGTCGGCCTCCAGAATCTCTCGGGCCAGGGCCCTGGAGATGGGGCGCTGTTCGGCGTCGGCCTTTTCGTCCAGGCGGCGCACGATCTCGCGGGCCTTCGGCGCCGACCGCTCGATGCGCCAGACCAGGTAGGGCAGCAGGTCCTCCGGCGGGCGGATGTTCCGCTCGCGGAAGAACTTGTCGAGCAGGGCGGTCAGCACGATGTCGTCCGGCTCGGGCAGGGCGGCCACCGGCAGGGCGTTCAGCCGCGAGCGCAGGTCGGGCAGGGGGGCGGGCCAGACGGCCGGCGGGGTGCGGGCGGTGAGCAACAGACTGCCGCCCGGGTGGGGAGCCATGTTGATCAGGTGGAACAGCAGCTCTTCCAGCCCGCCGCGGTCGGCGTCTTCGAGCAGCACCGGCCCCCCTTCCAGCTCGTCGAGGGACGCCAGGGTCCAGCGCGCGCCGGTCAGGACCCGCGCGCCGGCCTGTTCGGCCCAGGCGCTGGCGAGATGGGTCTTGCCCGAGCCCGCCGGCCCGACCAGGGCCAGGGCCCCGCCGCGCCAGTTGGGCCAGGCGTCGAGCAGGGCCAACGCGGGCCCTGCCGCTTCCGAGGCGATGAAGTCCTCACGCCGGAATGGCGCCGTATGGTCAAGCTTCAGGCGAAGCTGTGGGGACAAGATACTGTTCCGGCTACGGTAGTCATACGTTCACCTTAGCAGATTTGTGCACTGCAGTCGATGACCGCAAGGGTCAGCGCTTGCGCGCGATCGCGTCCTGCAAGGTGGCGTTGATCCGCGACTGCCATCCCGGCCCGCCGGCCTTGAAATGCTGCAGGATCTCGGGATCGAGACGCAGCGAGACCAGCTTCTTGGTGGGTGCGCGCTGGGGGCCGCGGACCTTGGTGCGGGGGAAGGCGGCGAGTTCGGCCGGGGACAAGCTTTCAGGTCCGAGCGCCCGGGCGAAATCCTCGTCGGTCCATTCCGGATTGTCCGGGTCGGTGAGGTCCGGTTCGGGCGCCGCCGCCAGCCGCTTCTCCATTGCAGCTCTTTCGGCCGCCGAAGGCTTACGAAATGACATGGCGGCGGAACTCCTTCAGGTGTGTGCGACGCAGGCTGATCGCGCGGATCGTGTCGCCACAAATGACGTCAGCGAGGCAATAAGGCGTCCTATCGACGAAGCCATAGGCCCGCATCCTTGGCTCCAAAACCGGCTGTCCTGGACACGGGCCCGGACCTCCAGCCTTGAGGCCAGAGCCAGGGAGACGCCGTGCTTGCGGATGTTCGCCACATCCTTTTCCGGGTCGAATTCGATCGCCACGCCGGAATGTAGCTGCGATCTGATCGGACGCCAAGGCGCATTGTAGCTACGAGTTGCGACCGGCGCCTCGCCCCAACTTGACAACCCACCGTGCGCGTGCGCCCTTCCCGCGCCTCCCAAAACAGGTGCGGCCGCCGCTTGGCGCGCCCTCCGCCGACCCAAGATCCGGCCCTCCATGCACGCCTATCGCACCCACACCTGCGGCGAGCTCCGCGCCACCGACACCGGCGCCGCGGTGCGCCTGTCCGGCTGGATCCACCGCAAGCGCGACCACGGCGGGCTGGTGTTCATCGACCTGCGCGACCACTACGGCCTGACCCAGCTGGTGCTTTCGCCCGAGACCCCGGGCTTCGCCACGGTCGAGCGCCTGCGCGCCGAGAGCGTGATCCGCATCGACGGCGAGGTGGTGGCCCGCGCGAGCGACCAGGTGAACCCCAACCTGCCCACGGGCGCGGTCGAGATCCGGGTGCGTGACGTAGCGGTGCTGTCGGAGGCCTCCGAGCTGCCGTTGCCGGTGTTCGGCGAGCCGGACTATCCCGAAGAGATCCGGTTGAAGAACCGCCACCTCGACCTGCGCCGCGAGGGCCTGCACCGCAACATCGTCCTGCGGTCCAAGGTCATCCAGTCGATCCGCAACCGCATGATCGGCCAGGGCTTCCTGGAATATCAGACCCCGATCCTGACCGCCTCGTCGCCGGAAGGCGCCCGCGACTTCCTGGTGCCGTCGCGGCTGCACCCGACCAAGTTCTACGCCCTTCCCCAGGCGCCGCAGCAGTTCAAGCAACTGCTGATGGTCTCGGGCTTCGACCGCTACTTCCAGATCGCGCCCTGCTTCCGCGACGAGGACCTGCGCGCCGACCGCAGCCTGGAGTTCTACCAGCTCGACGTCGAGATGAGCTTTGTCACCCAGGAGGACATCTTCGCCGCCATCGAGCCGGTGATGCACGGGGTATTCGAGGAGTTTTCGGGCGGCAAGCCGGTGACCGCCTATCCGTTCCCGCGCATCCCCTACCGCGAGTGCATGGCCAAGTACGGCACCGACAAGCCGGACCTGCGCAACCCGCTGGTGATGCAGGACGTGTCGGACCACTTCCGTGGCGCCGGTTTCGGCCTGTTCGCGCGCATCCTGGAGAACCCGAAGAACGCGGTGTGGGCCATCCCCGCGCCGGGCGGCGGCTCCAGAGCCTTCGCCGACCGCATGAACGGCTGGGCCCAGGGCGAGGGCCAGCCGGGCCTGGGCTACATCTTCTGGCGCGAAGGCGAGGAGGGCGGCGCCGGCCCCATCGCCAAGAACATCGGCCCCGAGCTGACGGACGCGGTGCGCGAACAGCTGGGCCTCAAGGTCGGCGACGCCGCCTTCTTCGTCGCCGGCGATCCCAAGACCTTCGCCAAGTTCGCCGGGGCCGCGCGGACCAAGGTCGGGACCGAGCTGAACCTCGTCGACGAGAACCGTTTCGAGTTCGTCTGGATCGTCGACTTCCCGATGTACGAGATGAACGAGGAGACCCATCAGGTCGACTTCAGCCACAACCCCTTCTCGATGCCCCAGGGCGAGCTGGAGGCCCTGAACGGCAAGGACCCGCTGGATATTCTGGCCTACCAGTACGACATCGTCTGCAACGGCTACGAGCTGTGCTCGGGGGCGGTGAGGAACCATCTGCCGGGGATCATGCTGCGGGCCTTCGAGATCGCCGGCTACGGTCCCGAGGTGGTCGAGGAGCAGTTCGGCGGCATGCTGAACGCCTTCCGCCACGGCGCCCCGCCGCACGGGGGCCTGGCGCCGGGCATCGACCGCATCGTCATGCTGCTGGCCGGGGAGACGGCCATCCGCGAGGTCATCGCTTTCCCGCTGAACCAGCAGGGCCAGGACCTGATGATGAACGCCCCGTCGCCGGCCAGCGAAAAGCAGCTCAAGGAGCTGCACATCCGCACGGTCGCGCCGATCAAGGTGTAGGTCCGTCAGAACGGTGAGGCGCTGACCGTCCAGCCGACCCAGCGGCCGCAGATCACCACGCCGATCCAGAAGGCCAGCGACAGCAGGCCGGCCAGCTTGGCGCCGGCCGGGGTCGGGGTGACGGTGTTCCAGGCGTTGACGCTGCGCCAGGTGACGAAGTGGAACACCAGCATATTCAGCCCCGCCGCCGCCATGAGCAGCAGCTTCAGCTGGAACTGGGTGTTGGCCAGGTAGGCGCCGGCCTGGCCGGCGAACAGCAGGGCGCCGGTGATCACCGCGAAGGCGAAGCTGACCCAGGTCCAGGGCAGGACCTCGTTCGACAGCTTGGTCACCGCGTGGTTGCGCGACGACACGCCGATCAGGCGCAGGTCGAGCATGAAGATCGAGCCCACCACCAGCATGATGGAGACCACGTGCAGGGCCTCCAGCACCGGGAAGGCGAACGGGTCTTCGCGCACGAAGGCGGCGACGCCGGAGTCCTCCACCGCCTTGAAGATGTCCAGAAGAGCCACGGCGTTCCCCCTTCTCTCGGCGGTCAGTAGGTGGGCGCGAAGAAGGACTGCGAATAGGCGAGCCAGCGTCCGGCGCACACCGTGGCCACCCACAAGAGGAAGCACAGGGGCGCGACCACCTTGGCGCTGGCGCGCCGCGCCGCGTTCAGTTCCCAGAACGCGGCGTCGGCCGACAGGGTGAGTTGCAGGGCCGCTGTGGCGATGATTGCCGAGACCATAGTGGTCAGCTTGACCGCGAACATCGGGTTGTCGAGGCCCCGCCGGCCGGCGCCGGTCAGGAGGACGATGCCGGTGACGGCGGTGACCGCCAGCGCCCCCCACACCCACGGCGAGAAGCGCTTGACCATGCCGGCCACCGGTTGGCTGCGGCCGGCCAAGCCCATCAGCCGCAGGGTGATCATGCCGATCGAGAACAGGATGACGGCGTTGGAGAGGATGTGGAGCGATTCCAGCAGCGCCTTTACCGAGACGACGTCGCGGACGTAGGCGGCCGGGAAGGTGGTTCCCAGCCACGTCTGGATAGAGTGCAGCATCCGCGCTCCCCGCATTTTCTTATCCGGCGATTTCTAGACCATACGTCCCGGTCCAGAATTGCCGTCCTGCAACGCTATCCCACGCCCGCCGGTTTGCGAAGCGCGCGCCCGGGGCGCCGGTTTGGCGCTGCGCGCCGGGCGAGATGACAGTATGGGTGTCCGGGGCTGTCGGGAGCGGGACGTGAAGCTGAACATGGGCTGCGGCCACAACCGGCTGGAGGGCTACGTCAACGTCGACCTGTCGCCGGCCTGCGCGCCGGACCAGGTGGTCGACCTCGAACGGACGCCCTGGCCCTGGGAGACGGGCTCGGCCGAGGCGGTGCTGTTCAACCATTCCCTGGAGCACATCGGCGGGGACCCGCGGGTGTTCCTCGCCATCATGCAGGAGCTGTACCGGGTGTGCGCCGCCGGCGCCGTGGTGGACATCCGCGTCCCGCACCCCCGCCACGACAACTTCATCGGCGACCCGACCCATGTGCGGATCATCTCACCCCAGGTGCTGAGCCTGTTCGACCGCGCGCTGAACGACGAGTGGAAGCGGACCGGGGCGCCCAACACGCCGCTGGCCCACTACACCGGCGTCGATTTCGTCATCGCCGAGGCCCAGACCGTGATCGCCGAGCCCTACCGGTCGCGCTACCACGCCGGCGAACTCACCCAGGGCCAGGTCGCCGAGGCCCTGCGGACCTCCAACAACGTGGCCGAGGCCTTTCACATCAAGCTGACGGTGCGGAAATAGGTCCTAGCGGCAGGGCTTCAGCGACAGCCCCCGCGGCAGGCGGGTGGCCTCGTCGCCGCAGGCTCCCCTGAGCTGGGCCTGGGTCAGGCCGGCCGCCCGCGCCATCTCCGCCCCGGAGAAGTTGACCCCCGCCAGGTGCGCGCCGGAGAAGTTGGCGCCCGCCAGATAGGTCCCGACGAAGGTGGCGTTGGTCAGGTCGGCGCCGGCGAAGCTGGCCGAGGAGAACACCGCCCCGTAGGCGTTGACGTCACGCAGGTCGGCGCGGGCGAAGCTGGTGCGGTTCATCACCGCCGCCGACATGTCCGCCTGGCGCAGCCGCGCCCCAGCGAAATTGCGGGCCTTCATCTCCTTATTGCCGAAGTCGGCCTGGAACAGGTTGCAGCCGGGGCAGCTCGCGCCGCGGGTCGCCCGGCCGACCTGGCCGGCGTTCTGGGCCGCCGCGGGGGTGGAGAGCGCCGCCATGGCGACGACGAGCAGGAAGCGTTTCATTTTGACCGCCTCGATTGGATCTGGCGGCAGCATAGGAGCGACGGCTTGAGAATTGGTGAGCGTGACGGCGCGGCTTGGTTGAGGCTGCGGGATCATGCGTCGAGGGTCCGAAAGCCTCGCCCTTTGACAAGCTCAGGATGAGGCTTCCTACTGCGCCGCCCTTACATTCGGCCTCATCCTGAGCCTGTCGAAGGACGAGGCCGCTGCACTCCGGTTGCCGTGGCGGGAAGCTACCCCGTCGCGCCCGAGGTCTCGCCGCAGGCTTCGCAGACCAGCCGGCCGCCGCGGCGGGACAGGGCGATGTCGCCGCAGTGGGGGCAGATATCGAGGTTCTCGACGGCAGCGACCGGGGGCGGGCCGCGCTTGGCGCTGGGCAGGAACAGCAGGTTGTCCGGCGCCGTACCGCGGCTGAAGCCCTTGGAGATGAAGCGCGAGGCCGGCTGCGGCTCGGGCTCCGGCTCGGGCGCCTCCAGGCCTTCGGCGCCGCCGCGCCCCAGGCCGTCGGCGTTCAGCTCCTCGGGGTCGCCCAGCTCCTGGCGGTCGAGGTAGGACACTCCCAGCTCACGGAAGATGTAGTCGAGGATCGAGGTGGCCGAACGGATGGTGTCGTTGCCGGTCACCGGGCCGGCGGGCTCGAAGCGGGTGTAGACGAAGGCGTCGACGAACTCCTCCAGCGGCACCCCGTACTGCAGGCCGATGGAGATCGAGATGGCGAAGTTGTTCATCAGCGAGCGGAAGGCGGCGCCTTCCTTGTGCATGTCGATGAAGATTTCGCCCAGCTCGCCGTCGTCGTATTCGCCGGTGTGGATATAGACCTTGTGGCCGCCCACCGCGGCCTTCTGGATGTAGCCCTTGCGGCGGTCGGGCAGCTTGCGGCGGGCGGGGGTGCGGCCGACCTCGACCTCGACCACCCGCTCGACGATGCGCTCGACGATCCGCTCGGGGCCGGGCTCGGGAGCCGACGCCGGGGCGGCAGGGGCTTCGACCTCCGGGGGCAGGACCAGGGCGGGGCGGTCGGGGCTGCGGACGACGCGCACCGCCCGCACCCCGGAGGCCGCGGCCTGGCGCAGGCGGTCCAGGGCCTCGGCAGGGGCGGCGGCGCCGGTCAGCTCCAGGGCCAGGACCGCAGGCGCGCAGGTGAAGCGCTCCACCGCCGCGGCCATGGCTAGGCGCGCTGCCAGCGGGACAGCGTCGGCCCCCGCCAGGACGGCGGCTTGGGCGGGGGTCAACCCGGCGAGGGTGTCGAGGCGACCGGCCCCCAGGGCGTGGATCTCGGCGGCCCTGACGGCCGAAGGGGTGAAGGCGGCGAAGGCCAGGGTGTCGAAGGCCGGGTCCTCGAGGGCTTCGGCCGAGGCGCCCAGCACGTCGCGGACGAAGCCTTCGCCCAGGACCGCCGGCGAGAAGGCTTCACGCAGGGACCGGGCGCTGAGCAGGGCCCCGTCGACCTTGCCGATCTCCAGGGGCGTGAAGCCCAGGGCCCGCAGGGACACGGTGTCGACCCCGGCGGCGCCCTCCAGGCTGCGGACGCCCAAGGCGTGGGCGCGGGCCTCGGCCGGGTCGACGCCGAACCGTTCCAGCGCCTGCAGGGCCGGTCCGGACAGGGTCGGCAGCACCACGCCGTCTGCGGTCTCGGCGGCGCCGACGGGTCCGCGCCAGGGGGCGGCGCCGGGCGCCCCGCCGCCCAGCCGCAGGGCCAGCTCGGGGTCCTCGACCAGGGCGGTGACGGTCAGGTTGCGCAGGCCCAGGGTCTCGGCCCCGGCCATGGCGGTCTCGAACAGGGCGCCGGCGGCCTGAGCCACCTCTCCGCCCAGGGCCCGGGCGGCGTCGGCGCGGACGTCCAGCGCGGCCAGGACATCGCTGCGGGCGGCCTTGAACGCGGGGCAGGGGCCGGCCAGGGCGGCCATCTCGGCCGAGGCGGCCAGGCCGACGCCGGCGGCCAGGGCGGTGAGCGCGGCGGCCAGGGCCCGGCCGGGCTCGGAATCGTAGGCGAGGCCTTCGGCGATCAGCACCTCGTGCAGGCCGGTCAGGCCCAGGGCCAGCGGCCGGGCGGCGTAGCGCGCGGCGGCGTCGGCCTCGGTGGCGCAGAAACCGCACGCGCCTTCGATCTCCAGGGCCACGGTCCATAGCCGCGCCAGGGCGGCGAAGCTGTCGGCCTCGAAGCCGTCGTCGGCGAGGAAGGGCTGCAGGGCCAGCGACGCCCGCGCCGCCAGGGGCGCCCACGCGATCAGGGCGGCGTCGGCCGGGTCGAAGGCGAGGCGGAACGATCCGTCCTCCCAGGCGGCGAAGGCGACGGCCTCGGCGTCGGCTTCTCGGGGCAGCCGCACCACCGCGGGCGCCGGGGGGGCGGCCAGGGCCGGCGGGGCGGTGAGGCGCGGCCGCCCGGCGGCGGCCAGGGCGAGGGCGTCCTGGATCAGGTCCGCGTCGACGCCCAGGGCCTGGGCGGCGCGGATGGCGCGGGCCAGGGCCGGGTTGCGCATGGGGTCGGCGCAAGCCTCGCGGTCGCCCTCGCAGCGGTCGACCGCGTCGGCGACCGCCGACAGCTGGGCCTCGACGGCGCCGGCGGCGACGTGGGCGGCGGCGGCGGCGCGGGTGCGCGAAAGCCGGTCGGCCAGGGCGGCCTCCCCGCCCGGGCGGGCTAGGTCGATGACCGTGGGCGCCGGCGCGGCGGGAACCACGGTCGCGAACGGGGAGATGCGCGCGCCCTCCCGCCGTCCGGCGGCGGGGGCGGCCAGGCCCAGGAGCAGGCTGGCGAAGACGTCGTCGCGGAAGGCGGCGGCGTCCTGGATGCGGTCGAACAACCCCATCGCCCAGCCCCAGGCCGCGAGCCGGTCGGCGTAGGCCAGGGGCGCGCCGTCCAGGGCGTCCTCGTAGCCGTCCTCGGGGGGCGGGACCGGAGCCTCCTGCGGCAGGTCGTCGGGTTGCGGGGCGGCCCAGTCGAGCCAGGCCTCCACCCGCGCCGTGGTCCAGCCTTCGGGCACGAGCACGGGGGCGTCCCTGCGGTCAAGCACGCGCGGGGCCAGGCCCAGTCCGGCCAGCCCGTGGTGAAAGCGCCGCTCGAACCGCATCGGGCTCTTCTCCTTACGAGTCTGCGAGGCTAGGAGGCGGTTGGCCCCGGCGCAATAGATGTCGTGGTCGCGGGGGCTATGGTCCACAAGATATGGGAGATCGGCCCCGCCGCATCGCCGCGCCGCGCGGCTGGACGCGTGACGGGCGCGCCGCTATTGTCGCCGCGCCCGCGGGAGCCCTCCGGCTGGCGTGGAATCATCCCTTCTCGGTTCGGGTTTCAGCCTCAGTGCTCAGCAAGATTTTCACCTGGTGGAGCGGCGCGACCATCGGCGCCCTGTGGACCATCCACAAGCGCGGCCGGTTCGTCGGCGAAGACGCCATGGGCAACCGCTACTACGAGGCCAAGGACGACCGGGACGCCTACGACAAGGGCCGCAAGCGCCGGTGGGTGGTCTACAAGGGCTATGCCGAGGCCTCGAAGATCCCGCCCGAGTGGCACGGCTGGATGCATTATACCTGGGACGACCCGCCGACGGTGACGCCGGTGCTGCGCCGCTCCTGGGAGCTGGACCACCAGCCCAACCTGACCGGCACGCCCCTGGCCTACCGCCCCAAGGGTTCGATCACCCGCGGCGGCGTGCGCGCCTCGGCCACGGGCGACTACCAGGCCTGGCGTCCGGGAGAATAGCCGTGGCCTCCTCCGCCGCCGACAAGGACCAGCCAGTCGCCGAGACCGTGGTGGGGGCGCTGGTTCTGGCCGCGGCGGCCGGCTTCCTGATCTATGCGCTCGGCCATGCGGGGGGCGGCGGCGGGGCCGGCGGCTACCAGGTCAGCGCCCGTTTCGGCGAGGTCGGCTCCCTGGCCCCCGGCGCCGACATCCGCGTCGCCGGCGTCATGGTCGGCGCGGTCTCCAAGGTCGAACTCGACCCCAAGACCTATCTGGCGCGGGCGGTCTTCACCCTGAACCCGGACGTGCGCCTGCCGGCCGATTCGACCGCCAAGATCACCTCCGACGGCCTGCTGGGCGGCCAGCACGTGTCGATCGCACCGGGCGGCTCGGCCGAGGATCTCAAGGCCGGGGCCGAAATCGCCAACACCCAGGGCGCGGTGGACCTGTTCGGCCTGATCGGCCAGATGATGCGCCCCCCAGCGGCTGCGGCCGCCGCGCCGGCGGCCCCCCCGGCCGGCAAGCCCGCCGACCCTTATCCCGCCGGAGGCTAGACAAGCCCATGCGCCGCCGCATCGCCCTCTTCAGCCTCGGCGTCGCCGCCTGCGCCGCCAGCGTCGGCCTGGTGTTGGCGCAGGAGGTTTCGCCGCCGCCGCCGCCGGGCTATGTGCCGGGGCAGGGTTACGCCCCGCTACCCGGCGAGGCCCCGCCGGGCGGGCCGCCGGTGATCGCCCTGCCCGAAGCGCCGCCCCCGGACGAGGCGATCCCGCCGCCGCGGATCGCCGAGGAGGCCAACGAGCCGCCGATTCCCGCCCCCGCGCCGGACGAGAAAAAGGGCGACCCGCTGAAGCGGCCGCGGTTCGCGTCGGCCATCCTGCAGGCGGTGGACAAGACCACCGCCGAGACCCTGCGCTTCGAGGCCAAGATCGGCGAGCCGGTGCGCTACAAGGGGTTGGTGCTGACGGTGCACGCCTGCGAAGGCGCGGCCCCGGACGAAGGCTTCACCGACTCCATCGCCCACGTCGACGTCCAGGCCCAGCCCGAGGCCATGGCCCGCCAGCCGGCGCGGGTGGTGTTCCGCGGCTGGATGTTCGCTTCGTCGCCGGCCCTGCACCCGGTCGAGCACCCGCTCTACGACGTTTGGCTGATCGCCTGCAAAACCCCGGCCCCGGGCGTCCCGGGCGTCAAGCTGTAGAAGTCCCCGTCCAACTCCAGGGCCGCGGCCAGGCGGGCGCGGTACTGGCTTCGCGTGATCTGCCGGGCGCCGAACTGCTCCAGGTGGTCGGTCATGAACTGGGCGTCGAGCAGGCGATAGCCCCCGACCGTCAGGCGCGCGACCAGATGGACCAGCGCCACCTTGGAGGCGTCGCGGGCCTGGCTGAACATGCTCTCGCCGAAGAAGGCGCCGCCCAGGGCCACCCCGTACAGCCCGCCCGCCAGGGCGCCGTCCTCCCAGGCCTCGACACTGTGGGCCTGGCCGCGGGCGAACAACTCGGCGTAGAGGGCCTGGATCGGCCGGTTGATCCAGGTCTCCATCCGCCCGGGGCGCGGGGCTGCGCAGGCCGCGACGACGGCGGCGAAAGCGGTGTCGATGCGGATCTCGAACCGGTCGGCCCGCACGGTGCGCGCCAGGCGCCGGGCGACATGGAAGGCGTCCAGGGGGATCACCCCGCGCTCTTCGGGGTCGATCAGGAAGATGCGGTCGTCGCCACGGGCGTCCGCCATCGGGAACACGCCGCGGCGATAGCAGGCGACCAGGTCTTCGGCGGTGAATGCGGCGGCGGAAGGCACCGGGCCTTATACCCGATCGCGCCCGCGTCAGGCGCCGGCGTAGACGGCGGTCATGACCTTAAGGCCACGCCGGCCCCCTCAGAACTTCAACCGGGTGTCCAGGAACACGCTTCGTCCGATCTCTGCGCCGACCGGGCCGAGTTGCAGCGTACTGGCGGTGGGGGCGGTCTCAAGGTGGCGCGCGTGCAGGAGGTTGGCGCCGGTCAGGGAGAGCTCGAGACGGTCGGAGACGGCCCAGGCCACCCGCGCGCCCATCTCGGTATAGGACGGCGCCGCCGGCGCCGGAAGCGCGCCGACGTTGCGCAGGTCCAGGTCGAGCGCCAGGCCCGGCGCGAAGTTCATGCTCGACCGGACGGAGACCTGATAATCGGGGTCGTCGCCGGCGAACTGGACGCCGCCGAGGGCGAAGCTGCCGGGTTTGAAGCGCAGGTCCTTGTGCAGCCAGTTGACGCCCGCCGAAAGCCGCCACCAGTCGGCCGGACTATAGGCGGCCCAGGCTTCGGCTCCGTAGGTTTCGCCCTCCATGCCGTTGGCGAACACGAGCGGCAGGGCGCCGTTGGTGGGCTCTACGGTGCGGAGGTCCTGGTAGACGTTGTAGTAGGTCGATACCGAGAAGGAGAATTTCGGCGAAGGTTGCGCCCGGTAACCGAGCTCGTAGGCGATCAGTTTGACCGGCTGGAAATTTCCGCCGGCGATCAGCACCTGGGTGGGCGTGCGCTGGACCAGGTCGCGATCCAGCCGCGACGGCGCCCGCACCGCCCGCGATACGGCGAGCCAGACCAGGTCGCCGTCCGTCCGTCGCCAGGACATCCTCAGGCTCGGCAGGGCCTGGACATGGCTGAAAGGGTCCTTCTCCAGCTTGAGTCCGGCGATCACGTCGAGGCGATCGGTGATCGAGACGGTGTCCTGGACGAAGACGTTCGCCAGGCCGAGGGTGCGGCGCTGTGGCACGAACTGCGCGAGCTGCGTGGCCGAGAGGGTCGTGGGGAAGTTGTCGCTCACCACGCGATAGCCGCCGCCCCAGGTGACCCGCTGCCGGGCGCCCCAGGACAGGCTGTGCTGCATGTCGAGGTCGTAGGTGGTGACATAGTTCGCCGCTACGCCGGGGACCCTGATGCCGAGATGATCGTAATAGGCCTGGACCTGCAGGGTCGAGCCGCCGGCCAACTCGCGTGACCAGCGCGCCAGCAAGTTCTGGCCGCCGATCTTCTTGTCCGCCGTGCCGAAGCTCCGTTCAGATCCCCGGTAGCCGTCACCCTGGACGGTGACGAGGTCGTTTCCGGAGCTCCAGTCGAACCGAACCCCGGCCTGGACCTTATGCCAACCATCGACCGCGTTCGCGCCGGCCAGGGTCCTGTCGTCGCCCCGGACGAACCCGTCGACATAGGCACGGTAGCTCAGATTTTCGCCCAGCTGGCCGCCGTGTTGCAGGCTGGCGTGCTGCTCCATGTTCCCGGCGCGGAGATGCAGGGCCCCGCCCTGGGTGTCCTCGGACCTGCGGGTGATGATGTTGATCACGCCGTTGACGGCGTTGGCGCCCCAGAGCGTGGCGCCGGGTCCGCTTATCACTTCGATCCGTTCGATATCGTCGGGCAGGACCCCTTGCAGGTCCCACATCACGCCCGAGAAATAGGGTGTGTAGACGCTGCGGCCGTCTACCAGCACCAGGAGCTTGTCGGCCGAGCTGGAATTGAAACCCCGCGCCGTGATGGCGTACCGGCTGGAGGTGATCTGAGCCACCTGCAGGTTCGGCGCGAGGCGGAGCATCTCCGGCAGGCTGGTCGCCCCCGAGCGCATGACGTCGTCGTGGGTGATGACGTAGATCGCCGCCGGCGCCTGGCTCAAAGGCTGGGCCGTCTTCGACACGGAAGAGACCTCAATGTCGCCGAGCTCTTCGATCGACAGGGTGTTGAGGCTTTCGATCGACGCCAGATCGCGGTTGGCGCTCGCCGGGTCCGCGGCCCATGCGGCCCCCTGTCCCACACAGGTTTGCGCCGCCGCGAACGACATTGCGATGGCGGCCGCATGGTGCGCCCGCGCTGGTTTCCAACGAATCACTTGGTCGCCCCGATGCTACCCCACGTTGAATGATCGTCGGGTTCTAGTAAACGTGTTCGTAATGGGGCTTGGGCCGCCGGCGGCTGTGGCCGCGCTGCGTGAGAGCGCGCCGGAGGGGTGCGTTCAACCGGACGTCGCGAACGATGCTCGCCGTCGTCTGGACGGCGAGCTCGACGTTCCCGGGCCGTCGGGCGATGATCACGGTATGGACAAGGCCCGCCGCCCGCCCGCGCCGACGCCAGATGAGGTGCGGGTCGGCGCCTGGGCGGAAGTCCGGGAGCTGCTGGAATTACAACTCGCTCCGCTGGGGCGCCGCGCCCTGGCGGCGCTCGCGCCGCAGCCTGGCGAGCGGGTCCTGGACATAGGCTGCGGCGGCGGCGAGACCGCGCTGGACCTCGCCCGGGCCGTCGCGCCGGACGGCGCCGTGGTGGGGGTCGACCTGTCGGGCGCGGTGCTGGCGTTCGCCCGGCGCGCGGCCGACGGCTGCGAAAGCGTGCGGTTCGTCGAGGCGGACGCGCAGGTGTTCCCGTTCGGGCCGGCTGCGTTCGATGCGGCCTTCTCGCGGTTCGGGGTGATGTTCTTCGCCGACCCGACGGCGGCGTTCGTGAACATTCGCCGGAGCCTCAGACCCGACGGGCGGCTCGCCTTCGTCTGCTGGCGGGCGCTGGAGGAGAACGCGCTCGACATCCTGCCGCTCCGGGCCGCTTCCGCTCATCTGCCGCCTCAGTCCGACCAAGAACCGGACGCGCCCGGTCCCTTCGCCTTCGCCGACCCGGACCGCGTGCGCCGCATCCTGGAGGCGGCGGGTTTCGAGCACGTCGAGATCGTAGCCTGGGACGAGCTGGTCGGGAGCGGAGACGTCGAGGCGATGCTGGCGGTGTGTTCGCGGGTGGGTGCGCTGGGCAAAATCCTTCGGGAGAGGCCCGAGCTGCGGGCCGCCGCACTGCCGGCGATGCGGTCGGCGCTTGCGGCCCACGATGGACCCTACGGGGTCAGACTGAACGCGGCGACCTGGATCGTGACGGCCCGCACGCCTGGCCTGGTCCGGCCCTGCGCCACGGCCGCGGCCGCCAAAGAAAGTTGATCAATCAATGACTTGACTTGCCGGCTGCGGCGTAAGGCCGTTTGTTTCGGCTTGGCAATATATGCTACCGCGCGTGTTCCGGGGGGAGTGCGCCGCGACCGAGCGGCGCGCGCGAGGTGGCGGCTGCAAACATGACGATGGGTTTGGCCGCCCTGCGGCTACTGGTGGTCGACGACAACGCGCAGATGCGCACCATCGTCGGCACCGTCCTTACCGCGGCGGGCGTCCGCCAATTGCACTATGCGCCGGACGGACGACGGGGCCTGGAGGCGGTGAGGGAATTCAAGCCGGACGTCTGCTACGTGGACCACGAGATGCCGGTGATGAACGGCCTGGATTTCATCTCGGCGGTGCGGTCGTGCGACAGATCGGAGCGGTATCTGCCGATCATCATGCTCACCGGATATTCGGATATGATCCGGCTCAATGCGGCTCGGGACCTGGGCGTGACCGAGTTCCTTTGCAAGCCGGTGACCGCTCGGACGATCCTCAACCGCCTCAATGCGGTGATCATGCATCCCCGGCCGTTCGTCACCGCAAGCGAATACGTCGGACCCGATCGCCGCCGCAAACGTATGCCGAACTATCGCGGCCCGCTCCGCCGGACGGGCGATACGGCGCCGGCCCGTGGGCCGTGACAGCCCCTCAGTTCCCCTTGCCGGCCGTGTTTCCCGCCGGGGCCGGCGCTTCCTTCTCGATGGCGACGTTGAACACCGGTCCGCCGCCATTGTAGGTGAAGTAGATCTTCTTCTGGCTGTTGGCGACATAGACGCGGTGCGACAGGAAGAAGTCCGCCCCGATCAGGATGTCGAAGAAGTCGGCGTTCGTCTCGCCGATCCTCAGCAAGCCGTTGGTGATCTCCTCGTCCCCGATCTTCACGCTGGCGAAACGGGCGCCCCAGGTCTTGATGTTGTCGCGGTCCACGCCCCGGCTGTAGCCGGCGGACTGCACGCCCGGGTCGGTGGTCTTCACCCCGGCGCGAGCGGCGGCGCGCTGGGTGATGAACGAAACGGCCGCGCCGGTGTCGAACACCGCCCGCATCTTCGCGCCGTTGATGACCACCATGCCCACCGCCTGCTGGGCGCCCCCCTCGTCGCGTTCCATAGGCAGCACGGAATAGACGCCGCCGGTCGCCCAGTAGGCCAGGTTCGCATCCTTGCAACCCTCGGCCACGACCATGTTCATCACCCCGTGGGCGAAGTCGTATTCCACGTCGGTAAGGTTCAGGAAGTTTTGGCCCAGGATGCCGCCGTGATCCAAGTTCACGGTCACGAATACCACGTTCTTGAACGCCATGCCGGCGAACTGGAACTCGTCGGCCTGCACCAGCGCCGACACCTTGTTCCTGCCCCCGGCGCCGGTGATCACGCTCGCCGCGTCCTGCTGCAGGCGTGAGCCGGTCGGGTCGATGGTTCGCGCCGCCTTCATCTTTTGGTCGCCGGCGAACCTGGAGCTGATCCCGTTGAAGAAGGCCCCCGAGTCGAGCAGGAAGGTCGTGTCCTTGCCATTGACCTTGGCCGTGATCGTCGGGCTCAGCCCCTCCATCTTCACCGGCATGGCGAAGGGCTTCACCGAGCAGGCCGCCGACGCGGCCGCCGGCCCCGCCAGCAAGGCAGCGCCGGTCAGCGCTGCGGCCAAAGCGGAACCAATCTTCATCCGAGCCCCCCCCGACCCTGCGGCCGCTCTAATCTGAAATTCGCGGATCGCCCTGTTTTCGCCAATAGTGCGGGCTCATCTCGGCCAATGTCACAGCTTTCCAATTGGCGCCCCCTTCAGAAGCCGGGACAGCCACCTCGATATTCCCACCCCAGTACCACAGCCGTTCTTGGCAAACGCCGCAGGCCGGGAGGATCACGAAGCGTCCGTCTTCCGCCCTCGATATACATACAGTCGCGACGATCTTCTTGTCCTTGGTGTAGGCTTCGCACATCGCGCCGACTTCATGGCAAAGAGCCACGGAGTCGTTCACGACCTCAGGCGCCGTGGAGATCAGGATAGAGCCGTCGTCGACGTACATGGCGGCAGCCCCTGCCCATGGCTCGCCAGGGAAGCGCCGCTCGACGAAATCGATCGCTGCATCGATCAAGCGTTGATCAAGATGCAAATCGGTCATTTTCCCCTCGCTTTCGCGACGGCCGGCGGCGGCGTCCATTCCATCGCGTAGTTGTGGATGGGAACGCCGCGAAGGACAAACTCCCGTCGCTCGACGCACCTGAAGCCTTTTCGCTCGAACAACGGCCGGGCGATCTCGCTTGCCTCAGCGTAGACCCGGTTCAGACCCTGAGCGCTTGCGCGGGCCAACAACGCGTCTACGAGCGCCCCGCCTATCCCGCAGCCGGCGGCGTCAGGACGGCAATAGAGGTGGTCGAGGTGTCCGTTCAGCTCCAGGTCGGCATACCCGACGACGTCGCCTGAAGGATTCACGGCCACGAAGGTTGTTCGGCCGTCGTTCGCCCTTGCGTCAAAGCCGGAGGGGGCCGAAACCTCGGGAGCCCAGGCCGCCACCTGATCCGGCGTATAGCCTAGCGGTCCGATGTCTCGCACGGCATTGAAGAACACGGCCGCAACGGAGGCGGCGTCGCTGCTCGTGTACGGCCTGATCGTGACGCTCATGCCTTGACTGTAGCACAGCGGAAAATCGACGCTCTGAAGGTCCGCAACGGGCAGAGGGCGCGGTCAGCGTCCGCCCGAAAGTGCCCCCTTAGAGGGTCCGGGCGACCCTGAAGCCGATGGTGTCGATGCGGCTGGCGACGGGGTTCCGGAGGCGGTCGGCCGAGCGGAGGTTGCCGGGGTTGCCGCTCCAGGGGCCGCCGCGAAGGGCCCGGCGGCCACAGTCGCCGCCCGTGACCGGGGCGCCGTCCACGGGGCCGGCGTAGTAGTCGGCCCAGCAGTCCTGGGTCCACTGCCAGACATTGCCGGCCATGTCGTACAGGCCAAAGCCATTGGGCTTGAAGGCGCCGACCGGGGTGGTCTTGCCCCGTCTCAAGCCACCCACCGGGGTGTTGTTCGGGTAGCCGTAGGACCCGTCGTGGTTGGCCAGGCTGGGCGATATGGCGTCGCCGAAAAAGAAGGGCGTCGTCGTCCCCGCCCGCGCGGCATATTCCCACTCGGTCTGGGACAGCAGGCGGTAGACGTGGCCGGCCTTGCGGCTCAGCCATGCCACATAGGCCTGGGCGTCGTCCCAGCTGACATTGATCACCGGCCGCTTGCCGCGGCCCCAACCCCGGTCGTCCGGCTTGTAGCCGCCGCAGCCGCCGTCGCGGACGCAGGCGTTCCATTCGTCGAAGGTGACGTCGAAACGGCCCACGGCGAAGGGGTAGGCGATGGTCACGCCGTACTGCACTTCGGTCGAAATACGGTTGGGTTCTGAAAGCGGCGATCCCATGGTGAACCGGCCGGCCGGGATCACCACCATGTCGGGGCAATCGGCACAGTCGACGATCTCGCCGATCGCCCCGTCCACGCGCCAGATCTGCGGCGGTTGGGGCGCTTCGGGCGGCGTGGGCTGGCTCAGGCGGGCCTGCACCAGGGCCGCGGTCTTGGCCTTGAGGTCGGCGATCTCGGCCTCGGCGTTGGGATGGGCCTTGGCCCAGGCGCCGTAGCGGCCGAGCACGTCGGCGCCGGCGGTCGAGGCCAGGCCCATGGCGCCGGCCAGGGCCAGCGCCGCCAGGATCGTGCGTTTCAGTCCATCCCCGCCCAGCCTAGCCGTGCTGTTCGATCCAGCGTTCCAGCCAGTGGATGTCGTACTTGCCGGCGACGATGTCGGGATCGACCAGCAGGTCCTGGAACAGGGGGATCGTCGTGTCGACTCCGCCGACCACCATCTCGCCCAGGCAGCGCACCATCCGCGACAGGGCCTCGTCGCGGTCGCGGCCGTGGACGATCAGCTTGCCGATCAGGCTGTCGTAATAGGGCGGGATGACGTAGCCGTCGTAGATCGCCGAATCCAGCCGCACCCCCAGGCCGCCCGGGGCGTGGAAGTCGGTCACCGTTCCCGGCGAGGGGGTGAAGGTGCGCGGGTTCTCGGCGTTGATGCGGCACTCGATGGCGTGGCCCTCGAACAGCACCTCCTTCTGGGTGAAGGACAGGGGCAGGCCGGCGGCGATGCGGATCTGCTCGCGCACCAAGTCGATGTCGGTGATGGCCTCAGTGACCGGGTGCTCGACCTGCAGGCGGGTGTTCATCTCGATGAAAAAGAACTCGCCGTCCTCGTACAGGAACTCGATGGTGCCCACGCCGAGGTAGCCGATCTTGCGGATCGCCTCGACCACGGTGGCGCCGATCTTGGCGCGGGTGGCGGCGTCGATGACGGGGGAGGGGGCCTCCTCCAGGATCTTCTGGTGGCGGCGCTGCAGCGAACAGTCGCGCTCGCCCAAATGGCAGACGTTGCCGTGGGCGTCGGCGATGACCTGGATCTCGATGTGGCGCGGCTTGGCCAGGTAGCGTTCGAGGTAGACGCTGTCGTCGCCGAAGGCGGTCTTGGCCTCGTGCTGGGCGGTGGCGACGGCCTCGGCCAGGCTGTCGCGGTCCTTGGCCAGCTTCATGCCGCGCCCGCCGCCGCCCGCAGCGGCCTTGATCAGGACCGGAAAGCCGATCTTCTCAGCCGCGGCCATGGCCTCGTCGGGGTCGGACAAGGCGCCGTCGGAGCCGGGCACGACTGGAATGCCGGCTTCCCGCACCGCCTGTTTGGCGGTGATCTTGTCGCCCATCATGCGGATGTGCTCGGGCTTGGGCCCGATGAAGGTGAAGCCGTGGGCGCCGACGATCTCGGCGAAGCGGGCGTTCTCGGACAGGAAGCCGTAGCCGGGGTGGACGGCCTGGGCTCCGGTGATCTCGCAGGCGGCGATGATCGAGGGGATGTTGAGGTAGCTCTTGGCCGCCGGCGCCGGGCCGATGCACACGCTCTCGTCGGCCAGGCGCACGTGCATGGCCGAGGCGTCGGCTTCGGAGTGCACCGCCACGGTGGCGATGCCCATCTCCTTGCAGGCGCGGTGAATCCGGAGCGCGATCTCGCCCCGGTTGGCGATCAGGATCTTTTCGAACATCGCCTGACCCGTTTCTACTCGAGCACCAGAAGGCCCTCGCCGAACTCGACCGGCTGACCGTCCTGCGCGATCAACTCGACCACCACGCCGGCGCGGGGCGAAGGAATCGGGTTCATGGTCTTCATCGCCTCGATGATCAGCAGGGTCTGGCCCTCGGTCACCGTGTCGCCGACCTTGACGAAGGCCGGGGCGCCGGGCTGGGCCGACATATAGACCGTGCCCACCATCGGCGACTTAACCAGGTCGCCCTTGGGGGCGGCCGGGGCTGCGGGGGCGGCCTCGGCCACAGGGGCGGGCGCGGCGGCGGCGGCAGGAGCGGCCGCGCCCGGGTGGGCCGGGACCGGGGCCGGGGTCGCGTGGACGTGGTTGACGATCTCGCGCGCGACGCGGATGCGCAGGTCGCCCCGCTCGACCTCGATCTGGGTCAGATCGGTGTCGTTCAGGATGTCGGCCAGTTCGCGCACCAGGGCGGTGTCGATCGGCTCCGGGGGTTCATTGCGGCCGGCCGCGGCCGGCTCCTTGGGGCTGCTCATGCGTGGGACCTTAGACTTTGGCGGACGCAGGCGCGACCTTGGCCTTGGCCAGACGCACCGCCGCGGCGACGGCCAGTTCGTAGCCCAGGGGCCCGAAGCCGCAGATCACGCCCTGGGCGGCCTGCGACACGAAGGAGGTGTGGCGGAAAGGCTCGCGCTTGGCCGGATTGGAGAGGTGGCATTCGATCACGGGGATTTCCAAGGCCTTGATCGCGTCCATCAGCGACACCGAGGTGTGGCTGTAGCCGCCCGGGTTGATCACCACCGCCGCGCCGTCGGTGCGGGCTTCGTGCAGCCAGTCGATCAGCACGCCCTCGTGGTTGGATTGGCGGAACACGATGGCGAAGCCGCCGTCCGCGGCCTTGGCCTCGCACAGGGCGCGCACGTCCTCCAGGGTCTCGGTCCCGTAGATATGCGGCTCGCGCGAGCCCAACAGATTGAGGTTGGGTCCGTTCAGCACATAGATCGGCTTCTGAGTCGCCATTCGCTCCGGCCCGGATATGAGGGCGGACTTGTATCGCCGAGGCTCAAGCGTCACAAGCAGGCGATGCTTTTGGTGATCAACGGCGAGGCGCGCGAGCTGGACGGCGCGCAGGACCTGGCGGCCCTGGTGGCGGGGCTGGGGCTGGATTCGCGCAAGGTCGCGGTCGAGCGGAACCTCGAGATCGTGCCCCGTTCGCTCTACGCCGCGACGGCCCTGGCCGAAGGCGACCGCATCGAGATCGTCCATTTCATCGGAGGGGGCTGACGCCATGAACGCGCCCATAGCGGCCGTGGACGCCGCCGGCGGGGACGCCTGGACCGTGGCGGGACGCACCTTCCGCTCCCGCCTCATCGTCGGCACCGGCAAGTACAAGGACTATGCGCTCAACGCCGCCGCGGCCGAGGCCGCAGGGGCCGAGATCGTCACCGTGGCCCTGAGGCGGGTCAACCTGTCGGATCCGACCAAGCCGATGCTGGCCGACTTCGTGCGGCCCGACCGCTTCACCTACCTCCCCAACACCGCCGGCTGCTTCACCGGCGAGGAGGCGGTGCGAACCTTGCGGTTGGCCCGCGAGGCGGGGGGCTGGAGCCTGGTCAAGCTGGAGGTGCTGTCGAACACCCCGCACCTCTACCCGGACATGGTCGAGACCCTGCGGGCGTTGGAGATGCTGGCGGCCGACGGTTTCGACGTCATGGTCTACTGCACCGACGACGTGGTCATGGCCAAGCGGCTGGAGGACGCCGGGGCGGCGGCGATCATGCCGGCGGCGGCGCCGATCGGCTCGGGCCTGGGCGTCCAGAACCGGGTCAACGTCCGGCTGATCGTCGAGCAGGCCAAGGTCCCGGTGCTGGTCGACGCCGGGGTCGGCACGGCCTCGGACGCGACCATCGCCATGGAGCTGGGCTGCGACGCGGTGCTGATGAACACCGCCATCGCCGAGGCCAAGGACCCCATCCTCATGGCCAGCGCCATGCGCCATGCGGTGGTCGCGGGCCGCCAAGCCTATCTGGCGGGGCGGATGGCCAAACGGCTGTACGCCGACCCGTCGAGCCCGATGGCGGGGCTGATCTGAGGTTCAAGTGATTCCCTGGCGCTCCCGGCGCGGGGAAGGGGACCACCGAGGGTGCCGATGAAGGTCCTGATCGCGCTTTCGACCTACAACCGGCCGGTCATCACCCGCATCTGCCTGGAGAACCTGGCGCCGTTCCGCTCGGCCGACGTGAAGCTGGTCGTGTACGACGACGCGTCGGACGCCTACGACAAGGCCTATCTGTCGGGCTACGCCGACGAGGTCATCCGGTTCCAGTCCAACGGCGGGATCGCCCGGTCGCGGGCCAAGACGATGCGGGACTTCGTCTACCGCCACACCGACTTCGACATCCTGTACCTGACCGACAACGACACGGTCCACGACCCGGAGTTCCTCCCGGTCCTGCGCTCGGCCTTCGCGAGGCAGGCGGGTAGCGAGACGCCGCTGCCGGTGAGCCTGTTCAACTCCCGCTTCCACAGCGCCCCCGAGCGGGTTCTGGGGGAAGCCACGGATTTCCTTTTCACCAAAAACATTCCCGGCGTGAGCCAGGGCTACGACCGGCGGCTGGCCCGCCTGGTCGTCGACGCGCTCAACGTCGAGCCGGAACTGGAGTTCAGCGCCGGCTGGGACTGGCACTACGTCACGGTGCTGAACAGGCCGTGCGCCCTCAGCCGCACCTCCTATCTCGAGCACTTCGCGCGGGACCGCCTCGAGGGCGGGATGCACCAAAAGAGCAGCGGCCTGGGCGAAGCCGGCTTGGTGGACTTCGAGGTCGACCGGGCGGTCAACCCCACCGCCTGGCTGGCCGGAATACGGCCGCAAGTCATCGACAAGCTGTTGTTCTAGCTCTTCTTCCGCGCTTCGGCGATGCCGGCCTGGATATCCGCCGGCACCCAGCCGGAGACCATCCGGTCGCCGATGATGAAGGCCGGCGTGCCGTTGACGCCGGTGGCGCGGCCAAGGGCGCGGGTTTCCTCCAGGAAGTCGGTGGTGGCCTTGCCGGCGCCGTCGGCGTGGGCGCGTGCGACGTCGACGCCATTGTCGCGCAGGATGCGGTCGATCGACTCCCCGTCCAGGTTCTTCTCGGCCAGCAGCGCCTGGTGCACGGGCCAGTACTTGCCCTGAGCCTTGGCGGCGTAGGCTGCCCGCGCCGCGGTCTCCGATATCGGCGACAGGATCGGGAACTCCTTGAACACGAAGCGGACGTCCTTGTTGTCGGCGATCAGCTTGGCGATCTCGGGCAGGGCCGCCTTACAGTAGGGGCAGCGGTAGTCGAAGAACTCCACCACCGTGACCTTGCCGTTCGGGTTGCCGGCCACGTAGTCGCGGGGGTCGCGCTCGACCTTGCTGCGGTTGGCGACGAGCTGCGCCTTGAGCTGGGTGTCGGCGGCGGCCTGACGCCTTTCCTGCAGTTTGCCGATGGCCTCCTCGATCACCTCGGGGTGGGCCAGGATGTAGGCGCGGATCTGGTCGCCGGCGGCCGCTTGGCCGGGCGCCTTGCCGGACGGGCTACAGCCCGCGGCGGGGATGGCGATCAGGGCGATGGCGGCGATGAGGGCGAAGAAGCGCATAGGCCTTTGAAGCCCATGCCGGCGGCGGCATCAAGGCGAACCTGGGGGCGACTAGCCGCCCTGGACCGCGCGGATGTCCTCCTTCGAGGGGTCGGCCACCAGAACGATGTCGGTGGCCCGGCGCCATTCGGGGGTGTTCTTCTGCAGCAGTTCGCGGGCGCGCATGGCGAAGATGCGGGCCTGGTTCATGTCGCCGTTCGAGAACTGCTCCTCGGCGGCGGCCAGGCGCGCGGCGCCGTTCTCGCCTTTGGAATCCCTGGCCTGGGCCATGAGCCGCCAGGCCACCGAATTGTCCTTGTCCAGGGCCAGGGCTTTGTCGAGCTGGTCGATGGCCTCGTCGACCTTGGCCTTGTCGTTCAGGGCCAGCAGCGTCTGGGCTAGGTTGACCCGCAGCAGCGGCGCGTCCGGCTTCAGCTCAACCGAGCGGCGGTGCGGGGCCTCGGCCTCCTTGGTGCGGCCGGACTCGAAGAACACCTGGCCCTTCAGTTCCTGCAGATAGGGGTTCGCCGGCTGCTCGGCGATCAGGGCGTCGATGGCCTTGATCGCCCGGTCTGTATCGAGGGCCGTGTAGTAGGCGATCGCCCGGGCGTAGCGGGCCGGGGAGGAGGTGTCGCTCTCCTTGTACTTGGCGAAGGTCTGGTTGGGCGGGTCCATGAAGGCCGCCAGCTTGGCCTTCATGATCTCGTGCCGGGCCAGGGCCTCCGGCGAATCGACCTTGTTGAAGTCGGGCTGGTCCTCGACCCGCCGGCGCAGGAGCTCGATCCGCTCCGACGAAATCGGGTGGCTCTGGAAGAAGGGGAAGCGCCGGGATTCGGAGAACACCTCCTCGTAGCGGAAATTGTCGAAGAACTCGACCAGCCCCTTTCCCGAAAGGTGGGCGCGCTGGAGATAGGTCGCCGCGGCCTGGTCGGCGCGGGCTTCCTGTTCGCGGGAATAGCCCAGGGCGCCCAGGGTCCCGAACTGGCCGGCGCTCGTCATCAGGGCCGCGGCCGCGTCCGGGGCGCCGGCCACGGCGGCCAGGATCCCTAAGCCCATCGTCAGCAGGAACGGCTTCATCCCCGCGCTCTGCATCTCGCCCGAGCGCACCATGTGGCCGCCGGCGATGTGGCCGGTCTCGTGGGCGATGACCCCGATCAGCTGGTTGGGGGTCTCGGTCTCCTGGATCAGGCCGGTGTTGATGATCATGTTCTGGCCGGAGGTCGCCCCGGCGTTCAGGCTCTTGTCCCCGTTCAGGTGGATCTTGACGTCCTTGGGGTTGAGGCTGGCGGCCAGGAACACCGGCTCGGCGTCGGCGCGGATGATCTCCTCGATCTCGGTGTCGAGGATGATGTTCATGCCGCCCTGCTGGGCATGGGCCTGCGGCGGCGCCGCCATGGTCAAGGCGGCGCAGAGCGCGGGCAGGGCGACGCCGAGGCGTCGGGTCGCCGCCCGCAGTCGGACAGGGGAAGAAGACGTCAGGGAGTCCATGCGGGGCGATCGCTCCTTGCTCTTCCCCAGGCCCGTCTGCAGGGGGTCCCGGTTTCCCGGAACCCCGCACACCCCACGTCAGACTAGCGGCATATCAGCCGCGATGCCACCAGCCTCGCTTGGGCGCGGCCGGCGGGGCGGAGATTTCCGCCGGGTCGGGCGTCCGCGGCGCAGGCGAAGGCGCCAAGGCCAGCACCGGGGCCGGGGCGGGCTCGGGGACAGGTTCCGCGGCGGTGGCGGCGGCTTCGGCGGCCGCCGCTTCGGCCGCCAGGGCCTTGGCGGAGGGTTTGCGGGTCCGCGGCGCCTTGGCGGCGGGCGTCGGAGCCGGCTCCGACTCCGGCTGCGGCGCTTCGACCGGCGCGGGGGCTTCGACCGCTACGGCCGCCTCGGCGGCTGCGGCTTCGGCCGCGAGGGCCTTGGCCGAAGGCTTGCGGTTGCGGACGCGCTTAGCCGGAGCCGCGGCCTCCGGGGCAGGGACTTCCGTCCCCGGCTCCTTCCAGGCGTAGACGTCGGCTTCCGGCGCGGGGGCGACGGCGGCAGGTTCGGGCGCCGGCTGGGCCGCCCGGGCCGGCGCGGCCTGGACCGGCGGCCGGTTTCGGCCGCGGGGGTTCAGCGGGTCGCGCCAGACATAGGGGTCTTCGCCCGGGGCCGGCCCGGCTTCGCCCGTGGTCTCGACGGGGGCCTCGCCGCCGTGCGGATCGACCCAGACGTAGGGGTCGGCCTCGCGGCCACCCTCCTCGCGGGTGCGACGACCGCCGCGACGACCGCGGCGGCGGCGGCGGCGCGGGCCGCGGTCGGCGGCGCCGTAGCCGCCGTCGGCCGAGCCGGGCTGACCGTCGTCTTCCTCGTCGCCATCTTCCTCGTCATCGCCGGCCTCTCCGGCCTCCAGCGGCGCGCGCGGGGCGGCGCCGGGCGCACGCTCGGCGCCGGGCTCGTCGCGGCGACCGCCACGACGGCGACGGCGACGGCCGCGGCGAGGGCCGCGGTCGGATTCGGACTCGGATTCGGCGGCCGGCGCGCGCCCGCCTTCGGCCTCTTCGGCTTCCTCGGCCTCGGCGACTTCGTCCTCATATTCGGCCTCGTCGACGAAGGCGGGCTCGGGCTCGACCGGGGCATGGGCTTCCACCGGGACCGGGCGACCCTCGTGGGTGGCGGTGCGGTCGATGCCGACGTCGGCGTGGCCGAGGCTGTCGTCGAGGGCGATGGTGACGCTCAGCCCCTGGACCTGCTCGAGCCGGGTCAGGTAGGCCCGCTTCTCGTTCAGGACGTACAGGGCCACCGGCGGGCACAGGCGCAGGGTGATGGCGCCCGGACCGCCGCGGGCCATCTCGATCTCAATGGCGCGCAGGGCGCCCAGGGCGCTGGATTCGATCGAACGCACCCGGCCGCTGCCCTGGCAGTGTTCGCAGACGTGGGTGGTGCCCTCCAGCACGCCGGTGCGGCGGCGCTGGCGGCTGATCTCCATCAGGCCGAAGGAGGAGATTCGGCCCATCTGGATGCGAGCGCGGTCGTCCTTGAGGCAGTCCTTCAGCTTCTTCTCGACGGCCCGGTTGTTCTTGGACTCGTCCATGTCGATGAAGTCGATGACCACCAGGCCGGCCAGGTCGCGCAGGCGCAGCTGGCGGGCGGCTTCCTCGGCCGCCTCCATGTTGGTCTTCAGCGCGGTGGCTTCGATGTTGCGCTCGCGGGTCGCCTTGCCCGAGTTGACGTCGACGGCGACCAGGGCCTCGGTCTGGTTGATCACCAGGTAGCCGCCCGACCGCAGCTGGACCACCGGCGAGTGCATCTGGGCGAGCTGGTCCTCGACCTTGTGCTTCACGAACAGCGGGATCGGGTCCTTGTAGTGGATGATCTTCTTGGCCTGTGACGGCATGATCATCCGCATGAAGTCACGGGCCTCGCGGTAGCCCGCTTCGCCTTCCACCAGGATGTCTTCGATGTCCTTGTCGTACATGTCGCGGATGGCGCGCTTTACGAGGTCCTCTTCCTCGTAGATCAGCGCCGGGGCGATGGACTTCAGCGTCGCCTCGCGGATCGTCTCCCACAGGCGCAGCAGGTATTCGTAGTCGCGCTTGATCTCGACCTTGGTGCGCGCGGCGCCGGCGGTGCGGATGATCAGGCCCATGCCGTGCGGCACGTCCAGGCTCTGGGCGGCCGACTTCAGGCGCTTGCGGTCGGGGGCGTTGGTGATCTTGCGGCTGATTCCGCCGCCACGGGCGGTGTTGGGCATCAGGACGCAGTAGCGGCCGGCCAGCGACAGGTAGGTGGTCAGGGCCGCGCCCTTGTTGCCGCGCTCCTCCTTGACGACCTGCACCAGCATGATCTGGCGGCGCTTGATCACCTCCTGGATCTTGTAGCGGCGCATCAGCCGGCGGCGGCGGCGCTCGAGCTCCTCCTCCATGACGTCGTCGTCGTCGTCGGTGACTTCGTCGCGGCGCCCGACCTCGGCGTCGTGCTCGCCTTCTTCGTGCTCGCCCTCGACCTCGCTTTCGCTGCGGGCGCTGGCGGCCGGGGCGCTGCGGCCGCGGCCGCGGCTGGAGTGGGTGCGCCGGTCCTCCTCTTCGGCTTCCGCTTCCTCGCGCATCAGCGCTTCGCGGTCGGCGATCGGGATCTGGTAATAGTCGGGATGGATTTCGTTGAACGCGAGGAAACCGTGGCGGTTTCCACCGTATTCGACGAAAGCAGCCTGCAGGCTGGGCTCTACGCGGGTGACCTTGGCGAGATAGATATTGCCCCGCAACTGCTTGCGGGACTGACTCTCGAAATCAAGTTCCTCGATACGATTCCCGTCCACCACCACCACACGCGTCTCTTCCGCGTGGGCGGCGTCGATCAACATTCTCTTGGTCATTAAACCGTTCTCCACGGCGCGCGCCGAACCGCTCTGGATCCGGGGGCCGTCTGATGGAGGCGGCGTCGAAGGTCCGTTCGCAGCCGGCGGCGACGCCGACGGGGCGCGGCGCAGAGCGCCACGTCTTGAAATTGCGAGTGGGGGCGACGCAGCCCATGGGTCTGTCCTTGGCGCGCCTCAAGCGGCGCGAATCAGCGGTTGCGCCGGTCCCGTGAATACGGACGGCGCAGGTGCGCCCGGCTGGCGCCGGCCCCTTTGATGGGGGCGACGCCGCTCTCGCGCGCTGCGACTTTGCAACACTGCAATGGAAAAGGAAAGCGCGGCCGCGTCCGGGACCGGCTTTGCGCCCAGGAGCCGTTTCCTTTCCGCGGAGTTAACACTTTGGCTACGCCGTCGGGGGGACAACGAAGGTTGTAAGCGGAATCAGGTCCGAAGAATGCGTGGCGTAGCGGGGCTGACGGCCTGGGTGAAAGGCCGGACGGGGCGGGTCGTGGCCGTGATCGCCGTGCTGGGCCTCGGCCTGGCCGCCGCCGCCGCCGCCCAGGAGCAGTCCGCCGCCGGCGTGCTCAAGGTCCGCCTCGGCGGCGACGCCACCCAGACCCGCGTGGTGATCGAGCTCGACCGCACGGTCCAGGGCAAGCTGATCGCCGAGGACGAGCGTACGGTGGTCGTCGCCCTGCCGCAGGTCGCCGCACCGGGCGGTATGCAGGGGCAGGGCGCCGGGCTGGTGAAGACCTGGGCCATAGACACCGCCGCCGGCGGCGCCCGGATCAAGCTGGACCTGGTGCGCCCCGCCGTCGTCAAGCGCCGTTTCCTGCTCGCCCCCGGCGACGGGGTTTCGGTCTACCGTTATGTGATCGACCTGACCGAAGAGGGAGGCGCCGACCCGATCGGCTCGATCCTGGCCTCCGGCGAAGCGGCTCCGGCCGCGTCTGCGGCGAAGGTCCAAAAGGCCAAGGCCCCGCTGCAACCCCTGCTGCCGACCAAGAAGGTGGTGGTTATCGACGCCGGCCACGGCGGCAAGGACCCCGGCGCCGTCGGCGCCGACAGCCGCGAGAAGGACATCACCCTGGCCGCCGCGCGCGCCTTGCGCGACCGCCTGGAGCGCTCGGGCCGCTACAAGGTGGTGCTGACCCGCGACACCGACGTCTTCATTCCCCTGGAGCGGCGGGTGCAGATCGCCCGGCGCGCCAACGCCGACCTGTTCCTGTCGCTGCACGCCGATTCCGGCGGCGACCCGTCCATCCGCGGCGCCACCGCCTACACCCTGTCGGAGAAGGGCGCCGACCGCGCCGCCCGCTATTCCCTCGAACAGAACAGCTTCATCGACGTCACCATGCCGGGCTCGGACGAGGCGGTGAACCGCATCCTGCTCGACCTGACCCAGCGCGGCACCGTCAACCGCTCCTCGACCTTCGCCGAAAGCCTGCTGCACAGGGTCGGGACCCAGACCCAGCTCCTGCAGCGCAGCCACCGCGACGCCGGCTACATGGTGCTCCTGGCCCCCGACGTGCCGGCGGTCCTGCTGGAGATGGGCTTCATCACCAACCGTGACGACGAGAAGGCCCTCACCGACGGCGACCGCCGCAAGGCCCTGATGGACGCGGTCAGCCAGGGCATCGACGACTACTTCGCCGCCGAAGCCCGCTACGCGGCGCGGTAGGCTCCCTGCGCGGCGGCGGGCGGGGTCCTCGCGGCCAGGCCCCAGCTTTTCCGGGCGTCGCGATTTCCACCTAGCGGCGCAGGCCTCGCGGCGCTAAGCCCGCTTGACGCCGCCCCCCCGACGCGGAATGTCTGCGCGCGTCGCGGGGGCGATCATGGCCGCGGTCCTGTCGGCGGCGGCGTGGAGGTTTTGCACTCTTGAACTCCACCGGACGCTGGGTCGCTATCGCGGGCGTCGCCTTCCTGAGCGCCGTGGCCGTGGCCGGGTTGTGCCTGGCGCTGTACGCCGCCTGGCTGTTCCACGACCTGCCCGACGCCTCCGAACTGGCCGAGTACCGCCCGCCGACCTCCACCCGGGTCTACGCCTGGGACGGCACCCTGATCGGCGAGTTCGGCCGCGAGCGGCGCATCTTCGTGCCCTACGCCCAGCTGCCGCCGACCCTGGTGCGCGCCTTCCTCACCGCCGAGGACCGTAAATTCTACGAGCACGGCGGCATCGACATCACTGGCATGGGCCGGGCCATGACCCGCGACGTGCTGGCCCTGGCCCGGGGCCGCCGGCTGCAGGGCGGCTCGACCATCACCCAGCAGGTGGCCAAGAACGTCCTGCTCTCCAACGACGTCAGCTTCGGCCGCAAGATCAAGGAAGCCATCCTCGCCCGCCGGCTCGAGGAGACCCTGACCAAGAACCGCATCCTCGAGCTGTACCTGAACGAGATCTGGCTGGGCTATCGCAGCTACGGGGTGGGGGCGGCGGCGTTCAACTATTTCGGCAAGCCGCTGAACGACCTCTCCCTGGCGCAGATGGCCTATCTGGCGGCCCTGCCCAAGGGGCCGGACAACTACCATCCGATCCGGCGCAAGGCCAACGCCATGGGCCGGCGCAACCAGATCATCAAGGACATGGCCGACCTGGGCTGGGTCTCCCGGGCGGCCGCCGACGCCGCCATGCATGAGGACCTCGTGGTCCAGACCGCGCCGCGCCGGGCCCAGTACCAGGACGCCGACTATTTCCTCTCCGAGGTGCGCGCCCGCGCCAACGCCACCCTTGGCGACAAGGTCGAAGGCGGGGGGCTCTACCTGCGCACGACGCTGGATTCCAAGCTGCAGACCGCCGCCCGCGTGGCGCTGATGCGCGGCCTGGAGGCCTACGACCGTCGCCACGGCTGGCGCGGGGCGCTCGGCCACGTCGAGATCGCGCCGGGCTGGGAGGCCGAAGCCAAGTCGAAGTCGCCGCCGTCCGAACGCCGCGACTGGCGCGCCGCGGTGATCGAACTGGTCCAGGGCGGGACGGTCAAGGTCAGGCTGGCCCAGGGCGGCGAGGGTGCGCTGGAGCCCGCCGACGTGGCCTGGGCTCGGGCCGGCAAGGGCCTGGCCCAGGGCGACCTGGTGTTCGTCGAGCCGACTGAGGCGGGCCGCTACGGCCTGCGCCAGGTGCCCGCCGTCAACGGCGCCCTGGTGGCTATCGAGCCGCGCTCGGGACGGGTGCTGGCCATGGTCGGCGGCTACAGCTTCTCGCTGTCCAACTTCAACCGCGCCACCCAGGCCTTGCGCCAGCCGGGTTCGGCCTTCAAGCCGTTCGTCTATGCGACCGCGCTGGAGAACGGCTTTTCGCCGATGAGCGTCATCACCGATGCGCCGATCTCCTTCACCGACAACACCGGCAAGGTGTGGGCCCCGCAGAACGACAGCCGCCGCTATTACGGCCCGACCGTCTTCCGCAACGGCCTGGTGTTCTCGCGCAACGTCATGACCGTGCGCATCGCCCAGGGCGTCGGCATGAAGAAGATCAGCGCCAACGCCATCAAGTTCGGCGTGGTCGACCAGATGGCCCCGGTGCTGGCCATGTCCCTGGGCGCGGCCGAGACCACGCCCTTCAAGCTGACCGCCGCCTACGCCGCCTTCGCCAACGGCGGGCGAAAGATCGAGCCCCACCTGATCGAGTTGGCCGCCGACCGCCAGGGCAAGGCGGTCTTCCGCGCCGACAAGCGCGACTGCCCGCGCTGCACCGCTCCGTTCGGCGGAGAGGAGAGCCCGCGCATCGCCCCTGGCGGGGCGCAGGTGATGGACCCGATCACCGCCTACCAGATCACCACCATGCTGCAGGGCGTGACCCAGATCGGCACCGCCGCGGCGGTCTCGTCGCTCGGCTATCCCCTGGCCGGAAAGACCGGCACCACCAACGACTACCGCAGCGCCTGGTTCGTCGGCTATTCGACCGAGCTGGTGGTGGGGGTGTTCGTGGGCTTCGACGACAACCGCTCGCTGGGCCACAACGAGACCGGCGCGGTCGACGCGGTGCCGATCTTCATCGACTTCATGCGCGACGTGCTGAAGGGCAAGCCCAAGACCGACTTCACCGCCCCCCAGGACGCCCGCTTCGCCCTGGTGGGCGGCCGCCGGGAGGCCTTCCGTCCCGGCACCGAGCCCAAGCCCCGGCCGGCGGTGCTGGAGACCGGGCCGATCCCCTACGACCAGGCCTTCCCGGGCGGCCAGCTGACCGGCGCGCCCAACGCCGCCGCGGCCGCCGCCCAGGCCCCCAACCGCCCCCCGCCGGAGCTGAACGGGCTGTTCTGACCCGCAGGCTTGGTTGCGTCCGCCCCCGGACCAGCCTATCTCCGCCCCTCGGAACCGGAGCATTTGTGCATGAGAGCGGATGTCGAGGCCTACGCGGCCGACATCGAGCAGTCCATCGGACTGCTCAGGAGGCGTCTTTGACTGGGATCCAGCACTCCGTAAGCTCGACGAGCTGAACGCCCGGGTCGAGGACCCGACCCTTTGGGACAACGCTGAGGCCGCCCAGGCCCTGATGCGCGAGCGCACCCGCCTGGCCAGCCAGATCGAGGCCGTGCGCTCGCTCGAGCGTGAACGCGCCGACGCCCTGGAATTTGCCGAAATGGCGGAGATGGAGGGCGACACGGCCTCGGGCGACGAGGCCGCGCGCACCCTGCAGGCGCTGAAGGAACGGGCCGGCCGCGCCGAGCTGGAGGCCCTGCTTTCCGGCGAGGCCGACGGCAACGACGCCTTCGTCGAGATCAACTCCGGCGCCGGCGGCACCGAGTCCGCCGACTGGGCCCTGATGCTGACGCGGATGTACACCCGCTGGGCCAACGCCCACGACATGGAGGTCGACCTGATCGAGGAGACCCCGGGCGAGACCGCCGGGGTCAAGTCGGCCACCCTGCAGATCAAGGGGACCAACGCCTACGGTTGGCTGAAGACCGAGGCGGGGGTCCACCGGCTGGTGCGGATTTCGCCCTACGATTCGAGCGCGCGCCGCCACACCAGCTTCGCCAGCGTCTGGGTCTATCCGGTGGTGGACGACACCATCGTCATCGAGATCAACCCCGCCGACGTGCGGGTCGACACCTACCGGGCCTCGGGCTCGGGCGGCCAGCACGTCAACAAGACCGACAGCGCCGTGCGCCTGACCCATAACCCCACCGGCATCGCCGTGGCGTGCCAGACCGAGCGCTCGCAGCACCAGAACCGCGACCGGGCTTGGAAGATGCTGCGCGCGCGGCTGTACGAGCTGGAGCTGAAGAAGCGCGAGGAAGCCTCACGCGCGGTGGAGGACGCCAAGACCGACATCGGCTGGGGTCACCAAATCCGCTCCTACGTCCTGCAGCCGTACCAGATGGTGAAGGACCTGCGCACCGACGTGGAGACTTCCGACACCCAGGGCGTGCTGGACGGCGACCTGGACGCCTTCATGGGCGCGTCCCTGGCCGCGACCGTGGGCGCGACTCGGGAGTAAGATTCAGCCCTTGGCCTGGTCCAGTTCGACGACCCTGGGGGCCGGTTGCGGCGCCGGAGCGGGCATGGGCGCGGGGCGCTGGGCCTGCTGGCAGCGCCCCTGGAAGAAGGCGCCGACATCGATCGACAGCTGCTCGTGGACGATGTCGCCATCGACGTGGGCGCTCTCGTAGAGCTTCACCGCCTTGGCTTCGATATTGCCGATCACCCGGCCGCGCACCTCGACGGCCCCGCCGCGGATGACGCCTTCCACCGTGGCGTGCTCGCCGATGACCAGGCGGGCGACGCGGATCTCGCCCTTGACCGTGCCTTCGACGTGCACTTCGCCGTCGCCCGAGATCTGGCCTTCGAACGTCAGGTCCGGGCCGATCAGGGAGGGGGCCCGCGCCGGCGCGGGCCGGCGGCTGGCCGCAGCGACGTCGACGGGGGACTGAGGGGCCTCAGGCCGGCGCGCCGGCGGTGGGGGATTAGCTGTTTTGTTGAACATAATCGCCAGCCCTCAAAAATCGCGTCGGGTCCTGGACGCGGCCGTTTTCCCAGACTTCGTAGTGCAGGTGGACCCCTGTCGAGCGCCCGGTCGAGCCCATGGCGCCGATCCTCTGACCCAAGCCTACTCTCTGGCCCGGCGCTACCGAAATTCCCTGCAGGTGGGCGTAACGGGTCTTGAATCCCTTTCCGTGGTCGATCTCGACGGTGTTGCCGTAGCCCGAGCGGACGCCGGTGAACGAGATCACGCCCGGGGCGGTGGCGTAGATCGGGGTCATGTAGCCGCCGGCGAAGTCCTGGCCGGCGTGGAAGGCCGGACGGCCGGTGAAGGGGTCGAACCGCACGCCGTAGCCGCTCGACTTGACCGGCGTGGCCACCGGTTTCTGGAACGGCAGGGTTTGGGCCGCGGCGTTCAGCGACCGCATGGCGTTCAGGTCCTGGGCGGCGGTCTGGATGCGGCCGGCGAAATCCTCGTCCACGTCCAGAATGGCGGCCAGGGCGCTGGGGTCCTTGGCCTCGATCAGGGGGCCGCCCAGACCTTCGCCGGCGACGCCGCGGCCGGAGAAGTTGGCCGGGTCCAGGCCAGCGAGGCGGAAGGCCAGCCGCAGGCGGTCGGCGCGGGTCTTGGCGAAGCTCTCGGCTGCGGCCACCAGCCGCTCCTGGTCCGCCCGCACCGAACGGATCTGGTCCAGCGGCGAACGGGTCTTGTCGGGCTGAGGCATGGGCTTCAAGGCCGCGACCGCGCCGGGGGCGCCGCGGACGTCGGCGAGCAGCATGGCCAGGGCGTTGTGGCGGGACTCGATCGACTGGGCGAGGCCGTCCAGGGAGCCGGAGGTCTCGCTGAGTTCGGCCACCGCCGAGTTCAGGCGCGCCTGACGGTCGGCGATCAGCCGCTCATAGTAGGCCTTGGTCTTGGCGGCCGCCTGCTCGCCGGCGCCGAGCGCGAAGGCGTTCAGCGTCACGGCGGCGGTGGAGATCAAGGTCCAGCCAAGGATGGCGGCCGCCAGCCCGGCAAAGCCCAGTTGGCGAGGGGTGGTCAGGGTGAAGGTGCGCATTTCGCCGCCGGAGCGAAGATAGATGTGGCGCTCCGGAAAGCACCCCAGCACCCCGTGACGGACTTGCGCCCATCGTAAAAACTTCATGACCTAATAACCCGCCCACTAGATTTTCCAGAGTTGCAGCAAAAATCCCACAGTCTTTCAAGTGGCTTGGCCGCCTGAGGGCAAATCTGTCGCGGGCGGAGGGCTTGCTTGAAGGGGTCGAGCGGCGGGGATTTCCGAATCTGGATTCGTCTTTCGAGGGCGCCCGTCAAGCTCTCCGGGAAGGCTCGCAGCCTGCGGGCGCCGCCTTGGCGAGCAACGGGATCGACATCCACCGGGCCGTCCGCCGGGGCGGTGTATTCGCCACGCCCCCCGTCGCGCTTCATCGCATTGCGGCAATAGAGGGCGGCCGGCGGGGAAGCGGGAGGCGGCCGACTACTGGATGGGGGGCCGTCGGCCGAGCATAGAGGGGGCGTCGCGGCCGCCCCGCCGCCGCGACCCGCCTGCGGCAGGATGACGCATGGCGCCAAGGGGGTCAGGACGGCGCTCCGTGGGCCTTGACGGCTTCGAGCACCGACTCGATGTGGCCGGGGACCTTCACCTTGCGCCAGACCTTCCGGACGACGCCGGACGGGTCGATCAGGAAGGTGGAGCGGTCGATCCCCATGTACTGGCGGCCGTACAGGCTCTTCTCGACCCAGGCCCCGTAGGCCTCGACCATGGCGCCGCCCTCGTCCGAGACCAGGGGGAAGCCCAGGCCGTATTTGGCCTTGAACCTGTCGTGCTTCTTGGGCGGGTCCTTGGAGACTCCCAGCACCTGGGCGCCGGCGGCGGCGATCTGGGGCAGGGCCTGGGTGAAGGCGACGGCCTCGTTGGTGCAGCCGGGGGTGTCGTCCTTGGGATAGAAATAGAGCACCAGCCAGCCGCCGGCGTAGTCCGACAGCCTGGCCGTCCCGCCGCCGTCGGTCGGCAACTCGAAGGGCGGCGCCGGATCGCCCGGTTTGAGTTCGGTCATTGGTCGCGTCCTCCGTGGTGCAGCCGCCTCGTCCTTCGGGCCCGCTAGACCGGCCGCACCAGCACGATCTTCTTCTTGCCCGCCGCCAGCTTCATCACGCCCTCGGGGCTGAGGTCGGCCAGGGTCACCAGGCGCTGGCCGTCGGTCTCGGCCTTGTCGTTCAGGCGCAGGCCCCCGCCCTGGGCCAGGCGCCGGGCCTCCCCGCGGGAGGCCGCCAGTCCGGCGTCGGCGGCCAGCGTGGCCAGGGGCACGCCCGCCTCCAGGGCCGCGCGGGGGACGTCGAGGCTCGGCAGGTCTTCCGACAGCCGGCCCTCCTCGAAGGCCGCCTTGGCCGCGCCGCCGGCGCTGTCGGCCGCCTCGCGCCCGTGCAGCAGGGTGGTGGCCTCGTTGGCCAGGACCTTCTTGGCCTCGTTGATCTCGGCGCCCTGCAGCGCCTCCAGCCGGGCGATCTCGTCCAGGGGCAGGTCGGTGAACAGCCTGAGGAACCGGCCGACGTCGGCGTCCTCGGTGTTCCTCCAGAACTGCCAGTAGTCGTAGGGCGACAGCCGGTCGGCGTTCAACCACACCGCCCCGGCCGCGGTCTTGCCCATCTTGGCGCCCGACGAAGTGGTGATCAGGGGCGAGGTCCAGCCGAACGCCTCCTTGGCTTCGACGCGGCGGACCAGCTCGACACCGTTGACGATATTGCCCCACTGGTCCGAGCCGCCCAGCTGCAGGAAACAGCCGTAACGGCGGCTCAGCTCGAGGAAATCCACCGCCTGCATCAGCATGTAGTTGAATTCGAGGAAGGTCAGCGGCTGCTCGCGCTCGAGCCTCAGCCTGACGCTGTCGAAGGTCAGCATGCGGTTCAGGGTGAAGTGCACCCCGTACTCGCGCAGGAAGGCGACGTAGCCCAGGGCGTCCAGCCATTCGGCGTTGTCGGGCTGGATCACGTCGGTCGGACCGTCGCCGAAGGTCAGGAACGGCTCGAACGCCCGGCGGATGCCGGCGATGTTGGCGGCGATCTGGGCGTCGGTCAGCAGCTGGCGGGTGGCGTCCTTGCCCGACGGGTCCCCGACCTTGGTGGTGCCGCCGCCCATCAGGGCGATGGGCTTGTGGCCCGTCTTCTGCATCCACCGCAGCATCATGATCTGCAGCAGCGAACCCACGTGCAGGCTGTCGGCGGTGGCGTCGAAGCCGATGTAGCCGGTGATCGGCCCCGCCGCGGCCTTGGCGTCCAGGCCCTCGATGTTGGTGGCCTGGTGCAGGAAGCCGCGCTCGGTCAGGACGCGGACCAGCTCGGACTTGGGTTGGAACTCGGTGCTCATGGCGAGCGGCTTTAGCACGGTGGCGGGGTGGCGGAAGAGCGCTCGTGCGGCCCACCCCAGCCCCGCCCGCCGACGCGAGTCGCCCTCCCCACCAGGGGGAGGGACAATCGCGCTAGAGGGGGGAGGCTCGACCTCAGCCCTTGTCCACAGCCAGGCGCCGGTCGAGGTAGGCGCCGACGCGCTCCTCCACCGCGGGGAGGTGCTCGCTCCAGTAGTGGTTGGCGCCGTCGACCAGTTCGTAGGCGATGGAGATGCCTTTCTGGGTGCGCAGCTTGGCCACCACGCGCTCGACCTCGTTGGGTGCGGCGACTCCGTCGTTGGAGCCGTGCAGGATCAGGCCCGAGGCGGGGCAGGGCGCCAGGAAGCTGAAATCGTAGACGTTGGTCGGCGGCGAGACCGAGATGAAGCCGTCGGTCTCGGGCCGGCGCATCAGGAGCTGCATCCCGATCCAGGCCCCGAACTGGTAGCCGGCGACCCAGCATTGCGAGGCGGCCGGGTTGCCGGTCTGCAGCCAGTCCAACGCCGAGGCCGCGTCGGCCAGCTCGCCGATGCCGCTGTCGAACTCGCCCTGGCTGCGGCCGACGCCGCGGAAATTGAACCGCAGCACCGCAAAGCCGCGCTTCATGAACAGCTGATAGAGCTGCACCGCGACCGGATTGTTCATGTGCCCGCCCGCCTTGGGGTGCGGGTGCAGGATCAGGGCGATCGGGGCGTTGTCGCGCTTGCCTGGGGAATAGCGGCCTTCCAAGCGTCCGGAGGCGCCGGTCAGAACAACTTCGGGCATGGGGGCCGTCGTCTCCCTTTGAAGCGCCGTCCGCGGAGGCGGGCCGGCGTAAATACTTGACCACGGCGCTCGGTCTTCATACATCGACGACGCAAGCGCGAGGGGGCTCCCCTCACGGGGGCCGCGGGTTTTAGCACGGGCTCGCGCGCAGGTGGGTGGTTTTTGAAAGCCCCCGTCCAAGAGGTGGTCGCAATGCGTCTGAGCACCAAGGGCCGCTACGCCGTGATGGCCATGGCCGACCTCGCCGCACACGGGCAGAGCCGCGCCGTGCCCCTGGCCGAGATCGCCGCCCGCCAGCAGATTTCCCTCGACTATCTGGAGCAGCTGTTCGCCCGCCTGCGCCGCGGCGGCCTGGTCCGCAGCGTCCGCGGTCCCGGCGGGGGCTATCGCCTGGCCAAGGGCGCGGAGGAAACGCGGGTGTCCGAGGTGGTGCTGGCGGTGGACGAGCCGCTGCGCGCCACCCGCTGCACGGGGGGCGAGACTCCGCAGACCGGCTGCATGGCCTCGGGCGAACAATGCCTGACCCACGGCCTGTGGGAGGCGCTCGGTCGCCGGATCGAGACCTATCTCGACGGGGTCTCGCTGGACGACGTGCTGAATCGCCGCTTCGACCCTCCTCCCGCCGCGACGGCGCCCCCCAGCACGCAGGCCGCCGCATGAGCGTCCCGGTCTACCTCGACTGCAACGCTACCGCCCCGATTCGCCCGGAGGCGGCGGACGCCGTGGCCCGCGCCCTGGCCATTGGCGGCAACCCGTCGTCGATCCACGCCCGCGGCCGGGCCGCCCGCGCGGCGGTCGAAGAGGCGCGCGACCAGGTCGCCGCCCTGGTGGGGGCGGCAGCCGCCGACATCGTCTTCACCAGTGGCGGCACCGAGGCCAATGCGCTCGCCATCGACAGCGCGGTCGCCTCCGGCGCGGCCAAACGCCTGATCGTCGGCGCGACCGAGCACGAGAGCGTGGTCGAGACCGCCCGCGCCACCGGCCTGCCGGTCGAGACCTGGCCTGTGGACGGCCAGGGCCGGGCCGACCTCGCCTGGCTTCAGGCCCGTCTGGCGGCCTGGGGCCCGGCCGAGGGCCGGCCCTTCGTCGCCTTGATGCTGGCCAACAACGAGACCGGGGTGATCCAGCCCGTCGCCGAGGCCGCCGCCCTGGTCCACGCCGCCGGCGGCGCCCTCCACGTCGACGCCATCCAGGCGGCCGGCAAGATCGCCGTCGACCTCGGGAGCCTGGGTGCGGACACCCTGGCGCTGTCGGCCCACAAGCTGGGCGGACCGGCGGGGGTGGGCGCGCTGGCCTTCACGCCGGCCGCGGCGATCCATCGCCAGATGCACGGCGGCGGCCAGGAGCGGGGCCTGCGGGCGGGCACCGAGAACCTCTGCGGCATCGCCGGTTTCGGCGCCGCGGCCGCCGCGGGCCTGTGCGACCTCGACGCCTTCGCCGCGCAAGGCGCCTGGCGCGACGCGACCATCGACCGGCTCAAGGCCGAGACCGGGGTGGCGGTGGCCGGGGAGGGCGCGCCGCGCCTGCCCAACACCCTGTGCCTGGCGGTCCAGGGCTACGCCTCGTCGCTGCAGGTCATGGCGCTGGACCTCGACGGGGTCATGGTCAGCGCCGGCTCGGCCTGCTCTTCGGGCAAGGTGCGCCAGAGCGCGGTGCTGGCGACCATGGGGATGGGCGAACTGGCGCAGGGGTCCTTGCGGGCCTCGGGCGGCTGGGCCACCACCGAGCAGGACTGGCGCCGCTTCGCAGACGCGTGGCTGGCCGCCTTCAAACGACATGGATCGCGCGTCGGCGCGAAGGAGTACGCCTAGATGGCCGCGGTCAAGGAAACGGTGAAGACGGTCGAGGCCCTGGAGGGCTACGCCCACGGCTTCGTCACCGACATCGAGCAGGACTTCGCGCCCCGGGGGCTTTCTGCCGACACCGTCCGCTTCATCTCGGCCAAGAAGGACGAGCCGGAGTGGATGCTGGCCTGGCGGCTGGAGGCGTTCGAGCGCTGGCAGGCCATGGACGAGCCCGAGTGGGCCAACCTGCATTACAAGAAGATCGACTTCCAGGATTCCTACTACTACGCCGCGCCCAAGGAGAAGGTGGGGATCAACAGCCTCGACGAGGTCGATCCCGAGATCCTGGCCACCTACGCCAAGCTGGGCATTCCCCTGCGCGAGCAGGAGGTTCTGGCCGGCGTGATCGGCTCGCCGAGATATGCCGTGGACGCGGTGTTCGACAGCGTCTCGGTGGTCACCACCTTCAAGAAGGAGCTGGCCGCGGTCGGGGTGATCTTCTGCCCGATGTCGGAGGCCATCCGCGAGCACCCCGAGCTGGTGAAGAAGTACCTGGGCTCGGTGGTGCCGGTCAGTGACAACTTCTACGCCTGCCTCAATTCGGCGGTCTTCTCCGACGGCTCCTTCGTCTATGTGCCGCCCGGCGTGCGCTGCCCGATGGAGCTTTCCACCTATTTCCGCATCAATGCGTCGGAGACCGGCCAGTTCGAGCGCACCCTGATCATCGCCGACAAGGGCTCTTACGTCTCCTACCTGGAGGGCTGCACCGCGCCCCAGCGCGACGAGAACCAGCTCCACGCCGCGGTGGTCGAGCTGGTAGTGCTGGAGGACGCGGAGATCAAATACTCCACGGTCCAGAACTGGTACCCGGGCGACGCCGAGGGCAAGGGCGGCATCTACAACTTCGTCACCAAGCGCGCCGACTGCCGCGAGGACCGGGCCAAGGTGTCCTGGACCCAGGTGGAGACCGGCTCGGCCATCACCTGGAAGTACCCGTCCTGCATCCTCAAGGGCGAGGGCTCTGTGGGCGAGTTCTACTCCATCGCCATCACCAACGGCCGCCAGCAGGCCGACACCGGCACCAAGATGATCCACCTGGGCGCCAACACCCGCTCGCGGATCATCTCCAAGGGCATTTCGGCGGGCAAGTCGTCCAACACCTACCGCGGCCTGGTCTCGGCCCACCCCAAGGCCAAGGGCGCGCGCAACTTCACCCAGTGCGACAGCCTGCTGATCGGCAAGGACTCGGCCGCCCACACCGTCCCCTACGTCGAGGCGCGCAACGCCCACGCCCACTTCGAGCACGAGGCCACCACCACGCGCCTGTCGGAGGACCAGCTGTTCTATGTCCGCAGCCGCGGCCTGGGCGCCGAGGAGGCCGTGCAGCTCCTGGTCAACGGCTTCGTCAAGGAGGTCCTGCAGGAGCTGCCGATGGAGTTCGCCGTCGAGGCCCAGAAGCTGGTGGCGGTGAGCCTGGAAGGATCGGTCGGATGAGTCTTACCCGTCATCCTCGGGCGCAGCGTAGCGGAGACCCGAGGACCCGGCCGCGCCGACGGGTAAAGCCGGGTGTCGGCAAGGGCGGGGCTGCTGGGTCCTTGGGTCGGCCTTCGGCCTCCGCCCGAGGATGACGATTTTTACTGAGGACGCCGAATGCCGCTGAAGGACCTCTACCAAGCCGAACTCGCCCGCAAGGCGCAGGCCCGCGAGCAGAAGTGCGCCTCGTTCGAGGAGGCCAAGGACCAGCTCGAAGGCCTCTACCGCTCGATCATGGAGGACGAGGAGTTCCTCCGCTCGATCCACGCCGAGGTGGAGCTGCTGGACGACGACCTGCGGATCGATCCGGGCCCGGTGATGATCGTGGTCACCGCGCTGGAGAACGGCGAGTTCCGGTTCGAATACGAAGTGAAGAAGCCGGACGACTACCAGGCCACGGTGCTGGACGACGTCCGCACCATCGCCGACGTGGAGCGCGCCCTGGCCACGCTGCTGGCGACCTATGCGCGCAACGATTAGTCAAGGAACGACAATGCTTTCGGTAAAGAACCTCCACGCGACGGTCGGCGGCAAGGCCATCCTCAAGGGCCTGACCCTCGACGTGCCGGCGGGCGAGGTGCACGCGATCATGGGACCTAACGGCGCGGGCAAGTCGACCCTGTCCTATGTGCTCACCGGGCGCGACGGCTACGAGGTGACGCAAGGCTCCGCCGCCCTGGATGGCGAGAACCTGCTGGCGCTCGCCCCCGACGAGCGGGCGGCCAAGGGCGTCTTCCTGTCTTTCCAGTATCCCCTTGAAATCCCGGGCGTTCCGGCCCTGACCTTCGTGCGCACGGCCATCAACGCCCAGCGCAAGGCGCGCGGCGAGGCCGAGATGGGGGCTCCGGAATTCCTCAAGCTGGCGCGGGCGACCGCCGCCTCGCTGAAGATGGACTTCGAGATGCTGCGCCGGGGGCTGAACGTCGGCTTCTCCGGCGGCGAGAAGAAGCGGATGGAGATCTTCCAGATGGCGATGCTGTCGCCACGCTTCCTGATCCTCGACGAGACCGACTCCGGTCTCGACATCGACGCCCTGAAGATCGTGTCGGAGGGCGTCAACGCCATGCGCGCCCCCGACCGGGCGATGCTGGTCATCACCCACTACCAGCGCCTGTTGGACTACATCCGCCCCGACAAGGTCCACGTCCTGGCGGCGGGGCGCATCGTCGCCTCGGGCGGGCCGGAGCTGGCGCTGGAGCTGGAGAAGTCGGGCTACGACCGCTACGGGGAGGCCGCGTGAACGCCCTTTCCAAAGCAGCAAGCTGGATGGGCGGCGCGGCCCTGCCCAACCGCCGCGACGAGTCGTTCCGCTGGTCGGACGTGGCGCGAGCCTTGCGCGCCGTTCCCCCCCACTCGCCCCCGGCGCTGGAGCCCGGCTGGCCCGGCCCGTTCGAGGGCCTGGCCGACCGCGAGCTGGTGTTCGTCAACGGCTTCGAGGCCGGGCCGGACCTGGCGCTGCTGGCCAACGAGGTGGTGGCGGTGCGCTTCATCTCCGACGCCCACGACACCGGCCACCTCAGCCGCCTGAAGGTCCAGGTCATCGCCGGTTGCAAGGCGGTGCTCTTGGAAAGCTACGAGGGCAGGGGGGACCACTATTTCGCCAACACCCTGCTCGACATCGAGCTGGGCGTCGGCGCCTCGCTGGAGCGGGTCGTGGTGATGGACGAGCCGGACGGCGCGGTCTCGGTCTCGACGGCTGAGGTGCGGTTGGCCGAGCGCTCCACCTACGCCCAGACCGTGGCGGCCTCCGGCGCCAAGCTGCAGCGCCACGAGACCCACCTGCACCATCCCGGCGGCGGGGCCAAGGCGCGGCTGGACGCGGTCTATCTGCTGGACGCCGCCCGCCACGCCGACGTCACCACCGTGGTCGTCCACGAGGGCCTGGGCGGCGAGACCTCGCAGCTGGCCAAGGGCGTGGTCGGCGGCTCGGCCCGCGGCGTGTTCCAGGGCAAGATCGTCGTCAGCCACGGCGCCGACAAGACCGACGCGCGGATGCGCCACGACGCTCTGCTGCTCTCCGACAAGGCCGAGGTCGACGCCAAGCCGGAGCTGGAGATCTATGCCGACGACGTGGCCTGCGCCCACGGCAACACGGTCGGGGCGCTCGACGAGGAGGCCCTGTTCTACGCCCGCTCCCGCGGCATCCCGCTTCTGGCCGCCCGCGCCATGCTGACCCAGGCCTTTGTGGCCGAAGCCGTGGAGCGGATCGAGCATGAGGGCGCCCGCGAAGCGCTGCGCGGCTGGGCCGGCCGGCGGCTGGAGGCGCTGTCATGAACGCGCCCCTCAAGCCCGAGCAAACCACAACCTTCGACTGGCGGGCCGCCCGGGTGCAGTTCCCGATCCTGGGCCGCCAGGTCAACGGCCGGCCCCTGGTCTATCTCGACAGCGCGGCGTCGGCCCAGAAGCCGCGGGCGGTGATCGACGCCATGGCCGGGCTGATGGAAGGCTCCTACGCCAACGTGCACCGCGGCCTGCACACCCTGGCCAACGAGACCACCGACCTCTACGAGGCCGCCCGCAAGACCGTGGCCCGCTTCATCAACGCGCCCTCGACCGAGACCGTGGTCTTCACCAAGGGGACCACTGAAGCGATCAACCTGGTGGCCTCGTCCTTCGGCCTGTCGCTCCAGGCCGGCGACGAGATCGTGCAGTCGCAGATGG